>JAABRD010000029.1 GCA_011391085.1 Thiotrichaceae bacterium | reverse complement strand
AGCACACCACCTCTCATCAGTGGCGGAGGAATCGCACCTCATTTTTGACCTTCTTTCGTAACCACTTGGTTCTTGGTTACTTATTTCAGCACACGAATTTTCAGAATGGAAGTATTTAATTCTGTCAATTCTCTAATTCTGAAAATTCTGATTCAGACAAGTAGGGTGCCTGACTGACAAATCTACCCTTCGAACTCCTAGTCACCCTTAAAACACCTTCCGCATCAACCCCACCGCCACTCCTAAGAACAACAGCGGCGGTATCCAAGCACTTAACATGGGACTGAAATCATAAACCAATCCAATATTACTGACCGTTTGATTGACCATGTGGAATCCTATGCCAATTAGGGAACCGACTAGAATGCGTTGACCTATGGCTACGCTACGCAATTGACCGAAGACAAATGGAATGGCCAAAAATAGCATCGTCACACTGACTAGCGGATAACTTAAACGTGACCAAAAAGCCAACTCATATTGGGCGGTACGTTGTCCATTCTGTTTCAAATATTCAATGTACTTATACAATCCCCAACTGGACAATTTATCGGGTGGAATCACCACGATTTTTACCAATTCGGGTTTGAGTATGGCATTCCAACTGGTATTTTCTAAAAACTCACGAGTGATTTGAGAAGGACTAATGCGCAGCGTTTCCACTTGTTCAAGACGCCATTGACTCTCTTGATAAAAAGCGGTTCTCGCATAAGTCAGGGCCGTTAACTGTCGGTTTTTATCAAATTCATATAACGAAATCCCTCCAAATCGACCATCTGGGTAAATCGTGCGAATATTAATAAAATCATCCCCATCCCGTGCCCAAAAACCATAACGGCTATTGAACGCCATCTGATGACCTTCATGGTCTGACATGGCGGTAGCCCGCATACTTTTCGCATATTGGCCACTGAGAGGGGCTAACGTTTCTCCCATCACCATGACCAGCATCAGTAACACGATTCCAACTTTTAGCACGGAGAGGGCAATTTGCATGATTGACACGCCAGCGGCCCGCATGACGGTTAATTCACTGTTATTAGCCAACATTCCCAGTCCCCATAAACTGCCGAGTAACGCGGCAATGGGAAACAATTCGTAAATGTTGCGTGGGACTTCTAAGAGGATATATTCAATGGCTTCCCAAATGCCATAACGTTGCTTACCAATGTCATCTAGTTCATCTACAAACCCAAAAAATGCGAAGAGTCCAACGAGGACGGTTAAGACGATTAAGATGCTAGATAAGACACTGGTGGCTAGGTACTTGTCGAGGATTTTCATAACGGGGTTAATGAGTAATGAATAATGAGATAAACGAAAGTGGACTAGAGGCTTTAGCCGGTGACCAACGGTGGTGGACTAGAGGCTTTAGCCGGAAGCTATTCCCCGCGATTGAATTATGTTCGGTCCCCCCACCGGCTAAAGCCTCTAGTCCACCGCTAGTTTAATTTTTTAACTTAATGGCATGGGCGCCGGCTAAAGCCTCAATGCCATTAAGTTAAGGAATATCCAGCCAATGTAGGGTGGATTAAGCGTAAGCGTATCCACCAATCTCGGTGACGGTGGATACGCTTACGCTTAAGCCACCCTACCTTAACTTAATGGCATTGCGGCTAAAGCCTCTAGTCCTCCGCCAGTATTTCATTCAGATGGCATCACTACCATTTTTTTGTCATCACAAATTCCTTCCACCGTGGCCAATAAAACAGTCCCACAATGATAAATATCAAACTTAAATGTACCCACCAGAGTCCCAAGCCTGGCGAAATATCACCCCGTTCTACCCACTTCTTGGCAATATTCAAGGTATTTGTATAAATCAAATAAATCAAAATGCCGACAAATAATTTCGCATATTGTCCTTGACGCGGGGTCGTGTGAGACAACGGCACCGCCAACGCTGCCAATAAAATCACAGTGATCGGCAAAGACAACCGCCATTGCAACTCGGCTTGATAAACAGTCCCTTTTTGACCCCATAATAAACCCGTTGGAATCGCGGCCCGATTTTCATCCTGCGGTGTGTCTAGGCGTTTAGGCACCTTAATGCGATGTTCAACAAAATTCGTGATCACAAACCCAAGACTGCCAGGCTTACTTTCATAACGGTGTCCATTCTTTAACACCATAAACAATTCCTCCCCTTGCGCTTCTTGATGACCGGTCTCTGCCACCATGATAACTCGCTTATCTGGCAAATTCACTTGGATAAACAAGTTACGCATTGTCTGAATCTCATCTTCAAGCACTTCTTGGACATAAAAAATTCCATTCCCATGATTAAATTCCTTAAAGCGTCCTGCCGCAATCCCCCCCACTTCTGCTAGACTACTCAATTTGGTTTGTAACACCTCCTTTTGACTTTGGGCCCAAGGTGCTAGAATAGTGGATAATGTACCTATCAAACAGGCAAACATCATCCCTAATATCACAATATTAGCAAATGGCACCGGAATACCACAAGCGGCCATCGCCGTGATTTCATTATCCTTATACAATCTTCCCAAGGCCAACAAGATTGCTAAAAAAAAACCCAAGGGCAAAATCAACATCAAATCACTTAATAATTTCAGCCCCAACAATTGAAAAATAAACTCCGCAGGCAAGGCACCTACCGAAGCCTGCACCAAATACACCATAAACCGGTGACTGACATAAATGAGTAACAATAATGCAGTCAATGCCAATAAGGTATATACTATTTCACGAAAGACATAACGAGTGATAATCATGTAATAATGGATAATGGATAATGGATAATGGATAATGTCAGGGTGGAGTAGAGAAATCTAAGACACCGGTGGAGTGGAGGCTTTAGCCGGCTGGCGGTAGGCATCACCCCCCCACTCAAATTGCGGGGCGCCTACCGAAGGCAGGCGTTAGCCTCCACTCCACCGTACCTTAACTTAAATGGCAGTGCGGCTAAAGCCTCTAGTCCACCCTGACATTATTCATTATTCATTGTTCATTATTCATTAACAAACAATCTCTGGAATTAACATGGAATTTAACATAAAAAGTGGTCATCCGGAAAAACAACGTACCGCCTGCGTCGTCGTAGGCGTTTATGAACCGCGGCGCCTGTCTGAAGTGGCCCGCCAAATTGACGAAATTGGTCAAGGTTATCTTTCTACTATTTTACGCCGCGGCGACATCGAAGGCAAGGTTGGTCAAACTCTCTTGTTGCACAATGTCCCAGGCACCCTTGCAGACCGTGTTCTGCTAGTCGGTTGCGGACGCGAACGCGATCTGGGCGATAGCCAATATCGCAAAGTGATTTCGCAAGCCATTCGTACTCTCCATGACACAGGGTCCATGGAGGCGGTTTGCTATCTCACCGAAGTCAATGTGCGTGGCCGTGACACGGCCTGGCGCATTCGGCAAGCCATTGAAACGGCCCAAGCTACTCTATATTCTTTTGACCAACTCAAAAGTAAAAAAGACATCGCCCGCCGCCCCTTACGCAAAATCGTCTTTAGCGTCGCCTCCCGGCGTGAACTGCCGATGGCTGAACAAGCCAGTCGTGAAGCGCAAGCAATTACCACAGGTATCAAATTGGCCAAAGATTTGGCGAACTTGCCAGGGAATATTTGCACCCCTTCGTATTTAGCTGACCAAGCCAAAGCTTTGTGCAACCTCCATGAAAAACTGACGTGTAAAGTTCTCAATGAAAGTCATCTGGAAAAACAAGGCTTCAATACCATTCTTGCCGTTGCCAAAGGGAGTGAACAACCTCCCCGTCTCATCACCCTAGAATACCGCGCTGGACGCAAACATGACAACCCTATCGTCCTCATTGGCAAAGGTGTCACCTTCGACGCTGGTGGCATTTCCATCAAAGCTGCCAAAGACATGGACGAAATGAAATTTGACATGGCCGGGGCCGCCGCCGTACTTGGCACCCTATCTGCCGCGGTGGAACTCCAACTGCCACTGAACATTGTCGTCATCATTCCTGCGGTCGAAAACCTCCCCAGTGGGAAAGCGACGAAACCAGGGGATATTATCATCTCTCTGTCTGGGCAAACGGTAGAGATTCTCAACACCGACGCCGAAGGCCGTCTGATTTTGGCCGATGCCCTCACGTATGCAGAACGTTATAAACCTGACGTGGTGATTGATGTTGCCACCCTCACAGGGGCATGTCAAATTGCGTTGGGCAAACATGCCCATGGTTTGATGAGTAACCATAATCCATTAACTAATGATCTCCTCAACGCTGGTCGTCAAAGCGGTGACCGGGCGTGGGAATTACCTTTATGGGATGACTACCAAGAACAATTGGATAGTCGTTTTGCCGATATGGCCAACGTGGGACCTGACCGTGACGCTGGTGCCATCCAAGGTGCCTGCTTCCTCTCTCGCTTTGCCAAAAAATTCCACTGGGCCCATTTAGATATTGCTGCCACCGCTTACTTGACAGGTAAAGAAAAGGGTGCCACGGGCCGCCCTGTGCCCTTATTGACCCAATATCTGATTGACCGCAGTCGTGATCAAACGGTCATGGCAACCGCGCCTGCTTCTTCACCAACCGCCACCTCTATGGAAGCCTCTTCTTCTTTTGAAACGTCAGATGACGAAAGACAAGAGGAAGAAGTAGAAGAGAGAATCGAAGAGAGAGAAGAAGACAGAGAAGAAGAGAGAGAGAGAGAAGAAGAAAATGAATCCTCCTACCCTGGCCAAAGGTAATGTAAAATACCTGTAACAACGATACCATTCCCTCTGGAACGCAATAAGAATTATTGCGAATGGGATTGTGAACCATGGCGCAATAATTTTTATTGCGTTCCAGAGGGAATCGTACAAATTTATAGGAATACTACTATGCCAGGTTACGGACAAAGCCACGCTTTGGACTCCCGGCAAAAGATGACTTTTTTTAAAACACCATGCCCCAAGTTAACTTTTATATCCTTCATCACACCCAAATCAATACTGACCGAGACCGTTTTGCCTGTCAACTCGCCGACAAAGTTTGGCATCAAGGTTACCAGATTTATATTCATACTATGTCTATCGTGCAAGCGAAACGACTAGATGATTTTCTTTGGACCTTTCAAACGGAACGGTTTTTACCCCATGACCTTTACCCAGATGAACCATCCTCAATCGCCCCCATCCGGATTGGTTATGACCCCCAACAAGTCTGTCCCAATCTCCCCGTGTTAATCAACCTCACGGACACCGTACCCGAATCTGTTGTGCATCAATTTCAACGCATCGCAGAAATTGTTATGGACACCCCCATCGCCCGTCAAGCGGGACGACAACGTTACAGTTTTTATAGAGACCATGGTTTTGAACTAAAAACCCACGACATTTCCCGTTAAGCGTCAAGTTCAAACGGGTAAGGAAGAACACAGAGAACATCATGACGACTGAAAAATCTAAACCACCAGCTAAAAAATTTGAGGTCCCCGTCTTAAAAGACATCGTTGTGCCAGGCAAGGCCCTCCCTGTTAAATCCACCTCTTCCATACTGCTGAGTGACGTTCAAATGAACATCCTCCAACAACAACTTGAAGAGATTATTGAGAAACGATTTCAAAAGATTTTGAATAAGGCCACTCAAGACGCCCTCACGGATATTAAAGCTTATCTTGACAAAGCGTTACCTAAATTTATCAATGCGGCGCCTCCCAAAAAATAGGAAACATCCCAAACGTCCCAAATATCTCAAACAGAGGTCCAAAGCGTAGCTTTGAACCCATTTTTCTCAAAGCTACGTTTTGGACTCCTGGAAATCCACTCTATTAAGCCGCCAGCACATAGAAATTACGGAGATACCCTTTCTCCACATCGCACTCGCTTTGCTTAAAGATACGATGTTGCAAAATCAGTCGCTTCACCGCAGAAATCACACAGGTACGGGAATAACCGCTGCGTTTAGCTAGTTCGTTGTAACTGACGAAGACCGCGTGAGTGTTATTCGACAACTGTTCCAACGTTTGATAAATCACGCCGGTAGCCTGAAATGTTTTAGAGGAACATGTGGTTGACGTATTCATAGCAATAATCTCCTACTCAAATTGGAAAACTCGGTGGTTTTTTTAAAAAATTCTGTTAGTCATCTTGATTAAAGACAGAGGCACCCTGATAATAGATTTATCAGATAAGTCAAACTCTACTGTCTTTAAAATGAACCAAGTCCCTTATATAGGGGGCGTTTTCAAAAAAGCAGGACTCGCGGTTAGTTACAAGGAGGTGTAACAGGGAGGTGGGGGAGGATGTTACAGGTGTTACAATTTACTGAGAAACGGAGGAAATATTGAAATATGAACAATTTCGGTGACCAGCTTGACTCCTACATGAAAAGAATTTTCTTGACCGATAACAAACTGACTAGATTAATTGACGTGGGCCGAATGACAGTTTGGCGTTGGCGAAATAATGTGACTCGCCCCAGTTGTGAAAACGTGAGAAAGATGATCGACATTCTGAGATTGACACCAGAAGAGGCCAAAGGTTTTAGCGGAGCCGCAGGCTATGGCGAAGCCAAACCACCCTGTCCTCCATACTTGCCTGTCATAGGCATTTCGATGACTTCCCCTTGTCAATTTTTTGGACGCGAAACGGTTCTCAAACATCTTTACAACGCCTGGCAAAACGAGAGAATGATACAAAATGTCGCCATTCTAGGTCCCAGTGGCACTGGTAAAACCTCTTTGTTAAACTATCTAAATACCATTGTTCATACCCCCGCTACCGAATTGCGGAAAAACCAACCGAATCCAGGTTGGCCAGCGGGTTGGTTGCCCACGCATTTTCAACGGGTCTTAATTAAATTGGGTGAAGTGGGAAAAATACGCGGTCCTGCGGATTTTTTACTAATGGTATTGAAAGGAATTGGTCAAGAAAAACAGATAGACTGGGTAAAGAATTGGGAGGCATCAGACTTACTCTTTTCGGTTTATGATATTCTCCGAAAACAAAAGAAAGTCACGGTTGTGTTTCTCGATGATATTGAAAAAGGACTCAACGCCCCAGAATTTAATACCCGATTTTGGCACCAACTACGTTCTTTAGCACAAGAGACACCAGCCAAATTACGATTTGTGGTGACGGCCAAGGATACTCGGATTATCCAAAGCGACTATCCTTCTTCACCGTTTTTCAATATCTTCAATATCTTCTGGTTAGATCCATTTACCAAAGCCGAAGCGAGTGATTTTTTTCAACATTCGCCGATACCTCTGACGCTTGAAGAACAGCAATGGATGATAACGGCAAGTCGAGGCTGGCCGGTGTTGTTACAGATTTTATGTCAGGCACGAATCAATTGCCCGGAGGGGGATTTTTGGAAAGAAGTAGGGTTGAAAAATGTGGAACCGTTTGGCTATTTATTGAAACGGTGAGAAGTGTGATGAAGGAATTAAGACTCCGGTGGAGTGGAGGCTTTAGCCGGCCGGCGGTAGGCAGACTCCGTGTCTCAAGAGTGGGGGGACGCCCACCGCCGACTGGCTAAAGCCTCCACTCCAACAAAGCCACCGGCTAAAGCCTCCACTCCAACACCGAAAAAAGCCTTTTGTCCCGCACCCTCTTAATAACTTTGAAAACTTAACAACTCCCTTATGTCTTCCCCTCCCCAACTCTCCGCCAACCCCTTTATCGCTACCGGCCAACTATTCATTTGGCTCCTCCTCTACCCCACCCAATGGACCGACTACCTCGCCCGTGTGGATCCCCATTTACCACCCCACTTTGCCTTTGCCGATTTGCAACCTGACCAATGGCGTCGTCCAGAATGGTTACAGTTACAAACCTTAATTTTCTTTGTGCAACCTCTCTGGATAGCTATATTGATTGGCTTCCTACTTCTGATCAGTGGCAAAACCTCCGCCTCAATCTGGTTAGGCATCACGTATGGCACCCTAATCTGTTGGGTGGTAGGCAGTCTTAGCAGTTTAGCCATTTCCGTCGCCTTCGGAATGCTGGCTGGTACCTTAGGTGGTTTGGGCATCGGTCTGCTAATGGGATTGACAGACACAACGGAAAATATTGAAGCATTCTTTATCGCCGCATTTGTTCTCGGCCTAACCAGTCACATCACCGCTACCTTGCCCTGGCAGACGACTTCACTAACACGTCCCTTACGTTGGCAATGGGCCGGCGTGATGGTGGGAGAAATCATTACGGTGCTAGTTTTAGCCATTGGTATTCTCGTTGGACGCCTCCTCCTGCGACTCTTGCCCGGTCTTCAGATCTGTGCAGAATGTGTAGAAATTTTGGCCATGGCCGTGGCAATGGGAATGGTCTTAGGTTTTCGATTGCGTGACCTACGCTTAGGACTCGTCTTAGGTTTATTTTTTGGCAGTCTGATAGCCTTCTTGATTAGCTTAACTCAAAATCTGTTACCTGAAATACGTACCCCTGTCATCCAATATATCTTGTTTGGAATCACAGGAGGCACCGCCAATGCAATAGTCATGGTGGCTTTATTTACCTTACCCTATTCATTAGCACGCCATATTAGCAACAGTCTCTGGGCAAGTCTTAGCGCGGGTTTATTAGGTGGTCTAGGAGGTTATTTAGGATTATTTTTCTATCATGGTCTCTCTGATCTCAGTTATTTATTCATGGGTGGTCTCCTCTGTGTCACCGCAGGACTCACACTCAAATGGTGGTGGTCGATACTGATGTATCCGTTTGAAATCACCTGGAACTTATTTCTCTGGTGGGGACAGAAACGGAATCCCAAACAGGGAGAAGAATGGTTGCGTCGACATTCCGCGTTTTGGGATAAGCGTCAACAATTGCCGTTATGGGGATTGGAAACCCAGTTACTTTGGTTATCTGAAGAGTCGCCACAAGCTGGTTTGGCAGTGATGAAACAGTTACGTGACGGCTTTCAAAAGTGGGCGGTGTTAGCGACCCAAGTAGAATTAGATAAACGTAGTTTAACTCAGTGTCGTACCATATTTGACATCGCCAATCTGCATGGTAAAATGTTGATTGGTGGCGATGAATTGAGAGGGGTAACAGGAGATTGGTTACATCATTTGCGTCACTGTAGTCATCAAGTCGAGACTGCTATCTCTCATTCTCACCCATTTCAACAACATCAAGCGTTGAAAAATGTAGCCAATTTTTTACAAGGTGTGTTAGCGGGAATGAAGAATCGTAGCGAGGAAGAACGATACTTTGGGGCGATTGCGGTGGCTTGGCAACAGTTGCTAGACCAGTATGCCAATGAGTTACTAGAGGAACTGCCGGAGATTCCCAATCCCTACTTGGTAGGAATGCCGCTAGATTCGCAACATGAGACGTTTGTGGGACGGACGGACTTGAGTAAGCAGATTGCCCAGTTGTTACAACCGCGACCTTCTCCGCCTTTGTTACTTTATGGACAACGGCGTACCGGGAAGACTTCCTTGTTGAAAAATTTACCGCGGTCTTTAGCTGACTTACCGTTTATTTTACTCTTTATCGATTGTCAAGGACCGCTGGCAAGTGCCACTGACGACGTGAGTTTTTTCTACGGATTGGCTTGGACTATCAAAAATAATGAACAACCCGATTTCACCTTTCCGCCGTTCTCGAAAGACGAATGGCGAGACCAGCCAGCCAGTCATTTTGAGGAATGGTTAGATGCGGTGGAAAAACTGGCCGGGAATCGTCTCCTCTTGCTGGCGTTAGATGAGTTTATGGTACTTGAAGAAGCCTTTTTAGAGAAGCGTTTACATCGTCCGTCGCTTTTAGGTACGTTTCGGCATTTGATGCAACATCGCCCGCGGTGTCGGTGGCTATTTTCGGGGACTCAAACCTTTGAAGAACTCGCGCAGTGGGCAACTTATTTAATCAATGTATCGGTGGTTCATATCAGTTATTTATCTGAACGCGAAGCCCACACCTTGATGGAACAGCCCATCAAAGAGTTTCCTTTGCACTATTCGCAGGAAGCGAAGTACCACCTCTTTTCTCTCACTCGTGGTCATCCGGCCTTTGTGCAGTTGATGTGTCATCAAATGATACAGTTCAAGAATGCCCAACGGGACCGGCAACGTTTTCACGTCACCATAGAGGAAGTGGACAAAATTATTCCGCAAGCGTTAAGTTATGGTGGGTTCTGTTTTGCGGATATTGAAATAAATCAAACAGATGACCATGGACGAGACGTGTTGCGTCAGATAGCGGCGCGGGGAGAAGGGGCGGGGGTGAGTATGGAGGAGTTACAACGTCAGTTTCCCAGCCCTTTCGAAGAGACGTTACAGGGATTAATCAAACGCGAAATTTTGGAAAAAAGGGATGACCATTATTATCGGTTTCAGGTGGAATTGGTGAGGCGGTGGTTTGTTAGGGAGAGGTGAGAATGGGGTAATAAGAGGTGGGGTAGTGATAATAGCGGCCATCACTCCTCAAACCTGACAGGTCTTCGAGACCTGTCAGGTTTAACTCAGGTTCCCACGAAAGAAGAAACTCAGTTTCCGATAATGAGAAACAGAGTTTCTTAATGAGATGAGTGGATAGCCTTCCTGTCTCCCTGAAAAGAAGACGTTTGGAAAACTACCACTCAATGTTTAACCTCTAGTTTGCGAAGAGGTCTTCAAAGTGGGTCACATTCTCCTTACTCCGCACACCTGTCGGTTTAGGAATTTGATAGTCCCGGGCTGGTTGTTGACCTTCCCCAGCACTTGCCGCACCTTGTATTCCTTGTGCCCCCTGTTGCCCTTGTTCTGGTCCGATCTGGGCCTTTTCACAATCGGGACCATTATACCAAACATTCCATGGTTGCGTCAAGAAAAAACGGTTGGTATAGAATACCTGGTCCAGACGAACCCCATAACATTGAGTTTTTGGCGCCGCAATGGGGTTAAGCACTGCCACCATGGGAAAAGACAGGAAGCCACTGAGGAAAATGGTATCATCTCCCTTCTGATAGACATTGTTGCCATACCAGTCATTCACATAGTAGCCCACCACACCCGCACCCCAAGCCGGTTCCGGATTGGTAGGAGTGGCTATAGCAAGTTTGGGTGGAATCGCGGTACTTATTCCAAAACTGAGGTCGTCAAGAGATGGAAGAAGCATGTCGCCACCTGGAGAAACCGCTTGTTGCATTTCCACCTTGTAAATGACAGGTGGATAATACGTCGCATCTGCTACGCATGGAATAGAGAGTTTTCCAGTCTTAGGATCGTAAATCGCAGGTTTACACCCTTTAGCCAGTTCCCGCATTTCATCAGCCGTCAAGACCCGGTTATAAATCCGCACGTCGTCTAACTGGCCTGCAAGGAACTGATTGGCCACTCCATCTTTACCTACCAACAACCCTCCTGCTGTAGGCGCAGGCGAGGGAAATGGAGTGAGGGTGCCTGTTGGACTACTATCCACGTAAAGAGTTACCATCTTCTTGACACTGTCGTAAGCAACCATCAGATGGTGCCACTCGTCCCCCCCTGAAAGAGGCACTCCACCTTCGACACACGTTGTCCCACTGCAAAATTTTGCGGTGGCCTCTATCCAGGTGTACCAATAATCCTCATCCATCCATCCATTGCCATTCGCATCCTCCGTGTCAATCACGTTGTCGCCATCTTTATCCTCCGCAAGGTCAAGTGTACCATTGTAATTCACATCTTCAAAATCAAGTAGCCCATTGCCATTGAGGTCTTCCCCTGAGTCAAGCCACCCATTCCCATTCTGGTCTTCCGTGTCCAGCATACTATTGTTATTCTTGTCCTCTGCTGGGTCAAGCATACCGTTATAATTCAGGTCTTCCGTGTCCAGCATCCAATCTTTATCAACATCCTCATGGTCTTCGACACCATCACCATCGTAATCATACAACTCGGTGCGAGTGGTCGTCATTTCTGACAGACGCCAGCCTGGTTTGGTAACGATAGGATGTTCACCATTTGTAGGTTGCCATCCCAAGTTAACCCACGCGGCCACCGTAAAAGAACCCGAGTTTAACCGCAATGCGATAGAACTAGCTAAGGTGGGATTTTCATTCACAACGACAACACTGCTAGCGCCGTTGAAATTAGCCACCAAACTACGTTTGGCTTGCCACCAATCCAGCCAGCCCCACCATCCTCCCATCCCAACACCCATTTCCCAACGGTCCACCTCTGTGGCTATGCCGTTGTTCCCCTTCCCCGACTTATCTGCGAAGGGATCCGCGATGGTAGGAAGGGCCGGGGGTGGGTTATCATTGAATGACCAAAAGCCAATCATTCCATCTCCAACACCGGCTTGAACCGGCGAAGTGATTGCCAAACCAATTGCAACGGTCAACGTTGCGACTTTTAAGCACAAGGTTTTCATAATATGTCTCCCTCATTCTTGTGATTTTTAAAACACTTAACAAAGCTATTTAGACTCAGTAGCTGTCAAAGTGACATTTTCAGGTTGATGAAAATATCCGCTTGTCCAACCGGACTATATTTGAGTCATACCATAAAAATATGAATAAATCGTGCCAAACCTGGTTTTTTAATTATATATTTGATTCGAAAGAATTAATGACTGAATACCAAAAGACGATTTATTGAAATTTGAATAGCAAATTGTTAATTTAACGCAATTTAAGATGCAAATTGCGATGCAAATCATCATGTAACTATTAAATTTCTATGGTTATAGAATGGATGACGGGTTCAACGTTGCCTAACTACCCATTCAAACGGGAAATCTTGGAAGTGTTCGAATCTTGGGTGAATACGCTATCGCTTAATCTACCCTACATTGAATGAATGTTCCTCAACCTAATGGCATTGTGGTTAAAGCCTCTAGTCCCGCGCTGGTGTCATCCTATTGGTTATTTTCCGCCGTCACCTGATGCGTCAACCGACTCAAACCCAAGTTTTCAGGAGGTGGTTGACGAGTCAATATTGTGAGTAAAGAAACCATTTTTTGCCGCATCTCCCGACGATCTACAATTATGTCGACAACACCGTGTTTGAGTAAAAATTCACTCCGTTGAAAACCTTCGGGAAGAGTTTCGCGAACCGTCTGTTCAATCACTCGAGGACCTGCAAAACCAATCAAAGCGTTAGGTTCCGCAATATTAATGTCCCCCAACATAGCGAGACTGGCAGAGACGCCACCCATCGTCGGATCCGTCAACACTGAAATGAACGGCAAGCGGTGTTGATTCAGACGATTCAAAGCGGCACTGGTTTTGGCCATCTGCATCAAAGCTAAGAGGGCTTCTTGCATTCTAGCCCCACCGCTGGCGGTGAAGCAAACCAGGGGGAGATGATGGTCGATGGCCGTGTTCGTGGCACGTACAAAACGTTCGCCAACCACGGCGCCCATCGACCCACCCATAAATTCAAATTCAAAAGCACAAGCTACCAACGGAAGACCTAATACCTGTCCCTTGAAGGCAACCAGCGCATCTTTTTCACCTGTTGCTTTTTGCGCATGGAGGAGACGATCTTTATATTTTTTACTGTCTCGAAATTTCAAACGGTCTTGAGGGGCAAGGTTAATTCCAAGTTCTTCACGTGGTTCAGGGTCAAGGAACGATTCTAAACGTTGTCTGGCACTTAATCGAAGGTGGTGACTACATTTCGGACACACTTGAAAATTTCTTTCCAATTCAGCACGATAGAGGACCGTTTGACAAACCGGGCATTTGTTCCACAGACCTTCGGGGACTGTATGTTTAGTTTTTTTGCCGTCCGTGCGGATGCGAGACGGGAGAAGTTTTTCAAACCAACTCATTTTTATTAGTGGATAGTGGATAGTGGATAGTGGATAACGGATAGCAGATGCCAAATATTTCTAAACACGGGCTGGACTAGAGGCTTCAGCCGGATCGGATGATAGGAGTTTCCCGGCTGAAGCCTCTAGTCCAGTCCGGCTGAAGCCTCTAGTCCAACAAGGTTTCACTAATGTTCCCGCGTCGCAAAAAATTGAATCTCCGACCACCGTTCAACCATCAAAGAAAGATTGACTTTGGTGGGGGCCAAATAGGTGAGATTGTCAGCACCATCTAAAGCCAGATTGGTGGTAGCTTTGCGTTTAAATTCTTCTAACATTTTGGCGTCGTCACAATGAATCCAACGGGCTAGTTGTACTTGAACGGGTTCAAACGCGCACTCTACACCGTATTCATTTTGCAGTCGCCAGGTGACGACATCAAATTGTAACGGACCTACTGCCCCTAAGATTAGGTCGTTATTATTGACTGGACGAAACAATTGAGTGGCGCCTTCTTCACTCAACTGGAGGAGACCTTTTAACAAGGCTTTCATTCGTAATGGGTCACGTAGTCGGGCCCGGCGGAACATTTCGGGGGCGAAATGGGGAATGCCAGTAAATTTCAAATTCTCTCCTTCCGTAAAAGTGTCACCAATCGCAATCGTGCCGTGATTGTGGAGGCCAATAATGTCACCAGGCCAGGCCTCTTCCACATGTTCACGTTCGCCTGCCATGAAAGTCAGGGCATTAGAAATCTGGACTTCTCGATTGATACGCACTTGGTATAATTTCATGCCTTTACGATATTGACCCGAACAAATTCTCAAAAAAGCAATCCGGTCCCGGTGGGCCGGATCCATATTCGCTTGAATCTTAAAGACGAAACCCGAAAATTTATCTTCCGTTGCCTCCACCTGACGAGTCATTGTAGGACGCGGTTGCGGAGGAGGCGCATAGTGAATGAAACTGTCTAGGAGGACTTTGATACCAAAGTTGTTCAAGGCTGAACCAAAAAAAACAGGCGTCAGGGTACCGGCTAAAAATTGTTTTAAATCAAACGTATGGCTGGCACCCAAAACCAGTTCCAGTTCTTCGGTGAGGCTATCAATATCATTTTGACCGATTTCAGCAACGAGTTCGGGGTCGCTTAAAGAATATTGTCGACCTTCTGTGACCACTGCATTTTTACCAGGTTCAAACAGAGTCACCGTGTCATTGAGAAAATGATAAATGCCTTTAAAATGCTTACCCATTCCAATGGGCCAAGTGATAGGGGAACAGCGGATTTTCAGGATTTTTTCCACTTCATCCATGAGTTCAATGGGAGGACGACTATCTCTATCGAGTTTATTGATAAAGGTCAAAATAGGTGTGTTGCGTAGCCGGCACACATCGAGAAGTTTAATAGTACGTTCCTCCACCCCTTTGGCCGCATCAATGACCATTAAGGCTGAATCGACGGCAGTCAAAGTGCGATAAGTGTCTTCCGAAAAGTCCTCATGGCCTGGGGTATCCAATAAGTTGACAACGATGCCATGATAGGGAAATTGCATGACGGAAGTGGTAACGGAAATGCCACGTTGTTTTTCCAATTCCATCCAGTCGGAGGTGGCATGACGAGAAGCTTTACGACCTTTGACAGTGCCTGCCAGTTGGATGGCGCCGCCAAACAATAACAGTTTTTCGGTGACCGTGGTTTTCCCGGCGTCAGGGTGAGAAATAATAGCAAACGTGCGACGGTTTGCGGTTTCTTCAGGTAGAGTTGGCATAATATGTTTATTGGCAGAAGAAGGTGTGCGGAAGAGTGTTCCGTGAAGGGGTGCAATCACTTAGAAACTAATAGAAACTAAGTTTGCTTTCCGAAACTTAGTTTCTGTGAAGTGACCTTTCAAATCAAAACTTAACGCAACGGTTCCTCAAATTCCGGAATAGCTGCCAGTTTCCATTGAAATTTTTTCAAGGCTTCCTTAAATTCCTGTTTCGTTTCGATGGGTTGCAAATCGACTTCCACCGCCACCTGATTGTCATCGACATTGAACACTTTCAGTTCCCCATTTGGGTAGCGTTTGAACTCAAAGTTGTCGGCAGCATAGGTCGGGTGCTTCTTCCCCTTTTTCACATCCGTAGGTTCAGAACCCTCAATAATGTCACCCTTGAGAGTGCGTTTGAACTGCATGTTCATTTCCACCAATTCGGTTCGTTCGGTTTCTGGGTCAAAAAATTGCACCCTCATTTTTCCAGATGACCCGGTCATAATTAGCAGGGCTTGATGTACATAAGTACCTGCCGTATATTCCAACCGAAACGCCCCACTTAAAGTGGGTTGGTTAGCATTGGAATCACGAGAAGAAGAAGAATCCTTGAGAATTTTCACTTCGCCAGGGTAGCAATCGTCCTGATTGCAGTTTTGCAAAGCAATCGAACCATCCTCGTTTTTCTCGAAAATCAAGATGACTTCGTGATAATGAGGGTTCGGTGTGGTACTATCGAAGGGAATGAAAAAACGAGTCCGAAAGCCTTTTCCGTGTTCCGAAAAGACTAACTCTAGGTCACGAGTTTCCTCCTTGATGAGACGAGAGGTTTCCTGGTCGTACAATTTCACCCGCAGTTTGGCAGTTTCCCCGTCGTATTCAAAGACACCTTTGTAATCGATGATGTGGTCCTTGAATGCCACTTGGAGTTTGGCAGAAGCGTTGCCCTGGCTACCAGAGTCACTTTTAGGGCGTGATTTCTCACCGTTATCGGCACTGCAAATTTTCTCAATTTGCGTTTTGTCAAAACCGCGGTCCAACAATCTCATGATTTCTTCCTTGGTACAACTGGCGTACAACGGGTTAAACCAAAGACCAAAAACGGCTAGACAGAAGATTAAGGTCAGTTTTTTCATGTAAGTTTCCTCTTGTGTGAATCAAACGAATGTAAGTATGGTTATTGTCATCAAACTTTCTAACTATTTATTTTAGAATATTCTTTACCACGTGTGCAACACCATTTCTTCTATGGTAATTGCCCTGAGTCCATATTTTGGAACGTAACACCGATATTTTGGGCATAACGTTGGAGTAGAGGCTTTAGCCGGTGGGGGACATAACGTTGGAGTAGAGGCTTTAGCCGGTGGGTAAACCATATTAAATATTGGGGCATACCTACCGGCTAAAGCCTCTACTCCAACGTGTTATTTCAGTTACTCCAATGTATTATTTCAGTTTCTCCAACGTGTTATTTCAGTTTAGGTGCGTCAAATGAGTCACGATAATAATTTGATAAATACGTCATTTAGCTTACCTAAACGATTTAGAAAAACTATTTTGCGTAACTCCTAAGCAGGCATTATTCCTCTTCCATCACCTCCTCTTCAGATGCCACCTCTTCTGCCGTTGCCTCCTCTGCCGACGGCGCTTCATCTACATCATCCATATTTATCGTCCCCTGTAGCCCCGTCGAAGGTGTTGCCATGTCATTCGTGGTGAGGGATTTACTGGGCAAATGAAGCAACTTCTCGACTTGATAGGAAGAGATTTTGTATTGCACTTGTTTATCAGGACGTGCCAAAATTAACTCCGGACGGGTGGCTTGAATCACGAACCGCAGAGGCTGTGGTTGTCCTTCCAAAGTCACCTGAATGTCTCCCGCTGTTTCTGAATTTCCCGCATAACTTTGCACTTCAATCGCCTGAAGACGTTGCCAATTTTCAATTAAACCATTGAGGGCATCGGTGCTACTATCAATGGTATCTGGAACTGGCGTAGCGAAGGTCCAAGTGCCATTTTTCAACACGAGATGAGAATCTGGCAACTTCAGTTCTGTGAGTTTCGGCGCCTCCCCCAAGGGGGAGAGATGAACAAAGGACGTGGCCTTGTCTATCAGAGAATAATAAGTGTCATCCCGGACGAGAAAAACCCGTTGCGGTTGACTGGACAATTGCACATACCGTCTGCCATCGTTCATGGGTGAACTGTCCCCAAAGGCCACCGTGAGTTGATCAAAACTCACTTGCACTTCTGGTGGCGATAACTTGAGGTCCGCAAGTTTGAGAGTGTTGACATCCAAGGATTTATAATCTCGTTCTGAAAGGATTTTTAACACTCTCTCCACCCGAAACGAATTGGCCGGCAAGGTCAGTGGCGCCGTCATTTGCCATTGATCCTTGGCATCTTTTTCAAATTCCAGGACCGGTGCTTCCCTGCGGACCACCCGGAGATGCTTGAGTTGGTCGACATCGACTGCCGTGAGTTTGGGTGATTCTACCGGTTTATCCAAACCAGGTTCATACATGACCAGAAGCACTAGGATAAGGATGAGGCCCAACAGGGCCAAGTTAAGTAACCAACGTGAACGCATTATGCTTTCCTCCTACGTAAAAAGACAAAAAAACCGGTGCTGAGTAAACTCAGCGGTAAGACAAATAAGAAGACTAAACCTAACCAAATCGTGGCTTGATTAGACAAATGCAGTTCCAAGTCCTTCGCAACTTTCGCGGGAATGTCCAAAAACGTGTCATCAGAAGCCAACCAGTTAATCATTTTCATGGCCAGTTCTGGGTTGCCTCCATAAGATAATAGCGCATTGGTGAGAAAATCACTGTCTCCCACCACCAGGATTCGTTGACGTGCTTTCTCCGAGTCTTCTTTGGCCGAATTATCTGACGTTTTCCCACGTTCCAAAGCGATAGCAATATTGAGGGGGCCGTTAATATCTTGACTCTCGTCGTATTCCACCGCGTTTTCGATCTTACCGATTTCTGACCAGGCTTGTGGATGTGTCTTGAGAATAGCGGTGTTTTCCCAACCTTCAGGTGCTTCTACTTTCAATCCTACTGCTTGCGGGAATAAGGTTAAATACTCCTCTAAACCCGTGGTGACAGGGTGATAAGTATAACCCTCGGTAGTGACTGCGACCACTGTCGGATTGTTGACGCCCAAAAAACGACCGACTGGGTCCACCACTATACCAGGTTGAACAGTTAACCCAATTTGTTTGGCCAATGGTTCTAATCCTTGCAATTGACCCGGCGGATCCAGTAGCCAAAGTAAATTGCCTCCCTGGTTCACATAATCAGTAATTGCGGTCACCTCAGCGGGCAGCAACCTCGTTTGAGAGTTGGCAATGACCAACACGGAAGTTTGATTGGGCAAGGTAGCTTCTTTACCGAAATTCAGCGTATCTACTACCAATCCTGCCTTCCTCATCTGATCGGCCCAATTGTTGAAATTTTGTTCCGAAAACGCCGTGGGACTGGGTTCCCCATGTCCTTGTAAGAAGACAATCAGACGACTCTCGGTGCGGGCCAACCGTTGTAAAGCGGCACCGATGTCTTGTTCTTTGAGTTCGCTGAGATGTTCAACCCGCCCTTGGTAATTCAGCAACAGTTCCCCATTGTTTTTGATGCCCAGTTCTTTGGCCTCCACGGGATTACTAAACGGATCGACAAAGCGTAACGTGATGTCCTTTTTTTGGCGTTGATAGCGTTCTATCCATTCTTGGATGGGACGCCGCACCTCTTCTTCTTGACTGGCATAAACCGTGACAGTCAGCGGTGCCGTGAGTTTCATCAAGACTTTTTGACTGGTCTCAGACAAGGTATGACGACGATTCAAGGTCCAGTCGATTTTGACCTCATAGCGGGTACTCAGCCAAGCCAATAGACCAAACGTGGCAAACAGTAACGCTATCAAAATAACGTTTTGGAAACGAATTTGGAAACGAGTGTTGGAAGTGAGTTTCATGTATGATTCCGTGGTGAATGTGATTATACCGGAGAAGAAACTAAGTTTCTTTTGGAAACTTAGTACGGCGTGAGTTATAGTAATATTCTTTCTCATTTGTACCCCCCTGCCCCCCGTACACGGGGGGAGGGACTCCCCCCCCCGCGTGCGGGGGGTGCAACTGAGGAGGAATATTACTATATTAAAATCTATCAGCATCCAATTTTTGAATACTTAAAACCAAAAACAGGGTAATGACTAACACATAATAAATCACATCTTGCGAGTTAAACAAGCCTCTTAACAACGCTTGATAATGGTTAGTGATCGACAAGTAAGTGAAAACGCCACTCTGTCCACCTGTGTGGCCCGCCCAATCGATAATCCATAATAGGAGGAGAATCCCAAAGGTGCTAATTGCGGCAACGGTAGGATGTTCGGTCAATGTGGAGATGTATAAACCAATGGCAGCAAAGGCGCCCAATAGCAGGGTGACGCCAAACAATCCTGAGAGAAGTTGACCGTAGTCCAAGGTGGCCCCCAGTAGTAAGGAGAGGGGCATTAACATGATCATGGATAACATGATGAACAAAAATCCCATGAGACCCAAATATTTTCCCAAAATGATGCTAGTCATCGACACTGGCGCCGAAAGTAGCAATGGCAACGTTTTATTTCGCCGTTCTTCGCTAATCAAGCGCATGGTGAGGAGAGGCGAAACCAACAGGAAGACGATAGCTACCCATTCAAAGAGGTTGACGACAACTATGTCGGTGAGACCCGGGGCGTCTGGATGATTAGCCAGTTGAGATTGTAAGTCCGGTTGGAGATACCAATAGATAAGGACGGCAAAAATCCAACCGAAAATGAATTGTACCACCCCTAAAATACTCCACGCCAGGGGGGAGAGGAAAAGACTGCGTAGTTCGCGTGTTGCAATGATCCACATAGTGAATTGAGTTGTTAGTTATTTGGTGATAAGAAGGTAGGGGGCGTCCTACGCACCTGAAGGTAGGGGGCGTCCTACGCACCTGATAGAAAAGTGTACGGTGCCCAGGTGGTGCGTGGGACGCACCCTACAATTAGTGGTGCGTGGGACGCACCCTACAAAGATATTTCGGTAGTGATGCAATGTGGGTGAAAGGTCTGAACTATGATTAGAATGATTTTCAGATGGACTATGATTCGTCAAGCCTCCTTTCATAGCCCTCATTTAATCATTTCAATCAGAGTTCAAGACCTAAGAGAAACCGCAAGATATTTCACCCAGATTGCATCACTACCGATATTTCAATCCATTCCCTTCGACATCAGCTGAACCGATTCATCAGCAGGTTCTTCGATTTCTTCTTGACAAGTTAATTCCACAAAAATTTGTTCCAAAGTCCGCTTCTCCGGAATCAGTTCATACAACCCCCAACGTCCTGTCACAGATTTTTCGACAATGGCTTCCGCAGGATTGTTATCGGCGGCATGTTGTATGCGAAAATGGGTGCCATCCAGATATTCCACAGCTTCTACACCTGGAATTTGTAGCAATTGTTCTTTCGCCGGCGGGCGATGAAAACCGGTCTGCAAATGAGTCGTTTGGATTTGGGCAAACAAGCCTTCAATGGTGTCATTGAGAACGATTTGGCCTTGATTAATAATTTGAACTTGATTGCAAACTGCTTGCACTTCGGGAAGAATATGGGTGGATAGAATGACGCTATGTTCATTCCCCAAATTACGAATCAAGTCACGAATTTCGCGAATTTGATTGGGGTCGAGACCAATTGTAGGTTCATCTAAAATGACGATGGGAGGATTATGAATAATCGCTTGGGCAATGCCAACACGTTGCTGATAGCCTTTGGAAAGGTTGCCAATCAAGCGTTGCGTGACATCGTTTAAACCACATTGTTCGACCACCCGGTGGACTGCGGCAGTGATAGCAGAACGCGGGACATTGTGGATGCGGGCGCAGAACTTGAGGTATTCTTCCACTTGCATATCTCGATAAAGAGGCGGTTGTTCAGGAAGATAACCAAGGGCTTGTTTCGCTTCTTTGGGATGGTCAAGGAGGTCATAACCAGCCACGGTGATTTGTCCCAATGAGGGGGCAAGAGTCCCTGTGAGAATTTGCATGGTGGTGGTTTTACCCGCACCGTTGGGCCCAAGGAAGCCTAAAATTTGGCCGCGTTGAACCTCAAAGCTAAGGTCCTTGACAGCGCAGAGATTGTCATAGTAGCGCCACAGGTTTTGAACCGAAATGAGAGTATCTGGGGTCATAGGTAAAGCCGTCAACTTTCCGAAACCGTCGTGGTTTAGGAAAGTGAGTTAAAAGAAAGCCGTCAACTTTCCTAAACTGTTTAGAAAAGCGAGTTATTAAAATATTGAGGTTATCAACTCATTGATAGCCGTTAACATTTCTTCATCATCAGATAAGGCTTGGGCAATCGCACTACGGCAAGCTATCATGGGAGAAATCCCAGTGACCATCAATTTAGCCGCATGAACCAGCAACCGTGTGCTGGCGCCTTCTTCTAAGCCATTACCCTTTAAATGACGTGTCAAGTGGGCAAATTTGACTAATTTCTCCGCACTATTTACGTCAATGCCAGTTTCACTGACGATAATCTTGCCCTCTACAATGGGGGCAGGGTAGTTAAATTCCAAGGCTATAAAACGTTGTCGTGTACTTTGTTTAAGGTCTTTAAGGATACTTTGATAGCCTGGATTATACGATAAAGCAAGGCAAAATTCAGGCGGGCTAACTAAAATCTCTCCTAATTTTTCTATGGGGAGGATGCGGCGATCATCAGCAAGTGGGTGAATGACAACGGTGGTATCTTTGCGGGCCTCGACGATTTCGTCAAGGTAGCAAATGCACCCATGACGGACGGCTTTGGCCAGCGGGCCATCGACCCAGACAGTGTTGCCACCGCTGATGAGGAAACGTCCTACTAAGTCCGAAGCCGTGAGGTCGTCATGGCAAGACACGGTGATGAGAGGACGTTTTCGACGATAGACCATATATTCCATGAAGCGAGTTTTACCACACCCTGTTGGTCCTTTGAGAAGAATAGGTAGTTGGTTGCGATAAGCCGCTTCAAAGAGTTGAACTTCATTGCCAACGGGTTCATAATAAGGTTCGGTATCAATCAAATAAGCTTCAGGTTTAAAGACGCGGGCTTCCATAGTGAATAAGTCTCGATAGATAAATAGAACAGATGCGAATAATGATACCACAAACACCCCAGGAGTCCAAAGCATAGCTTTGAACTCTTGCTTCAATTTTAGATTCAATTTTTGGTAGTGATGCAATGTGGGTGAAATGTCTGAACTATGATTAGAATGATTTTCAGATGGACTATGATTAGTCAAGCCTCCTTTCATAGCCTTCATTTAATCATATAAATCACAGTTCAAGATCGACGCGAAACCGCACGATATTTCACCCAGATTGCATCACTACCCAATTTTTGTTTTTTCGTCAAATCCCATTTTACCTTCTTAGTTATGAAACCACTTTTTTACATCTCTCTGGGCTACTTAACATTAACCCTGCTTGCCGGTTGCAACCATTCCAACCAACTCTATCAAGCCAATCCTCTGTACACTTTTGGCACTATCGTGGAAATCAGTATTTGGGGAGTTCCAGAACCAACAGCGCGGCAGGCGGTTAATGCGATTACGGCGGATTTTGAAACTATGCACCGCACTTGGCACGCTTGGCAACCGAGTGCGTTAACTGAATTGAATCAAGCGTTGGCAAAGGGCGAAGCACGGGTGATCACAGACCGTTCGCTATTATCTTTGATCGAACAATCTAAGTTCTTTGCGAAACGTAGTGAAGGGCTGTTTAACCCCGCGATTGGACAACTGATAGCCTTGTGGGGATTTCAAAGTGATGAAGTTCCAGCAGGTCCGCCGCCGACCTCTGAAGAGTTGGCAAAATGGGTACGCCTAGCACCGAGTATGGAGGATGTGGTCATTGACCAAAACCGAGTGTCTTCCAGCAATCCCGCGGTTCAATTGGATTTTGGGGCGATTGCGAAAGGCTATGCGGTGGATTTGGCCATTGATAAATTACGCCAGTTAGGAATCCAGAATGCGATTGTGAATGCTGGTGGTAATTTAAAAGCGATGGGGAAAAAGGGAGATCGTCCTTGGTCCATTGGGATTCGGCACCCCAGTGGTCAAGGCGTATTAGCCCATGTGGAAGTATCTGGGGAGGAGAGTGTGATAACCTCCGGTTGTTATGAACGCTTTCGAGAGTACCAAGGAGTGCGATATTGTCATATTCTTGACCCTCGCACTGGCAAGCCAGTCACGGATTTGGTTTCAGTCACTGTGATTGCCTGTAGTGGGTCATTAGCCGATGCCGCCTCCACCGCGTTGATGGTAGCAGGAAAACAGGAATGGCAACGAGTGGCCAATCAGATGGGGGTGAAATTAGTGATGGTAGTTGATGACACCAGGAAGGTTTCTATGACGCCAGAAATGGAGGAGAGGGTGGTTTTGATATGGTAAGGGGCTACCAAGAAATAAATTGACCGACAACGACACGCCTCTGGTAGGGGCAACCCTTGTGGTTGCCCAAACCGTCGTCAGGGCAACCACAAGGGTTGCCCCTACCAGAAAACCACCCACATTGCATCACCACCTAGATATGAAATCAGTGACGCGGTAAAGTATCATACCAAGATAACTAACTTTAATAGAAAAGACATATTTGAATGTTTGCCTAAACATATCTCATCAACCTCGGAGTCACCCAGTGTCAGGCATCACTACCCCAAACCAGGTGACTCCGTGTCGCAGGTCCAAATAAATCAAAATGGACGTTATTGATTATGCAATATAAATTCTTCCCACAGGACTATGAGAGACATTTTTCTTGCCATCCTCGGCTTCTATAAAATACCGAATATTGCCCGTACCAGCAGGCAGCACGGCTTTGTATTGCGTGGCAATCAGATTAGGATTGGTACGCGAAGGATACGCGCCGCAATTTTCCATCACCACTCGTTTCTTCGTTTTGTTTCCCACTTTATGATAATGCAATGTCACCTTCTTGACGCCTGAAAGGTCATACACAAAGGTGCGGAACGTGGCTTCCCGTGCCGCATTGACCAATCCCCCTTGACCCCAGTCTTTACCACCTGGGTTGGCGGGACGTACCCAAGGAACAAAAATGGTGGGACCAGTCTTGTCCTTTTGCGACTTGGAGAAATTGTCTAGGACCGTTTTCGCCATTTCTAACCCTTGATTGGCCGCATTCGTTACTTGTCGGTCCCACACTTCTTGACCAGTCCAGTACCAGTAGCAACTGGTTTCGGCGGTGTAGAGGAGACGTTTCAAAGTGGTTAGCAGGTCGGCATTTTCACGGGCGTCTTCCAGCGAATGTACTACATTTTGGAACGCTGTTAACACGGCCCAACTGTTGAGGTCCGGGGAATAGTCTTTGTCGGTCCAAGAAAACCATTTAGTGAACTGTGGATCGCCATTATCCGCACCCGCCCAAGCCCCCGGTTCCAAGTGAACCACATTTTTAGGATCTACGGGGAAGCGGTGGAGGTAATCTTTTATCGTGACCAGTTGAAACCGCCGGTCATTTTGGCACATTTGAACCAGCCGCCCGGTGTTGGCATTGTAGTAACTGTCAGCCCCGCCACCATGATTGTCACCGTCGGAGTGCAATAAGAAGAAGGGGGGATGTTTGGAGTCGTAGGTGTTGGTTTTGCAGAGTTGGTCATAAATCTGCCCCATCACCAGTTCATATTGTAACGCGCCATAACCACCACGGGCATCTTCATTACCCAAATAACGTTCCGCCGGGACGCCAATGATGTCATAGCGTTGACCTTTATGGTCAGTATAGGAAAGGAGGCAAGGTTTTAACAGTTGAGGAGAAATTTTACTCGGTCCCCAAATGTTGTTCAGTTGCAACCAATCTTTGACGGGCGGATTGTCTTGATCCGCCGGATTGGGAGGCAACATGCCTTCATCCTTACCTGCATAAGGATATTCTTTGCAGGCCCGAAAATGATGAATCGAGTCGTAAATAACCACGTTCACTCCCGCTTTCTTCAATGCTGGAATGATATGCGGATGAAACGCGGTTTCTGGTGGAAAGAGAACGTCACTGGCTTCCCCACCAAAAGTGTCTTGGATGATGCGACGATGCCATTCGATTTGACCGATAATATCGCGGGCCGGCATGAGAGGCATCAGCGGGTGAAAGAAGCCAAATGCAGTGAAGTCAAGGCGGGGGTTGCCAAACGCCGTTTTCGCTTGGGCCACCTCACGTAAAGCGTGGTGCCAGTGTTGAAACACGCCATTGCAACGTCCTTTTTCAGCACACCGATGCAGTTGTTCAATCAGAGAACCAGACCAACTGGTAGAGAGTCCTGCATGAGACAGTTTGCCTTGAATATATTGCCGAACCGCAGCAGGAATAAAATGGCTATAAGGTCCCTGCCGTTGCCCAAAAATACCGTCCTTTTCACCATCCCAATAGTCGACATCAGTCGCATTGTAATAGGGTTGGTGCATGTGTTTATGGATGCCAAAATAAATGACGGGTTCATTGGATTCCTCCAACGTCACGACAGGTGGCGCCGCGAATAAATCCGGTTGCGGAACCAGTTTAGGTGGTTCAACTGGCGCAGGCGGTGCTACTGGCGCAGGCGGTGCTACCTCTTCTGACATAGATACCTCTACTGCCGAGATTTCTCGAATAGAAACGTCCCGTGCGGAAACTTCTTGAGTCGGAGTCTCTGCCACCGAGACTGTTTGAGTGGAAGTTTCTGCCGCCGAGGGTTCTCGGATAGACAACGGTTCTGCGGGAACTTCTTTAGGCAGTTCTGGAGGAACCTCCAGAATCTGTAATTCACGATGGACTTTAATCCAATCGTGAGGGGCAGCCCGGCTAATATCTGCCACGCGACAACCTTCTATTTGTAAGTAGGCGGTGCCCGCATGATAGGCGCCGGGCAAAATGTGGAAACGATAGCGTCCCGGTCCTTCCACGGTCACCCGTAAATCTTTGACAAACCATTCCCAACCGTCCGCTTGGCGGAGGATAATTTGGGAAAATGGAATATCGCCGTTAGCTATCACGGTGACGATGAACCCTTTTCCCACAATGGGATGTTGAGGTAACTCTACTTGTTCGATGGTGGTAAAAATCATGTTGTGGTTCCTAGGTTTAAGAAAATTTGGTGCAAGATTTCATCTTGCACTCCAGACTCATTATTCATTATTCATTTAACGATTTATTGTCCTCCATACAATTTTGCATATAACCCATTTTCCAAAATGAGTTGATCATGGTGTCCGTCCTCAATGATTCGTCCTTGGTCAAAGACTAATACACGATTCGCTTGCCGCACGGCACTCAGGCGGTGGGCTATGATAATCGTGGTTTTGTCAGCCAAATAGGTCTGAAGGGCCTCATGCAATTTTGCTTCCGTCTCGGTGTCTAACGCAGAAGTGGCCTCATCTAAAATGACCACTTTAGGGTCCGCTAGAATCATACGGGCGACGGCAACCCGTTGGCGTTGTCCACCCGATAAACGTACCCCGCGCTGGCCTAATAAAGTGTCTAAACCTTTTTCCGAAGAGTGTACCGTATCACTGAGTTGTGCAATATGCAAGGCGTGCCACAATTTTTCATCGGGCAGGTCACGTCCTAGCGTCAAATTCATGCGTAAGGTATCATTGAACAACGCGGGATGTTGCAAGACGGTGACAACGTGTTCGCGAACGACATCCATGCCAATGTGAGTGATGGGAACGTCGTCAAAATAGATGTTGCCAGACGTGGGTACGTAGAGACCCAGGAGGATTTGAACCAAGGTGGTTTTGCCGCCACCGCTGGCACCCACTAATGCGACTTTTTCACCCATTTTAATATTTAATGAAACGCGGTCTAGCACCAAATCTTGTTGGTTATAAGAGAAGCAAATATTCTCTAGTCGAATGGAAACGGTAGCGCGTTTTTTAAAGGGGTCTGACAGGTGCGGATAATGCGGTTCTAAGGAGAGAGAGAAGAGTTTATTGACGCGCTGGAGGGC
Source organism: Thiotrichaceae bacterium (assembly GCA_011391085.1). Lineage (GTDB taxonomy): Bacteria > Pseudomonadota > Gammaproteobacteria > Beggiatoales > Beggiatoaceae > JAABRD01. The sequence continues at coordinate 39,673 of JAABRD010000029.1, read as the reverse complement.
GGCCCTGGCACTGTGATAACTGTATTGCAAATTAATAATCTCTTGCACGGGAGTCATCATAAACCATAAATACCCACCCACGGCCATCATTTGACCGATAGAGAGGTCGGAGAAGAGAACCATGAACATGCTAAGGGCGCGGAATATTTCAAAGCCTAAGAGGAAGACGTTGAAAGACAGGCGCGTAGCGGCATCACTCTGCCAGTGGTAAGCAATGGCCCGCTGTTTCATGGTATTGGCATGGTCACTGAGACGGTTCAAATAGTAAGTTTCGCGATTATACGCACGAATTTGATGAATCCCTTCCAATGTTTCGGTCAAGGCTTGTTGGAAGACACTGTAAGCCTCATTTTCTTTGCGCTTCAACTCTTTGACTTGGTTTCCCAACAAGGTTGTCAAATAAATGACGATTGGATTAATTAACAAAATAATCAAAGCCAGTTGCCAATGAATCCAGATTAAGACGACAGCGGTACCTATCAAACTGAGGATCGCAATTAGCAAACGACTGGTGGATGCCCCAATAAATTGATCCAACGTATCTAAATCGGTGACCAGGTGAGAAATCACTTGACCACTGCCCAACGTTTCATATTCTGCCATAGAAATACGTTGGAGGCGACGAATCAAATCGGTGCGAATGTGATAGACGATATGTTTGGCGATAATGGTAAATTGACGAGTTTGTAGGACGCCTAAAATCAGCGTACAGAACCGTAACAAGATGGTGAACGAAGCAATGACCAAAATGGTGAACACCGTACTTTGCCAATGACTGGGAAATAACCAATGCAGAGTATTGACCAGGGTAGCCGGTTGGTTGAGGAGAACTTCGTCCACCAAGAGGGGAACGAGGAGGTAAATGGGAATCGTGAGAAGGGTCGCCACAATGGCAATCAAGTTGCCCAGAAAGAGTTGGCGACGGTGTTGCAAAGCCATTTGGAAAATGTGGGACCAGGTGTAACCGGGGGAGGAGTCGGGGGAGGGCGAGGGGGTATTTGACATGAATGATATTTGTGGTTAGAATGTTTTTTTGGGTGGCGATACAATCAGCCGTGTTGCAAAGGTAATATAGATTTTGGAGTCCGGAATAGATTTTGGAGTCCGGAATTTATTCCGTTCGAAACGGAATAAATTCCGGACTCCAACGGAATAAGTTCCATACTTCAACGGAATAAATTCCGGACTCCAACGGAATTAGTTTCGTACTTCAACGGAATAAATTCCGTACTCCAAAACCGCTATACTCCAAAACCGCTATACCGAACCTATGACTTGGCCACAGGAAAATCCCGAAACCCTATATCCTGTCCAGGCTTAATCCATTTCCCCGATTTCGGGTCTGTGCAATGGGCTATTTTCATCTCGTTTTTGGACAAGGGAAACCATTGTCCTTTCCCGATATAAACACCATACAAGAGTTTTCTTGGCACCCAGGTTTTATTCCCGTCGGCGGTTTGAATTTCGGTTTTGATCGGCAAAATTTGCCGGACGACTAATCCACCGTCATATCGAAAGGCCACCCCCAGTTGGTGTCTAAAGAGTGAATCATGTGTGTCATCATGGCCAAACACACCTTCGGGGCTGACATCAATGATAAACGGTTCTTGTCCGCCGATAGACACCGTGACCACCTTTTCCCCGCGAATGTTGAGTATGGAAGAGATTAAGGTTTCGATTTGAATGGTGAAGTTGTTCGTGTTCATAAAGAGTTTCCAAAAATGGTTGGTTAATTCTGGTCAACTTTCCTAAACCGCGCAGGTTTAGGAAAGCTAAAGGTAGGCATTATACAAAATATTTCGCCATCTGTCCAAACATCCAAATTCCGACATAGTCGCATCCCAAATCACCTAAATCAAAAGTGCGGGTGGCAACAAAAATTTGCGTAACTTCTTCAAACGTCACCAGGGCAAGCACAATGAGGCTACCCAGGAGGAAGCGTCGTTTATAGAATTTCACCTGGGTGCCTTTGAGACTGAGGTTGACCATAAAGGCCAGGCCACCCATTAAAAAGAAATGGGCGACTTTGTCACCATAAGGAAGTGTATAGACCAATTGGAACAGATAGTTGTAATCGCCCATATTGACGATGGCGATAATGATTAGCAAAAAGAAGATATAAGCGACTGTTATCCATTTGATACTCATAATTTTTCACGTTGCTGAGAAGGTGGAACAGAGTCTGTCAAATGCACGTTGGAAAGTTGTTCTTGCACCAGCACGAGGGCGCCGTTGTCTAATTCACCGTGTCCCATGCCCATTAACGCATTGAGATATTGGGCGACAACCGCTGTGCCTGGTAAAGCAATACCCAACTCGTGGGCGATTTGCATGGCAATTCGCAAGTCTTTATGATGTAACTTGACTTTAAAGCCCGGCTTAAAATCGTGGTTTAACATGCGCGGTCCGTACAATTCCAAAATGCGACTGCTGGCAAATCCGCCTAACAAGGCTTTGCATACATTGGCAGGTTCGACACCTGCTGCTTTGGCTAAAATCAATGCTTCTCCTACCGCAGTCAGGGTTTGTGATAATAACACTTGATTACAAGTTTTAGCAATTTGGCCGGCCCCATGTTCACCAATGTGAACAATATTTTGCCCTAAACTTTTGAAAAAGGGAAGGGCGCGATCGAATTGGGTCGTTTTGCCACCAACCATGATAGACAAGGTACCTGCGAGGGCGCCTGTTTCTCCCCCAGAGACGGGCGCATCTAGCATCTCGATTCCGCGTTCCCCTAAAGATGTTGCAAGGCGTCGGGTGACCGTGGCGGAAATGGTACTCATGTCAATGACCAATTTGCCAGGACCTGCCCCATGAATGATGCCCAAGTCACCTAAAATGACTTGTTCAACATCCGCGGTGTCAGAGACCATCGTGAAAATAATGTCTGCCTGTTTGGCGACTTCTAAAGGAGAAGAACAGGCGGTGGCCCCTACTTCTGTTAAAGTTATCATCATCGGTGGACGACGGGCATGGACAAATAGACGGTGTCCTGCGTTGCAAAGATTTAAGGCCATGGGTTTGCCCATGATGCCTAAGCCGATAAAACCTAGTGAGGGGGTCATGGTGGTTTAATGAATAATGAATGATGAATAATATGTCGTAATGTAAGAAGGCTTAAAGATAGGAGAAACTGCGGGACTAGAGGCTTCAGCCGTAATGCCATTAAGTTAAGGTACGTTGGACTGGAGGCTTTAGCCGCAATGCCATTAAGTTAAGGTACGTTGGACTGGAGGCTTTAGCCGCAATGCCATTAAGTTAAGGTACGGTGGAGTGGAGGCTTTAGCCGGCCGGCGGTAGGTGCCCCGCAATTTTAGTAGGGGGTGATGCCTACTGCCGGCCGGCTAAAGCCTCCACTCCACCTTAACTTAATGGCATTGAGGCTTTAGCCGGCCGGCGGTAGGCACACTCCAATCTTTGAGAAAGGGGAATGCCTACCGCCGGCCGGCTAAAGCCTCTAGTCCAACGGCATTTTTTGACTTAAATCGTACAAATTTGAATGAATATGACTATAATTCGAGACCTCCGAGGTCTTAGCGGCACGAGAATTCGAGACCTCCAACGTTAGAGTCCCAACTTATCTCTCAACGCCTCCAACGACGTGATTGGCACCTCGCATTTCGTCCCTTGACAAATATAGGCCACGGCTTCTCCTTGAGGTGGTTTGTTAGCCAATTGTTCCGGCAGATCGTCCGCTTCGTTGGGAATCACGAAACATAAACGTTGCGGGGCATATTGGCGGTGACAGTCGGTTTGCCAGACTTTCACCACATTTGGGGTACCGCGCAAGATAATCAGTTGTGGTGGAAATAAATAATCTTCCAAAGCTAATAACATCGAAGTATTGGCAGAAGCCGCTTGGTTCATATTAATCCAAGCCGCTTGAACCGTTTTTTCGGCAGCCGCTAAATAACGCGAATCACCCACTAAGTAGCCTAAACGTCCTAATGCCATGGCTGCTATGGCATTGCCAGTGGGTAGAAAATCATCAGCAAACACTTTGGGGCGAGAGATCAATTTTTCATGGTGATGGCCAGTAAAAAAGAAACCTCCCAGTTCCGGGTCTTCAAATTCCGCTAATAACACGTCGGCTAACTGTATGGCAAAACGTAAATCTTCCGCACGCCACCGCGCTTGCAATAAGATTAACAGGGCTTCTAACAAAAACGCATAGTCATCTACATACGCATTTAAATGGGCTTTGCCATCTTTATAGGTAGCCAATAACTGTCCATTGACCCAGAGATGATTTCTTAGGAAATCGAGGGCGCCAAACGCGGCGTCTAAATATTCTTGATGTCCCAAGACTTGGCCTGCGGTGGCCATTCCCTTTATCATTAAAGCATTCCAAGAAGTGAGAATTTTGTCATCTCGTCCTGGACGAACCCGATGTTCCCGGTGTTGAAATAACATGGTTCGGGCTTGATCTAACCGGTCTTTCACTTCAGGGAGAGACAAATGATATTTTTTGGCCACTTCTTCATATTCATGGTGAACATGTAAATGCCAATAATGTCGTTCAAAATTGGCGGGCCGGGTAATTCCGAAATGGTAGGCGAACAGGGGATACCTCTCGTCTGTTAACAGTCTTTTCAATTTGTCTTTGGTCCACACATAAAATTTGCCTTCTTCACCTTCTGAATCGGCATCTAGGGAAGAATAAAATCCACCTTCGGAAGACCGCATTTCACGGATGACCCAGGTGGCCGTTTCCATGGCCACACGTTTAAATAATTCTCCTAACTCCGCGTAGTATCTGGACAACTCAGGATGGATATGCAGAAGTTGCCAAGCTTGACTGTATATCGCTACTCCGTAACCATTGTCATACAGCATTTTTTCAAAATGCGGAATCATCCAAGTGTCATCGATGGCATAGCGATAAAATCCACCTCCCAATTGATCGTACAACCCCCCTAATGCCATCTTTTTCAGGCTAAACAAAGCCATTTCGAGTCCCTCCACATCCGGAGTTTCGTAACGAGTGGTGAGAATATAGTGATGTAACAAACGTTCCAGAAGGGAAAAATTGGGGAACTTGGGTGCCTTACTAAAACCACCTTGTTTGGTTTCAAAACGTTCGGCAATTTCGCGCCGGGCAATATAAAGTGTTTCCGTGTCGCGGATGGGCCAAACATCCACTAACTTTTTAGGAACTAAATAGTGGTCTAATGCCGAAGCCAAGGACGAATTTTGTTCGCGAATCTGGTCTTGATGGGCATGATAAAACTCTGCCACTTTTTTCAGAATGTCAATAAATGCCGGCATTCCATAACGTGGCGTCGGTGGAAAATAAGTTCCTCCAAAAAATGGATAGTGAGTGTCTGGCGTCAAGAACATGGTCAATGGCCAACCGCCAGTCCGTTGTGTCAACAATTGATGGGCCAGTTGATAAATTTTGTCTAAGTCTGGACGTTCTTCTCGATCAACTTTGATATTGACAAACAACTGATTCATCACGGTGGCAATTTTGGGGTCTTCAAAAGATTCATGGGCCATCACATGACACCAGTGACAAGCAGAGTAACCGATGGATAACAAAATTGGTTTATCCAGTTGTTTAGCCAATGTCAAGGCATTTTCTCCCCAGGGATACCATTGCACCGGTTGATGGACGTGTTGTAACAGGTAGGGACTGGTTTCACTGATGAGGGCGTTTGTATATTGTGTATCAGAGGGTGAGGTCATAAATTTTAATGGATAATGGAGAATGAAAAACACCAGGCCGGACTAGAGGCTTTAGCCGGTGACGTGCCACGATTTCCGGCTAAAGCCTCCAGTCCGGCCTGGTATTTTCCATTCTCCATTACCGTCGAAATGGCAGGATATGTGCCTCTTTTAAAATAGGTTGAGAGGATTGATGGGAGTGTTCCAACTGTTCCAATGCTTTGGAAAATTCACTAAAAATCTGTTTCATGGTGTGTTCGGCACGGTCTAAATAATAGATTACCACATAAGGTACCGGGTCTGCAATAGAGGCCCGCGATTGTGGGTGAAAATGTCGCCACGAGAGTTCAATGATTCGTCCACCTAAGTTACCTTGTTGGTATTTATAACCGCCCTCAGCGTCCACAAAGGCTACTTCTTCGGCATCCACAATGGCTAAATATTGCATGGTACGAATGGGTACAAAAACGGATTTCGTTTGTTGATGGGCGGTTTTTAGCAACCGATGAATGCGATGATACAGGGTGGCTGAAAGGGTCAAAGATTCTCGTCTTAATTCTGGCGGACGGAAGAAAGTTTCACGAAAAATCATCATGTTAGGTGGACTCTTGACAAGTAGTATAGTGGTGATTAGGGTTGTGCCATTTGATAGTTTGTTTATGTTAGCACGGTCGTCGCAGAGAAGTCAAGTAGGGCCAAAAAATATTGGCCCATTCCACATCTATCACGCCATCACGCATTCAGAAGTCCAAAGCGTAGCTTTGCCAGGAAATAGACAAAGCTACGCCTTGGATTCATGGAGTTTATACCCCCCCAGCCCCCCGCACGCGGGGGGAGTCACTCCCCCCGTGTACGGGGGGCTGGGGGGGTACAAGTGATGAGGAGTACTACTATATGTTACTATAAAATTCCAAGTAATTGATGAAATACACTGTTTTGTCGATAAAAAGGAGTCAGTTGTTTACGTAGCGAAGGCGGTAAAATGTGTGGTTCAATGGGTCTTTGAAAAGCTTCTTTCACGGCTTGATAGTACCATCTAAATTCCCAGGATTGAAACGCCCGTATCAATCCTAAACAGAGGCGTGACGCAATTAGATAAGCGGCGGCAGGAAAAGGAAAGTAGCGGCGGATTATCCAAATAGTGTTGCGTGTGGGATAAAATACACGGCGCCACTGCGGACGACCTTGCGGGGAACAACGGTGGACAACACGACAAAGGGGGTCATAGTAAATTTGATAGGATTGACAGAGGATGCGAATGGCGACTTCAATTTCATTTTGGTAAAGGAAAAATTCGGCGGGATACCAGCCTACTTGTTCAAAGAGGTGACGGCGAATAGCAAAGCCACAGCCTACGAAGGCCATAGCAGGGCCTGGTTCATCTTGTTTGGGGAGATGCCAAGTGTAAGTGGTTTGTCCCTCCAGTGTTTCAATCCGGCAAGCTACGATGCCAATTTCGGGACGAGTGTCTAAACATTGAATGATGCGATTTAAAGTCATCTCATCGACGGGATGAGAGTCGTCATCCAGAATTAACAAATAGTCTCCTTTAGCTTGTTTGAATCCTTCATTGTAACCGGCAATGCCCGTGTTGGTGGGAAGCAGTATCACCTGTATCCAATGGCTTTGAGTTTGTAAAAACTCTCCCGTACCGTCCGTGGAACCGTTATCAATGGCAATCACTTCAAGGTCTTGCCGTACTTCCATAAAGCGTTGTAAATGGGTCAGAGTGTAGCGAGTTTCTGACAGACGGTTATAGTTTAGGAAGACGATGCTGAGTTTGGGGGGCATTTTGTTTGAATGAATAATGAATAGTGGGTAGTGATGCAATGTGGGTGAAATATCTGAACTCTGATTAGAATGATTTTCAGATGGACTATGATTCGTCAAGCCTCCTTTCATAGCCCTCATTTAATCATCTAAATCAAAGTTCAAGACGAAGAGAAACCTCTCGATATTTCACCCAGATTGCATCACTACCGAATAGTGAATAATGGAGTAAATAAAATTATTCCTAGCAGAAATTTTACCATATTTTCAATCGTCGCCCTCACCCCTGGCCCCCTGGGAGAGGGGCCGGGGGTCCAGAACATTTCTGCTTCACTACTTATTTACACCGGATTCAATTCATATGAAGCATAGTTATTTTGTGCATCCATTCAAGACTCAGTGGGGGTCTGCGTGGCAAACTTCAGTTTAGCAGATTTAACAAACTAAAGTTTGTCACTCTCAAGCGATTACTTCTCCACATTAATTTCAGTGGGTCGAGAACTACATACGACAGTACCATCCTCTAATCGGTACCCCAAATGGAACTTCACTATCCCGCTGGACGGCATCTTTCCATGATAGACTTTTACCGAAAGTTCACCATGGGAGAGAACTTCCTTGCGGAATGGAACTAAATGTGCTGGATTTTCATCCCATGGTAAGAACTTATCGTTCTCAATCATCCAGTAGGACGGCTTCTCTCGAACCGTGGCTTGGTGACTGGCATAGGCAAAAATGTCGGCAAGTAAAGATAGATGTTGTGAATCTATCCTAATATAACCCAGAATATCTACTTGGTCTGTCGTTTTGACGGTGGCAACATCAACTCCATTGACCAACACTCTACTCTCAAACTGGGCACTGGTACTTTGGTCCTTACCCTCGCTATCAAACACCACACCCTCACACACCTGCGAGATTCTGGTTTCTTCCGGTGGCCGAAGTCTGTCGTTTAGTCCGTTTTGCCTAAAGAAAGCAATGCACAACTTGCTATTCGTCATCGTCACTTGGCCATCTACACAATCTTGGTGACCTCCCCAACTACTAAAGAATGATCCTCGGTCTGCATGAGGCGTAAGCGTAACTGTCTTTCCTATATCCACCGACTCTGCACATTTTTGGGGATTGCACTTCGGAACCAGCGAATCATTTGGATCGTCATGGCAATTACTCACTTCACACGAAATCACACCGGGCGAGGTGGTGATCTTACCTGAACCTGCCCCATCTACGGCTATAAACAACATAGCCTCCTGACCTAAGTGCGTGTTCACAATGGGCTGTTCCGTTGTCGCTGGTGGGGAATCACCAGCACCGTTAGTGGCCACAACCGTATAAGTTACTTTTGAAGCCAATGGTGGTAAGCCCGTGTCAGTATAACAGGTCAGATTAGCAGCAGTCATCCCTATCAACTTGCCATCACGAGAAACCTTAAACCCGGTTTCGTTGTTGCTGTTGTCTTTCCAACAAAGTCTAACGTTGCCTGATGAATCTATTTGAGACGTTAACTCGGCTGGAAGAATGGGAGGTGGTGGCGGTAGGTCGACGCCGGTACCCCCTTCTGTTGTCGTTTCTGCATCAGTAGGAGGACAAGTCACCTCTCCCGTCGTCTGTCCCACCTCAATAGGGAAACCTACACAACGTTCATACCCCCACTCCACCGTCTTCGCCACCAGCCTATCCGCATCCATCACCATCTTTACCCACGCATTTCTGTCACCACTGGTTTTGATAGCCAAAGACTTAGCGGCACCTGCTGGACAAACTTGTGTATCGGTTTGGGCATCGTCATTTACGGGTTCATCATCCCGTTTGGGGAGGTCACAAATACCGTCACCTACTTCCACTATCTCCCCATTGATGTCGATACAACTCACCTCCCCATTAACCGCAAAACCATCGGATACCACATCAGAGGTACAGGATAAATCGGGTAACTCGTCCCCATCTATATCCAGCGTAGAGGCAATCAAGTCCACCTCCTGGTTCACAGACATAATCTCCGCGTGGGCCGCTACAGAAATTGCGGTGGCCAAGACTGATGCGGTTCCCAACGTAAGGAAGAACTTTTTTCCTGACGCCTGTGACTGTTTCCAACAAGTCCAGACAGGCGTCGAAGGACCCGTCGGTTGATGTTGACCTAATCGGTCATTCACACTCTCCAAAACGGTATCCCAAGCCATTGGGTTTAGATTTGATGGCATGACTTTGCCATATTCAAAATTGGAATGCTTCATAATGAGTTCCCCTTTATAAAGTGAAGGAGACCGGGCCAAATTTCCTGATTAAATTGATTTATGACTGACGCCACGTCGCTTTCCTAAACCTTAAAGGCTTAGGAAAGCTAAATATATAATGAGGTCATGTTGGGACGGCCCCTTTTAAGGTTAGTAATAAGTGGTGGGGTTGTGGAAACATAGAAATTACTTTTTCTCTTCGATTGTTATTATTCCTTTACGCATATAAGTCTAATCGATAAGATTTAAAAAGTAAACATAAGAATTTGGAGTACGGAATTTATTCCGTCTAACGCGGAATAAATTCCGTACTCCAAGGGCAAACCAATTTCTTGTTCGCAATTCACTCAATCCAGAAGATGTGCCAGACCCAGCGCCTGCAACTGCGCCATCAAACGTTCCTTCTGCAAACGTTCCTGTTCCAACGCCGCCGCCGCCCGTTGCGTCTGCAAACGTTCTTGTTCCAACGCCGCCGCGGTCTGTTGCGCCTGCAACCGTTCCTGTTCCAACGCCGATTCGGCCTGTTGCGCCCGGAACTCCGCCTGTTGTGCCCGGAACTCCGCCTGTTGCGCCTGTTCCTTGGCCTGTTGCGCCTGTTCTTTAGCCTGTTGCGCCTGTTCTTTAGCTTGTTGCGCCTGTTCTTTAGCCTGTTGCGCCTGTTCTTTAGCCTGTTGCGACTCTTCTTTGGCTACCGCGGCATCTTCCTTACCTGTCGGAATCAAGTTCCCCTCCCTGTCACACCAACGCAACCACACCTCCTGTTTTTCTTCAAAGAACCCCGTCCACAAAGTCACTCCCAACCCGACCTTGGCCAACCATCGCGTGTTCTTCTTGACGTAAGCCCCCCTTTGTAATTCATACACCCGCAAGACCCCTTCCTTCAGTTCTTCCAGAGGGTCAAAAATAATGTAATAACGGACTCCCATGCGGGCATAGTCCAACAACTTGCTACCATCCTCCTCACCCTCTCGATTGGACACAATTTCAATCACCACTTCTGGCGGTTTCCCAAATTCGCTGACGAAATAAGAACGATGCCGTTTTTGCCACCAGTCTTCGGGAACCCGCACCTGGAGACTCAGAAACATATCTGGTACCAACGGCGGGGTATTCGGGGTGTGAAAGACTCCCACATTGGCGTCCGCTAGAAATGGGGTACCGCAGGTCCAAGAACTATATAAAGGTTCCACCAGTAAACGTTGTTGTTTCGCCGAAAAGAGATTGTCCACGGGTTCCTCATCCTCCGTTATTAAGTTCTCAAATAATTCTTCCTCCAAATGGGTGGACGTTTCCCAGGATCGCACCGATTTATCAAAGTGTGGTCTCACGAGGGGATATAATGTTACCAGGTCAGGCAAACCCGACCGTGGTTGTGGAAAGACTTGACTCATAAAATCGTCTCCGATGGATTTATTTTCTGATAAGAATTTAAGACTGACGTAAGTTGACGTGACGAGAAACTAAGTTTCTTCAAGAAACTTAGTTTCTGAGGTGCTGTAACTCTCACACAAAACCAGGCGTTCGTTGCAACGTTTTAACTGCAACCAATTTTTCCAGCCCCTCCAAATTCACCTGTCGTCTCGCTTTCCATAAATCATAATTATCTTGCAAGGCCAACCAACTCTCTGGACTTCGACCTAAAACGGTAGATAAACGTAATGCCATTGCCGGCGTGATTCGACTTTGTTTTCTAAGTAAACGTCCCAACGTGGAAGGTGACACTCTTAGTCGTATTGCCACTTGTCGAGAACTTAATTCTAACGGTTTCAAATAAACTTCTTGAAGAAATTCGCCCGGATGGGGGGGATTGTACATGGCCATTAGTGATAATTCTCATAATCAATGATATAAACATTACCGGCTTCAAATTGAGGTATAGTAATATTCCTTTTCATTTGTACCCCCCCCAGCCCCCCGTACACGGGGGGGAGTGCCCCCGTCCATGGGGAGAGTGACTCCCCCCGCGTGCGGGGGGGCTGGGGGGGTACAAATGAAAAGGAATATTACTATAGTGATGCAATCTGGGTGAAATATCGAGAGGTTTCTCGTTGGTCTTGAACTGTGATTTATATGATTAAATGAGGACTCTGAAAGGAGGCTTGACGAATCATAGTCCATCTGAAAATCATTCTAATCAAAGTTCAGACAGAGAACCCACATTGCATCACTACCCAAATTGAAAGGTAATCCGCCAAACCCTGTGTGCAACACCTGTTTTAGTCTGTTAAAGCGCCGGTGGGATGGCACTTAGGTTTAGGAAAGCTAAACCCGCAACGTGTTCAAGTCGAGTCGAGATTTCAGCTTTCCTAAACCTAATTCCACCGAACCTGCCAACCTGCTTGCTTCTGCGTGGCTTAACGCTTGACGATGGATACTTTGAACACCTGCGGTGCTACCCGTTTCATAAAATAATTTCAGCCCTTTGTGTTTGAAAGATTTTATCATCTGTGTCTGTCACCGCCAAGGAAGTTGAATGATTTTTCATTATTTATAGTAGTGTTATAGTAAAAGTAATGGTTCAGGAGTCCAAAGCGCCGTTTTGTCCGTGGACAAAGCTACGCTTTGGATTCCTGGCAACATTTTTTTAGAACCCTCTTGACTAACCCATTGTCATTTTTTAAAATGATTTGATAGACATTCTAAAAATATATTTGCTGTAATGTATGTAACAATACAGAAATCCAAATTTTCAAATTTGGAAATCTTAGGATGACTATATTATAATGATAAAGTGCAACTCCTAAATTATTACTATAAAAAATAACAGATTTCAAATATTAGACTTGCTATAACGTCATGCCGTTATAGCAAGCCTAGACCCCACCACTATATAAGGTTTCCTACACCTCCAAGGTTTAGGAAACCTAAAACAGAAGTTGCACTTGGTAGGCTGACTCACCATGACCAGAAGGTGAGTACAAAAACGGTGTTATGGTAATGTTCCTATACGTTTGTACATACCCTCTTACGCGCAATAAGAATTATTGCGCCGTTGCTACGCAACGCAGGGGGCAATAATTCTTATTGCACTCCAGAGGAAATCGTACAGATTTGGAGGAATATTACTATACACCGCGACCACTTTTATCAAAGCAACATAACATATTGGAGGAAGTTATGAAAACACTTCTCCGTTCTTCAAAATTAAGAATGGCTATCTGGACTGGACTCTGTTTCAGTCTGCCATTAACGACATGGGCCGCCACTGACTGCACCGCAACCGCAGTCACTCAAATCGGGCAGGCCCAATGTGACACTCTGTTATCTATATATAATGATACGGGTGGCAACACTGCTTGGACTCACAAAACTGGTTGGAATGAGACTGACACGCCTTGCCTCTGGCAAAGCCTCACCGGCATGGGCCACAACGTCACCAAGTTCGAACCGTCGAACCACAACTTCTCAGGAGGAATCACTATATGAAATTCCCACTGTCTTTACCATCCATTCTGATGGGATTACTTCTTATACTAGGTGGAATGCCCTTTGCCAATCAGGTATCCGCAGATACCACGGTGCCGGGCGGTGCAATTGCCACCAATACGACTTGGACGCTATCAGCGAGTCCTTATGTGGTAACTGGAGATGTTGTGGTTGCCAACGGAACGACATTGACGATTGAGTCAGGGGTACAGGTAAAATTTGATAAAGACAAATCCATCCAAATAGATGGGGAACTCATTGCCAAAGGCACGTCTGGCAATGACATCGTCTTTACGGCTAACAGTGCCGATAACTGGGGGAGTATCCTCTTTTCCGATTCCAGCACGGATGCCACTTATGATGGCAGTGGCAATTATGTCAGTGGTTCAGTGTTGGAATACTGCACGGTGGAAAAAGCCGGCGGGGTACCAGTGGAGAACAATGGCGCAGTGCGAATGGACAATGCACACCCCTTTCTCAATGACGTGACCGTTCGCAACAACCAAGCATCAGGGATTCATGGTTGGAATCTCACGAAGATGTTGCGAGTGGCCAATAGCACTATCAGCGAGAACGAATCGTCTAGCGATGGTGCAGGTATTAATGTGAGTGGTCTGAGTGCCAGTAATGCAGGCAACTTTTATCTTACCAACAGTATCATTACCAAGAATGTTTCTTCTCCTGCCAGTAATCAAGGTTCAGGGGGAGGAATCTATTCAGTGATACCAGCCGCCACGATTACCAACAATACCATCACGAACAATACCATCAAGTTTGATTCTACGGGTGGCGGACTCTCTATAAAAGGAACGGCCACTGTTTCTGGCAATATCATTGCCAATAACTCTGCTGACTTGGTGGGTGGCGGTATTAGAGTGCTTGACGGTCAAGTGGACCTTTCAAGCAACTACATTGTCAATAATACCGCAAGAAATGGGGCGGGGGTTTATGATTATGGGGCTAGCATTATTTCTTGTAACATCATCAGCGACAACGTGGCGTCGAGTGGTATCGGCGGCATCGGAGTGCCACCTACAGCGCGGGATAGAACGTTCCGTAACAATTCCTTTACAGGCAATAAGGCTGTCAATGGAATTATTGATGAAGTACAAGGAGTCTTTCAATACAATACGATCACTCAGAATCAAACCACTGATTCTGATACTTATATTGTTTCCACCGACACCAGTCCCATCTTAGATGACAACAACCTCTTCGGCAACATTGCCACTTATGAACTAAAAGTTTTAGGTGGTAAAGATAAGACGTTCAGCGCCGCCAATAGCTGGTGGGGCACCACTACCGAGTCGGATATTCAGAACAAGATTTTTGATGCCACTGATGATTCCAGCAACGGAACGGTGACTTATACTCCTTGGGCAACGGCCATTCGCACCGAGGCCCCCATTTCTCCGCCAACTGGATTGACGGCAACCCCTGAGACTGGCCAAATTACCTTAACTTGGGCGGCTAACTCTGAATCGGATACCACAGGTTATAAGGTCTATTGGGATACTGCGGACGTGATTCATCCTTACGCCAAGATGAAAGACGTAGGTAAGGTGACTTCTTATACTCTCACAGGGCTGATTGCCGGCACTTACTATGTCGCGGTCACAGCCTATGATGGGGACTATGCGTTGGCTAACGATGTTGCCAATACCATTGTCAATGACAATCAGACTCAAGGGAATGAAAGTTGGTATGCCAGAGTCACAACCATTATTGAGAAGACGCTGTGTGATGACATCACCGAAATTCCTCAAGCGCAATGTGAGGTGTTACTTGCTTTATATAACAGTACTGAAGGTCCTAAATGGTCTTCCAACACCGGCTGGAATAACACTAACACCCCTTGTTCTTGGGAAGGTGTCATCTGTAACGAAGGCAAGACCACGGTCACGGAAATTAACCTGGCCAATCACAAACTCAAAGGCACTTTGCCAGACTTGAGTGCTTTGACGAGTTTGCAAAAACTCCAGTTGGGTACGAATCAACTGATTGGTGCGTTTCCAGACTTGAGTAAACTCACGGAATTGCAAGTGCTGGATTTAAGCAACAACCAATTCAGTGGCTTGATACCTGAACTCAATGGTTTGGTCAATTTAGAAACCCTGTTGTTAAAAAACAACCAACTGGAAGGTCCTATTCCTGCGCTAGACAAACTCACCAAGTTGCAAACTCTGGAATTGAGTAACAACCCCAAGTTGTGCAAAGACCCAACGCGCCCAGGAAGTTATGGTAAGTGGGCCTGGTGGGACACTGCCCTGACTCCACCGAATTGGGCCACTGCCACTAATGACCTCGACGCATTTTCTACCTGCATGGGAGAAATCACTGGTTTTAAATTCAGCGACAGCCTGGATAATGGTCGCCAAGATGCGGGAGAACCAGGCTTGGCAGATCAGACTATCACCGTCATCAATTCGGCGACTGGCTGGGTCCTCACCGCCCCGACGACGGGTGGTCCAGAGGGTTCTTACAAGATTGAGGTACCTTATGGCACCAACACCATCACGAGTAATTTGGACGTTAATACTCAGCAACAGACCACCCCAGTACGGAATCCACCGGTCAATACGCCCCTCCAGGTCGAGACCAGTTGGACACGGCAAAACAGCGTGGTTAACTTTGGGGTTCGCGCCCTAAATCCTCTGGCCGTCAAAGTCATCAAATCTGACTCTACCAATGACGAGAGTACGGTGAATGTGAAAACCCTCTCCCCAGACAGCAACCTGTCTTGTGGGACCGAGTGTACTTTCTATCCGCCAACGACCACTGTCACCCTCGAAGCCGTCACGGCGGCGGGTTCCAGCTTCGTCGGTTGGTTGGGTGATTGTGCCAGTTTCGCCCGGAACCCCGTCGCTACCCTAACGATGGATAGCAATAAATCTTGCACCGCACGTTTTGAAAGTTTCTCTTGCAACAGCGTCTCGCAAATTTCTCCAAGCGAATGTCAAGCATTGGTTTCCATTTTCAATGGTGCCAAAGGTGACTCTTGGAAAGACCTCACTGACGGCTGGCAGAACTCTCTCACTCCTTGCGATTGGGCAGGCGTCGATTGTACCGAGGATGGCAAAGTCTCGGCCATTGTGTTGCCCAATAACTCATTGAACGGAACACTTCCATCAGATATGAGTATCCTCGCGGGATTACAGAAGTTTGATGTGAGAGACAATATCAATTTGGGCGGACTGCTACCACCCACTTTAACCGGGATTACCACCCTAACGGAGTTAAACCTCTTAGGCACTTCACTGTGTAAAAGTGCCACTCTTGACTATGGAAATTGGCAAAATAAGTCAGAGATAACCAGCTTGCCAGATTGTCCACAACTTCTGCCAGTGGCTGCTTTCAACATTCTGCCACCCCCAGGCAGTTTGACCTTGAACTTAAACGCCTCTCCCTTGAGTGGCAAGTCCAAATATGACTGGACCACCTCCTGTGGACCGACTGCCACGGGCCCCAAAACGTCCATCACTTTCCCACAAGCGGGAGTTTGTGATATTACTCTCACCGTGACCGATGCAGAGGGGAAGACTGAGTCGTACACGCAAAAACAAGTGAAGTTACCCGCGAAATCTCTCATTATCGCCAAAGCAGGCGATACTTCAGAAGCTGCCTTTTATATAGACCCTGAAAAAGTCAGCGGCTACACGATTTATTTAGATGCCAGTGAGTCGGATGACCTGGATGGCGAGATTATCGGTTATCAATGGACCACCTCATGTGGACCCACTGCGATGGGTGTGAGTACCTCTATCACTTTCTCGCAAAATGCGACTTGTGATATTATCCTCACTGTGACAGACAATGCAGGCGACAGCAGTTCTGTCAAACAAACCATCACTGTGCCTATCGTTTACGTGACCGTCGACAAGGATAGCCGTAACCTCAATGACCCAGGTTCTGGTCAAGTCATCATGCGTTCCCAGGACAAGAGTAAGCCAGGCAGTGCGGTCAACCTCAGTTGTTTTCCTGACATCTGCTTACAACAACAGACTAACTACTATCCTGGCACACCCGTGGAATTAAGGGCCACCACCTACCCAGGGTCGGTCTTCACGGGTTGGGGAGGGGATTGTCAAAATGACAATAACTTGTCCGTCGATTTGGATGCTTCCCCCATCTCTAAACAGTATCCAGAGACGGCCAAATATAGATGGACGACCTCATGTCAATCGACTGCCACGGAGACGGAAACGACGGTTACGAAAGTTCTTCAACCGATGGCTGCTGGCCTGAAAACTTCCATCACGCTTCCGCCGGCCGCGGCTTGTAAGATTACTCTCACCGTGTCCAATTTGGAAGAGACAACTACCTTGTACTCCCTCACCACGAAGGACCCAGTGACCGTACCCATCACAAATAGCTTTTGGGCTATCAAAAAGGCTGACGGTGCCATAGGGAACGCCGAAGGTTTAGGGAAAGATGCCTTCTATATTCTCCCCTACTCTAAGTTTTCCACGATTCTCAGCGAGACTTCCAAGAGTTGCACCGCCTATTTTGATGTGGATCCCAACCCACCGGGGCTGCCCAAACTGGAAGTGCAACTGTGGAATACCAAGACCAACCTGCCAGATGCCGGGGCCGGTCGCGTGATTGATGGTCGCCTCACCATCAACTTAGGGGATGGATACAACAAAGGAATCACGTATTACAACCCGACCAAGGTAGTCCGCTTGCGGAGTCTTGCCAGCCACATTGAGAAGGTCAATAGTGGTTCCAAGACGTACTGGGAGTTCACGCGCTGGAATTGCTACCGAAAGGACAATCAGCAACCCGTGGTGCCGTTTCTCAGTTCCACATTGAGAGATGTACTCATGCTAAAAGGGACTCTGAACTCGGTGATAGAATCGCTGGCCAAGAAGCCGCAGTACCGCTTTGAAATGCCGGCGGTTGACACGGTTTGTCAGGTGTATTTCAACAGCGAACTGGATATTGCGGGGCAGGAGTTGCGGACGAAGACTTACAAGGAGGGCACGATTGACACGGGTGAGTTGCCTGCTGACCGGTATCCCATGGATGTGGGGGATAATGCTGCGAGATTGCGGGAGGCTTTGGGATGGGCACAACCGGCTATCTTGACGGTACAATCATTGGTTAACTTGAGTACACCCGAAACCCTTGGTGCAACTTGGCCAACAACGGATGGCCTGGCTGATAAGGAGTTCTTCAGACCCGCACCAGCGGGGAAGGAGAAGGAGGAGGGGAAGGAGTACACGAAGAGTGTTAAGATTCGGCCCAAGGATGCGGAGGTGAAGGGGTTTGAGTCAACTGGTGTCGTACAGGGATACTTTATTGAGGCGCGAGTCATGTTGATGAACAAGGATGGAGTGGTGGAGGAGGTGCCGGTGTTGGTGACTTATGGGGATGATCTAAGTGGGGGGGCAAGGAGAGGGACAAAAGCCTTTACGGCTAAGATCATTCCAGGGGTCATCAAAGTCAACCAAGCCACAAAACCGCCTCCTTGTAAACAAAACTGCGGACCATCGTCACCATGGTGAGTTCACTTATCCCGGCTGGGACCAGATTCAGCAATCTCAATCTAGTTCCCATGCCGGGTATAGAAACGGGATAAGTGGAATCAATAATATATGAGCCTCCGCTTATCTCATTTTTTCATACTAATCTAATAGTTGGAACATAAGGACTAGAACATTATGTTAATTTTAAGAACGCCTCTTATAATGTTTGTTGTGCTGGACATCTTGTTATCAAATACTCCACTATTTGCCCAGATTGCTACCGACGGTACGTTGGGAGTAGAAACTAACTTGACAGGTCCAAACTTTGAGATTCCTGCTGATTTAGGTCAGCAACGAGGCAGTAACTTGTTTCACAGTTTCAAAGAATTTAATATCAACACGAATGAAAGTGCTATTTTCACGGGGCCTGACTCGATTCAAAACATTTTGACCAAAGTGACAGGGGGTCATCACTCTTGGATCGATGGCACACTGACCTCTAAAATGCCCCAGGCTAATTTATACCTACTCAACCCTAGTGGTATCATGTTTGGGGAGAATGCCAAATTGGATGTGTTAGGTTCATTTCATGCCAGTACTGCGGAAGTGTTGCGTTTTCAAGATGGCGGACATTTTGATGCCCTAGAACCTAACAAGAGTCAGTTAACCGTAGCGCCTCCAAAAGCTTTTGGTTTTTTAAATGGTTCACCTGCGTCCATTTCCATTCAAGGTAATCAAGGCCATCTTCTCGAAATCAAAGTCAATCCAAAACAAACTTTATCTTTTATTGGTGGTGACTTAACTATCCAAGACAGCAGGTTATTGGCTCCATCTGGACAAATTAATCTGGTGGCCATGGCTTCCGCAGGTGAGGTTTCTCATACTGCCGATAATGTAGCCATCACCACCCTTGGAGGATTGGGCAAGATAACATTGTCCCAGTCATATTATGAACCGCTTGAAAAACTTGAGATGGCTAACCTCGATGCCAGTGGCAGTGAAGATGGTACATGGCCGGGTGGACATATCGTTATCCGTGCTGGTCAACTGTTTTTAGACCAGGGTCGCATTTGGACCAACACCTATTCTGGAACTGGAAGAGGCATTGATATAGAAATTACGGAGAAAATTTCATTGAAAAACAGTGCGTGGATATCTGCAAGTAATCTCTGTCAAAAAGACTGTGAAAATACTCAGGGGGGAGATATTAGCGTAAAAACGCGACATCTCTCATTCAGTGGACAAAATGAAGATTACATGGACAAACTCTATCGGAGTTATCTCCGAGATTTCCTTTCTAGTGGCCTTTCAGAGGAAGAAGCAAAGGTGGAGGCTTATAAGGAAGCTGATCGGGCCAGTCAAAGCAGGATTGATACTAACAACTACAGTCCCTCTCCCGGCAAGGGAGGAGATATTAGCATCCGTGCTGAAGTGTTGGAAATGGGTCCTGGTGTTTTGGAAACGATGAACAATTTTTCAGAGAAAGAGGAAATTGGTCCCGTTGGAAACATTCGAATCGATGCGCAACGAGTGATTTTGACTGAAGGCGGCAACATAAATTCGTCAACTCACAGTGCCGACAACGGTGGCAATATCACCATCAATGGTTCAGAATTCTCTTTATTGGGTTCCAGTTTTATCACAGCTTCCTCAGATTCAAGTGGTGCGGCTGGAGATATTGAACTAAACATCCAACGTTTGACATTGAAGGAGAGTTGGATAAAGGCTAGTAGTAACCTGGAGGCTGAAAATGCTAAAAATGCCGGAAAAATCCATATTCGGGCCAACGAATTATCACTCACAAAAAGTTCTATTGCTACTCAAGCAATGGCGGCAGGTGGTGGTGACATTACTGTTGATGTGGAGGGTAACCTCTTGTTGTTAAACAAAAGTTTTATTTCAGCCAGTGCAAGAGGAGACCGGCTAGAACATAGCGGAGGAAATGTTACAATTAACTATCCTAGCCTGTTTGTTCTGGAAAAAAGCCAACTGTTTGCAAGGGCTAACAATGGTGATGGTGGAAAAATTAGGGCGCAAGAAGCTAATCACCTTATTTTCTCCTATCCATTTGAACAGAAAGAATACTATACAGAATTTGGTCCGACGCTTCAGGAGAAAATCGACCAAGGTTTTACTCTAATAGATGCCTCTTCTAACATAGGTCGTCCGGGGAAAGTGCAAATGGAAGGTAAACAATGGGTGTTTAAAGAACTACCACCACCGCCACCACCGCCATCAGCCCAGCCGTCATTCTCAAACCGCTGTTCCCTCAGCAAAGAATACATGAGTCGCTTCATCATCACCGCCCGCGACATCCTCCCCCGGAGTCCGGAAGACTTGCGGACGCATACGATTCGGGGAGGGAAATAGGGGAGGGCTATATTCTAAAACCGTAGCGAGGTTGACGTATCGAAGGGATTTTCTGGTCTGCAACCAGTGCATTCCTGTCGATACGCCAACTCTCACAACCACTTGATTTGTTGAAAAACAGGAGACACTTACTATGTTGAATCCAGACGTCAGTTTGCAAGGCATACTCGATCCAGAATTAAGTCAAACCATTGCCCTCCTAGCCCGTCAAGAGGGTCAAACCATGTTACAATGGGTCCAAAACCAGTTACGGGAGGCGGTTCGGGCTGATTCTCGCCCCCACAACTGTGAAAAACAGGTATCTAAGGTATCTGAAGCCTTAAACACGTTAGAACGATTGAAACAACAACGTGCTAACTATTTAGCGGCCCACGGTCAACTGCTAAACGTTGACACGGTGGCAATTCTTGACCAACTACGAGAAGAACGAGATGCAGAAATCTTGGCGTGCCTCAACTACCATCGTGATTGATTCCAATGTAGCGGTGTGGACCGTATTACCCAAAGCCGTTACCATTCATCCGGCAAACCGTCTTCTCAACTGGCATCAACAAGGCTATCAATTGGTAGTTCCCGACTTCTGGTTAGCCGAAGCAACCTCGGTGGTTCGTCAATTTGTCTATACCAAAACGATTACGATGGCAGAGGGAAATATTGCGATAGCGGACTTATTTACATTAGGAGTAGAAATTGTTCCTCTCTCCTTAGAACTTTGCCAAAGTGCGTTTGCGTGGGCCGCCCAGTTCCAACAATCCAAAGTCTATGACAGTCTTTACGTGGCTTTGGCCGAACAACGACACGCGGAATTTTGGACGGGTGATAAACGATTAGTGAATCGGGCGAAGCAACTGAAACTGGAGTGGATTCATTGGGTGGGTGAAGACTAACCTCAAACCGCTGTTCCTTCCGCAAAGAAGACCTGAGTCGCTTCATCATCACCGCCCGCGACCTCCTCCCCCGGAGTCCGGCGGATTTGCGGACGCAGACGATTCGGGTGGGGAAGTAGGGGGAGGGGGAAGTCTCACGGCGACTTAGGGGGGAGAGGTGTGGGAATGGCTAAGTCGAAGTGAGAACCGAAAGACCGACGAAACTCTCCTCACCTCAATCGGGCCTATTAAGAAACGACAAGGAACTACTATGAACTTAAATAGCAACACACACGACCTGGAATCACAGAAACAACAGTACTTACAACGAGTCAACCAGTTGTATACCAATATCCAGCACTGGCTACGGGACCAACCGTTGCAGATACACCGAAGCGAGATAGAAATTGCCGAAACCCTGGGACGTTACCACGTTCCGCAATTGGCCATTGCTACCCCTGCGAACGACACGTTAGCGGAATTTCAACCCGCCGGGGCCGCGACCCTTGGCGCCGACGGAATTATTCTGGTAAGAGGCTGGTTGAACCAAGAGTATGTACTCTATCTCCAAACCGCGGGATACTACAGTATTTTGCAAGGCGTTCAAGAGGACGGTTGGTATTGGGAAGAAAGATACATGGAGAAGCCACCTCATCCTCTCAACCCACCCTGGTTATTAAAATTGATTACCCAAGTAAGCGACTATGAATTTCCTGAATCCGTTACTGCCACTCAAACAACTGTATGAAACTGCCCAAGATAGCTTTACCATCACCAAACGGGCTATCAAAACCACGGAACCCAAGGCGAGACAGCGATTACTACAGCGTACCGACCTAGAGACCCCCACAAGTTCAGATGCCGAACGTGTCATTACCGACAGCGAAATCGCAGTAAATTCGTTGTTTGTGCTGGCGCTTTGGGCCGCTTTTGAACGCTTTCTGCGGGACTACTTGCAATCTAAAGGACAAGTGTTACAGCAACATCTTACGCCCGCGGACCTGGCGGAGGAAATGTACTCTCACTTCCAAACCGAAGTTGAATTTTGGCGACCAGAGGAGATTTTAGAGTTTCTCAAACGAAGTCTGTTAAAAAATCAACCTCACCTGGCTGGTGAAGCCAAACAGATCTATCATTACCGGAATTGGGTGGCACATGGTAAACATACGCAACAAAGTTTGTCACCTCTTACCCCGAGGGCCGTTTATCTCACTTTGACTAGAATTGTGGAGATTCTTCTGGCTAATCCATAGCGTCCAGTCAGGTCGGGGGCCAGTGTGTCTTTGCCCACCCCACCACGACTGGTCTCCTCCCGCGTGGCGGACTTGAAGTCTTGAGGGAGGAGAAGAAATCACGGCCACTCTCACCCTCCTTAGGTGGTGAGAAACTCAATCTAATTTTTTCCCAGGAGAACACTTTATGCCTGCGGTGTCTTTAGCACGACCTTTAGAACCTATCGATTATCCTGACACGGACTTTGAACCTATGGCCGAAAGCGATTTTCAAGCCGACTCGTTGACTTACTTACGGTCGGCGTTAAGCGACTATTTTCAAAACCAACCCCAAGTCTATGTGTCTGGCAACTTACTTATTTATTATGAAGAAGGTCACTCAGAACTCTCGGTGGCGCCAGACGTGTTTGTGGTCTTGGACGTCCCCAAACACCAACGCGACATTTACAAAGTGTGGGAAGAAGGGAAGGCCCCGGACGTCGTGATTGAAATCACGTCGCGCACCACTCAAAAGAAAGATGAAGAAGTCAAACCCAAGTTGTATCGTCAATTAGGGATTCAAGAATACTTTCAATATGACCCCAAGGGCGAATACCTCAAACCTGCTTTAAAAGGTCGGCGGCTGACAAACTCTGGATACTATCAACGGATGACGCCGGTCTATGGGTTAGATGGTAGCTTACGGTTGTCTAGCCGGGTATTAGGTGGTCTGGAGTTGCGCTTAGAACGGGGGAATTTGCGCTTGTTTGACCCCAAGACGGGTAATTATTTGTTTACTTATTCGGAGGCAGTGGCGGCGTATCAAGAGGCACAACAACAAGCGGAGTGGGAACGGCAACAGAAGGAATCCGCGTTGCAACGGGAGGAGTTCTTAGCCAACCAGTTACGGGCGTTGGGAGTGAATCCTGACGAGATACTCAAGAACTGGAAGCCACATTAAGGTGGCAGTTTGGCACGGCGCCGGCGGTTTGAGTAAGGGTCGTTGTCAGCCGCGAACACGGTTGCCGCTTCATCATCACCGCCCGCGACATCCTCCCCCGGAGTCCGGAGGACTTGCGGACGCATACGATTCGGTTGGGGAAGTAGGGGGTAAGACGTTCCGAATTGAAAAACCGAATGAGGTATGGGCCTTCTGGTCTTCTTCCAAATCATTCCACCAGCATTGAACTACTCTCATTTCCAGTCACACCAATCAAATGAGAATCATCACGAAAAAGACCCTCTTTCAGTTTGCGGAAAGACATCCAGAGGCAAAGCCAACCTTAGAACGTTGGTTGGCACTCTTGAAAACCGAGACTTTCAACAACTTTCAAGAGTTGCGAAAAACCTTTCCAAACGCGGATAGAGTGGGCCATTGTACCCTTTTTAATATCGGTGGAAACAAGTTCCGACTCATCACTGCTATTCACTACAATCGACAAATCGTTTACATTAGGCATGTGTTAACACATGTTGAATATGATTTAAACAAATGGAGGAAAGAGTGTGATAAGTAATCAAACCACCAGATTAAACTCACCGGTGAATGACTCTTACCCACTCTTCTCTGGAAATGAAGAGAGGTTTAAACTTATGATGAGAACCACTGACGTTGACGTTCTTGCCCCCCCTGTCACCCGTTGGCCCCGCGTAGCAGATTTCTTGTCGGTCCCCCATACGGAGGCAGAATATGATCGGGCCGTGACATTACTCAATGAACTCGTGGATACTGTGGGCGACAAGGAATCACACCCGCTGGCAGATTTGATGGAAACGCTGGCGACGTTGATGGAGGTTTATGAAAATGAACATTATCCTGTGCCAGAAGTGTCAGATATCGACCAATTGGCATTTTTGATGGAGGAACATCGAGTCACGCCGATGGACTTACGCGAGGAACTTGGAAATGAGGCCATCGTGTGGGATATTCTCCATGGCCACCGGCCGTTAACTGGTAATCAGATTGACGCCCTTTGTAAGCATTTTTCGGTATCTCCAGAAGTGTTTAAGTCACAGGCAAACCGTTGACGAACCTGTCAACCCTTTGGCCGGGAGGAAACCGGTTGTCACCGAACCAAACCGGAGTGATTATTCAGAACGAGATGGTAATGATTTCTCTATCACCGCCTGCAACCTCCTCCCACGGCGCCCGGAGGATTTGCGGACGCAGACGATTCGGGGAGGGAAGTAGGGGGAGGAGAGGGAAGTCTCACGGCGACTTAGGGGAGAGGAGAGGTGTGCGAATTGCTAAATTCCTCAAGATAACCCATTCACACCAAAGCCTTCGAGGACTTCACTCGAACACCAAAATTATGTTGATACTCAAAGGCATCCATGGCACCACTCGTTCGGCGGCCCAGAAAATTGTCCAACAACAAACTTTTCAAGCGACTCCAACAGGACGAGTAGGCAGTGGTGTATATTTTTGGCGAGACAGTCTTTACGCCAAAGAATTGGCATTCTGCTGGTACGAATATCGTGTCCGGAAAGGAGATTATCAGGCCCATGAGGGCATTCTCCTCGCGGCGGATATCTACGTGAATGAGAACGAATTTTTGGACTTGGAACACCCTTCGTATAAAGATGCGTTAAGCCTCTTCGCCAAGACTCGACCTTCTGAAATCAGCCCCGCTGATGATGCTGGTGAACTGGGTGTACTCTACAATTTATTCATTGGCGAACTGGAAATCGCGGCCCAACAAACATATAAAGTTTGCCAAGTTCGAATCCCGTCTCCTCCCAAATGCCTAAATTATCCAACTTTTTTATTGGGGAATCCACTTGCCTACGTGGTTCGAGACCCCACCTGTATCCACTCAGTTAACCTTGAAGAGGGTTGAACATGAACAACCACACGATGGAAGACGCGGTACGACTCACTCTTAGCAAACTTCTCGCCATGAGTCATGAAGAACTACAACGAGAGATGGTCAAACGCCGAGACTGTGAGTTTGCGGTCTTATTTCGGACGGCCCGCGAATTTGATGACAACTTTATGCGCCCGGCGGCACCGGCCACCAGTTCTAGCGTCCTCTCCGCCGAGTTCCTCCAACAGTTAGAACAGTGGATAAACCACCGGATTGAACAACAAGTTGAGAAATCGTTGGCTAACCTCTTACCCCAATTATTGGCCGACACGCTAGTAAAACCCTTGTCCGAAGCCCAACTCTCCACTTCCACGGACTTGCGGACGCCGACGATTCGGGTGGGGAAGTAGGGAGGAAACCACTGCCACTCTCACCCTCCTTAGGTGGTGAGAAACTCACTCTAATTTTTCCCCAGGAGAAGACTTTATGCCTGCTATCTCTTTAGCACGACCTTTAGAACCCATTTATTATCCTGACACGGACTTTGAACCTATGGCCGAAAGCGATTTTCAAGCCGACTCGTTGACTTACTTACGGTCGGCGTTAAGCGACTATTTTCAAAACCAACCCCAGGTCTATGTGTCTGGCAACTTACTCATTTACTATGAAGAAGGCCACCCGGAACGGTCGGTGGCGCCAGACGTGTTTGTCGTCCTTGACGTTCCCAAGCACAAACGTGATATTTACAAAGTGTGGGAAGAAGGGAAGGCCCCAGATGTGGTGATTGAAATCACGTCCCGCACGACCCAGAAGAAAGATGAAGAGGTCAAACCCAAGTTATATCGTCAATTAAGGATTCAAGAATACTTTCAATATGACCCCAAGGGCGAATACCTAAAACCGGCCTTAAAGGGTCGGCGGCTGACCGACTCTGGATACTATCAACGGCTGACCCCGGTCTATGGGTTAGATGGTAGCTTACGGTTCACCAGCCAGGTATTAGGCGGCCTGGAGTTACGTTTGGAACGTGGCAATTTGCGCTTGTTTGACCCGCAGACGGGCAACTATCTGTTCACTTATTCGGAGGCCGTCGCGGCATATCAACAAGAGGTCGGACAAAGACAGTTGGCACAACAGCAAGCGGAGTTGGAACGACAACAGAAGGAATCCGCGTTGCAACAAAAGGAGTTCTTAGCCAATCAGTTACGGGCATTGGGAGTGAATCCTGACGAGATCCTCAAGAACTGGAAGCCACATTAGGTCGGCGGTTTGGCACCGCCACGGGGGTTAGAGTGAGGACCGTTCGAAGCCTCGAAAACGGTTGCCGCTTCCTCATCACCGCCCGCGACATCCTCCCCCCGAGTCCGGCGGATTTGCGGACGCATACGATTCGGGGAAGATGGTAGGGGAGGGTGGGGTCTATCTATTACCACGGTAATAGTTGGAGTGCGGAAATGTTGGAGTACGGAATTGATTTCATCTGGTCTCAAATGGTATCCATTCGATACTCCAACTGTCACGACGACTCTCTCATTAAGAGGAGAAACTAACTATGTTAAGTCCAGAAGCCAATTTGCAAAACCTACTTAATCCAGAATTAAGTCAAACTATTACGACCCTGGCCCGTCAAGAGGGTCAAACGATGTTAGAATGGGTCGAAAAAATTTTACGAGAAGCCATTCAGGTTCGTCGTCAGACTCAGGATAATTCTACCTTTTCGCGGCGTCTGAAAACCTTAGAACGTCTCCAGCAACAACAAGCGACCTACTTAGCCCAAGCCGGTTCGCAACCACCAACGGTTGACACGGTGGCAATTCTTGACCAACTCCGAGAGGAACGAGATGCAGAACTCCTTGCCAACTTCCACACCCATTCTCGTCATTGACGCCAATGTGGCCGTGTGGGCCGTACTACCTAAAATTGCGGTAGTCAGCACGGTCGGGCGATTGGCCCAATGGTGTCAACGACAGCAACCGATAATCGTACCCAATTTTTGGGTAGCCGAAACCACTTCTGTCGTTCGTCAACTCATTTATTCTAAGGCGATTTCTGTTGAACAAGGCCAAACCGCGCTGAACGATTTATTTGCCTTGGAAGTAGAGATTATTCCTCTCACCCTAGAACTTTGCCACCGTGCTTTGGTTTGGGCCACCCAGTTCCAACAGTCCAAAGTGTATGACAGTCTTTACGTGGCCCTGGCGGAACAACGACACGCGGAGTTTTGGACGGGTGATAAACGATTAGTGAATCGGGCGAAGCAACTGAAACTGGAGTGGATTCATTGGGTGGGTGAAGACTAACCTCAAACCGCTGTTCCTTCAGCAAAGAAGACCTGAGTTACTTCATCATCACCGCCCGCAACCTCCTCCCCCGGCGGACTTGCGGACGCAGACGATTCGGGTGGGGAAGTAGGGGGAGGAGAGAGAAGGGAGAGGATAGTCTCTTTATCACCACCGTGTGGAATGGAGGTTACCTATTCAAAGGCGGCATCCATTTATACCCCCCCCCGCCCCTCAGTTACCCTCTCCCGGAGGCTAACTCACCGCCTCCTGGAGAGGTGAAACTCAATGTCTTTTCAAACCGTTTTAACCAAGACGATTAGGTGATTCACACAACGAGAAACCTCTTATGCAAACCATTCAATTTGAAACAACTTCCTCTCAAGGACAACTTCAGATTCCTAAGTCTTATCCAGACTGGCAGAATAAGCCAATCAAAGTGATTCTCTGGAATCACGAAAATCCCCCTCCCACGACACCAACCTGGGAGTTATTGCAACAAATTCGTGACTTCCGTCAAGCATTGGGACCCATGCCCAATAGCACCACTCTAATTAGACAAGGACGTGACCAAGGATGGTAACGAGAGTCTTAGACACGAACATTATCGTCAAATGGTTTCTGCTAGAGGAAGACAGTCAGGCCACCGAAGGATTCTTAGAAGAACTGGTAGCAGGTCAAGCCCTTGTCTTAATCCCCTCCTCATTGTTCTATGAAGTGGCGAACGTTCTCTGGGTCCGGCGCCGCAATGGCCTGACGGAATCCGCCTGTTTAACGATTTGGCAACAGTTGAAACGTTTACCCTTGACCGTGATAGAATGGCACGAATTGTTACCAGAAGCCTTGTCCCTCTCCTATCAACACGAGATTGCCGTTTATGATGCAGTCTTTGTTCGACTCGCCCAACTTTATGGTTGTGAGTTCATTACCGCCGACCAAAAACTTTTACAAAAAGTAGCGGGGACGTATGAATGGATTAAAGGCCTAGAGGCAAGCGGCCTGCGACCTCCTCCCCCGACGTCCGGCGGATTTGCGGACGCAGACGATTCGGGGAGGGAAATAGGGGCCGTGAATTTGGAAAGAATTATGAAGTGGATAGGGGGTTCCGGCAGGTCGGCTGGCCCTCTCCTAAAAACGATGCTAAACTTTACCTCATGAAACACATTTTAGTTATGAAACCGTTACGGTTTTTGGCTACCTCATTGCAAGATTTAAAAACCGAGTTTCCCGTCCAAGCACGTCGCAAAGCAGGCTTCCAGCTAAAGAACGTACAAACAGGCAAACCACCTGGGGATTGGAAACCGATGCCCACGATAGGGGCAAGTGTGATGGAATTAAGAATCCGCGTCAACGGCGAATATCGTGTTATCTATGTGGCTAAATTTGTAGAAGCCGTCTATGTCTTACATGTCTTTGCGAAAAAGACCTCCAAAACCCCTAAAACCGACCTTGACTTGGCCCGTCGTCGTTATCAACAACTGTTAATTGATAGGCAGAAATTATGGAAATCGTAACATCCTCAGGCAATGTATTTCTGGATTTAGGTTTTAAGCCGGCCGAAGCCGAAAATTTACGGATTCGTGCGGAATTGATGATGGCCTTACAAGACTATCTAAAGTCACCCCCTCTCACCGTGACCGTTGCCGCCAAACAACTCGGCATCACCCCTGCGGCCGTTAAGGAACTGCTGGACGGAGATATTAATCGCTTCACTGTGGAAAAACTCATTGCGATGCTAGTCAACATAGGTTTGCCGGTAGAAATCAAGGTCAAGGAAACGGCTTTGAAACGCCGAAGCACTCCCGCCCCTAAAAAGACCGTTTCGGTCTCACCTGGCGCCGTGAACTCCGCGACCATTGGCATTCGAAAAGTTGCTTCCTTATTCATTCCCGCAACCTCCTCCCACGAGGTCCGGCGGACTTGAGGAACTGAGGGAGAGAGTTCCTAGGTCTGGAACGGCGAGTTGGCAGCGGGAATGAAGACTCTGAGAGAGAATTTCACCAGACGGGGTCTTCATTTCTATGGCCAACTTGGAGTTTAGAACAGTTCAAGAGGACCGCAACTTATTATTGAAAGACGTCGAAGAGACACCATGGATGAAGAGACTATAAACGATGACCTCTGTTGCGCTTCCTTCTCCAAGGAAGATATGAGTCGCTTCCTCATCACTGCCCGCGACCTCACTGCCCGCGACCTCCTCCCCCGGAGTCCGGAGGACTTGCGGACGCAGACGATTCGGGGAGGGAAATAGGGGCAGGGGGTTGCTGGACCAACAAAGGGGAAGGACGATGTTCTTCCCCATTTCTGGAGAACTTTAAACAAAGGGCGTGGCAGAGGGAAGTGAAAGTAACCACGTTGATTCGGTTCCCGCACTCGCGTGTGGAAATGCCACCTCCCCTAACGAACAGAATTGCACCTGTGAACACCAACACACATGAAACCATTAACTTATATAGAAACCTCGATTTTCAGTTTTTACTACGATGAACGTACACATCCTGCGATTGTCGTCAGACGAGAATGGACTCAAGAATGGTGGGACCGGGACCGCGGTAATTCTCAATTGGTCACCAGTACCGCCGTTCTTGAGGAGTTAAGCAAAGGTCAGAAGCCACATAAAGATAAAGCCCGGACATTGGCTTTGACACTACCAGTCATAACCCCTTCAGAAGAGATAACTGAAATCGTCGCGGTATATTGCACACCACCTGATGCCTAAAGACCCTTTGGGAGATGCTTTACACCTAGCATTAGCGTCTTATCATAAATGTGATTACCTGTTGACCTGGAATTGTCAACACCTGGCGAACGCCAACCAATTTGCCCATCTTAGAAGAATCAATACCCTGCTAGGATTAACCGTGCCCTCACTGATTACACCATTACAACTTCTTGGAGAACCACTATGAAAGATGAAGCTATCGCCGAACTTCGCGAAATCCGTCATCAAATTTCGCAAGAATTTGACCATGACCCGAAGAAATACATTGCCTACTTACAACAACAGAATGACCAGTATGCTGCACAAATCGGATTATATCAACGGTTGGTTCAACCATCGGCCCCATTAATTCGGTCGCCGTAGGAGAGTGGGGTTCCGCACGGCCCGCGACCTCCTCCCCCGGCGTCCGGAGGACTTGCGGACGCAGACGATTCGGGTGGGGAGGTAGGGGGAGGGAGATAGAACCCCACGAGTTCTGGAAGACCACCCGTTAGGAAAGCAACCGCAGGCCACGGGGTTTCCCCTGGCCTGCCAAGGAGACCCCTTTATGTTACAAACTTACGAAGCCATTTATCACCAAGGTCAACTCCATTGGCTTGACCCACCACCACAGGCCGACCAGCCGCTACGCCTGACCATCGTGGTCTCCCCCCAAATCGAGGGGGAAACTATCCTTGTCCAACCTTTCCCACCTATCATGGAAGAGGAAGATGAGGAACGCGACCCAACTTTAAGGACGTTTTTGTCTTGGTTAGACCAGGAAATGGTGAAACATCCTGAACGGATTCAGCCCCTAGACGAGGCGCAACTCAAACGAATTGCGGAACTGATAGAAGGCGTAGAGGTGGATTAAACATGCAAGTTAATCAGTGGCAATTGCGATATTTTGACCTCTTTGCGGCTAAATTAACGGAATTGGAACAAGAAGTGACTCAATTACGAAACCAAGACCCAGACGGCTATAAATCTCATCCGCAAACCAAATTGTTAGCCTCTCTTTACCAATGCGTGTTAGAACGGGTCCCGCGAGACCCCACCCATCGCGAATTTTGGCTAGGCAAGACATTAGGCGAAGCTAATCGTCATTGGCGACGGGTCAAACAAGGAATGCCACACCGTTACCGATTATTTTTTCAATTCCGTAGCGTACCGGTCAAAACCATCGTCTATGTTTGGTTTAACGACCCTCAGACGTTACGCAAAGCGGGGGCGAAAACCGACGTTTATGAAGTGTTTAAACGAATGTTAGAAGCGGGTGAAGTTCCCTCCAGTCTGGCGGAATTGATGAAACGGTCTCAAGAATGGTGAACGACGGAACAGCATTTTAGACAGGAGATAAACGATTAGTCAATCGTGCCCGACAACGTCAAGAGGAATGGGGCCGCTGGGTGGGTGAGTCAGAAACCTAAGAAGACTGGAGTCGCTTCCTCATCACCGCCAGCAACCTCCTCCCCCAGAGGACTTGCGGACGCATACGATTCGGGTGGGGAGGTAGGGGCTGTGAATTTGGAAAGAATTATGAAGTGGAGAGGGGGGGCCGGCAGGTCGGCTGGCCCTCTCCCAAAAACGATGCTAAATTTTGCCTCATGAAACACACTTTAATTATGAAACCTTTACAGTTTTTGGGTTACTCACTGTCAGACTTAAAAGCATTCCCGGTGCCAGTCCAGCGAACGGCTGGTTTACAACTTCACAAAGTACAAACAGGTCAAATCTCTGCACCTTGGAAACCGATGACCACGATTGGCACAGGCGTTCTGGAACTGAAAATTCGTATCAACGGTGAATATCGTGTTATTTATGTGGCTAAATTTGTAGAAGCAGTCTATGTCTTACACGTCTTTGCAAAGAACACTCAAAAAACCTCTTTAAGATAGATATCGAATTAGCCAAAACTCGTTATCAACAACTGCTGAAAGAGAGGCAAACTTTATGAAAATGATAAAATCCTGTGGCAACGTCTTTTTGGATTTAGGCTTTTCGCCCGCGGAAGCGGAAGCTTTGCGGATTCGTGCCCAATTGATGATAGCGTTACAAAATTATCTGGCACATCAGCCATGGAATGTGACACAAGCGGCCAAACAATTAAAGACGACCAAAACCACCGTGAAGAAACTACTCAACGATGACATCAATGACTTCACGGTTGAACAACTCATTGGAATGCTAGTCAGTGTAGGTTTACCAGTGACGGTGACCGTGAAACCGAATAACTGGGGACCTGGGCCTGCGAAAACTGGGGCTACGAGGTCTCGTTTATCTTAACCGTCAAGTAGGGTGGACAAGTGTTTCTTGGCCCACCCCTCCACTTTACCTATCTCCTCCCGCCTGGCGGACTTGAAGTCTTGAGGGAGGAGAAGAAACCACTGCCACTCTCACCCTCCTTAGGTGGTGAGAAAAGCCATCTGATTTTTCCCCAGGAGAACACTTTATGCCTGCTGTTTCGTTAGCACGACCTTTCGAACCTATCTATTATCCTGACACGGACTTTGAACCTATGGCGGAAAGCGATTTTCAAGCCGACTCGTTGACTTACTTACGGTCGGCGTTAAGCGACTATTTTCAAAACCAACCCCAAGTCTATGTGTCTGGCAACTTACTCATTTAGGTAGTGATGCAATTCTTTGTGATATGTTTACCCTCTCCCCCGGCCCCTCTCCCAGGGGGAGAGGGGTGAAAACCACGGGTACCGCCGTTCTCCCCACGCCTTTTGGGGGTGGGGCTGGGGGTGGGGGGAAGTGTCTATCACCCACATTGCATCACTACCGACGTTCCTAAACACCAACGCGATATTTACAAAGTGTGGGAAGAAGGGAAGGCCCCGGACGTGGTGATTGAAATCACCTCCCGCACGACCAAGAAGAAAGATGAAGAGGTCAAACCCAAGTTGTATCGTCACTTAGGGATTCCAGAATACTTTCAATATGACTCCAAGGGCGAATACCTGAAACCCGCTTTAAAGGGTCGGCGGCTGACCGACTCTGGATACTATCAACTGATGACCCCGGTCTATGGGTTAGATGGTAGCTTACGGTTCACCAGTCGGGTGTTAGGCGGTCTGGAATTGCGGTTGGAACGGGGGAATTTGCGGCTGTTTGACCCCAAGACGGGCAACTATCTGTTTACTTATTCGGAGGCCGTGGCAGCGTATCAAGAGGCACAACAGCAAATGGAGTTGGAACGGCAACGGGAGGCGTTCTTAGCCAACCAGTTACGGGCATTGGGAGTGAATCCTGACGAGATACTCAAGAACTGGAAGCCACATTAGATCGGCGATTTGGCACCGCCACGGGGGTTAGAGTGAGGACCGTTGTCAGCCTCGAAAACGCTTGCCGATTCCTCATCACCGCCCGCGACCTCCTCCCACGGAGTACGGAGGACTTGCGGACGCATACGATTCGGGTGGAAGTAGGGGGTAAGCAATTGTAATGTGGGGGTTCTCACGGTGACTTAGGGGAGAGGTGTGGGAATTGCTAAGTCGAAGTGAGAACCGAGAGACCGACGAAACTCCCCTCCTGTCAATCGGGCCTGTTAAAAAGAAACCACAAGGAACTACTATGAACTTAAACCGCAACACTCTCGACCTGGAATGACAGAAACAACAGTACTTACAACGGGTCAACCAGTTGTATACCAATATCCAGCACTGGCTACGGGACCAACCGTTGCAGATACACATAAGCGACCTGGAAATTGAAGAAGCCCTGGGACGTTACCACGTTCCGCAATTGGCCATTGCTACCACTACGAATGACACGTTAGCGAAATTTCAACCAGCAGGCGCGGCGGTGATGCTGGCAGAAGGTGCCATTGAGGTGAACAGGTTGGTTAGCAAGGGTTATCGCCCGACCAACGGTTGCAAGGGCTGTTACCTGACGAAATCGAAGCCTATTTGTCGAAGTTAAAGAATCAACGGTCGCATTGACCAGAGTGGACCTGAAGTCCGAAGTGTCCTGTTGACCCAGCGGGCGTTATGTGAAAGATTATACCTAGGCGTACTTGCATTATTTGGCGTCAGAGGAGGTGTTGCCACGTTTTTCGCCTGACCAACGGTTGCAAGGGTTGTCATTCGACGAAGTCTTGCGACACTGGTCGTCTGACGAAATCGAAGCCTATTTAGCCAAACTAAAAAGTCAACCATCACCTTAATCAGTCGGGTAGAGTGTGGGCCACAGGTTTCTTGTTATCCACTAACGCAGAAGGCCTGGATGGGCCAAGAAACTCTTGCCCACTCGACTTGGCTAACCAAAGTAGAGTAGAATCCTCAAACCAGTCAAATGATTGCGCTTCCACAGAGGTGGTTATGAATACCAGTGTTCAAATTTATCAAATTGCCCAGCGACTTTCACCTCCTCAACAGGTGGAGTTATTACATTTTGCCGTGTTTTTGCAACAACGTTTCCACCTCCCCTCTCCACTTCCTGACCACTCTTTGGCGGAAGCCTTTTATTGGTTTACACAACTGCCCACCGAGGGTTTTGAGGAACCACGTCAAGATGGACTTCCAGAAGAACGAGAACCGTTATGACACAGGTACGTTATTTACTAGATACTAATATCTGTATTTACATTGTGAAGCAACAACCACTGAGGGTCTTTGAAAAATTCAGTGAGTTACAGGCAGGTGAAGTTGCCATTTCTCTGATTACGTTAGGAGAACTTTATTTAGGCATAGAAAACCGTCAACCTGCGGAAAAAGCACACTATGCTTTACAGAATCTATTGCGATTCCTGCCAGCGTTGCCACTTCCTATGGAAACTGCTAATCATTATGCGCGTATTCGTGCCAATTTGGAAAAACAAGGGAGGCCAATTGGGGCTAATGACTTATGGATTGCCGCACACGCTTTGACCGAACGTTATATCTTGGCAACTAATAATGTCAAAGAATTTGCCCGGGTCCCGGCTTTAATGGTGGAGAATTGAATTGCTTCACCGGTTATTTGAAAATTATCATTTTGAGGGCGGTAGTCAAGCTACAAATTTCTCGTTACCCACTAACGCGGGAGGCCTGGATGGGCCAAGAAACCCTTGCCCACTCGACTTGGCTAAGTGGGCAGAGTCCCACGGATTTTATGAATCCACAGATTCTCATTGGGTTATCCGTGTATCCCCAAGATCCGCTGTACTCGTCCTTGCTACACTTGGTGCGAACCGTGAAATTTGCTGAGAGACCACGTTGCTTGGTGTCAGTCCTAGCGTCGAGAGATTGTGGTAGGGGTACGGGTTAGTAAGGGGTGGAGTTGACTTTTGGTTAGGGTGTGTTATAGAATAGAAGGTGTAGTCGTGTTCAGACTGTCAAACCTAAATTAACCCACTTCAGGGCTGTTCTCATGATAGATTGGCACCGTATTTTTGGCATGGCCTTAACCGACCTGTTTACCAACTCTAATTACCAAGTGGAATTAGAAAAAGATGTTTCCACCCAACAACAATTTTTAGATGTCGTGATAGTGGAACAAACCGAAGGACCGCCGGTGGCGTCTCTTCCAGACGGTTTGGACAATTTGGCCAAACACAATTTACTGACGTATAAATCGCATCAAGAAACTCTGGATAAATGGGCGCTGAAAGAGTTGGTGGGTTATTACATCGCGTATCGCAAATTAGTAAGTCCTGACCTCAATCATTTACGGCCTGAAGAGGAGTTTCGTCTCTATGCGGCCAGTGCTAGTTATCCCGCTAACTTGGATAAGTTGTTGACTAAGGTGCAGGCAGGAGTTTATGAAATCGAATTTTGTCATCCGATACGGGTGTTGGTGTTAAGTCAGTTTCCCCAGACCCCCAACAATGCGTTTTGGCAGTTATTCAGTGCCAAAGCGGAGAAAGTGTTATATGGGGGGACTCATTATCAGTGGAAACAATCCACGTTAAGTTCCTTGATAAACCAGTTATTTGAATGTTACCATTTAGAGGGTATTATTATGTCTTACACCGTCGATGATTATGTGAAAGATTATACCAAGGCGCACTTGCATTATTTGGCACCGGCGGAGGTGTTGCCACATTTTTCGCCTGACCAACGGTTGCAAGGGTTGTCGCCGGCGGAGGTGTTGCCACGTTTTTCGCCCGACCAACGGTTGCAAGGGCTGTCGCCAGAGGAGGTGTTGCCACATTTTTCGCCCGACCAACGGTTGCAAGGGTTGTCGCCGGAGGAAATCGAAGCCTATTTGTCTAAATTGAAGAATCGCCCGCATTAAAACCGGGCTGGTCAAGAGGGTATTATTATGTCTTACACCGTCGATGATTATGTGAAAGATTATACCAAGGCGCACTTGCATTATTTGGCGCCAGAGGAGGTGTTGCCACGTTTTTCGCTTGACCAGCGATTGCAAGGGCTGTCGCCCGACCAACGGTTGCAAGGGTTGTCGCCCGACCAACGGTTGCAAGGGCTGTCGCCCGATGAAATTGAAGCCTATTTGTCGAAGTTAAAGAGTCAACGGTCGCATTAACCAGCACTTGCCAGGAGTCCAAAGCGTAGCTTTGTGCAAACCGTCAAATTTGCTGAGAGACCACGTTGCTTGGTGTCAGTCCTAGCGTCGAGAGACCGTGGTAGGGGGACGGGTTAGTAACGGGTGGGGTTGACTTTTGAGTGGGGGGTGTTATAGAATGGAAGGTGTAGTCGTGTTCGGGGATTTGTTCTTTCAACTTGTATAAATTTTAAGGGTATAGTTATGAAATGGGTTAAATTGTGCGTATTGGGTTGGGGGGAATAGTTATGTTAACCATTCAACTAGAGATTCCAGAGGAGATTAGTGCCTACTATGACTCTCCTCAACAACTGCCACCCATTGTTTATGCCGATTTTCTGGCCCAAGAATTTCAAAAAGGTCATATTTCTCTCGGTCAAGGGGCGCAATTGTTAGGTTTAACGTATGACTCGATGTTCAAGTTTTTAAAGTAAGACTCTTCCTATAGCCTCTGGAGTGCAATAAGAATTATTGCACCACCGTTCGCAATAATCCTTATTGCGCTCCAGAGAGAAGATTGCCGATTCGTAACAATTCGCACCCCTAACTAAAAACTTGAACATCGAGTTTATATCCCCACTGCGGTGTTTGAAGAAACGGTTCTACGAAGTCGCCTCATTTCTCAACAAGAGGCAATTTTAGCAGCGCTGAGGGAAAATTTTCTTCAAGTCGTTGAACCACAGACTCAAGTGGCATTTAAGAGGGTGTTAGGGCCTGGTGAACAAGGTGTGATTCAGTTGGCCGTTGAGAAACAAGCGGATTGGTTGCTGATAGATGATAGGAAGGCCCGCAATGAGGCGTTAGAATTGGGTTTGAAGGTGTTGAAAACGTCGGTGCTATTGCAACAGGCGGAGTCATTGGGGTTAATCGTGTCCTTTTCAGAAACGATGCAGTTACTAGAGAAACAACAGATTTATTTGCCGAGGTGAGAGTAGGAGGGGAGTCCTTTGCGACGCTGGGTGCGAACCGTCAAATGTTCTGAGAGACCACGTTGCTTGGTGTCAGTCCTAGCGTCGAGTGACCGTGGCAGGGGTACTGGTCCGTAACGGGTGGGCTTGACTTTTGAATGGAGTATGTTAGATAATCTGAGGAGATTGTACTTATGGTCGCTTATCAACTGATAGCCAATTACTTTATGGTACGTGCGTATGAGGACGGGGTTGACTCGGAACTCACTAATCTGAAACTTCAGAAACTCCTTTACTATGCACAAAGCCTCTATTTGGCGTTATATGACGAACCGTTGTTTGAAGAGGAAATTCAAGCCTGGCGTTATGGGCCCGTGTGTCCTGCGGCTTACCGTTATTATAGTGAGTTTGAAGCCAAACAGTTGCCCATTCCTGAGAGGACGGGTTTGGCCAATCTGAATGAAGAAACTCGGGCGGTGTTAGAGGAAGTTTGGGAATATTTCGGCGGTTATCATGCTTATCGTTTAAGTGGCATGACCCATTCTGAATTTCCGTGGCAGAAAGCCCGGCAAAATTTGCCCGCCACCGCTAGGTCCGAAGCACCGATTTTATTGAATGACCTGAAAGCTTTGGGGTTACAAAAGTTAGAGTGGATTGAACGTACACATCCACTCTATCAGCCGACTTTGTCGAAACTGATTGGAGAGGTGCCATTCACCGGTGCTTCGAAACCTCTTCAAAAAGGAGAGGTCCATGATTGGCTCCACTCACTTCTCACTTAAATCGTCGGCCAATTTTGAGCGTTCCTTTCGAAAATTGGCTAAAGTATATGGTAAAAATTCTCTGCCATATCTCAGAAATCAGAATTTTACGACTTATTTTGGAGAAATTTTAGAAAATTTACTGGAAAATCCCTATCCTGAAGAGGCTTCTCTGGAACCTTTGCCGGGGGTAGAGTTGCCGAAAGGGTGGACTTTTTACAAGTTAAGACTGAAAATTGGCAAAGGTGCGTCAGGGCAAATTCGGTTAATGTATTTGGTCAATCCTGTAGAACAAGTGATTTTCCCAGTGTGGATTTATAGTCATGAACAGTTTGCCAAACGTCCTAGCAATGAGGATTTAAGGCAGGTTTTTCAAGATATTTGGACTGGCAATGAGTAGATGATTTTGTTCCTTAACCAACCCGGACCAGGAGTCAACCTGGGCCAGGAGTCCTTTGCTACGCTTGGTGCGAACCGTCAAATTTGCTGAGAGACCACGTTGCTTGGTGTCTGTCCTAGCGTCGAGAGACCGTGGCAGGGGTACGTGTTAGTAACGGGCGGGCTTGACTTTTGGTTAGGGTGTGTTATAGAATAGAAGGTGTAGTCGTTTTCAGACTGTCAAACCTAAATTAACCCACTTCAGGGCTGTTCTCATGATAGATTGGCACCGTATTTTTGGCATGGCCTTAACCGACCTGTTTACCAACT
>JAABRD010000028.1 GCA_011391085.1 Thiotrichaceae bacterium | reverse complement strand
ATGAATATCACCCAGATTGCATCACTACCTGGAATTTAAGTTGAAAAGCTTTGCAATGGGCATTTTGAATGTTTCAGTAATATCATTTTTGGAACATTAGAGCAAAAATAGTTACCCTTTAAATGGTCAAAAAATTCATAAATAGAATTAATAGTAACCATTATAAAATAAAATTTGACTTTTATTTACAACCTCAATAAACTTTCACAATCACATATTAAAATTATGTAAGGCGAAATTTTATGAAAACAATATTACCGATCTCCCGCCAATGGCGTATTCTTCCTTGAGATAAAGGAAAAGCCCCTAACGGCCCACCGATTATTCCCATCCTTTTTATCAGTTTTTCATCGCCATTCTAGTAATCACATAAATACCATAATGGTATTCTTTTGTGCCTTACCTTTCTTTTCCTCCTGTATTCCAGTTGAGTACCAACACCCTGCGGCAACGACTCAAAGCGCATTTCAAGCAAGTAAATCCGCCGCTTCTTCTCCCAAATCCGATCCAAATTCCCTTTCGTTGGCGCTTGCCACTACTATTTATATATTGTTAGTGTGGAATAAGATTCCATGGAAGCTTTCGCCTCTACTCCAACGCTTCGACTGATTCACGCGCTAAAATAGGTGTTGCCCACAAGGTTTAAACTGTCTTTCCGATGATGCAAATTTCTCTGGAAAAAATTTTTTATGAAAATCTTGCAAAAAAAAAAAGCGTATTATACTTAGGTATAGTCATTTAATTAATAAAAACTCAATATTTAAGAAATAACTTTGCTTAAATGTGTATTTTTATTGGTAGATTTTGTGCCATCAGTAATGATAATAGTAGTATTCCTTTTCTCTTGTACCCCCCCTGCCCCCCGCACGCGGGGGGTGACTTCCCCCTCGGCGTGGATGACTCCCCCCGCACGCGGGGGGGTGACTTCCCCCTCGGCGTGGATGACTCCCCCCGCACGCGGGGGGGTGACTTCCTCCTCGGCGTGGATGACTCCCCCCGCGTGCGGGGGGGCTGGGGGGGGTACAAATGGATAGGAATACTACTATACCTAATTTATGTCTATTCATTACAACTTAGGAAAAAACTATGCAAAAAACTCTAGTAAAGCTACTCGGCCTTTCGCTACTACTGGTGCCTACCTGTCAGGCACAAACGGAACCAGCCAAAGCTACCAATTCACCATCTGCGACAGCGGAATCGCCAGAACCGTCGTCGACCAAAACCCATTCTGCCGTGGCCCCCAAAGAGGCTTGGCAATCTCCAACCCTCCCTAAAGAAGCAGAGAAACCTAAAGACTCAGAGGCACCCAAAGAGTCAGAGGCACCCAAGGATAACAAGATAACCGTGCAGAGTTTTCTCGGTACCAACACCATTCAAATTCTCTCCTCCCCAGAACGGGTGGAAAGTTTTCGAATGTTTCCAGAACCGGCCAGTAAAGAGGTACCGGAAAATAAACAATTGGCTGGTTTTCCGATTGAAAAAATCGGACCGACATTGACCACTGACCAGATCAAAACGTTCCAAACTTTGGTGTTGTCAGACCGTAGTTATTTGTTCGAGGTAGAGAAACGCTGTCTCTTCCGTCCCGATACGGGACTACGATTCATCAAGGGCCAGAACACGGTTGACATTCTCTTGTCCTATTCCTGCGACCTGTGGCAGTTTAGCTACCAAGGAGATGCCAAAACCGAGGATTTCGACCCAGTCAAAACCGAATTACTCGACTTCCGGAAATCGTTATTTTCACCCAACACTTAATTCAGAGGTAACTTTATGATGATGACAAACCGACATTTGATAACCTGGCTAATCCCCCTGTGGCTGTGTGTTCCCACCAGTGGACTCACTGCCTCTCTTCATGCGGTTCTGGTAGGCGATACCAATGACCAAACCATCGGTCGTAGTGTCGAAACTGACTTAGCGAATTTCAACAAACTGTTGCGGTCCATTGAAGAAAACACCGGGCTGGCCGTCTCCAAAATCACGGTGGTTGGTGGTGAATTAGCCGCAGGCCGGGGCCGTGATACGGTCCTTAAAAAACTTCAAAGTCTGGTGGTGGCCGGTGGACAGGACGTGGTGATTTTTTACTACTCTGGGCATGGTGGCAGAATGTCAACCAAACAGACTAAATGGCCATCTTTAGGGATTGAAGGCGTGTCGACTCGTCCTGACCGACTGCTTGACTTGGACGTGGTATTTGACGAATTGCAGAAGAAAAATCCACGCTTGTTAATAGTCTTCGCCGACGCTTGCAACAGCGTGATTGATGCCCAGCGGTCTTTTGAAAAGAACACGGAATCGGCGGAAAGCTATCGCAAATTGTTTTTGGGTTATCAAGGCACCGTTATCGCTTCTGGTTCCAAAATGGGTCAATATTCTTGGGGTAACAGCGAATTTGGTGGCCTCTTCACTCGTCAATTCTTAGACAGTCTGAATAAAAATTTAGCCTCCTCTAATCCCACTTGGGAGAACTTGATGAAGGATGCCACTCGGACCATCTCACTCTCTATGCCCAATGCCAAGCAACAAGTTCAGACTCCGCAAGCGGAAGTACAGGTGGAACCGGCCAAGATGCCAAATGATGTTCCTCCCCCCTCGCAACCACAGATTGGTCCGAGTCCCATCGGTGGAGAAGCAGAACCTCCCAAACCTGAATCCACAGGGGGAACTTGTCAAACCGGTCATTATTATCAGAAGGGTGGGATGGAATGTTGTAAAGATGAAAGTAGTGGGAAGGAAATTTGTTCTAAATAACGAGTGTCCAGGAGTACAAACAATGGTATAGCGGTTTTGGAGTATAGCGGTTTTGGAGTACGGAATTTATTCCGCTGTTGGAGTACGGAATTTATTCCGCTGTTGGAGTACGGAATTTATTCCGCTTGAAACGGAATAAATTCCGTACTCCAAAACCCATAACCGTACTCCAAAACCCATAACCATTACCTTTTTAACACTACCAAAAGAGGACAAAATATGACATTGTCAAAACAATTAACTTGGTGCCTGTCACTCCTTTGCTGGTTATTCCCCCAGCTGCTACCAGCCGCCACCTTGCACGCCATTCTGGTCGCAGATACCAACGACTACTCCATTGGTGACAGCAACAAACAAGATTTACACAACCTAGAAAATCTGGTCAAACTGATTTCTCAGCAAACGGGATTAACTTTACAAAGTGTCTCGCTGGAAGGGGAACAATTTTCCCAAGAACAAGTGGAATCAGCCCTAAATAACTTGACGGTGGCTAAGGAGGATGTGGTGATTTTTTACTATTCTGGACATGGTGGACGGGCGTTAACTAAAACGACTCGGTGGCCCTCTTTGGCACTTAATAAAAAGGCTACAGGTGCCGCTTCACTGTACGATTTTGATAACATCATCGAACGTCTTCAACAAAAACGTCCCCGCTTATTTTTAGCCATTGCCGATGCGTGTAACAATGTGGTGCCGCCACCGAAAGACCGCGGTATGCCAAAGGTGGGAGAATATCGTGAACTGTTTTTGAATTATCAAGGTCATCTCATTTTTGCCAGTTCTAAACCGGGCCAACCCTCTGTGGGCACCACAACAGGAGGATTATTTACTAACGCTTGGTTAGCCAGTTTAAATAGCGAAACGACTTGGGAAAGGATTATTAAACGGTCGACCGTTCAAATCGCCGTAGAAGAAGGCAAAGTGCAAACGCCGCAAGCTGTCTTTGATATTAAACCGATGGGTGCCTCCCCGTCACCGCCACCCTCAACGGCTATTCTGTCCAACCCATCTTTACGGTTAACGGTGTTGCCAGGGAATGAAGTGAGAAGCGGTGACGTGTTACGAGTGCAAGTGCAAAGTGACCAGGCGGGACAATTAATCGTCTGGGAACTTGACTACACTGGCCAGTTAACTCGAATTATCCCGCAAGCCAAGGAAAAACGTCTGATTAAGGCCGGCCAAACGGTAACAATTCCTGAAAATGTTTATGCTGGTTTCCAATTAACTGCGGGAAATATACCGGGGAAGAACTTATTCATAGCCGTGGTAGTAGATGGCCAAACTGCGCAGTTACCCAAAAACCAGGCGTCAATCACCGAATCGCAACTGCGTGAGTTATTAACGCAACAGTTGGGGACGAAGCGGTGGGTGATGGCGGCGGGGGAATATGAAGTGAAGTGATGGTGCGGAGGGTAGTGATGCAATGTGGGTGATATTCATAGAGTTGCCCTCACCCCCGGCCCCTCTCCCAGAGGGAGAGGGGAGAAAACCACTGGTGCCGCCGTTCCCCCCTCTCCCTCTGGGAGAGGGGCCGGGGGTGAGGGTAAAAATATCACCCACATTGCATCACCCCCTATAGTTTCTATAGGTGTAAACTTCATGACTATTCATTTTGTCATTTTACCAATAAAGAGGTACCTTAATAATGATTAACAACGTGATATACCAGCCAGCGCCAAGTTCGTGCCAACTGGCTAAAAGAACACGTCATCGTGTCAAGTACACGGTGATTTTGGGCTTCTTGGCCCTATTCGCTACTGCGCCAGTCTTTGCCGAAGGCGACTTTGAGGGGGGTGGTTCATCGCTAACCAGAATGGTGAAAGAAATGGCCACCGCCTCGGTTCCTTACCCAGAAATGGGTAGCCTGGCCAATTATCCTGCGGAAGTGATGTTAGTGAATCTTGCTACGGAAAACGCTTCCACACGTTTAGTCAGGGCCGCTGGTTCTACCAATCCCAGTGATTTGCAACCGTTGGTAAGCACCTCTTGGCTGTTCACCTATACAGTCGGTACCAAAACTTACACGGCGACCATTTCGTGCGGTGGTGCCAGTGCCATTGTTGCGGCTCCGGACGGGACTGCTGGGCTGGCTTGCACTACCCCGCAGAATGAGGTGGTGGGTGCTGCATATGACCCAACATCTGGGCAATATGTCATTGTAGTAAATAACACCTTACAGGACTGGTTTGTCTTTAAACTTCAGGGTTGTTGTAGTGCGAGTGGGAGTTATTACGCCTACGCTATAGATAGTCAGTTACAGCATCCATACCCTCTTACGGGCACACGAATCGACACCGTAGGTACGAATTTCGTCTCTACCAATAGAGATGATTTACAACCTTTGGTAAACACCTCTTGGCAGTTCACCTATACAGTAGGTACCCAAACTTACACCGCGACCGTTTCTTGCGGTAGTAC
The DNA here is from genome assembly GCA_011391085.1 of Thiotrichaceae bacterium. Lineage (GTDB taxonomy): Bacteria > Pseudomonadota > Gammaproteobacteria > Beggiatoales > Beggiatoaceae > JAABRD01. Next base: position 62,040 of record JAABRD010000028.1, on the reverse strand, counting down.
CTTTACCACACCACCAGACGGTGGTTTTATATTGAACTGCACTACCCCGCAGAATGAGGAAGCTCGTGCCGGATATCTACCAGCGATTGGAGAATATATCATTGTTGTAATTAACACCTTGCAAGATGCGTTTAGATTCAAACTTCAGGGGTGTTGCAGTGCTAGTGGAAGTTATCACGCCTACGCTATAGATAATCAGTTACAGTATCCATACCCTCTCACTGGTACAGGCACCAAGCTACTCGCTACCTCACGCGACTTTGATGGAGATGGGATAGACGATATTTTGTGGTCTAACAAAGCGACCGGTGACCTGTTCCTCTATACGAGTAGCCATGGCAATTATCCTGCTGGCAATGTCCCAGTTGACACCGGCTGGATGGTTAGAGGCGTGTTTGATTATGACAAAGATGGGCGTGCGGACATCCTTTGGTGGAATCAGAAAACGGGCGAAGTCTATGTCTGGTTGGGGAATGGTTCTAAGGGTTCACTTGGAACTGTCGCAGATACCCAATGGAAACCTTGCTGTGGTGGCGACCTGAATGGTGACGGCTTTGGTGACGTGCTTTGGTATCACCAAACCACGGGGGAACTTTATGTCTGGTATAGCGGCGGGGCGAAAGTGCCTTTGGGGGTGACCGTTGATCCAAACACGGGTTGGCGGCCTAAGGGCGTGGCGGATTTTGACGGGGATAATTTCGGCGACGTTCTCTGGTGGAATGAGAAAACGGGCGACTTGTTCTTCGGGGAATCATATCCAGGCGTACCCATCGGCACCGGTTGGATGGCGGCTGGGGCGGGCGACTTTGACCGTGATGGGAAGGCTGATATTCTCTGGTGGAACCAGAAGACTGGGGAAGTCTATATCTGGGATAATGGTGGTAAAGGCGCCCGTCATTCCAGGGGACTCGTGCCGGACTTAAATTGGTCACCGCGGTAGATATGAAGTGAAGTGATAGTGCGGAGAAACTAAGTTTCTTAAAGAAACTTAGTTTCTTTTATACCTAAATCGTAGGGTGGATTAAGCGAAGCGTATCCACCAAAATTTATAACAAAGTGGTGGATACGCTTCGCTTAATCCACCCTACTTTAACGACTCAGAGGCAATAATTATTCCCTATGAACAAAAAAATTACATTATTACTGTTTTTGATTGGTATGGTTTTTAACCAAAACCTCCAAGCCCAATCATTCTTGCACACACCAACGCATGGACCGCTACCCGAATGGCAGAAAGTCCAGAACAAAGCAGACCAGGCAATGGCACGCAAGCAATGGCAAACGGCAGCCAATTTTTACAATCAGGCATTAAGTTTTATCGATGACCCCGAAGTGACTCCTCAAGTACCCGCGGAAATGGAGATTAAACGGTTGCTTGATAGTTTGGCCAAAGCCCAACTGTTGGCTACCGAGTTTGGTGATTCGACACGCGGGGTTCTCAATTGCGATACCATGATGCGTCATCAAGTTCGAGGTGTTCTGGTGACCAAACATTCGATACCAGTTCAATTTCAATTCGGGAAAGTCACTTTCAGTGACAGAGGTCAACAGGTGGCCAAACAACTGGTCACTTGTCTGACAGAACAGAATATCCCTGTCATTAAGTTGATTGGTCATACCGATGCCGCAGGCGACCCGCAACCCAATCTGGTGTTGTCTAAAAAACGTGCTAAAACGTTGGAAAGTTATTTAAAAGACAAAGGTGTCACCAGCACTATTCTTACGGAAGGCAAGGGAGAAGAAGCACCGATTCCCATCGACAATCCTGACTCTTATTCTCCCGCAGAAGTTGATGCCATGAATCGGCGCGTCGAAATTATTACGGAATGAACTATCAGAAACTAAGTTTCTTAAAGAAACTTAGTTTCTCAAGAGGTCAGATGACGAGGTAATTTATGAAAACCAAAGTGTTATTTGTGAGTATGATGGCTACCCTTGGACTCATTGGTACTGGATGTAACCAAATCAAAGAAAACTCCATTCCCGGACCGTCTCTGTCCAGGGGGAGTTATTCCGGGGACGCGGTTGCACCCTCTCCCACACACCTGAAACATCCTTCCCAGTCAAAAGGCAGTGCGACGGGTGAAGTGACAGGAAAGCGGTATGCCTTGATAATTGGCAATGCCAAATATGACGATGACAAATGGGAAGTGTTAGATAATTCGGTCAATGATGCTACCGATATAAGAAGTTCCTTGGAATCTCTAGGAGGAGATAAACGGTTTACGGTGGTTTCCTTGACTGATGCCAGTTACCAACAAATGGGGGAGGCCGTCGATAAGTTTGTTCAAACTCTCCAACAAGATTCCAACAGCGTTGGCTTGTTCTATTATGCAGGCCATGGGGTGCAAATTGATGATAGAACGGGTAGCAAGAATTATCTGATTCCTACCGATGTTCATAGCACCAGTGAAGCGGAGGTGAAGTATAACGCCCTGGTCGTTGATGAAGTGCTAGAACGCATGAACGAAGCGGGCAATAAGTTCAACATTGTCATTTTAGATGCGTGTCGACAAAAGGGTGGACTGACAAGAGGCACACGGGGGATTAGTCGTGGAGGATTGGCCGCCCCGCCTAATTCAAAGGGTGCTATTGTCATTTACCCCACGCAACCTGAGACGGAGGCCCAAGATCAAGATGGTACGGGTGGTCGGAATGGTACTTTTACCAAACACTTACTGACTTCTATCCAAGAAGATGGCCATTTGTCTTTGGCTGACATGTTGATTAATGTGCGCCAACGGGTGTCAGACGCGACCAATGGACAACAAGTGCCGCAAAATTACGATTCCACCATGGGGAAGTTTTGTTTTTTGGGTTGTCAAAATGTGCAGGCACAACAAGCCCAGCAACGGGCTGAGGAGGCAGAAAAGCAGGCGAGAGAAGCGCAACAACGGGCTAAGGAGGCCGAACAGGCATTGAGAGATGCGCAACTGAAAATTCAACCAGTTCCTAGTGGAGAAATAGGAGGTGATGCAAATCGCCAAATCGAAGAAGCTAATCGACGCGCCAAAGAAGCTGAAATAGCAGCACAACGCGCCAGAGAAGAGGCCAGACTGGCCAAAGAACAATCCGAGAAGAGTAAATCAACCAATAATAGTCGTGAAGAAATGGAAGTACCACTGTCATTCTAATTTTAGAAACCGAGTTTTTTGAAAAAACTCGGTTTCTCTTTCTAACTTTAGAAACCGAGTTTTTTGAAAAAACTCGGTTTCTTTTCAACAACCAACAAGAGGAACACACCATGCGAAAAATTGTCGCGTTTGCGATTGTCACCAGTAGCTACTTAATTGGGAGTAGCGTCAACGCGGAAGAATCTCCTTCTGTAACCCAGTCTCCTGGGGCTATGGAAGGGGGAACTAGCAAATCCTTTCTGAGTTCTGCCTCTGACTCTCACTTTGAAAAGGACTTTAGTGCCTCGGTGGGGGTAAAAATGTGGATGAATCAGTGGATTTTACCTGATGCTATGATCGGGAACAATGGTCAAAAATTTATTATGTCCTACACTTCTGGGACTAAGATTGCCCTTATACCGGTACTTAGTGTAAGAGCTAAAAACTGGTTGGTGTCGGGTAGCTACTTCACCAAAACCGAGTACAGTTTTGAGGAACAGACAATAGGTGTTCAGTCCGGTAATGGTACTGTTCTTCCTTTGAATATATCCTTAAAGAATGAACGCACCGAATGGGATATTAATACAGGATATTATCTCCATAAGTATCTGCTGGTGACGGCAGGTTACAAGGGAGTCAAAAGAATTGCTAAAGTGACTGGACAAATATCAGACTTTACTGCCGGAACAGCACCCGACATAAATACCAAATCCTCCGGACCCACTCTAGGAATTGCCGGTGTCGTTCCCTTGCAAGGACGTTTCGGTCTCTATGGCAACTTTGCTTATGGACGGCTAGGGAACGGGGATAAGGACCCCGCCGATTACTATCTAGGCGATATGGGTCTCCTCTACTCTTTCAAGTTTGCCAAAGTAATTGATGCAGCCTCTGTCAGCCTGGGGTATCGCTTCCAGAGTCTATACTACGAAGCTGGCAATGGACTGGAAGTGCGCGATGGCACGGAAGGGTTTGCCTTGGGTCTCACTGTTACCTTTTAAGCACACCGGCAACGGCTTGACCAAGGACGAGGTTCAAGCCGTGGTCAAATAGAGGCGAACCAATATGAAGAACTTTTGGGTGTTTCTCCTTCTCATTCTTTTGAGTGGTTGCACCATTCAAATCTTGTCCGCAGATGACCCATTGCCAACCAAGGAACGGTTGGAACCACTGCCACCGGCACAATGTTTGGAGTCTCTCCAAGTTTTGCAAGAGGAAATCAAAAGATTACAAATGCAAAATATGTTTCTTCAGGCGCAGAAACAGGAGACCGCAGAAATATTTTTGCCGCCGGCGTTTTGAGGAGGTAGGGTTAAACGAGAGACCGACCACCCAACCACCAGACCAGGAGTCCAAAGCGTAGCTTTGTCCGGACACCAGACCAGGAGTCCAAAGCGTAGCTTTGTCCGGACACCAGACCAGGAGTCCAAAGCGTAGCTTTGTCCGGACAAAGCTACACCAGACCAGGAGTCCAAAGCGTAGCTTTGTCCGGACAAAGCTACGCTTTGGACTCCTGGTTACCTGACTTTAGTTCAAGTAGTTTAAATTGCATAATTGCATAGAGGAAAAATAAATGATAAAAAGACATGTTGTTCGAGTGATGTTATTCGGATTGATTTTAGCCATGATGGCTGCCTGTGCTTCTACCCCAGTGGCTAGTAATACCACACCCATGACGGTGTTTGAACAACCAATCGTGCAAGTGCAGAAAGCCGCGGTGGATGCACTGGTCGTAACTGGTTTTGATGTTGCCAAACAAGAAGTTACCTACGTCGAAGGTTTTCGTCCTCGCAAGATTGGCTTGCTTGTCGGATCCGGAGGGGAGACTGTAGGTATCTGGTTAACTGAACAAGGACCAAACCAGACCGCAGTCAAAGTGGATACCGCCAGATCCTTTGTTGGCATTGTTGGACAGAAGATTTGGAATACCGAGATTCTGAATGAAATGACCAAATCGCTTACCAAGTAACGAGAGGGACTGAATTATGAAGAAGACCATTCTGAGTGCTTTGGTGTTATGTTTGGTGGCTTTACTTACCATATCATGTGCTAGTACGCAAAGTCGTTACTCAATGCTTGTGGCAGATTCGTATTCTGCCAAACCTGAAGGGTACGACATCCAAACCTTCTATGATGATGACATACCCCAACGGCCGTTCATCAAAATATCGCGCCTTGATGTCCATTTAGAGAAGACCCATTTCATCGGGTCATCTCTTAATGATGCCCTGCCCGATTTGAAGAAACAAGCTCGTTTATCAGGTGCCGATGCTATCATCGATATTAAAGAGAGTTCTTCCATGGTAGGAGAAACCAAAATCTATCACGTTACAGCTACTGGAATCCGTTACACACAGTGAGGCAGAGTAGCCAGTGTAGGGTGTATAAGCGAAGCGTCATACCCCATTTTTGGAGTCGGTGACCCGAAAACCAGCCACTCATCATCGAAGGCTTGCAAGCAGGGATAGCGGCCATTGCCGAGAAAGTGGCGACGGATTTGCGGAAGTGAGAGGTATTGGTTTCTAATTGGAGTCCGGAACTGATTCCGCCTAATGAAACGGAATAAATTCCGGACTCCAACCCATCACTTCTGTCCGGACAAAGCTACGCTTTGGACTCCTGGTTAAGATGCTTTTTTTCAGACACCCGATTAATGTTGACAACTTCACCTCAATCACTTATCATAATGATTCGGAACTTTTTTAGAAAGCAGGCGAATCTAATGGAAACACTTTACCACTCGTTATCAGTACCCACAAACCACCAAATCAGTTTGACTTTACCTCACCATATTCCAGTGGGAGAAGTTGAAATGGTGTTAGTCATTCACCCCAAACCCGCTTCTCAGAACTTAACCAGAGAAGAAACTTTGCGCAAATTAGTTGGTCAACTTAAGCAATCTTCGTCGTTATACACCGACGTTCAAGAAACTCCGCAAAAGTTACCACCGATTACAGGTTCTTTAGTAGGTAGCTTACGTCAGACGCGCTTTGAAGAACAGGATTACCACCGGCATCTGGAGGACAAATATCTGTGAAAGTGCTACTAGATACGAATATTATTTTGGATGTCGTGCTGGACCGAGAACCTTATGTAGCGGTGGCTAAACAACTGTTTGCCGGCATTGAAAACGGGTTACTAACGGGCTATCTGTGTGCTACCACCGTGACTACTATTGATTATTTAGCTACCAAAGTCGTTGGCGCACCACAGGCACAGCGGGAAATTCAGAAGTTGCTTAAATTATTTGAAATCGCACCCGTCAACCGTGCAGTCTTAGAGGCAGCCCTGGCAACTGGCTTTGCCGATGATGCGGTGTTATATGAATCGGGGCGTCAACTCGGAGTAGAAGCGATAATTACCAGAAATGCGAAAGATTTCAAACAGGCGATTCTTCCCATTTACTCGCCTCTTGAAATAGGGCAAGCACTACAAATTTAGCCGTAGTTAGGTAGTCAGGTAGGATGGGCAAGTGTTGATTTGCCCACCATTCCGTTCCCAACAGGCCACGACAACCCTGTGGTCCACCCTTCACAGCCCGCGTAGGGTGTATAAGCGAAGCGTCATACCCCATTTTTGGAGTCGGCGATACCAAACCCGAAAACCAGCCACTCCTCATAGAAGGCTTGCAAGCAGGGATAGCGGCCATTGCTGAGAAAGTGGCGGCGGATTTACGGAAGTGAGAGGGTGGAGTGGAGTAGAGTGGGCAACCCGATAAGTTACCGTTGCCCACCTCCCAGCCCTGAAGGAGTGCAGTCGGTGACGGTGGATGTTGGGGATAAACGGATAAGGCGGGAGGACCGCGAATGGGGGAATAAACGGTTAAGGCGGGTTGGTTTATCCGGGTATCCCAGCTATCCGTTGTGCTAAACCTCTTGACATTAACCTCTTGATTGGCTAACATTCAACCTTATTTTGAGAATCAAAGGAAAACCATGATAACTCTTGACCTAGCCATTGATACCGTTACCCAATTGCCGTGGGAACAACAAGAAATGTTAATAGACATCCTCCGACAACGTCGGGTTGAGAAGCGTCGCCACGAAATAGCCAGAGACGCCCGAGAGGCGAAAGACGCTTTTCGACAAGGTAAATTGAAACCGCAGGCATTTCCTGAAATCCTTGCAGAACTTCAACGGTGCTTAGAGGAAGATGCCTGATAGTGATGATAAGAGAATTGGTCTTAACTCCAAAATTCAAGCGGGCCTTTCGTAGCTTTGTGCGCCGTGACGCGAAGTTAAAAAAACGGATAGAGGAGACTTTGGCGCAAATGCGATTGGAGGTGTTTACCCTCCAGTTAGACACCCATAAACTAAGTGGCGAACTGTTAGGTTTGCGGGCTTGTTCCTGTGGGTACGACTGCCGAATCGTATTTGCCATCGAAGTCGATAGAGAAACAGGTCAAGAAGTGATTATCTTGTTTGATGTGGGGCATCATAATGAAGTATATTGAAGGTTTTAGTGTCTCCCCCGACGTGTGGTTAGGTTTGCAAATGGATTATGAATTGCGGCTGGCCCAACGTACTGTTTGGCCGCGTGTGGAACCGCGAGTACCGGTTTATCTCTCGTTCCCACGCGCCAGCGTGGGAACGTGGGGCGGACGTGCCAGCGTCTCGTTCCTGCAACGCCTCCACCGCATTCCCACGCCGGCGCGTGGGAACGAGTCAATAAGCAAAATATTTTGGTGTTTATGATTCTATCACAGATGAATTTTTATTTCCGGACAACTCTATTATAACTTTTCGATTAAACAAGGAAACACATTATGACAATGACAAACTCTATGAAAACGGTATTAAAAATCATATATCTGGGTCTCTCCGGATTAACTCTCAGTGCATGTAGTGCCACTGAAAAAACTTTGGAAGGTCCTCCTGTCATTCAGGAGAACGTCCCTAGACAAGACCTCTCCAGACTCACAACCACGCAACCTCTCACCGTGGCCCAAGGCATCAATGAATTTGCCACCGTTCTCTATACACAACAACTGAAAACGATGCCAAATCAGAATTGGTGTTTCTCTCCCTATAGCATCTCCTCCGCTTTGGCCATGACTTATGCAGGGGCGCGTGGTAAGACGGCTGAGGAAATGGCCAACGTTTTGCGATTTCCCACCGGTACCACCGTTCATGCCGATTTCGCACGTCTGAACCAAACCTTGGTAGCCGCGTCTGGCGGTGGTGGGGATGCGTTACAAATTGCCAATGCGTTATGGGCACAATCCGGTTCCCAGTTTTTGATAGACTTCACTGACCTCACTTATGAAAATTACCAAGCCGGTTTGAAAAGTGTGAACTTTTCTGATCCGACTGGGATAGCCAAAATCAATCAGTGGACGCAACAGGAAACGCAGGGGAAGATTACGGAATTAGTGAATCGGGAAGCGATTCCGCCGCAAACTCGGTTACTGTTGACCAATGCCATTTACTTTAAAGGCAGTTGGTTCTCCCCGTTTGATGCAAAAGACACGCAACGGTTGCCTTTCCACCCCACCACTGATTCCGCAGTCGAAGTCCCGATGATGTTTCAAGAAGGTCGCTTTAACTATCAAGCCGATGACCAAATGCAGATGTTGGAATTGCCTTATCTGCGGAAAGCGGGTGAGAAAACTGGACTCACCATGGTCATCATTTTACCTGCCGAAGGTCTTCCTCTAACCACGGTGGAAGAGAACTTGGGGAAAGGCTTGGTCGCACGCTTGACGATGCCGTTTAAGCGAAAAAAAGTGGCTGTGTATTTGCCACGTTTCCAGGTAGAAACGGCGATGGAATTAACCGAGTCTCTTCAGAATTTGGAAATGACGGAGGCTTTTAACCGTGACCGGGCGGATTTTTCAGGGATGACTGGTCACAAAGATTTGTTCTTGTCCACCGTGTTGCATAAAGCATTTGTGGAAGTCAACGAGAAGGGAACGGAAGCGGCAGCCGCAACGGCGACTGGAATGGTTGAAAAGGGAGTGGAACAGGTCCTTGAGTTTCGGGTTAATCGTCCATTTCTGTTTGTGATTCGGGAAACTGCGACAGGGGTGATTTTGTTTATGGGGAGGGTGGTGACGTTGGCAGAATAGATATAGTGACATTCATACAAATTTGTATATTATCCACTGGAGGGAATGGTACATGTTTGAGGGAGTCCAATTCAATTAATGGTAGTGTTGCAAAGGTAATGGTTATGGGTTTTGGAGTACGGAATTGATTCCGCTTGAAACGGAATCAATTCCGTACTCCAACGGAATCAATTCCGTACTCCAAAACCGCTATACCATTACCTCTGCAACACCACCCAATTAATAGCCAGTGAGACAGACAAAGCTACGTTTTGGATCCCCTATTGAAGTTTTTCCACGATCCGCTACAAATAATCATATCCGCGTTCTTCATGTTGCGTGATGTCCAAACCTTGCGTTTCCTCTTCTTGCGTCACGCGCAATCCAACCAGTAGTTGCACTACGTGGAGAATGCTCCAGGTGAGTACCGCTGTGTAAATCACGGTGGCTAACACGCCCAGGAATTGTACACTCAGTTGCGCACTGATGCTTTGAATCCCGTTGCCAAAGCCGGAACCGCTAAAGAGTCCCAAGTTTGGCGAAGCTAAAATGCCGGCCGATAAGGTACCTAGTATTCCGCCTACCCCGTGGACTGGGAAGACATCTAAAGAGTCATCCACTTTGAGTTTGCGTTTGAGGAAATTGGTAGCAAGGAAGCATACGGAACCTGCTAACAGTCCAACGATAAAGCTACCTGCGGGTCCGATGTAACCGGAAGCACCGGTGACGGTGCCTAATCCTGCCACCATGCCTGTGACGATGCCTAATACGCTAGGTTTGCCGTATTTCAACCATTCGAGGGACATCCACACTAATGCGGCGGTGGCAGCCGAGATATGGGTGACTAAGATGGCCATGCCGGCGTCGCCGTTGGCAGCTAAGGCACTGCCGCCGTTGAATCCATACCATCCTACCCATAACATGCCGGCACCTGAAACGGTCATGGTCATGTTATGTGGCATTAATGCAGTTTCAGGGAATCCGCGGCGGGGGCCCATGACTAGCGCGGCGACTAATGCAGATACGCCGGCGGTGATGTGTACGACGGTGCCGCCGGCAAAGTCTAAGAGTCCTCTGGTTTGTAACCAGCCACCTCCCCAGACCCAGTGGGCGATGGGGGTATAGACGAAGATGACCCATAAGCCACTAAACAGTAGCACGGCAGAAAATTTCATGCGTTCGGCAAAGCCACCGACAATCAAGGCTGGGGTAATGATAGCAAAGGTCAATTGAAACATCGCAAACACGCTTTCAGGGATGTTGTTGTAAAGGGTCGTTTTCGACATGCCACTGAAAAACAGTTTGCTGACACCGCCAATGAAAGAGTTGCCTTCGCTAAAGGCCAGTGAGTAGAGTCCAAATAGCCATAACACGGAGACTAGCGCGGTGATGGCGCCACATTGCATGAGGACCGAGAGGACGTTTTTGGAACGGACTAAACCGCCATAGAAGAGTGATAGCCCTGGTAATGTCATAAATAAAACGAGGGCGGTGGCAGTGAGTACCCAAGCTGTATTGGCAGGATCCAAGGTGGCGTCAGCCGCCCAACTGAGTTGGGGGAAACAGAAGAGTAACCCGATACAGGTGTTAAAATAGTGTTTGGTGATGCTTCTCATATATGGTGTGTGGTGTGAGTGATAATTTCTAATTCTAGTGATCTTCCTCTACTCTTGTACCCCCCCACCCCCCCGCACGCGGGGGGAGTCACTCCCCCCGTGTACGGGGGGGTTGGGGGGGGTTGGGGGGGGTACAAGAGTGAAGGAATATCACTATAAATGAACGCTTGAAAAACGGTAGTGATGCCATCTGGGTAAAATAACGCACGGTTTCGCGAAGGTCTGGAACTCTGATTGAGAGGATTAAATGAGGACTCTGATAAGGAGATTTTACTAATCATAGTTCATCTGAAAATCATTCTAATCAAAGTTCAGACAGAGAACCCACATTGCATCACTACCTGAAAAACTTAGTTTCTGTCGCTTTACCAAGTCCCTGTCAACTTCCTTTTCACCTTTCTCAGGAAGTTAACCGAGTTCACGTACCAAGCTTTTTCGAGGAGGCCCGACTGGGGTAGATAGTCATATTGGGCCATGATAGCTTGCGTTTCTGGAGGACACTGGAGACGCGGGTGCAGTTTCAGTTGCTTTTGGGTGATTTTGCGGGATTCCTTGAGAAGTGCCTGGTCATAAGGAACTTCTAAAAAATCGAAAACTTTGGCCATCGCCGGTTGAGTGTGTTCCACAATCTCTTCGTATTTGACATCCAACATGGGTACGTCATTCTTGCTTTTTTCTAGTTGCACCCATTGTTCGTGCATGGTCCAACGCTTTAGAATGTCATCTTCGGTCATCCCTTTCCAAAGTTCACCGGCTTTGAACACTTTGGAACTTCTGATGACGGGAAACGGGTGCCGAATCAAGTGGAGAAATTTGGCGCCGGGAAAATTGGTTTTGATAAAAGGGAGGAGGTCTGGGTCAATTTGTTGGAAAGGTTTTTGGTCACCTATCCACAAGAGGTTATCTTTTTGCAGGGGAGGTTGACCTTTGACACCGTCTCTCATCACAGCAGCTTGGATGGTCACGAAATTTTCAAAGGGCGTTTTATCCTTGGAGAGAAGATTAGTGTATTTTTCCAGAGTGCGGTTCATGCCCACGGGGGTGTCCCATGGGTAGGGAGTGATTTCTTGGTTGTTATGAAATCGGTACAAAATCCAGATGATGTCAGATTCGTTCGAGACGAAAATGTTGGGGTGGAGATTCAACAAGTGCATGAAGTGGGTGGAACCACTGCGTTTGTTGCCCACGATAAAAACGGCTTTTGTCATAATGGCGTGTTCTTTTTTGAGTAAGGTAATGTGGGAGTTCAAAGGGATGTACAAAGCTACGCTTTGGATTCCTGTTTTAATAAAATTGACAGGTTTATCTAAAAAATATGTTAACATAATCCTCACTTGACAGCAAGATGTGAGTGATTTACACTATGAAAAATTGGTTGGATAATATCCATTGGAATGAACAAGGTTTAGTGCCTGCGATTGCCCAGGAGGCCAATACGGGGCAGGTGTTAATGTTGGCATGGATGAATCGTGATGCCTTACAATTGACGGTTGAACAAAAACGGGCCGTCTATTGGTCGCGGTCTCGTGGTAAATTATGGTTTAAAGGCGAAGAATCTGGCAATATCCAATATGTCAAGGATATTCGCCTAGATTGTGACAATGATGTGATCTTGCTTATGGTTGAACAAATAGGCGGAATCGCTTGTCATACGGGGCGGCATCATTGTTTTTTTCAACAATTGCAGGATGAAAAATGGGTGAAAGTCGAACCTGTTTTAAAGGATCCTGCGGTTTTGTATTCCAAATGATATAGTAATATTCACTTATTCTTGTACCCCCCAACCCCCCGTACACGGGGGGAGTGACCCCCCCTGCGTGCGGGGGGCGGGGGGGTACAAAAATGAATATTACTATATAAATAAACTAAGTTTCTTAAAGAAACTTAGTTTCTGGTTCACTGGTTCAGCTTTCCTAAACCTTTTAGGTTTAGGAAAACTAGCGATTAAAAGGTGATATTAATTATGAAGTTGCTAAAATCGTTATTTCTTATAATTTTTGGTTTAACCAGCGGTTTTATCTATGCCAACCCTCTGGATACCATGTTTGATAAAACCCGTCTGGTCTTAGAAGAATCCAATATTCCCCCCGCTTTGTTACAACAGGCGGAGGCGGTGGTGGTCGTACCCAATTTGATGAAAGGGGGATTAGTCATAGCTGTGCAGTCAGGATATGGCATTTTGCTGATGCGTGATGAGAAAACGGGGGAATGGAGTCATCCGTCATTCGTCAAAATCACTGGCGGCAGTCTGGGATTACAATTGGGTGTGCAGTCCAGTGACCTGGTATTGGTAGTTAGAAACCGCAGAGGGATAGAAGGAATCATGGATGGGACCGCTACTTTGGGGGCAACCGGGAGTCTTGCATTAGGCCCCGTGGGGGGCGAAATAGGGGCCGCGACGGATTTTTCTGCGGAAATTTATTCGTATTCTCTTAGTAAGGGCGTGTTCTTGGGAATTTCGCTAGATGGGTCGGCCTTGAGTATCGACGAGGTGTCGAATACCAACTTTTATGGCCGGGCGGTCAGCCCTGAAGATATTTTTGCGGGTAAAGTGATAACCCAATCGGAATCCTTAAAGAAATTTAAGGAACTGTTGACAGAAAGGTCGAAGTAGATTAGGATGAGAAAATGCCCCGTTATCCGTTTTTCACTCTTTGTACTTTGGTTAATAATCGTTGACAAAATCAGTGCGGAGGGGACATCTGAAAACGTTGTAAAAGAGGTACCTGACTTGATCAAGTCAGTGTTATTGGTGAACGTTTCCACAGCAATTTTGCAATCTAAACAGATTCCAGCGGCAGTGCTTCATTCTGCACAAGGAATCATGGTCATTCCTAAAGTGACCACGGGTGGCTTTTTAATCACGGCCAGCGTCGGTCAAGGCATAGTGTTGATACGTCAAGGTTTAACCTGGACTCAACCTCTCCTGGTCACCTTGTCAGGGGCTGGGGCGGGATTGAAGGCGGGATTAAAATCAGGCGACATGGTTTTGGTTTTTACCCGTCGAAAAGAATTAGACAGTTTGTTAGCCAGGGAGTTGAAAATCGGTGCCGATATACAAATTGCCATCGGTCCCCAAAGCCTTTCAACTGGGTCTCAGATAGTCAATTCAAAAGTGTATGACTATTCCCATGAAACGGGTTTATTTGCCAGTATTGGAATTGAAAGTATCGGTGTGCAGATTGATCCCATTCTCAATGAAGGTCTCTATGGGCAGAAGGTGAATGAAGCAACATTGGTTGCAGGTTCACTGGTGCCGGTGGCAGGGATTGCTAGGGATGCGGTGGATAATTTGAGGTTGTGGTTAATGACAAGGGGAAAATGGAAAATGGGGAATGGAAAATGAAAGTATTTTATGACAACGAAATAGACGCTGTGAAAAAGTGAAGTGAAGCATGAAACCACTGATTTATTTTAGATACCAGTATCGTCAGTTACTTGACCAGTAGTTTAAGTCGGGACATGATAAGTAGTGAAGCAGAAGTTTTCTGGTATAACGACACCCTCACCCCCGACCCCTCTCCCTCTGGGAGAGGGGCCGGGGGTGAGGGTAAAAATATCACCCACATTGCATCACTACCTGAAATGCCAACCCTTTGTACTCCAGAGGGGTTTTTAGGAGGAGAAAAACAGTTATGAGAGTGGATCTCATCATAGAGGACTTAAGAAAAGTCCGCGAAGAATATGCTGCCCAGTTTAATTATGACCTGGATGCAATGTTTGAGGATTTAAAGGCGGGGGAAAAACTGCATGAACATCAGATGGTTTCGTTACCATCGAAGCAGCGTGTGCCCAAGTCTGAAGATTCGGGCGCCGTGGAGGTGTGTCCAAATTGCGGGCACCGTCTTAGGAATTGGACAAAGGCGGACGAAGTGAAGATTTCTTAACTTGAATTTAGAACCCAAAGAAGTTATGAACGACGACATCTTACAACACCTCGCCCAAATCCTAGAAGAACGTAAACAAGCTGACCCGAAGCAATCTTATGTGGCCAGTTTATACGCCAAAGGACTGGACGTGATCTTGAAAAAAATAGGCGAAGAAGCCACTGAAACCGTCATTGCCGCCAAAAATGGTACCGCTTCTCAATTGATTTATGAGATGGCAGATTTATGGTTTCATACCTTAATTCTGTTGGCCCATCAAGGGTTAGGGCCAGAAGCGGTGTTAAACGAATTACAGCGTCGAGTAGGTATTTCCGGCTTACAAGAGAAAGCGCAACGGAGATAGTGGATAGTGAGTCATGGTGCGGGACTTACGGCTTTAGCCGGGTGACGTGCCGCGACTTCCGGCTGAAGCCTCTACTCCACCAAAATTTTCCACTATCCACTAAAACCACTATCCACTATAATTATGGACTGTTTATTTTGTAAAATTATCGCGGGCGAAATCCCCTCAACACAAGTGTATAGCGATGAACACGCGGTGGTGTTTAAGGATATTCATCCCAAGGCGCCGGTCCACTTGTTAATCGTCCCCCGTAAACATATTATTAGTCTCGCTGAACTTGAAGAACAGCATGACGGATTGATCGCCCACTGGATGCGCCTGTTGCCCAAAATTGCTAAACAACAAGGGCTAAATCATGGTTTTCGGACCGTGATTAATACGGGACCTGCGGGGGGCCAAATTGTCTTTCATTTACATATTCACCTGCTAGGCGGTGACAAACTTAGCGGCGCAGGTTTTGATGATTAACTACATTTTCGGAGGAATCAAATCGAATGGGTACTTTCAGTCTGGGACACTTGATAGTCGTCTTATTAATTATCGTGCTTCTCTTTGGCACCAAAAAACTCAAAAACATAGGTAGCGACATAGGTGGTGCTATCAACAGTTTCCGGCGTTCCATGCGCGACAGTGAAAAAGAGGAAGAACAACAGGCGGCCGCACGTTCTGCCTCTGCCACGGCACCGACTACGGCCCCCACCCAAGTCACCCAAACTCATCCAGGCCAACTGATTGAGGGTCAAGTGACTCACAAGCAAACGGGTCCGGTCTAAATTTCAAACCACGAGTTACTCTTCACTACCATGTTTGATATAGGATTTTGGGAAATTTGCCTGGTTGTCCTAGTCGCTTTGCTGGTCTTTGGCCCTGAAAACCTCCCCCAAGCGGCCCGTACCGCAGGGATGTGGGTGGGTCGTGCGCGTCGGATGGTTTCCAGTATTCAACAAGAAATTGATCGTGAACTGCATTTACAAGAAATGCGAGACGCGATTAAGGAAAATGAAAAATTGGGGCTGCATCAATTTTTAGAGGAGACGAAAAGTGGTATCAGTGAATTGGAAAAATCTGTGAAGGAGACTACCAGCAGTTTTACTACCTCTGCTTCTACCACGTCAACTTCTACCACGACACCTGCGGCAGGCCAGGCGGTATTACCTGCTTCCATTAACAATCCAATACCCCCAACTCGTCTATAAAACCAGATGTTAACCGCTATCCACTATCCACTAAAACCACTATCCACTAACCCAAAATATGTCCAATCATGCTAACGATAACGAAATGCCGTTCATTCAGCATTTATTGGAGTTACGAGAACGTCTGCTAAAAATGGTTTTGGCTGTGGTGGTGATTCTGTTGGTGCTGATGCCCTTTGCCAACGACCTGTTCACTTTCTTGGCTAAACCCTTATTGCGTTTTTTGCCGGCTGGTGTCGAACTGATAGCTGTGGATCCAGCTTCACCGTTTTTCACGCCCTTGAAACTGACGGCTGTGTTATCTATTTTTCTGGCGATGCCAGTGATTTTGTACCACTTTTGGACGTTTGTAGCACCGGGTTTATACCAACATGAGAAACAATTGACGTTGCCATTATTAATCGTCAGCGTCCTTCTCTTCTATATTGGCGCCCTGTTTGCCTACTACATTGTGCTACCGTTAGTCTTTGGCTTCATGGTCAGTACCACCCCGGAAGGGACTACGATGATGCCGGATATTTCAAAGTATTTAGATTTTGTTCTCGCCCTGTTTTTTGCGTTTGGAATCGCTTTTCAAGTGCCAGTTATCACGGTAGTCCTAGTTTGGATGGACATTATCACTCCCGAATGGCTGGTCGAAAAACGTCGTCACATTATCGTGTTGGCATTTATCGTGGGGATGGTATTAACACCTCCCGATGTCATTTCCCAATTTCTGCTGGCGGTGCCCATGTGGCTACTGTTTGAAGTAGGACTGGTGTTTGCGCGGTTCCTTAAAACCAAAAAAGTTGCCTACGAACGGGCCGCAGACGCTAGTGAATCTGGCGAATAGATTTATAGATAATTCAGATAATTCAGGAGTCCTAAGCGTAGCTTTGTCCCTGGCAAAACTTACGCTGTGGACTCATGGGGAATTGGACTTCTGGATAAATTTTAACCACCACCACCCAACTTAGAGTTTTTAAAAGACTATGAAAATTGAAAAAGGCATTGAAACGTTACTCTTTCAAAGCAGATGGCTACTCGCCCCACTCTACATTGGCTTGGTTGGGACCTTATTCATCTTGATGATAAAGTTTGCTAAGAAGTTTATTGAACTGGCTTCTATCACCTGGACCATCGAAAGCACAGAGTTGATTTTGAGGGTGTTGGGACTGATTGACGTGGTCCTGATTGCTAACCTATTGCTGATTATCATTTTCAGCGGCTACGAGAACTTCGTTTCCAAAATCGATTTGGTGGAAGGTCATGTGGACCGTCCTGACTGGATGGGCAAAGTGGATTATAGTGCCTTAAAACTGAAAGTTATAGGCTCCATCGTCGCCATCTCTTCCATCGAGTTGTTAAAGGTGTTCATTGACGTGGCCACTATCCATGAGAAACCGGAGGCGCCTCACTTTGCTTACGAAAGTGTCATGTGGCTAGTCGTCATTCATCTCACCTTCGTCATCTCTGGTGTGCTGTTTGCGTTGATGGAGAGAATTCAACATGGCAGTCATTATGCTGAGGCCCATTCTCCTTGTGATGAAGAGTCTAAGGAGGAAAAATATAAGAAAGGGGAAGTGCAACCAGCGCACCATTAATAGTTGCAGGTCGTGAATAGTGGTTAATGAAAAAAACCAACGGGGACTAGAGGCGGAAGCCGGTGACGTGCCACCGGCTAAAGCCTCTAGTCCGGCCTTGGTTTTTCCACTATCCGTTATCCACTATCCGTTATCCACTATCCACTATCCACTATCCGTTATCCACTATCCGTTATCCACTATCCGTTACTTAGGTCTTGCCCCCTACCTGCCCACTTACCATGCCATGCAAACTTTTACCGAGGGCCGTCAAGTTGACACACCTGATGAACTTTGGGTACTTGAACATCCTCCAGTATATACGTTAGGCATGGCTGGGAAACGGGAACATCTCCTCAATCCGGGGGAGATACCCGTCTATTCCGTGGACCGTGGTGGTCAGGTCACTTATCATGGGCCAGGTCAACTGGTGGTTTATATCTTGATGGATTTAAAACGACATCAATGGGGTGTAAAGCAACTGGTTTGGGCCATTGAACAGGCCGTCATTGACTACCTAGCATCACAATATATTCAAGGTCATCGCTGTGAAAATGCCCCAGGGGTCTATGTTAATGGTCAAAAGATTTCTGCCTTGGGTTTGAGAGTCAAGCGTCACTGTTGTTATCATGGTCTCAGTTTCAATGTCAACATGGACTTAACTCCCTTTACGGGTATCAATCCTTGTGGCTATGCTGGTCTGCAAGTCACTCAGCTACAAGAATTAGGAGTTGACGATAGTTTGCCTCAAGTCACTCAGCAATTCTTGCCCTACTTAACACGTATGCTTAATTTGTAAGATATGGGTTCTGCAATTGTCATCTTCCCAGCCCTTTGGGCAACTTACCTGGCTACCAGTCGATCAGCCCAGTGGGCTTTTGTCTATGCCTATCTTCCCATTCTGCTCTGGTTTCCTTACTATTTCCAATGGGACATTCCTGTCATCCCCAACCCAAGTTTTGCTGAAGCCGCGATTGTTCCCCTCATGCTACTGTTCATCAGACGCGGAATGCCCGGCTGGAAATTCTCCTTCACCGATGTCTTGGTCTTTACCCTGGTGTTGTTAACCTGTCTTTCTGAATACCACAGCTATGGTTATAAATTGGCGCAAAACTTAATGGCCACCATGATCTTGTCGGTCCTGTTTCCCTACATCCTCGCTAAATCCGTTGAATCTGCTGGATTGAGAATAGATTTTGCAAAGGTGATTGTTATCGTGTTAGCCATTATCTCAATCCTTCTTCTATTAGAAATGGTCACCAATCCGAAATATACACTGTGGCAAAGATTCCTGGGCAACTTCTTTGGCAGTGGCTGGACTCGCGACATTGAAACCCGTTGGGGCTTCACCCGTGCGGAAGGCCCCTTTGGTCATTCGATTTACGCGGGTCTCATTATGTTCATAGGTTTTCGTCTGCAACGGTGGCTAGAATGGAACCAAGCGTGGCCTGCTAAAATGAAATGGCTACCGAGTAAGTTCCCCCCTGCCAAAACGTTCACTCTTATTCTTCTGTTGGGGGCGATTACACCGTTGGCCCGTGCACCCTGGCTATCTGCTATTCTCGCGGCCATTCTCATTTTTATATTGGCCATTGTTATAAATTGGTTCAAACAACCCGTTCAACGACTTCTAGTGATTGCAACTTTACTCATAGGAGTGATAATATTAGGTCTCGTTGCCAAAACCGCTGTTGAACAATTTGCCTCTGTGGACCGGGAAGAAGCCCTCGAAAGTTCCAGAGAACGCCAAACTGTTGCATACCGTTTTGAATTGTATACCACGTATGGAGAAATTGTGATGGAAAAGTGGGCGCTGGGATGGGGGCGGCTAGGTTGGCCACAAGACAAAGCCCAATGGTCAATAGATAACACCTATCTGCAATTGGCTTTAAACCATGGCTTCATTGCCGTTATGTGTCTTCTTCTGTTATTTTTATATCTACCCATTCGCTTATTTTTCCGTATGATACAACAGCCTGCTACGGCCATGCCCAATCGGGGGCTTGACCTTACGTTATTGGGTATTCTCGTTGGCACAGGTTTCTGTCTCGCTACTGTGGCATTAGGGGGCACACACCAGACCTTGTTATTTATTCTTTTTGGTTGGACTGATGCTTATTTACAGACTTCACCTACAGCCATCCGTCATGTTTCTATGGCGACTTATTCTAGCCCGTTACCTTTTCAATTTCGTAGAATAATGTGATAATGGAGAAATTATGGTGAACTAGAGGCTTGGTAGAGTGCAAACCTCCCGGCGAAGAAACTCAGCTTCGGAAAGCAAACTGAGTTTCTATGGTGAGTTATCCATTATTCATTATTCGGTAGTGAGGCAATGTGGGGGTGTACTGTCTGAACTTTGATTAGAATGATTTTCAGATGAACTATGATTAGTAAAATCTCCTTATATGATTAGTAAAATCTCCTTATCAGAGTCCTCATTTAATCCTCTCCATCAGAGTTCCAGACCGACGCGAAACCGTGCGATATTTCACCCAGATTGCATCACTACCCATTATTCATTATTCATTCTCCCATGAACTCCAAAGAACCTTCACACCCCAAAATTATCGACAAACGTGAAATGAAAAGACTGGTATCGAGAAACCTCTTCTCTACCATTTTTTCCAACGTTATCAACCTATTTGTACGCCTCTTCCTCCCTCCCATCATTCTTCATTTTGTCAGTCTGGAAGAATATGGCATTTGGACCATCTGCTTTACCCTCATCACTTACCTAAACCTAAGCGCAGTTGGAGTGACCAATGTTTATGTTCGCTATGTGGCAGAATATCACGCCAAAGAGGAAATTCCCAAAATCAGCGGCCTCCTTTCGACAGGCATCATTCTGGTCACCAGCATCAGCCTCCTCTCGCTAACCCTCTTCTGGTATCTCTTAGACCCGCTGGTACAAACCATTTTCAGAATTCCACCGGAATTGCAACACACTGCCACGGTTCTGTTTTTCAGCACCGCTTGCATCCTCATGTTTCAAATGAGTATTGGTGGCGCCTTCATGCGTATGTTAAATGGGCTTCAAAAGATTTCTGAAACCACCTCCGTGTTTATTCTAGGACTCTTCTTAGAAGCATCCCTCAGCGTCCTCCTTCTCTTCAACGGCTTCGGCATTTACGCGCTTCTCTATGCCCAAGTGGTCAGATACCTAGTCAGTACGCTGGCCTATATCATCATGTCCTATCAAGCCGTGCCTGGCCTTTCAATCTCCCCCAAAAACTTTGACACCGCCTATTTTAAAGTCTTCTACCGATTTGGGGCGATTGTCCAAGTCGCTGGCATCATTGGCACTTTTCTAAATACGGTGGACAAGTTAATCACCAGTAGCTTTCTGGGGATGCAAGCCACTGCCCTTCTGGGACTCGGTGCCAGATTCCCAGTCATGGCCGTCACCATTCCCTCCTCCATGACCGCTGTGTACTTACCTGCAACCACCTACATGTACGGTCAACAACGCCACCAAGAAATGATTCAACTCTACATCGAAGGGTCCCGCACAATTGGCCTCATAACGGGTTTCCTCATGGGCTTTCTAGCGGCCTTCGCTTCCCCCATCATCGTCGCCTGGTTAGGTACCAAACCGGAATTTCAAATTGTGGCTACCATCTTGACCATTTACACCCTTTCTCAACACCTACACGTTCTCACAGGTCCCGGTTCCTCTTACTTCAAAGGGATTGACAACCCCGCCAATAACCTTATTTACTCTTTCAGTCGGCTAACGTTCACCACCATTATTGTCTTGACAGGACTGTATTTCTTTGGTACCACTCTCATCACCATTACCACCACCATTACCATTGCGACCTCCCTTAGCGCACTCCTTTACCTAACCAGTAACAACCACCGGATCGGGGTCCCCCAACTCACTTTTTTAACCAAGGCTATCCTCCCTAGCCTTGTACCTTACGGCATTGCCTACTTACTCCTGTGGCCACTGACCCCCTATGTGACGATGGCCATGACAGACCGTTGGAATGCAATCGGTCTCGTCCTCATCAGTGGCATGGTGTATACTCTTATCACCGGACTGATTATCTATGGCCTCATTTTCACTACTGACGAAAAAACGCGCTTACACCAATTTGTACAACAACGCCTCCAACGCCTTATTCAAAAAATTAAACCATCCAAACCGTCCTAATACGAATGCTGGACCACCACCACTATCACTATGAAAACCTCCACATCCTCCCCCAATCTCTGGTTTCTCGGCGCCACTTTTGAAACGGCTAACATGGGCGTCAATGCCCTAGCCGAATCCAGCCTCAAATGTATCTTCACCCACTGGCCCAATGCCCACGTCACGTTACGCGCCCAACATCATGAAGAAACACAAACCATCAGCCTCTTGGGAAAGGCATTCACCATTCACAGAATGGGACTGCGCCTCAACAAAAACGTGTTCCGTTCCAACCATCTCTATAAACTCCTTTTCCAAGCCCTCCTCCTCAAACTCTTTCCCTTTGCCTGGTTGCAAAAGCGCCTACAAGCCTGGAATCCGTATTTGAAACAACTGCTAGAAACCGATCTCGCCTTTGACATTACCGCCGGCGACAGTTTCAGTGACATTTACGGCACCCGCAAATTTATCCTCAATGCCCTCCCCAAACTCCTCTTTCTCTGGTGTGGCACGAAACTTATCTTATTGCCCCAAACCTACGGACCCTTTTACAGTCCCATTGCCCAACGGTTTGCCCGCTACCTACTAACCCGGGCCACCGTCATCTATTCCAGAGACCGTCAAAGTATTGAAGACCTCAAAACGCTGCTGGGGTCTCAGGTGGACCTCAAAAATCTTAAATTCATCCCCGACGTGGCCTTCACCCTGGATGCCGAGAAACCTGAAATTCCTCTGATTTTGCAATTGGCACAACTGAAAAGCCAAGGACATACCGTCATTGGACTCAATGTCAGCGGTCTGGTCTATAACGGTGGACTGGAAGCCCAACAACGCTTCGGGATTCGGGATGATTATCGCGTGTTAATGGAGAAACTGGTACATCATTTTTTAGCCACTCCCAATCATGTTCTCGTGTTAGTGTCTCATGTTTTCAGTGAGAAGACCGCTGAAAGTGACCCCCTGGCGTGTCAAAGCCTGTATGAGAAGTTGAAAAGCCATTATCCAGATCGTCTCTTGCTTCTTCAAGAGACACTGAATCATAAGCAAGTCAAATATCTGATCGGACAATGTGACTTTTTCTTAGGGACCCGAATGCACGCCTGTATTGCGGCGTTGTCACAAAACGTTCCTGCGATTGGACTCGCTTATAGTCAGAAGTTTAAAGGCGTTTTTGACTCAGTTGGCTTAGGCGAAGCGGTGATTGACTTGCGCGGTAATTGTAATGAAGAAGTGTTAAAGCAGTTGCAGGAAGTGTTTGATAGGCGTTATGAAGTGGCCGAAGAGTTACGAAGTAGAATACCTGGGATTCAGAAGGAAGTAATCGGATTGTTTGAAGGAATGAGAGTTTAACGCAAATTAGGAAACGTGAAACGGGTAGTTTCATAGAGACGGTAGTGAGGCAATCTGGGTTCACTGTCTGAACTCTGATTAGAATGATTTTCAGATGGACTTTGATTAGTCAATCCTCCTTTCATAGCCCTCATTTAATCATTTCAATCAGAGTTCAAGACCAATGCGAAACCGCACGATATTTCACCCAGATTGCATCACTACCCTAAAGTTCGGTGGTGTTGCAGAAGTAATGGTATAGCGGTTTTGGAGTACGGAATTAATTCCGTTGGAGTACGGAATTGATTCCGTTTCAAGCGGAATCAATTCCGTACTCCAAAACCCATAACCATTACCTTTGCAACACTACCCTAAAGTTCACCGTCTTTAACCGTCTGGTTAAGCATTAGCAATGTAATCCAGAAGATGTTTAACCTCTCCCATCGTCTCGGTCAGTTTAGCTTTCACTAAATCGCCAATGGACACCATGCCAACAATTTTCCCATTTTCGACCACGGGCAGATGACGAAAGCGTTTCTCCGTCATAATAGATTGTGCTTGGTCAAGTGTCGTGTCTGGGGTGACCACGACGGGATTTTTCTTCATCACGGCACTGATGGGCACTTCACTTAATTCCATAGCACGCTTGGCACTAAACCGCAAAATATCGCGTTCGGTTAAGATTCCCACCGTCTCCCCTTTTTCAGAGTGTACTAGCAACGCCCCCACGGTTTCGTCACACATCTTCTGGATAGCGGTGAGTACCGTTTGGGTGACGCCTATTGTTATCACGCCACTGCGTGGTTTTTGTTCTAAAACGCTTTTGATTAGCATAATGTCCCCTTGAAATTAAACTTCAACAAATCTGTTTGCAACTACCTTAATTGGGTAGTGATGCAATGTGGGTGATATTTTTACCCTCACCCCCGGCCCCTCTCCCTCTGGGAGAGGGGCCGGGGGTGAGGGCAACTCTTATGAATATCACCCACATTGCATCACTACCCCTTAATTGTCATGATGAACACCATTTTCCTTGGTCCCATTTCCGTTACCATTCCGTTCTCCAATGACGCCGGCCAACGCTAACAAACGTTTAGCCTCCTCGACATGGAGATTTTCCACCAATCGACCATTGACCACCACCACTCCTTTGCCTTGTTTCTGTGCCTCTTCCCACGCGCCCAGAATTTCACGGGCCTGTTTGACTTCCACTGCACTAGGGGCAAAGATTTGGTTAGCCACTTCAATTTGTTTGGGATGAATCAACGTTTTGCCGTCGAAACCCAAATCGCGTGCTTGTGTACAAGCGGCTTGGAAACCGTCTTCATCATCCAAATTGAGATGAACACCATCAATGATTTCCAGACCGTGTGCCCGGGCCGCCATCACACAAAGACTTAATGGCACTAAGAGGCCAATGCGATCTTTGGTATGACGAACTCGCATATCTTTAGCGAGGTCCGAAGTGCCCATGATAATGACGGCCAATCGTCGATGACATCCCGCAATGCGATCAATGTTCAAGATACCTTGCGGCGTTTCTGCCATCATCCAGATGGGTAAGGTTGCCTCCCCTCCATTTTTATCAAGCCACTCGATGGCTTGTTCAATTTGGGTGGGTATGTTCACTTTGGGCAAGAGTACACCTTGGATGGGTAACTTGGCAATCGCCGCAATGTCATCGCGTCCCCAAGGCGTGTCTAAACCATTGACCCGCACCACGATTTCTCGTTGTTTATACCCCCCTTCCGTGACGGCAGCTATGACACCTTGCCGCGCTTGTACCTTAGCTTCAGGTGCAACCGCATCTTCCAAATCAAAAATCAAACTGTCTACCGGTAAAATTCGCGCTTTTTCCAATGCCCGGGTGTTAGACCCTGGCATGTATAGGACGGAACGGCGCGGACGAATATTTTGTGATAACATAAATGGTCCTCCTGGGGGTCCGAGTTTAATTTTGGATGGTTAAGAGAGTCGTCGTCTCCAGAACAACGGAGGCTGAAGTCTCTAGTCCATTAGAAAGTCACGGTGGACTAGAGGCTTTAGCCGGTGGGAACAAAATTGAAATCACAGTGCCTCCCCTCCGGCTGAAGCCTCTAGTCCACCTGTCGGTTAATGTCGAAAGTCATGGTGGACTAGAGGCTTTAGCCGGTGGGAATGGAACAGAATTGAAATCGCAGTGCCCCCCTCCGGCTGAAGCCTCTACTCCACCTGTCGGTTAATTTTGGGGAATTTTTCATTCGCCAATCCGCTACCTTCCGGCTGAAGCCTCTAATCCAAACCTTTCTCTAAAGCCTCTAGTCCAGCGTTTCTCTGAAAAACGTCTCCTATTCCTAACCTTCCAATTTTTGAAAACCCAGCCCCCAAATATTAGCTAGATTTCTTAATTGCCTTCGCTTTGGAAAGCAAATTTTCGGCCATTTTGATACTCGCAATGTCAATCAACCTACCATCCAAACTCACTGCCCCCTTCCCTTCTCGTTTTGCCTGTTCCATGGCTTCTAAAATACGTTGGGCTTTGGTCACATCCGCATCGGAAGGGCTAAATACCTGATTGGCCAGGGCAACCTGCGAAGGATGAATTGCCCATTTTCCTTCATAACCCAAAATGGCGGCCCGTTTGGCGGCCGCAACATAACCATCTGGGTCACTAAAGTCTCCAAACGGCCCGTCAATGGGCCGTAATCCATACGCCCGACAAGCTACCACCATTCTTGCCTGGGCAAAATGCCACATGTCATTCCAATGAAACTCTCGTGGACTGCCATCGGCATTTTTATCGGTCAACACGCCATATTCTGGATGGGCGCCGCCAATGACGGTGGTTCGCGCCCGGGTCGAAGCGGCAAAATCAGCGACACCAAAACTCATGGCTTCTAACCGCTTACTAGATTGGGCAATGGCTTCCACATTGGCCATGCCCAAAGCGGTTTCAATTAACACTTCAAACCCTAAACGTTTGGTCCGTTTCTTTCCCTGTTCAATTTGCGTCACTAACATGTCCACCGCATAAACATCCGCAGGCACGCCCACTTTAGGAATCAGTAGCATGTCCAACCGTGGACAGTTTTCCACGACGTCAATCACATCCTTGTACATGTAGTGGGTGTCTAACCCATTGATTCGCACCAACATAGTTTTGGTGCCCCAATCAATTTCGTTTAACGCGGCCACAATATTTTTGCGGGCTGCCTCTTTTTCATCGGGGGCGATGGAATCTTCCAAATCCAGAAAAATGCAATCGACTTCAGATTGCGCGGCTTTTTCAAAAAACTTGGGATTAGTTCCAGGGACGGCTAATTCAGAACGATGTAAACGTGGGGTGGCTTGTTCAATGATAGTGGCACTCATTTGGTTTTTCCTCGTGTGTTGATATATTAACTTACCTTATGCAACTGCACCACAGAAACTCCGTTTCTTTAAGAAATTGAGTTTCTAAGGCATTGTTGCATAAGTCCTAACTACCTAATTTTCGACATTATTCAAGATGGGGATAAAAAGTTTTATCTAATAATTGTTCCAACGAATAAGGGCAAAGTGACAGAAATGTTTTCCTTGGCAATCCTGTTTCATCTACGGCTAAGGTAACCGCTTTAGGATAAGCCTTGTGTACGGCTTCCGTCAACTGTCTTTTCAAACAATGAATAATGAATAATGAATAATGAATAATGGAAAATAGGCTTTCGTTAGCGGTCCTGCTTTGGTTTGGTCATTATTCATTATTTATTTATACTTGTTGAATGTCTGTTCCACCCACACCGTGACTCGAGACGGGTCAGCCCGTGACTCGAGACGGGTCAGCCCGTGACTCGAGACGGGTCAGCCCGTGACTCGAGACGGGTCAGCCCGTGACTCGAGACGAGTCAAGGTTTTAGGACTTATGCAATCGTTTTTGTAATTATTTGATTTTACACACTATCACCCCATGCCCCCCGTACACGGGGGGGACTCCCTCCCCGCGTACAGGGAGGGTTGGGGTGGGGTAAATACCGGCGGTTGCGTACCCCCTGAGTTTCTCAAAACCTACGGCATGATTATCATCAACTATTGGTAGAGATGCAATGAGGGTTCACTGTCTGAACTCTGATTAGAATGATTTTCAGATGAACTATGATTAGTCAAGCCTCCTTTCATAGCCCTCATTTAATCATCTCAATCAGAGTTCAAGACGAAGAGAAACCGCACGATATTTCACCCAGATTGCATCACTACCCAACTATTTATGTTTAAATAATAGAGTAAGAGTAAGTACTGAATTCATTATTCATTCTGAGTTATAGTCATATTCCTTCAAATCTGTACAGTTCCCTCTGGAACGCAATAAGAATTATTGTGCCGTGCGCCCGCTATGTGGCGGCGCGAAACGGCGCAATAATTCTTATTGCGCGTAAGCGGATATGTACAAATTTATATAACAGGACTTACGCAACTTTTTTTATAACTCGTTGAGTTGACACCCCCCCTAGCCCCCCCGCACGCGGGGGGAATGACTCCCCCCCGTGTACGGAGGGGGTTGGGGGGGGTTGGGGGGTGGTGGTTGACACCCCCCCTAGCCCCCCCGCACGCGGGGGGAATGACTCCCCCCCGTGTACGGGGGGGTTGGGGGGGGTGAGTGCGTCAGTCCTATATGAATATCACTATACAATGACACAAAGGAAAATTCCAAAACGATTTATTCGAACGATTTATTCGGGGGAAACAGCTTATGTCGCAACAAATTCAGGAGTCCAAAACGCCGCTTTATACTGACAAAGCTACGCCTTGGACTCCTGGAGTGAGGAATTTAGGTGAAAAATTTGGGTGGAGAACCTGTTCCGCGTTTTACAAACTATAACACATATCAAATTCTATCGGATGAGTCGTCATGCGGAGGCGCGTCACCTCTTGCATCTTCAAACCAATGTAAGCATCAATCACATC
Source organism: Thiotrichaceae bacterium (assembly GCA_011391085.1). Lineage (GTDB taxonomy): Bacteria > Pseudomonadota > Gammaproteobacteria > Beggiatoales > Beggiatoaceae > JAABRD01. The sequence goes on along the minus strand of JAABRD010000028.1, from coordinate 33,893 downwards.
ATTCGTGAAGACGCCGCCAGCCAAGAGGAAGTGACGATCTTTGTCAAGATATTCCAACGCCATCTCCAAGGAATGGCACACGGTAGGAATGTTTTTCTCCTCTTCAGGTGGCAAATCATACAAATCCTTGTCCATCGCCTCCCCTGGATGAATCTTGTTTTGAATCCCATCTAACCCTGCCATCATCATGGCGGAAAAAGCGAAGTAAGGATTACTCATGGAATCTGGGAAGCGGACTTCAATCCGACGCGCCTTGGGACTGGCCACGTAAGGAATGCGAATCGAAGCAGAACGGTTGCGGGCGGAGTAAGCCAGCAGGGTCGGTGCTTCAAAGCCGGGGACGAGGCGTTTGTAACTGTTCGTCGTGGGATTGGTCAGACCATTGAGGGCGCGGGCATGTTTGATGATGCCACCAATGTAGTAAAGGGCGAGTTCCGAAAGGTTGCCATATTTATCGCCACTGAACAGATTCTTGCCATCTTTAGCCAACGATTGGTGAACGTGCATCCCACTGCCATTGTCCCCCACTAGCGGTTTCGGCATGAAGGTGGCCGTTTTGCCATAATCGTGGGCGACTTGCATGATGACATATTTGAGAATTTGCACTTCATCGGCTTTTTTGACGAGGGTGTTGAAACCGACGCCGATTTCACATTGGCCGGCGGTGGCCACTTCATGGTGATGAACTTCCACGATGAGACCCATGTCTTTTAACATCAAGCACATGTCGGACCGAATGTCATGCAGGGAGTCCACGGGTGGCACGGGGAAGTAGCCGCCTTTGATGGAGGGACGATGACCTAAGTTGCCATCGGAATAGACTTTTTCAGAGTTCCAATTCGCTTCTTTGGAATCGACTTTGCAGAAGCAACCGCTGATGTCGGCGCCCCACCGGATGTCGTCAAAAATGAAAAATTCATTCTCTGGACCAAAATAGGCAATGTCAGCAATGCCTGTGGATTTTAAATACGCCTCAGCCCGTTTGGCCAGGGAACGTGGGTCACGTTCATAGCCTTGCATGGTGGTGGGTTCAATCACATCACAACGTAAGTTGAGAGTGACTTCTTCAACAAAGGGGTCAAGCACCGCAGTGGTTGGGTCGGGCATCAGAATCATATCCGATTCGTTGATGCCTTTCCAGCCGGCAATGGAGGAGCCGTCAAACATTTTGCCATCTGTAAAAATGTCGTCATCTAAGGTTTCCGCAGGGGAGGTGACATGTTGTTCTTTCCCTCTCGTATCAGTAAAGCGGAAGTCAACAAATTTGACGTTTTTCTCTTTGATTAGGTTTAAGACTTTTTCACCAGACATGTTAATTGTAACTCCTTAAAGTGGAATAGAGTAGTGGTTGAAGGTTGGTTAAATTCTGGGTAGTGATGCAATCTGGGTGATATTCAGGTTGCCCTCACCCCCGGCACCTCTCCCTACGGGCGTGGGGAGAAAACCACGGATTCCGCCTTTCCCCCATCTCCCTCTGGGAGAGGGGCCGGGGGTGAGGGTAAACATCTCACTCACATTGCATCACTACCAAATTCTGAAAAAAAGACCGCAATATTTCAGATTGCGTTCCAGAGTCGAAATTTTCGATTTGGACCATAGTAACATTAACTATGCCAATTTGGGTGTTGGGGAATGATTCATTGTAAATGAATAGTTTAGAGAAATCTTTTATGTTATACAAGTGTTAGATTTATAACGTAATGGAGGGGTTCTCTTGGGGCGTTGTCAGAAAGGTGACAAAGTGAATGTTGGTCCATGAGTCTAAAGCGTACTTTGTCCGGACAAAGCTACTTTGGATTCCTGGTTTTGGTTTTTTTTAAGGCACCACCTCAAAACATTCCGTCTCCAAAATCGACCTGGTTAATTCCTCATAATCGGCACTTTAGCATTTTAGGAAGGTGGTTGGAAAGGAATCCCTTTCGGTACAGTAATAGTCTGGGGAACATAAATGGTCTCATGCTGTCCCCGCAAGACATCTGTCAACTGCAAAATTGAACCCGTGCCAGCCCTTAGTTGGTCGCCTTGTTTTCTGAAGATGGGTTGTCCGTGGAAGATTATCCCATATCCTTTCGAAATGACTTCCTCAATCAGAAAAACTCTCGTCCAAGTGTAAAATATTCCATTCCACTGGTTGTAAAAGTAAGCCTCCCCATAAATCTTTTGAAGGATGTCGGAATACCGGTTATGTGCCCAACCATTACCAAAGTATAGTGCAAACAAAGGGGAAGAGGAACGATAGTAGGAAACCTTGAGATGATTTTTATATTCCGTTTCCACCTTTTGATAGACTGCCAATGATTCTTGTTTGATTTGCAGATTTTGCACAAATACGTTCTGGAGGTCGACTATTCTCAGCACACTACTGAACAGGAAGAAGATACCAATGACGATGGCAACCTTTTTGGTGTTAAATCGACTAAAATAGTCAAGTCGTTGTAAATACACAAACACCAAAAATAACACGAGTCCTGAAAGACTCAAAGCGGGTAACAAGTAGTGGTCACCACTATGTTTAGCAACCATCAGAATGGCACACAGTTGCGCCACCACCACGGCTACTAAAACTCTAAAGGAAGTGTCTTGCCAGGCCTTCTTTCTCATGGCCGGAGACCCGTTAAATATCAGGATGAAGCAGACGGCAAATAACCAGATTAGGAAGAATAATGGATTGCCAAGGAAGAGATTCTGAAGGTTTTGGAAATAGAGAGTTGGGTCTATTATTCCGGTATTGCCACCGCCATAATGGCCTGTGTGAGTGAAGATACCGTAAAACCAGGAATAGACACGTTTATATTGCGAAATGATTGGCCAGGTCCACAGTATGAAACTTAATCCCGTCAAGAAGAGGAATCCAAGTTTCTTTTGTAACGTTGGTAAAATCAGCAAGGGAATAATCAGTAAGGGGATAAAAGTCACTTTGGTAGCTATCCCAAAACTCGAAACCAATGCCAGGGCCACCAAGTACCAGGGAGAAAGTTTGGTGAGATTTTCATCAACGACGATTTTCACCAGAATCAACGCCAATAACAGACTGGCAAACAACAAGAGAGGTTCGCAGAAAACTCTCGGTAAACCTTGGATCAACACGGTGGTAGAAAAAAACGGTGAGAATTGTAATAAGAGACTTAGCCAAACATTTTTGGTTAAAGTAACCACCACTACACCAATGATGAACAGTAGTAGTGCATTGAAAGTTATTAGGACCGTGTTAAGGACGGTCAAATAAAATTCTGGATTTTTGAGAACCGCAAATTCTAAGTCGTCTTTTGCAGAAAAATCAAGGGCGTGTGAAATTTCCAGCACGGTTGCCCCTAACAGTTGAACGGTTGTCCCAGGATGGTCGGTATGTCCCACGGGTCTTGATTTGGCCAGGTTAAGAGAATTGAATAGGTAAGCATACTCAGAATCAGAGTTGTAGCCTATCCAATAGGGGCCACGAGAACCGTTTAAAAGCACAGCGGTAACAATTAACATTATTGGCAATACCAGTAACACAGGTAAATTTTTCATATTTTCTCCACCACAATATAACATCTAAAAGCCATTAGCCAACGCAAAGGAATGAGTATTCTTTCCAACACTTTAAAAACCGAAATCAGACGGTCTGGGATGAATGATTGGTGTTCAAATCCTCCTGATAGTGGATAGAGGAGACAACTCATTTTCTGCCGTTTGATTATTTTTAAACTCTCAAACTTTGCCAAAAACTGTTTGCATTTTTTGAAAAATAGAAGATACGCTATCGCTTGATTAGCTTCCCAGGGATCCTTAGGTTGCATCTCACCTTGATAGTTAAAATAGTCGTTCTCCCAAATAAATGGTTCCGGATGAAACGTTTGGTAAATAGGTAGCGACAATGGCGAAGGAAAGGGTTCAACCATCAAAATTCTGCCTCCTGACTGTAAAACTCTCGAGGCTTCTTGAAAAAATTGTATGGGGTTTGACAAGTGATGTAGCACATCAATCATAACCAGGTTAGCCAAACTATTGTCTGGAAACGGCATTTTATGGGCGTCAAAACACACGTCAAGCCATTCACACCACTGTATATCAGAGGCAATAACGGCTGGCTGGAACACTTTGAAATTTCCCGTTCCACTGCCCAGTTCTACAGAGGTACCGCTGTTGCATAGATCCTTGGCAATTTGCATGTACCAGTCAGTATAGACTTCTCTTAGTATCTTTTTAGTTTTCCAAATCTGGGTATGATTAACTAATTTGTTGGACATGAGTCTCTCCTACAGGGTTACAAAACCGTGGTGGTGGCTTTTTTTCGCTTCCACCGGTATAAAGCTATGAGAAACTCAGTTTCTTTAAGAAACTGAGTTTCTTTAGATGGTTGCGTAACTTTTTAATAAAACTTAATTTTATGCAACGCAAACATCACCATTTTCAGTAATAGCCAGCCATGCTGAAACCGAGAAATATTCGTTTCCCCATACTGTCTCGCTTTATAGTGGATGGGCACTTCCACCATTTTCAAATTTAACTTAGCGGCCCCAAAAATCAAGTCGAAATCACCAAACGGGTCAAAATCACCAAAGTAATGACGATTTCTCATCAACTTTTCCCAATTCCTTTTGGACAACACCTTGGTGCCACACAAAGTATCTTTCAATGATTGACCGAGTAGCCAAGAGAACATTATCGAGAAAAATTTATTGGCAACCATGTTGAGAAACCGCATCGCATCCTTTTCCATCGGATAAACCAACCGTGACCCATTAATATATTCCCCTTTACCTGTCGCTATTGCATTATAGAATTTTGGTAAATCCTCTGGCGACACTGTTAAATCAGCATCTAAAATCATCAAAATATCACCCGTTGCTAAACTAAAACCTTTTCGCACCGCATCTGCTTTGCCTTGCCCATCTTGGACAACATAATAGAGGTTCCAATCGTTTAAATATTTGTCGCAAACCCGTTGAATTTCCGCCAGAGTGTCATCCTGTGAATGTCCTTCCACAAAAATAATCTCCGTGTATTTTCCCATCCTGGGCATTCGCTTCACAGCATTCTCTATATTCCCTTTCTCGTTCCGGGCCGGGATAATCACGCTTACCCCAAATTGGTCATTGTTCGCCGGCAAAGACCAGTGTGGTTTCGCTATCACAAATGTGGTGAGGCAAAGTCGATTAAACAGAGGCAAAGAGGCAAGATACTTATTCATCCATTCAGAGAAAATAGGTAACTGTTTGGGGAAGAGGCAACGACGTCCTGTTTTTATCACCTCCCAACCAGTTAGATTTAAGAGGTTGGTAAGGTCTTCTAAATCTAACCAATTCAATTTGGTCGTCGGCATTTTCAACTTTAGCCATTCGGCCGTAGTTAGGATTGGTAGCCATAAAAAATTCTGGTAGGTGATGATAATCCTGGTGTCTTCAGAAGCTATTCTCAGTAGTTCCGAAAACGCTTTTTGGACATCTTCGAAATAACCCACTGTATCGGAAACAATGATATAATCAAAGGATTCCGTGATATTGAGTGCTTCTGCATCCATTTGGCAAAAGTTCAAATGTGGATAATTTTGCTTCGCAATAGCAATCATTTGCTGAGAAATGTCGATTCCCCAACCTATCTTTGGATTTAAATTATTCAACAAATAACCTGTACCACAGCCAATTTCTATAATACGGCTACCTTCTGGGATTTGATATTTGAGGAATTTCAGCAAATCTTGATAATAAGTCTGATTGCTTTTTATCCACTGTTCTCGTTGCCAAGCGAGTTGGTCCATCTCTTCCATGACTTGCCGTTTTTGAGGCGATAAGTGATACACAGCGAGTTCCTCCTGTTCTCAAGAAATTCTGAATTGAGAGGATTGGTTAATCCAGAAGAAACCTTGAATTAAAGTCAAGACGGGTGAGTTCTCAAACTTTAAGACAAACCAAGGAAGAACAAATAGGCAAGACGGAGTGATGACTTTTTGAAAACAGGAGACTGCTACTATGAAGCAATCTAAAGGGAGGAAATCAGGACGTGGAGGACGAGTCTCTTTTTTTAGAAAAAGAGTCATTTTGAGTAGGCAAAGCGAGGGCTGTGCCTTTAGAATCAAAGACTTACTTTTTATGTGGGGGGGGGGGGTAAATGTTTGTATTTCATTGTATTTCTCGAATTAAACGTTAATCATCTTTGAACGACATGGTAAGATGACTTTATCATCCTGTCAATCCTTGCAACCATGTAATAGCTATAGTTAAATAATGAAAATTCCACGTTTTCTCAAAATAAGGGTGAATTAGAAAAAATCAAGTGTTGTTGAACAATAATCTTAAGTTTTTTCAAAGCTACGCTTTTCTCGTTCCCACGCGCCACATGAGAACGCGTTGCGGGAACAGGACGCTGGCGCGAAAAGACGGCATTCCCACGCTGACACGTGGGAACGAGAGAACCACTACCCTGTGCATCACTACCTTATGGCATAATCACCGGTATTGTTTGACGACCGTGTTTGCGGTAAATTATAAAAATCACTATCCAAGGTCAAAATCGCATGGTTTGGATACTGTTCACTCATTCTTACCAAACAAGCATCTCCTAACGACATAGGAACATTGGCGTAGTTTTTCATCAGTTGACCTATCACAGCGATTTCATAATGAACATGCAATGGCAACTGGATAGTACCTCGGTTTAACCAACGAAATAAGGCTTCAATAGACGGTTGTGCCCGTCTTTTTGACAGTAAAAAAACCGCCTCTGAAATAACTGCGTCACACGTCAACAACGGTGGTTGGAGGATGGCCAATTGTTGAACCACCCATTGGTGATGTTTGTCGGCCTGACTCAAAGCCGCTACCAAGGGACCAGTATCTATCATTGCCTGTGGTTTCATAAGCCATAGTCATTCAAATAAGATTTATTCGTGGAAAGGTCGGGCGGTGCGTCTTGGAGACAACCGATGTCATCCTGCATTAACTCTAAACAAGACATGCCGGTGGTCGTAGTCAACAGTTCTGGAGTCTCCGGTTTGCGAAGTGTTTCCGCCACAACAAAAGGTAAAGTTTGGGCCTGTTGCACTTGCTGAAAAAAGAGAGTAATAGCTTGAGACGTGGATAACCCTAAGCGTTTCAAAATAGCTTGCACTTCTCCTTTAAGAAGAGGGTCAATCGTAGCAGATATAGTGGTTTTTCGGTTCATAAAGATTGGTAACAAAAATGGGTAGTGTTAGTGTGTTTCTATGAGTTGAGTATAGTTGATTTTAGGGTAGTGATGCAATGTGGGTGATAGACACTTCCCCCCACCCCCTACAGGCGTGGTGAGAACGGCGGTACCCGTGGTTTTCACTCCTCCCCCTCCGGGAGAGGAGCCGGGGGAGAGGGTAAACACATCACAAAGAATTGCATCACTCCCTTTTTTCGCACCATGAGATTGAGTGGGTGAATAAGCAGCACTAAAAATTTTGAGAAATCGCGCGAGACTATCATGCCGTGGTGGAATATGTCGTCCCACTGGTACTTCACAGTCACGTAATTGTCCCGCTATCACCTCCACTTGGGTTTGATGAGTCGGGTCACTGACCCATCTTAATTCGTCAGGCATTGGTGCATAAAATTGTTGATGAATCCAACCGATAAATTGACTATCAGCCACATTGAGAGAAGTTTCCGTAGCCAACCATTGTTCGAACTGACGTTGGACTTGAATATGAATACAACTTTCTATTTGTAATAGCCCGTTTCGCTGGGTCAGCGGAATAATCTTGTCGCATCGCTTTCTCAATGTCAATCGGATGATTGTGATGACCTTCCAGACGATTGGAATAATAGCTATTGATAATTCGCAACAGTTCAATAATCGGCTGACGACTTAACGGGTGTAATTGTCCCCTAACGTGGCAGAGTGACTCAAAATTGGTAACGCAAGGTCTCCTAACTCTTCCGTGCCATTCGGAAACAGAGGTTGCATTTGAGACGGATGATGGTACATAGTTTTGCCGATGTGGTTGCCGATATGATTTCTGAGTAACTATCTGATTATACGTTATTATTTAATCATTGTCAATCACTTGAACAGTTTAGTTTGCCGATATTGTAGAATTGTTATGAGGACTACAGATGGGAGGACAACGCGACGTTCAAGTTTTTCTTCAGACGGCCCGGGCGGGACTAGAGGCTTCCGCCGGGAAACCTCCCTCCTCTCGTCTTTCCGCAATCAATTCGTCCACGATACTTTGCGTTCGAGGTGCTGCCGTATAACGTCGCACCATCGCTTGTGCAAATTTCACCGGATCCTGTGGCGAGAAGATGATGAGTTTGTTACCTTAGAGTTTAGGATAATGGATTGAAAAAATCAACGGATAAATCTCATCGCACTGCGGAACTAGCCAGGTAGCCAGTTGCACACCACCTCGCTACACTGGCTGTTTCTGTGATAAACTAGATTACCTTGACAGTAAGGTCTTGACTTTCCATTGACTTTGTCTTATCTTATAGTAAGATTCATTCAAATTTGTACAATTTCCTCTGGAGCGCAATAAGAATTATTGTGCGGCGCACTCATTTTCTTCTGGTGCGTCGCGCCGACGCTACGCGGGCGCACAGGGCGCAATAATTCTTATTGCGCTCCAGATGGAACCGTACAATTTAACTGGAATACTACTATAACACCATGAAAACCGAATTTCTTCTCAAATCTCAAGAAAATCTCAAAGCGGCTGAGTTACTCTTAGCCAATCAGTTATACAACGCTTCGGCAAATCGTGCTTATTATGCGGTGTTTCAAGCGGCGATTGCGGCTTTGGCTAAAATTGGTTTGGAATCCGAACATCAAAATCATCACCGAATCCAGTCCAATTTTGTTGCAGAACTGATTCAGAAACGCAAAGTTTATCCTGGGCACTTGAAATCCTCATTGATGGAATTGCAAGATGTCAGGAATGACGCAGATTATAATGTTCAATTGATTTCTCAAAAGGTTGCGGTACGGCAATTAAAACGGGCACAAGAATTAGTAGCGGCAATTGTTAAGGAGTTACAATCATGATAAATTTCAAACAACAAGAACTGAGTTTAAATCTCTTTCAACAACTTCAGACGCGGTTTCCCGACATCGAACTGGTAGGCATTGATGAAAGTCCAGTTTATCCAGATAATATTTGGGTAAGCGTGGTCATGCCAAAGGAGGATGACCGATATATTGAATTACGGGCGTTGTCAGCAGAACTTTCCACCGACATTTTGTTGGACTATGGCTATCACATTTCGACGATTTCTGGGCGTCGGCAGAAGCGGCCAGCGGAGGTTCTCAATTAGGAGTTCAAAGCGTCGCTTTGTTTGGGCAAAGCGACATAAACCTGCGTGGTGTCAGCCCGAATAAAAAACTTGCACCACCTCCTTTTTTGTGATAAACTAGATTACCTTGACAGTAAGGGCTTGACTTTCCATTGACCTTGTCTTATCTTAACACCATGAAAACCGAATTTCTTCTCAAATCTCAAGAAAATCTCAAAGCGGCTGAGTTACTCTTAGCCAATCAGTTATACAACGCTTCGGCAAATCGTGCTTATTATGCGGCGTTTCAAGCGGCAATTGCGGCTTTGGCTAAAATTGGTTTTGAACCTGAACGTAAAAACCATGATACCACCCAATCCTATTTTGCAGCCGAATTAATTCGGAAACGCAAAGTGTACCCGAACCATCTGAAGTCTTATTTGTTGACGTTACAACACGTCAGAAATGATGCAGATTATGATTCCATTTTGTTGTCACAAAATGTCGCTTCACGTCATTTGAAAAAGGCGCGTGAATTTGTCGAAACCATCCTCAAGGAGTTACAATCATGATAAATCTTAAACAACAAGAACTGAGTCTCAATTTGTTTCAGCAACTCAAGGAACGGTTTCCTGAAATTGAGTTGATGGAAATTCTGGAAAGTCCTATTTATCGGGACAATATTTGGATCCGCATTTCGGTGCCTGAGGAGGATGACAGATATATGGACTTGGTGGACTTGTCCTCGGAAATTTCCACCGACATTTTGTTGGACTATGGCTATCACATTTCGACGATTTCTGGGCGTCGGCAGAAGCGGCCAGCGGAGGTTCTCAATTAGGAGTTCAAGTCGCAGGTTCTCGTAACGGCCAAATGGTTCAACGGGAGTCCAAGACCTGTCTTGGACTCCAACGTTCTTAAAGTATCTCGAAACACTTCGTCTCCGATACCCACAACCCCTGACTCAACGTCTCAAACACGTCTCCCCCTTCGGGTGACAAAATCCCAAACAAGCAATATTGTCCCGTAGGTAACGTGTCAGGCAAGGTCATATCTATCCACGTCACCGGTTGCGTTTGAATACGTCGTGCCCGCCACGGTTTGGGTTCATTCAACGGGGCAAATTCGTTGGTGTTTTTCAAGGTGACAAACGTTTGACCATCAGGTAATAAGACCGCGGCATATAAATCATATCCCCAACTTAATTGTTCGGTCAAGGTGGCCGTGAAACGTTCGCCAAACTGATATTGCATTTTCTCCAAACCTAATTGCACCAAGGCTTGGGGAGGTGGGTCAATGCCACCGGTGACGGTAATCACCACGGGCAGGTCACTGCTGGCAATCGTGCCTTGGTTGTCTTCGGCATAGAAGGTCACTTGATAGTCACCGTTATACATCGCTTCTTGCCAAGTGGTTTCCCATATCTCTTTCTCACTCTTGGAAGGAGTCAAGGCGAGTCGTGGTAACACCAAAATGGGGGTGCCGTTGCTATCCATGACCAAGTTCATTTTAGGTGGTCTGATGACGGCCCACACTCGTTCAATCAGGCCTTCGGCGAGAATGGCTTTGGCTTTCAGTGACAAGGGTGTGCCGACGGTTAATGCAGTGGAAGGGGTCATACTTTCCACTGCCAAAGTCAAATCGCCAGCCGTGAAACTGCCGTTGAGATAAATCTGTTTTAGCCATTTGCCCGCATCACTGCCATCATAGCCATCATAAAACCGTGGCACTTGACCAATCTCTTGAGTTTTACCCGTGCTGGCCGTTTCCATTTTGGAAACATCGCCTAACAACTTAACTTGTTCATCTCCCGCATAACCAAAGGCTTCCCAGAAGTTCATCCCTTTGAGTAACCCCGTAGCAAAGAAGCGACTAAAACCGCGTTTATCGGTGCGTTCAAAGTAGGCCAAACCGTCGCCAGTGCTACTGATAATGGCACGGTTCGGGGCTTTGAGAGAGTCTAACAGTTGCCCCGAATGACACGCATCAATGACCATCATCACTTGGTTACCAGTGACCGTTTGATAATCATCTAACCAGGTTTTCAAGGTGGTCACTTCCAGATATTCCATTTTGCTTAACTGGAATTTCTCCGTGCCCCCGTGGTCCACGAAAAACAGATACAACGGTTGGTCCAGTTTGCCCAGTCCCTTGGCCCATTCCAAAGCCAGTCGAACATCTTCTGGGGTAAGAGGACGTTCTGGTTTGGGGGCATCGACAATGCGGTCATCTAGGCCATCTCCATTGAAATCCGCCCAGGCTTTGGGGGAGAGGTAGTAAATCTCATCGTTATCAAAGCCGCGTTTGTTAAAGACTTTGTAGAGATAATTGGTGATAGATTCAGTCGTGTCCCAAAGGGTGTTGGAACTGTCGGCGCCTCCTCCAGCAATAAGAATAGCGGCGCGTTTGGTTGCCTGGAGGTTCTCGCAGGTGGTGGCGTCGGTGGTTTGGCAGAGGGCGGTTTTTTGGGTGAAGGTGAGGTGGGCGAGACCTCCATCAGTTCCGACCCATAGGCCGCTTTGGCTATCGCCTAATAAGGCCAAAACCCGGTTGTCAGGCAAAGCGGAATTGTCGGTATTAAACACTTGCCATTGACCAGAGGTAGTGTAATGGGCTAATCCGCCAGAAGTCCCGACCCACAGCCCGCCTTGGCTATCGCTTAATAAGGCACGAACATAGTAGGATGGCAAACTGGAATTGTCGGGACTAAACACTTCCCATTGTCTTTGGGCGCTGTAATGGGCTAATCCTCCTCCATCAGTTCCCACCCACAGACCGCCTTGACCATCGCTTAACAGAGCCTCTAATCGGCCGTCTGGCAGACCCGAATTTTCTGCGTTGAACACCGTCCATTCTCCATGGACACCACGGTGGGCTAAACCTTTATAAGTTCCCACCCACAGCCCACCTTGACCATCGCTTAATAGGGTTGTTACATCGTTGGATGGCAAACCAGAATTTTCTGTATTGAATACCGTCCATTCTCCCTGGGCACTGCGGTGCGCTAAACCTCCTTTAGAACCATAGGCAATAGCCGTTCCCACCCACAGCCCGTCTTGACCATCGCTTGACAGGCTTGTCACCCAGCCGCCTGGCCATTCTGTATTGAATGCCGTCCATTCTCCCTGGGCACTGCGGTGAGCTAAACCACCACGAAATCCTACCCACAGCCCGCCTTGACCATCGTTTAATAAGGCTTTTATGTCGGATGGCCAGTTCGAGTTTTCTGTATTCACCATCATCCATTCTCCCTGGGCACTGTAGTGGCCTAAACTGTCAAAAGTTCCTACCCACAGCCCGCCCTTACCATCACTTAACAGGGTGTGCACCATGTTGTCTGGCAAGCCCAAATCTTTTGTGAACACCATCTCTCCTTGGACATTGCGGTGGGCTAAACCTTCTTTAAGAGTTCCTATCCACAGTCCGCCTTGACCATCACTTGACAGGGCGGTCACAACATTGTTTAGGTCTGTTAAGAAGTACGAGTTGGTCGTGACCTTGAACAGCGCCCACTCTCCTTGGACATTGCGGTGGGCTAAACCTTTAGAAGTTCCCACCCACAGTCCACCTTGACCATCGCCTAATAAGGCAAAAACTTCGTTGGTTGGCAAGACCGAATTGTCAGTGTTGAATACCTGCCACTGCCCTTGCGCATTCAAGTAGGCTAACCCCCTCCTACACTCTCTTGCTTTTCAATATCCCATTCTGGACCGGTTGCTACCCACAGCCCGCCTTGGCTATCGGGGAAGAGGGAAGAAACAAGGTTGGATGGCAAGCCCGAATTGTCGGTGTTGAACACCTGCCACTGCCCTTGCGCATAGTGGGCTAATCCGCCTTTAGCCCAAGTCCCGACCCACAGCCCGCCTTGGCTATCGGAGAGGAGGGCACTAACAAAGTTGCCTGGCAAGCCATCCGTATTGATAAAAACCTGCTGAATTTCTCCCGTCTGTGCATCTCGCTTTTCCAGTCCCCCTTCTGTTCCCACCCATAACGTTTTGCCATCTTCTGACAGCAACAATGCGTAAATATTACTGCGATTCGTAAACACCTCCCAATTCGCGTTTTCCAACGAAATATTATTGGACAACATGATGACGATTTTAACCGTCGCCACATTCCCCTCCCCATCCATCACCGTCACCACATCCAATCCTACCTGTGCCACATAAGTCACCTGCATCCCCGTCCCCTGAATTTGCCCTTTGGCGACCGTCCAAGTCACTTCGCCACTGGTGCCAGAGACAGACAATGTTATTTGTTTTCCCTGTTCCACAATGGGCGCGTTGGGGGTGAAGGTGAGGTCGGCGGCGAAAGTGAACGCCGAGTGGATAAATAATAACCAGAATACTAAGAAAAAGTGGCTGAGTTTAGTTAAGTTTGTCATATTAAGTTTCCTGTTATAGTAAAAAGTGATAGTACCACGAATTGAGAAAGAAACGAATTAACCCTGCATCAATTCGTTGATTTTTAAATTCGTGGTACTCCTCGTCAAAACATGCTATTCTATTCTATTCTTATCGATGGTTTGAACACTACGAGGTATCCCTCATTATGTCTGTTGCTATGTTATTAGACTCCTACTCACGGTCTCTGGAGGCCACCACTGGTCGTCCGGTGAAACCGTGGCCCACTATGTATGAGTTACCCAGTGAAGACCCGGAGGACCCTGGTTTGCCCGACATTTTCCATGACCAACAACCACAATTGTTAAAAGAAACCTTCCAACCGCCAGCGTATGCCAGTGATAAGGTGTTCGTGGCTTCGGATTTGAACTTATACTATGACCGTCAACATGAACATTGGTATAAACGACCTGATTGGTTTGCGGTGGTGGGCCTCTCGCCACTGTATCAAGGTCGTGATTTGCGTAATAGTTATGTAGTCTGGGATGAGCAAGTCATTCCTCTGTTGGTGGTCGAATTGCTTTCCCCTGGTACCGAAAACGAGGATTTGGGACGCACCACCTCACTCCCCCAGAGACCGCCCACTAAATGGGAAGTTTATGAAAAAATTCTTCAGATTCCTTATTACGTGGTCTTTAGTCGTTATACCAATGAAGTTCAGTTTTTCAAATTAACCTCCACCGGTTATGTGAAACAGCCGTCAACCACCCAAACCCTGTGGCTACCAGAGGTCCAATTGGAATTGGGTCCGTGGGACGGTAAGTATGACGGTTTGGAACGTCAATGGTTACGGTGGCGCGATGTCAATGGTCAATGGCTACCAACGCCGGCGGAACGAGCGACGCTGGAACGACAACGGGCCGACAAATTCGCGGCCAAATTACGAGCTTTGGGTCTGGACCCAGAGGAACTTTAATCCAACTTGGGGAGTCCAAAACATGTCTTGGACTCCTCCGAGATAACTTAAAACCGAAACCCCTCACAATCCAACTTCACCCAATTGCTATTCTCATTCGGGTCACTATTTGCCTTAGTCAGTAAGGCACACGCTTGATAATCACCCGTCTCCATGGTAGGCAGTCCCAAACCAAAACTCAAAATGGTGAACGTTTGTCCCTCCTTCGCCAGTGTCAAATTTTTCTGGTAAGGTAATAGTTCATTCATCGTACTGAAGGAAAATGGATAACCAATGGTGGCGTAATCACCGTGCGGAAAGAGGAAGCCCACGTAGAAATCAAAATTCCCTTCGCCTGCTATCATCACTTCAAAACGAAACGGGTCGCCGATTTGATAAACTGGTTGATTCACTATCGCTTCTACCGTCACGCTAGTCTGGTCAATGTCAGTGCGAACAAAGCCCACTTGAAACTCGGACCAGTCGCCTTCGATACTCTCGGCTTGGTAGAAAATTCGCCATTGTTTGGCATCCTGAAAACCGTTATATTCCGCCTCAAACCGTTGCAATTCATAATTCGGTGTCAGCGTGATTTCTCGACGAGTGGCTTGGGTTTGTTCACCTTGATAGTCGGTTGGTTTATCAGTTTCATTAGTCAAAATCGCTTGCACCTGATTGATACTGTCCAAACCAAAGGAAGTCTCGACCCATAAAGTGGCCGAAGTTTGGCTAGGGTCAAGGTAAATAGCGGGATGGACTTTGGTAATTTCGGGTGGTAATGATGCCGAGACTTTTTGCCCACCCAAATAAATGGCCTTTGCCACTGGACCATCTTGGTCGGTGTAACTACCATCTTGATTATCGTCTAGTTGAGGACGTTGTTCTCCAAACACTTGCGAGTCGCTAACAATGTCCTGATTGGCGATGGCAAACGATTGATAGACACTGTCTCCCTTTCTCAAACGTTGTAGAAAAGTTTGGGCAAAACTTTTCACCTCGTTGGTCCAGGCTTTGGATTGGTTATCGGCACTGGTGATGACCGTGCGTTGCGGCACTCCAGCCAAGGCCGCTAAAAAGGAGCCTGAGTAGCAGGTATCCAAAATGATAATTTGCTGAACGTCTTTGGGCAAACGTTCCAACAGTTCTTTCAATTGGGTGGCGGAGAGAATCATATCTCTTCCCAACAAGATTTCTTGCGCACGGGCATGACCATGTAAGTAAAAAATAAACTGTTGCCCAGGTTTCAGTTCACTACTCACCTGGTCAATGGCTTGCGTCAGTTCCTGTAAAGGGTCCCGCATGGAAAAATCTTGTCGTCCAATTTCGGTATATCCACTGGATGGAACAATGGGAGGAAGTGGGTTGAGATACACAATATCCCCATCGGAAAAGCCTTTGTCATGGAGAAAATTATACATGGCTTGGGTAAACTGGTTGGTATAGGGAAATAGCATATTCTCTTGTTGTTCCCCACTAGCGGCGACGATAATGGCTTTGCCCAAACCGCTGGGCGTGGTTTTAACTTGGTATTTCTCCTTAGCCAATTCTAACCGTTGGCTAGTCGTCATTCGTTCCCCCGCGTCGATACCTTTTTCCAGATTAGCCACCAACACCGCTTTATCTTCCGTGAGTGTATCTAGCACTTTTTTGACAACATCAGGCCGTTTAAATTCCGTTTGCAAGGCACTGATAGGATAAAATTGCGCGGCCTGGTCTTTGCCTTGATTGACATGCCAACCGATCAGATTATCTGCGTCTTCTCCTGAACTCATGTAATAGCCAGAGGGGGTCCAGGCAATCCAACGTTTGCCATCGGTATGAGGAAAGAAGGCGAGTAATTCTTCGCCATTGCTTAGGTTATACCAACGGATGGTGCCGTCTCCTAAAGCGGCAATCGCTTTTTGACCGTCGCCGGAGATATTGACGGCCCATGTAGTGCTGGGTGCTGGCACTGTCCACAATAATTTTCCTTCAGCATCAAATAACCGTAAATACCATTCCGTGCCTAGTAGAAAAGTCGACCGGTTGGGTGCAATCGCTAAGGAACGAGACAGTTCATGCGATTCCAAAGGTAAATTCGTGCCATTGATCTTGGGTTGTGGATTATGTTGCCAATCCGTAATGTTTAGGCCGGTGGTGTCGGGTGCATACAGTGTAGAATCCGGTAGAGGATAAAAGTTCAACCGTTGCTGGTCGAGGAAAAAACGCGCTGGCCGACCGCTTAGTAAAGAGAAATAAAAATCAACGATGCTACCATCATAAGATACCAAAAATTTCATGAAACGATAGTCAGCAATGGATGCGGTTTGTTCCAAACGTTTTTTCCCAGAGCCATCTAAAATTCCCCAACTGGGTTCTGCCGTGCCATAAGCTAAATCGCCATTTTGCAAAAAACGAAGTTGAAAAATGGTATTAGTAGAGGCCACCCAGTCGGTATAACTGCCTTGATCCCCTTGTGACCAACAACGTATTAATCTGTTCAAGTAGTTATCCTGATAGCTACCCCCCGCACATAATAGTTGTTCATCAGTTGACCAAGTCACACTATGAAGGGCCCCATTACCAATACTGCTGGTATCCGGAGCATATAATAAGGCCAGAGTTTGTCCATCCAACACATTGACTTTGGCCGAATCATTAAACCCGACGGCAATTTTATCGCCTCTGGGGGAGAAAACCGCATGAGAAGGTTGTTTTCCTCCTGGGGCTTGTGCTTGAGTCACTAACGTAAAAGTGCCTGAAGTTGGAGAATATAATCGCAGATAGCCATCCCATGCACTGGTCAGCAAGCGATTCTGAGAATCAAACTGGCAACTCATACTGCGGTCTCCATAGTTAGTGTCGCTGAACACCTGGGTCCACTGTTGAGTTTCCCACACGCGGATGCCCTTCCCTACTGAACTGGCGACCAGACTGGCGGCCAGATACTGACCATCAGGAGAAAAACAAAGGCGGCTAATAACTTCTGGTAAACCGACCAAGCGTTTGAACAATTTACCCGTCTTACGATTAAACAGATAAATCGAGGTACTGCGATCCCATTCAAAACCCGTCTTACCTCCGCCCGCGATCCATTCACCGTGAGGTGAGATGGCAACCGCTTGCAGGAAGCCCTCGCTGCCAGCACCAATGGGAATACGATAGGTCGTTATTAGTCCCCCAGTAGTTAAATCCCAAAGTCGTAATGTTTTATCGTTGGAAGCCGTCATTAGGAACTGTTCATTGGCATCAATATCAAACCAATTAATAGGTGCAATGTGCATTCCAGTTTCTAATTGCAAAATCGGCTTTGTGGAAGGTTCATTGGGGGTATTTTCGGCTTGCAGTTCTGCCAGGGCTTTTTTCTCACTTAAAGTCACTAAAGTTCTTTGTACCACTTCTGGTTTTTTATAAGTCTTAGAGTATAATTGCCCGACTAAATAAAAACTCGCGGCCTGGTCTTTGCCATGATTGACATGCCAACCCAATAAGTTATCGGCATCTTCACCCGAACTCATATAATAGCCCGAAGGAGTCCACGCAATCCAGCGTTTACCATCAACATGAGGAAAGAGCGCGAGTAACTCTTCGCCATTGCGTAAATTGTACCAACGAATGGTGCCATCTCCAAGGGCCGCAATGGCTTTTTGACCATCGCCAGAAATATTCACGGCCCAAACCACACTACCGGGCACTGGTACTGCCCACTTGAGTTGCCCTTTGGCATCAAATAGCCGTAAAAAACCAGCACCCAACAGGAAACTGGATTGGTCGGGCGCAATTGCGGTGGAAACAGACCGTTCATTTGGTGTTAAAGGCAAAGCGATGCCATTAAGTTTAGTTTGAACGGTACCCACACCCGTAATATTTAGGCTGGTAGTGTCGGGTCCGGCCAACGAGGGATCCGTAGGAGGATCAGTCAAGAGAGAGGACTGAAAGAGAGAAAATCGTACAGGACGATATTCAAGTAGTTTTAAACCAAATTGCACGGTACTGCCATCGTAAGATACCAGGAAACCACCAAAAATGAGACTACTGTAGTCAGCAGTCGTAGCAGTATGTTCCACGCGCTTTTTCCCGGTGCTGTCTAAAATACCCCAACTTGGTTCCATCGAACTATAGACTAATTCTCCACTCCGCAACCAACGAATGTGGGTAATCATCGTGGTCCCTAGCCAATAATCGGTATGACCACCTTGACCACCTTGCGACCAACAACGTATTAAAAAGTTCGGCTGGTTATCACTATAGTCTTCATAGTCTCCACTAGCACATAACTGTTGTTCATCATCCGACCAAGTCATACTGAAGGTAACTTTACTACCCAAAATATCGTTGAGGTCTGGTGCATACAATAGCCCAAGAGTATGCCCATCTAACACATTGACTTGGGGAGAATCAGCAAACCCTACCGCAATTTTATTTCCGTTGCTAGAGAAAACGGCACGAAGAGGCTGCTTCCCGCCTGGGGCTTGCGCTTGAGTCACTAATGTAAAAGTGCCTGAAGTTGGAGAATATAAGCGTAGATAACCGTCCCAGGCACTGGTGATTAAGCGATTTTGAGAGTCAAACTGGCAACTCGTACTACTATTTCCATATTGGGTGTCACTGAATACTTGTGCCCACTGTTGAGTTTCCCATACGTGGACACCACCATTCCCCGCTAAACTAGCGGCAAGATACTGACCATCAGGAGAAAAACAAAGGTACAAAATGTTTGCTGGCAAACCGTATAGGCGTTTGACCAACTTATCCGTCATACGATTGAACAGATAAATCGAAGGACCACCTTCCCATTCAATACCCGTATCACCTCCCCCCGCTATCCAGTCACCGTTAGGCGAGATGGCGCCCGCCCGCAGTTGGCCTTCCTGATTGTTAACACCGATGGGGACACGATAAATCTGTATTTGTTTTCCGTCGTTCAAATCCCAAAGTCGCAACGTTTTATCCAGTGAGGCAGTCAGTAAAAAGCGTTCTTGGGCATCCACACTGATTTGATTGATTGGGGCAGTGTGCATCCCCGTTTCAAGACGGAGAATCGGGGCGCCCGAAGGTTCGCTGGCCCATGTGAAGGGAGACAGGGTGAGCATGAAGTAGAAAATCAGTTTGGTTAAGTTAGTTGGCATAAAATATCTCCTAAGTAAAAGTAAATAGGTTAAGTGGGTTAAGTGGGTTTAAGGACAACAGATTGAGGAAAGGAACGGATGGTGAGAGGTCAGGGTTTTATCCGTTGATTTCCTCAATTCGTTGTCCTCAATTTATCATTCTTGTGTTACTTTCTCCCAATCAGTGTCACCGTGCCTTTGCAAGGCGAGATGAGGGCCGCGTTGAGAGAGTCCAATAAAGGCAAAAAAGAGTCAATTTGGTTGTCAGGCACGATGAGAACTATTATCGCTACCTTAAAACCTCGCAGATTTTGTTGATAGCGCAAATTTTGGTCAACCGTGATAAATACCTCAAAATAGGGTTCTGCCAGTGTCAGAAGATGAGCGTTTTTCGTGCCACTCCAACCCATTTCGACCACCGTTCTCACGGCGTGTCCGACCAAATATCTCTTGAGTCTTTTGGGAACGCATTCGTCTAACAGGATATTCATGCTACTTCAGTTTTATATGGCTGGGCCAGTTCGGCTAAAAAGGCCACGACGACTTCCTGTTTCACGGACGGAAAATCCTCCAAAAAGTCCATTAAGGTTTGGTTGCCTTCCAAATAGTCAAATAATGCCTTCACCGGCACTCGTGTATTCACAAACACGGGGGTGCCTCCTAAAATATCAGCGTCTATCTTGACATATTGATTCGGGTGAGGCCGTTTACGTGGTCGTCTGGGGAAGACTTGTTTAACCTGGGCGCGAAGAGGTTTCCTCATTAAACCTCCTCACTGAGGCCAACCACCGCCACTTCCGTTTGAAACAAGAGTTCCTCGGCGCGTTCCGAAATATCCGAACGGCCACTGTGGTAAAGTCCGGCACCTTTAGGCAAACGACGCGGTTTAGATACTGGGTTGGTTTCCTGAACATCTGGTTCAATGGGTAACAAAATCACTTTAACGGACTTTCCAAACCAGTCCTGGTAACGGTCTGGAATTTTAATCAGTCCGTGGTGTAAGTGAGATTCAAATTCAATGGTATACATAATAGGTCACTCCATGGTCAACTTGCCCAACTAAAAAATTTTAAGGTTATAATGACACTCTCAATTCCTAAAAGTCAAATTATAGGGTAGTGATGCAATGTGGGTGATGTAGGGGCAACCCTTGTGGTTGCCCAACCTGCACCAGCAGAGGGCAACCACAAGGGTTGCCCCTACCAGAAAACCACCCATATTGCATCACCACCAATTATAGCATAGCATTACCTGGTGTGCAATACCTTTTTAGTGTGTAAAAGGTCCGATGCGTACCAGGATTCGCTGGCCCAAATGAGGAGAGAGGGTGAGGTAGAAAATCAGTTTGGTTAAGTGAGTTGACATAAAAATATCTCCTAAATGAAAGTAAATGGGTTAAAAGACCAGGACTTACGCAACCGCCGGTCTTTACCCCACCCCAACCCTCCCCGCACGCGGGGAGGGAGTCCCCCCGTGTACGGGGGGGTGATAGTGTGTAAAATCAAATAATTACAAAAACGGCTGCGTAAGTCCTAAGACAATGGGAGTTGAGGACAACGAATTGAGAAATAAACGAATTAAGCCCGTCACCAATTCGTTTATTTCTCAATTCGTTGTAATCAAACCCACTAACTAATAAGCACTTTTTCTCGGCAAGACCCTCAAAATTTGAATAGTGTGAGTGTTTGCCACAAACATAAAACGTATTCGCCATTTTCCAACCCGTAAACGCCATTCATTGGAACTTCCTGTTAATTTACGAATATCCACGCTAGACGGATTTTGAGTCAATCTATCCAAGGCTTGAATAACTGTCTGTAAATCTCGTTCCGGCAATTTAGTCAGGTCTTTTTCGGCGACGTAAGTAAGAAACAGTGACCAAGGTTTCATACGGTTCTCCTAAGCAATCGCTGTTTCACTACTTCCCACGACGACACTTCACCTCTCGCCACTTCGGCGCGGGCCTCCTGAACTAACTGTTCCTCTGCAACACTCGTTTCTTCGTCATCCGCAGGGGCGTTCCTCAAAGCACGTAACACTGGGTCACTGTGGGCATGGACATAATTTAAAAACCATTGCACCGCAGGTAATTCATGGTCTGGCAAGGAGTCTATCAGATAATGTAATTCGGCTTTAGTTGTCATTGATAAAAGTCTCCCGTATTTATTCAATCGGCTGTCACTTCGATGTTGGTCAGATAAGTTTTGGTCCGAGTACCACAGAGTTTAAGACAACGAATTGAAAAAGTCAACTTGTTGAACCACCCATTGGTGATGTTTATCGGCCTGACTCAAAGCGGCTGCCAAGGGGCCAGTGTCTATCATTGCCAGTGGTTTCATAAGCCATAGTCATTCAGATAAGATTTGTTTGTAGAAAGGTCCGCCGGTGCCTCCTTGAGGCAACCGATGTCATCCTGCATTAATTCTAAACAAGACACTCCGGCGGTCGTGGTCAAAAGTTCACAAGTCTCTGATTGGAGAGGTGTTTCCGCCTCAGCAAAAGGTAAAGTTTGGGCTTGTTGCACTTGCTGAAAAAAGAGAGTGATAGCTTGTGAGGTGGATAAACCTAAACGTTTCAAAATAGCTTGCACTTCCATTTTCAGAAGGGGGTCAATTGTAGCAGATATTGTGGTTCTTGGGTTCATAGAGGATTAGTTCCATCTGTAGGGTGGATTAAGCGAAGCGTATCCACCAACATTGAAAACGGGAGGTGGATACGCTTCGCTTAATCCACCCTACCTGAAATACCATGTTCGTTATGCACAGGTACTTACAGTGTATTGAAGACTTTCTTGTCGTTAATTTGTAGTTTTCCAATTAGCATTTGGATTCCAATGCTTCCGAATACAACTGTGGCAACCAATAATAAGCCACCGCCGCCGGTATTCCCAGTCTCACCACCCCTTTCGCGGTTGGTGACACTAACAAACCTTCCGTCAATAATTGCTTCAAAATATTCCTCGCCGTTCGTTCCGGCAACTGCGTGACCCTTTGTGCTTCTCCTCTGGGCAATTCTCCTCTTAACAAAACCGCTTGCAAAATGTCAGCAGCTTCCAAACGAAGTGGCGGAAACGGCAACACACCGGCGCGTCGTGCTTCCACATAGCCGCGAATCCGTTCTAACAAAGCCTCTAATTGTAACAAACTTTGCATAAAAGTAATCTGATCCAGGCAAGTTGACAGAAAAAAACGACAAAACGCTAACAATCCTTGATTGGATAAATTACCGCGTCCATCATAATCATGTTGGCGTGGTGCATCACCTTGGGTTAAGGCCGCCAGATAATCATTACGTTGTCGCGCCAAACCACGACTGACCGTCCATAAACCATAACCGGTTAAAATGTGTCCTAAGTAAGCATCACTAAACAACCGCGCCACCCGACCATTGCCGTCTAAAAATGGATGGATCCACATCAAGCGGTGATGAGAAGCGGCTGCCGCTATCAGTTTTTTCGTACCATGAAATTGACTGGGCGAGTAGGCCCGACTAAAAGTTTCGAGAAATAGCGAGAGACTATCATGCCGTGGTGGAATATGTCGTCCCACTTGTACTTCACGGTCACGTAATTGTCCTGCTTTCACTTCCACTTGGGTTTGATGAGTAGGGTCACTGACCCATTTTAATTCGTCAGGCATTTGTTCATAAAACTGTTGATGAATCCAACCGATAAATTGACTATCAGCCACATTGAGAGAAGTTTCCGTAGCCAACCGTTGTTCGATCTGACGTTGGACTTGAATATGAATACAACTTTCTATTTGTAAAGCCCGTTTTGCTGGGTCAGTGGAGTAATCTTGTCGCATCGCTTTCTCAATGTCAATCGGATGAGTGTGATGACCTTCCAGACGATTGGAATAATAGCTATTGATAATTCGCAACAGTTCAATAATCGGCTGACGACTTAACGGGTGTAATTGTCCCCCTAACGTGGCAGAGTGACTCAAAATGGGTAACGCAAGGTCTTCTAATTCCTCCGTGCCATTCGGAAACAGAGGTTGCATTTGAGACGGATGATGGTACATAGTTTTGCCGATGTGGTTGCCGATATGATTTTTGAGTAACCATCTGATTATACGTTATTATTTAATCATTGTCAATCACTTGAACAGTTTAGTTTGCCGATATTGTAGAATGGTTATGAGGACTACAGATGGGAGGACAACGCGACGTTCAAGTTTTTCTTCAGCCGGGGGCCGGCGGGACTAGAGGCTTCAGCCGGGAAACCTCTGTCATACCGCCCGGCTGAAGCCTCTAGTCCCGCCGGCCCCCGGCTGAAGCCTCTAGTCCCGCCCGGCTTGTCAATCAAACCTGACAGGGCTGTTAGACCTGTCAGGTTTAGGGAGGGTCATCAGAATGCTAACGAATACACTCCACCTGCACCCCAACTTCCGCTTGCAACCAAATTCTATCCGCAGTCAACACGGGTAACTCCAGCACTCGTGCGGTAGCTAGACAAGCCCTATCACCCAATGATAGCCCAATCGGCCGGGTCAATGGGCGCAAACGGCCGGCTTCGTAAGCCATGAGGTCGGTAAAGGGGATGATGGTTAAGTTCAAACCGATTAAAGTATTTCGTACCATATCATCCTGCATTCCATCTTCAAACAGTTTAGTGGCCGCTTCTGCCAAGTTAACGGTGCAAACTGCGGCATGACTTCTCTCCTTTTCCACTCGGTCAGCCCCTGGTTCTTGATAAAGGAGTGCGAGAATGGCTGAGGAATCCAGAAGAATTTTAGTTTTATTCACGGGCGGCCTCTTGTCGTCTTTCTGCAATCAGTTCATCAACCATACTCTGCGTTCGTGGCGCCGTATAACGTCGCACCATCGCTTGCGCAAACTTCACTGGATCCAGCGGGGAGAAGATGATGAGTTTATTACCTTCTAAATGCAAGGTGACTTCATCACCTGCCGCAATCCCCAGTATTTGGCGATATTCCTCTGGAATAGTCAAGACGCCATTGGGTTCTATTTTTACGATGTGTTCCATCTGTTAATTCCTCTTTAGATGAGTTCCGGTTTAAGTATAACAGAGTTTAGGACAACGGGTTGAGGAAGTCAACGGATAAACTTCATCGCACTGGGCTGTTCCCCGCCATTTGATTAGGTTCCGCCCCCACCAATAAGGAGTCCAAGACATGTCTTGGACTCCAACGTTCTTAAAATATCTCAAAACACTGGCTATCCATCACCCACAACCCCTGACTCAACAATACATCTCCCCCCTCTGGTGACAGAATCCCAAATAAGCAATATTGTCCCGTCGGTAACGAATCAGGCAACGTCATGTCTATCCACGTCACCGGCTGCGTTTGAACACGTTGCGCCCGCCACGGTTTGGGTTCATTCAATGGGGCAAATTCATTGAGAGTTTTCAAAGTGACAAAGGTTTGACCATCGGGTAATAAGACCGCGGCATAGAGGTCATATCCCCAACTTAACTGTTCGGTCAAGGTGGCGGTAAAACGTTCGCCAGCATGATATTGCGTCTTCTCCAATCCCAATTGCACCATGGCTTGGGGAGGAGGGTCAATGCCACCGGTGACGGTAATGACTACGGGCAGGTCACTGCTGGCAATATTGCCTTGGTTATCTTCGGCATAGAAGGTCACTTGATAGTTACCGTTATAAATCGCTTCTTGCCAAGTGGCTTCCCAGACATCCTGTTCACTACCAGAAGTAGCCAAAGTTAGTTGCGGTAACACTAAAATCGGCGTGCCGTTGCTATCCATGACCAGATTCATCTTCGGTGGCCGCATGACGGCCCACACTCGTTTAATCTGTCCTTCGGCGAGAACCGCTTTAGCTTTCAGTGGCAATGGGGTGCCGGCGGCTACCGTGGTGGAAGTAGTTAAACTCTCCACCGCTAAGGTCAAATCTCCTGCCGCAAAACTGCCGTTGAGATAAATCTGTTTTAACCATTGGCCATCGTCACTGCCATCATCAAATCGTGGCACTTGACCAATTTCACTGCTGCTACCTGAACTGGCCGTTGTCAGTTTAGATATATCGCCTAACAATTTAGTTTGTTCCCCTCCCGCATAACCAAAGGCTTCCCAGAAGTTCATGCCTTTGAGTAACCCCGCGGCAAAGAAGCGACTGAAACCACGTTTATCGGGGCGGTAAAAATACGCCAAACCGTCGCCGGTGCTACTGATGATGGCACGGTTAGGGGCTTTGAGAGAGTCTAACAATTGCCCAGAATGACACGCATCAATGACCATCATCACTTGATTGCCGGTGACGGTTTGATAATCGTCTAACCAGGTTTTCAAGGTGGTGACTTCCAGATATTCCAATTTGCTTAACTGGAATTTCTCCGTGCCGCCGTGGTCCACGAAAAATAGATACAACGGTTGGTCCAGTTTGCCAAGTCCCTTGGCCCATTCCAAAGCCAGTCGAACATCTTCGGGAGTGAGAGGACGTTCTGGGTTGGGGGCATCGACAATGCGGTCATCTAAGCCATCCCCGTTGAAATCGGCCCAAGATTTGGGGGAAAGGTAATAAATCTCATCGTTATCAAAGCCGCGTTTGTTAAAGACTTTGTAAAGGTAACTGGTGATAGCTTCAGTCGTGTCCCAGAGGGTGTTGGAACTGTCGGCACCTCCACCAGCGATAAGGATAGCGGCACGTTTGTTCGCCTGGAGGTTTTCGCAGGTGGTGGCGTCGGTGGTTTGGCAGAGGGCAGTTTTTTGGGTGAAGGTGAGGTGGGCTAGACCGCCATAACCAGTTCCTATCCATAAGCCACTTTGACTATCACTTAATAGGGCATCCAATTCATTGTGTGGCAACCCCGAGTTTTTGGTGTTGAACCAGGTCAATTCTCCCTGGGCACTGTAGTGGGCCAAACCAGCATAGGAGGTTCCCACCCACAACCCACCTTGACCATCGCTGAACAAGGCTTTCACGTTTGTTGGAGTGGTGAATATAGCCACTTTTTTTCCTTGGGCATCGCGGTGGTCCAAACCACGCCCAGTTCCCACCCATAGCCCACCTTGACCATCGCTTA
Source organism: Thiotrichaceae bacterium (assembly GCA_011391085.1). GTDB lineage: Bacteria > Pseudomonadota > Gammaproteobacteria > Beggiatoales > Beggiatoaceae > JAABRD01. Next base: position 7,284 of record JAABRD010000028.1, on the reverse strand, counting down.
ACAGGGCACTCACGTAGTTGCTCGACAAGCCAGAGTCGGTGGTGAACACGGTCACTTCTCCCTGGGCACTGCCGTGGGCCAAACCACTACTTGTTCCCACCCACAGCCCACCCTGACCATCGCTTAACAGGTCAGTCACCCAGTTGTCCGGCAAGCCAGAGTCAGTGGTGAACACGGTCACTTCTCCCTGGGCATCACGGTGGGCTAGACCGTGACCCCAAGTTCCCACCCATAGCCCACCTTGACCATCGCTTAACAAGGCACTTACATCTACCATACCGGAAGCGCTTGCTGGCAGGCCCGAGTCGGTGGTGAACACGGTCAATTCTCCCTCCGCACTGCGATGGGCTAAACCCTCCCAAATTCCAGCCCATAGCCCACCTTGACCATCGCTTAACAGAGTTCTTACATGGCTGTATGATAGACCCGAGCTGTATGATAGACCCGATTCGGTGGTGAACCCGGCGGTCCATTCTCCCTGGGCACTGCGGTGGGCTAAACCGCCACCCCAAGTTCCCACCCACTGTCCACCTTGACCATCGCTTAACAGGGCTGTCACTCTATTGGATGGCAAGCCCCAGTCGATTGTGAACCCGGTCATTTTTCCCTGGGCACTGCGGTGGGCCAAACCCTCAACAGTTACCATCCACAGCCCACCTTGACCATCACTTAACAGGGTTCTTACATCTTTGTATGGTAGGCCCGAGTCGGTGGTGAACTCAGTCCATTCTCCCTGGGCACCGCGGTGGGCCAAACCACTACTTGTTCCCACCCACAGACCGCCTTGACCATCGCTTAACAGGGCATAAACCCAGTCGGATGGCAAGCCCGAATTTTCTTCATTAAACACTTGCCATTGCTTTTGGGCAGTGTAGTGGACCAATCCACCGTTGTTTCCATAACGAGCTCCCTTCTCTATCCATAGACCACCTTGGTTATCACTTAACAAGGTTCCGATCTCGTTGAATGGCAAACCCGAATTATCAGTGTTAAACACCTCCCATTGTCCCTGGGCGGTGTAATGAGCTAACCCTCCACCTGTCACACATGTATGCTCGATTATATCTGTATATTCGCAAACGGTGCCGACCCACAGACCGTCTTGGCTATCGCTTAATAAAGCCATAACTCCGCCGTTAGATGGCAAGCCAGAATTGTCTGGCTTAAACACTTGCCATTGCTTTTGGGCATTGTAATGGGCCACTCCTCCTCTATAAGTCCCAACCCACAGACCACCTTGGCTATCACTTAATAAGGCAGTAACATCATTGTCTGACAAGCCGGAATTGTCCTTGTTGAATATCTGCCACTGCCCTGTTGCACTGTAGTGGGCTAAACCACCACCTATGCCTCTCTGACTACGAGGCGAACCTGTTCCGACCCACAGCCCACCTTCATCATCACTGATGAGGGCCGTAACATTATTACTGGGCAACCCATCCGTATTGATAAAAACCTGCTGAATTTCGCCCGTTTGCGTATCGCGCTTTTCCAAACCACCCTGGGTTCCAACCCACAACGTTTTCTCATCCTCGGACAGCAATAATGCGTTAATCTCACTGCGATTCGTGAATATCTCCCAATTGGCATTTTCCATCTGTAACGACTGAGTTTGAGACAGCGGTGTAACCACGATTTTAACCGTCGCCACATTCCCTCCCCCATCCATCACCGTCACCACATCCAACCCCACCTGCGCCGGTGCCACATAAGTCACCTGCGTCCCCGTCCCCTGAATTTGCCCTTTGGCGACCGTCCAAGTCACTTCGCCACTGGTGCCAGAGACTGACAATGTTATCTGTTTTCCCTGTTCCACAATGGGCGCGTTGGGGGTGAAGGTTAAGTCAGCCGCTTGACCGATAGCTGACAGGAGGAGGAAGAGTAGGCCCAGTAGTAGGGAGGGGTGAGGGAAGGAGGAAAGGGATTGGGAGAAAGTCGTTGGTGTGTTCATAAAATTAAGTCCTCTTGATTGTAAGTGAGTGGTATGTGTATGGATAAGTCGTTTGGCACAATTAACTCAATGGTTTCAAAGCCTTGCTTTGTTCCCATGGTTCTGTCGTTCGATACGACTTGACTGGAGGAAGATTAACTGATATTCTTTCTTTCCTTCATTTTTTTCAATAAAATTGTTATGAATCTACGAAACCTGTTATTAGATATTCACTCCTTAGAGGAAGACCTGTTAACCTTTGAACGAAAATTTGGCATTCGTTCCGAAACATTTTATCCAGCCTACTTCAGCGGCGAAGAACCAGACCATGACGAGTGGGTGTTGGATTTTAGCGAGTGGGCTGGTGTTTACCAAACTTGGTTGACTCGTCAAGCTGAATATCGTAATGAAATTCAACGGCGGCAACGTCAATCTACTCGTTTAACCGAACTCATTCAAGTAGCTACCGTATGAACAACCCGTTCCGAAGTCTGGCCGATTATGAACTGTTTTTATACTCTCTTCCAGAACCATTCACCGTGGTGCAAAGTTCTACCGTCGTTCTAATCCGACGTGGTGCTACCCTGGCTAGAGTCGTGGGCGAACTTCATTTTGACCAAGATATTCGATTGGTGGTACGTGAACGTCTGACCTGTTTTTCTGATTTGTCAGCAACTATCCAAGCGTATGGTTACGAAGTCTGGCAAGGTTCAGAAAAACGGTATTGGTACGATTCACAACCGCATCCGAATGACCCTAGCTTGGCCAGTACTCACCCGCATCATAAACATGTTCCACCTAATCTCAAACATAATCGTATTCCGGCTCCTCAGATGAGTTTTACAAAGCCTAATTTAGTGCCTTTGATTCAAGAAGTTGAATGGTTCATTAAGAGTCTGAAATGAGTTAGGCAGATAAGTTAAGGTAGGGTGGATTTCGCTGCGCGTATCCACCAGAATCAAAAGCGGTGGATACGCCTTTACTATTAAGTTAAGGGATTTGTCCGTGGCTTAAGGGTCAGGACTGCCAGTCCTAGCTAATTCTCTAATGGCAATGACATTCAGTGGAAGCCCTGTAACATTGTCCTCTTGACAACTTTGAGTGTTCTGTTTTATTCTAATCTATAGAGAAATCGTTTTTTTTGAAAACCATTTTATGGAGTATTATCTTCAACTGTCTCCCAAAGCACAGGAGAAAGTAGAGTTCGTGTTAAAACTGATAACTACCGTGGAAAAAGTTCCTGAGAAATTTCTCAAACATCTTTCTGGAACCGACGGATTATTTGAAATCCGCTTGGAATATCAAGGTAACTGTTTCCGAATTTTCTGCTGTTTTGATGAAGATAGGCTAGTCATTCTGTTAAATGCCTTTACCAAGAAAACTGACAAAATACCCAGAAGAGAAATTGACCAGGCCGAACGTCTCAAAAGAAAATATTTTTCCAAATACAGGTGATGAATGATGACCTCTCATTTAACAAACGTCAACAATTTCAATGAACTCCTTGAGTTAAAATATGGCCCCGTGGGCCAACCGGCGCGTGATGATTTCGAGAATCAATCTCAATTGTTTATCATCGCCGAGTGGTTAAAAGCCGCTAGGAAAGAAGCCCATTTGACCCAGAAGCAATTAGCTGATAAAGTGGGTACTCGCCAAGACTACATTTCTCGTTTAGAACGAGGTCGTGGAGATATTCCTCTGGCAACCTTGTTACAAGTTTTTGAACAAGGGTTGGGGGAGGAAAATACGGTTTGAAATTTGGGTAGTGATGCACAAGGTAGTGGTTTAAACCTGACAGGTCTCGAAGACCTGTCAGGTTTGGTAACAGTCATCACTACCTTGTGCATCACTACCGAAATTGGGTAGTTTCCTTGGTTGGTGGCCAGATTTATAGTAGTATTCCTGTTCTCTTGTACCCCCCCCAGCCCCCCCGCACGCGGGGGGGTGACTCCCCCGCGGCGTGGATGACTCCCCCCCGCGTGCGGGGGGGCTGGGGGGGGTACAAATGGATAGGAATATCACTATAAAAGTTTTAAAAACCTGTGAAGTCCAAGACCTGTCTTGGACTCCAAAATCGGGCAACTCAAGGTTCAATTATCACCCCCGCCTTCGTCCCCACCTTTTTACATGCGTCATCTCCCTTCTCTGCAAAGTCTTCGGCGGTGCAAACGCAACTGGCATCTCTACATAATTCCCGATAAGCCGGTTGCAGATTCGCACCGTAAGAGGAGGTAATAATGACGGCCTTGGCAGGGTCACAGTGTGGTTTCAAAGTGACTGGACGGGCAGCTACGGTTAAGGTCTTCCCCGTCACTTCTTCCAGTGTGTCTTCTCCATCCGACCATTGTAAGGTAGTCGGGGCGATAGTGTCGTCAGGATATAACACGCTAGACCGTCCCCACACGCCATCAGTTTGTGACATGACACTGCACGCCTGCCATTGCTTATCCTCACCTTGACAAAAAGTGAGTACCGCAGGATTGTCATTCAGGGTAATGTCGGCAAAGCGTTGGTCGTTTTGTTCGGTCAACGTGATGCTGGCGCAATCGGTGTCGGTGACGCACACTTGATAATCGCAGGCTTGATTGCCATCGATGCCCAATTCTATCTCGTCGGTGACTTCTCCTTGAGATTGATAAAGGGTCTTCATCAAGTAAATATGGTCTGTCTTCTCGGTATATTGCCCTAAGTAGGCTTCCACTTCTAAGACTTCACTGGCTGGTAAGCGTAACCAGTTGGGGAAGGCGGCACAGATCATACCTTCGGTGGTGTGGCCGTAGCAGGTCTTTTTCGAGTCGTCGTTAATATCAGACAGGTCATTGGCTTTGCGTTGGTTGTAATAAGTCAAGGCGTCATGGAAGGACTGATAAGCCTCTGGCAACGCTGTTAAGTAAGGTAAGTTGGTACCAATGTTGATACTGAGGCGACCCGCATCGGAATGTATTTTTTTAACGTTGGGATTGGCTTCATACTCAATCACCAGTTGATTCAGTTGTGTCAGTAAGGCGTCGGCATTCGATTTTAATTCTGGAAAATTGGGTAACACGGTTTGCAACACGGCATAGAGGTCGATGTGGACATCTTTTTCATTGATGGCTTGACTAAACCGTTTCGAACGAATCTTATCTTTTAGTACCGCAGGATAGAAGGGGGCATGAATCATCCCATAACTGAGCATTTTATAGCTACTGTCGGCATTTAGAAAATCGGTATTGCGCAGGACATTATTGAGTTCTGTGGCAAACTGTTGGAAGGTGTTGCGAAAGGTGGATAATTGGGTTAAATCGAGGACACTGTAAGTAATTTGGTCGGTGTCCCAAGTGGTTTGTTCGGAAGTTGCACTGAGTTTCTGTTGGGTTTGTTGCAGATAAGAAGTTTTCAACAGTTTCCCAAACTCAAGACCATTGGCGGGTGGATGGGTGGCCAGGTGGGTCAGCAAATAATTGTAATCGGCACCATGACCAGGTTCTTTTTCAACCGAGGCAGACATGGCATTAGCCAGCGTAGCCGTTACTTCTGCCACTTCAATGGTGGCCATGTTACAGGCATCGTAACTGATTATATCCAACGGGTTAGTCAGTTGTGAACGGATAGTTTGAAAGGCTTGATGCAGTTCAGTCAGAGTCATTTCGTCGGGTTTGCCCTGATTAGCAGCCAGACCAGCTTTGGAGGCATCTAAACCATAACCGAGGGCACCGTGGCCATGGTCCCAAAGTATCAACGCATAGTGACTGGCAGGAAAGTGAGTCACGGCCCAGGGGACAAATTCACTCAAAGTTTCTGGTGCCGCCATGTTCTGTTCTCCTAAATCGGCGAGGACCTGCTGTTGTCCTTGGTGAATCAAGGAACGTTTAACAGTTTTCCAGCCTTCGCGGGTGGAACCGCCGGTGGTGAGGACGAGGTTGACATTGTCACTGACCATTTGCTGGTTGCTGCCATTAAGCATTTCTATCAGGTCTTGACTGGCCAAGTGTTCAGGAATGGATTCGAGGGTGGAACCAATGAGATAGACCATCACGGTCCAAAGGCGCGATGGTTGAGGTAGCGTTGGGAAGGTGCCGTCAAAGATACGGGTGTATCTGGTGTTGGTAGCAATGTCGGCGAAATCGCTACCAATGCCCACATAGACGGGGATACCAGTCAGGAGAGTTTTAGACAGAGGAGGGAAACAGGTTGTTTTCACTCCCTGTTCTTTTTTGATAAAGAAGGGAGGTTCTTGGACACCATCCCAGGGGGCGGGTTGGTTTTGGGTATCGACGAAGTAGAGTTGATTATTAATGAGGGCCGCGAGATAGACTTGCCACTTGGGATTGGAATAACCTGGAGTAAAGCAAAATTGAAGTTCATTCTCCGTAGGCTTGAGGTCTATGGCGAGTTGGTCATAGAGGGGGTAGCCGTTGAGGGGAAGTAAGAAACCGAGTAAAACTGAATAGATAGAAAATTTAGTGGTCATAGATGACTCCTGAATAAAAGACCAGGAGTACAAAGCTACGCTTACGCTTTGTACTCATGGGATTGGATTGAGTATTATAGACTACCAGATAGAGGGATAGGCACTGACATAGGTTCTACTCCAACCGCAAGACCAGACGGAGGAGGAGGTGTTGCCCCATTTTCCGTTGTTGACGGCTTCGATATAAACGTTGCCGCACACGCCATTGACATCAACATCAAAGTTGCCATAAGCATCCGCAGTGGTGGCACCGACATAAGCCCAGTAACCGTCCCAAATCCAGAAATGGACAGTGGCATAGCTGGCATTTCCCCAGCAATTCCAAGAACATCCATAGAGATATTCTTGGACGTTGCCATAGATGCGCAGGTAGCCAAAGGCACGACCGTCGCTGGCGCTGGCTTCAGTGGTGAGTTTTTCTGAATCCAGGGTGGCAGACAGTTCGTTCTCTCCATAGAGGAGACCGAATTTATGTTGACCTGGAAGTTGGTCATTGGGGATTTTGACGGTGAGGTTGAAGCCGTCGTCTCTGGAAGCGATTTCGACTACGCCATCGGTTTCAAATTGCTTCATGGCGTCGCTGATGTCGTCGCCGTCAAAGGTGAACCCTTTGACTTCTCCGAGTTTGAGACCATCGACTTTGATGATGATGAAGTTCTCATCAGAGAGGTAGTAGCTAATTTTCGGGGGGCCACTGTATTTGGCGTCCGCTTGGTCAATGGGGACGCCTTCCGTGGGTGGGGTAGCATTGGGGTCCAGAGGAGTCTCTTCCGCCCATAAGGTGGAAGGAAGCTGAGTTAAAATAAGACTTAACGTTGCCGTTGCCAGAAGTTTAGATAAACGCATAAGATAAAGTCCTCTAAGTTTTCAGAAAAAAACGAAGTGGAATAAACCGGTTCAT
>JAABRD010000027.1 GCA_011391085.1 Thiotrichaceae bacterium | reverse complement strand
AATTTTACGGTATTTTCAATCGTCGCCCTCACCCCCGGCCCCTCTCCCAGAGGGAGAGGGGAGACAGGCAACCTCAGTGGTTTTCTCCCTTCTCCCTCTGGGAGAGGGGCCGGGGGAGAGGGTAAAGGCGTCATTATACCAGAAAATTTCTGCTTCACTACTTACTTCCCTTTCTTCGTCTGATGAAACCACGCCGTGAACAACCCACTCATCTGTTCTGCCGCCGCACGATAATCGGCCACCAACGTCTTCTCATCCGTCTCAAACGCCTTCACCAACTGGGCCACGTACTTTTGCAACTCCGTTGCCGCAATGGCGTGACTGTAATTCTCTTTGAACATCGCCTCCAAAGGTTGCACAACCTCTCCCACTTGCGGACGGGGAGGTAATTTTCCCAAGGCCCGCAACATCTCCTGAGGCGCATTAATGGGACGTTCCAAAGCACCCCAATAGATGCCACATAAGTGCGTTTTCAAATTAGTGCCAGTCGTCGCCGTGGCCCCGCCGTAACTTCCTGCCAACCCTATCGACAGCAACAAATGATTGAATGCCGCCTTCGTCATGCGCTTGCCAATCATCACTAACGATTGGACAAACAACGTGTTGGGTAACACCGCACGAGTGGTGAAGATATTGCTACTGGTCTTCCCTGACTGCGCATCAAAACTCACGCCCTCTTCCGAAATGCCACCTTGGCGAAACACATCATCAATCAGTGGCTGGTCTAACCCCTGAACGGATAAAGCGTCACTGTATAACACCGCCGCATGAACTGGATAAATCGCTTTTCCAGAACCATTGGCAGAGTCCCCAAACACGAAAGTATTCAAGTCAAACAAGTCGCCGGCCCGATGACCATCCTCATCCCTGATAAAAATTTTATTGGCTGCCGTCTTGCCCCCCACGCCCAAACTGCGGAGAATTTGACTCCCGCGCCGCTTCTCCACCCCTTTGGTTTTGGAAGCAATCATGCGCACTCGCAATTTGTCGGCAGCCCACATATCCGTCACCATATCCGCCTGATTATTGCGAATCAAAATAGGCGCCACGGTTTCCCGAATGATGGGAATGACCAGGCACTGCGCTTGCGGCAACGCGGGGATGTCAAACGGTTTCTCTTCAAACTCGTAAGTCTGTTGTACTTGTTGGGGAAGGTGAGTAAATAATTGTTCAAACATAATGAGTTCCTCTAAAAAGTTGGGTAGTAAATTTGGAGTACGGAATTGATTCCGTTCTTTGCCGTTGGAGTACGGAATTGATTCCGTTCTTTGCCGTTGGAGTACGGAATTGATTCCGTTTTTTGCCGTTGGAGTACGGAATTGATTCCGTTTTTTGCCGTTGGAGTCCGGAATTGATTCCGTTTTTTGCCGTTGGAGTACGGAATTGATTCCGTTTTTTGCCGTTGGAGTCCGGAATTTATTCCGTTTTGGAGTACGGAATTTATTCCGTTCTTTGAAACGGAATAAATTCCGTACTCCAACGGCACGGCAAAGAACGGAATAAATTCCGGACTCCAACGGCACGGAATAAATTCCGGACTCCAACGGCAAAATCAATTCCGGACTCCAACGGCAAAATCAATTCCGTACTCCAATTAATCCGTTTAAGCAGGTTCCGTTTCTGTCATCTTTTCCATGAACAAAAACGCATAGGCCGCCAGCAAAAAGCGATGAAACTGCGAGTCGAATTGACCTTGTTGTCGTTGACTTTCCACAAAGTCATACACCATTTCGGCAAACTCCTTGCACTGACTATAAAACGTCTTGTCCTCACGAGTTCCATCCTTGCTTCTTGCCAAACTTCGTCGATTCAATTTTTCCGCCAACGTTTCGGCCATCGCGGCCACCGTATCGGTGCGATTTCGCTGGTACTTCCGCCCAGTTTCAAGCAGTTCAATGGCAGTAGTTAAAGCCAAGGTTCGTTCACTCCCACTGGCCTTAAAACCATCGTCTGGGTACTTCTGAATTTGTCTAGCCAATTTGGCCATCTGGGCAATTGTCATATCATGTTGTGTCATGGGATAATTCTCCTTTGCTTGTCTGACTAAAAAATTTTTACTGTGTTCTTCACGGGCATCTAACCACGCGACGGCCCACCAACGAAAGGCTGGCATCATGGCCAATACATCATGCCCGTGATTCGTTTTGAGAATCTGTTTCAGCAGGTCCAATCGCTTCACTAACGCCGGTAATTTTTGGCGACGAATGGTCCCTCTTTCATGCTGAACCAGTTGTTCCGCTTCCTGTCGGTCTTCCTTGGTCCGAAATTGCGCGGCCTGTACTTCCTGCGTTTGCACCGTTAAATCTTCTAACAACTTCCCAATTAACGGTGGCATTTGTTCAAACAAAAACGCCCCTTTACAATTGTCTCGTGGCGCGGAAATAAAGACATGCACGGGGTTGCCTGTGTGTAATGCAAACACCGCCCATCGGTACATGGCTTCCACCACACTGTCAAAATCGGTGTCAATGCTTTCTGACACAAATGGCACCAGCCCACTGGTATCGATATTCCAAGGCGACATCTTCCGCCATTCTTTGGAATTAACGGCATCAAACGAGTTACACACTTCCAAAGCACTTTGGTCAGTTTCACTCACGCTAGCACTTAACTGACTAGGCGAAATGGGCTTAATCAGTCCTCGAAACGGGGTACACACCAACAAGGGTTCCGCCCGCAATTTAGGAACTTGCTGACATAGCAATTCTTGTTGCTTGATGCAAGCCGGACATAGATAATTGTCATCAGTTTGTGACCAAATATTTTTCTGATGTCCAATGCGATTGTTAAACGCGGTTTTCTTAATTCCAGCTAACTTCATGCGACTGGTCTCAATCACTGCGCTGGTGGGATAACCGCAGAGTAAACACGTCCCTCCTTTAGCCGCCGCCGTATAGGGTAGTTGAGACTCGCTTATCTCTTCCACAAGGCCACATTGTAACTGCAATTGCGTTAAGATGGTGCGAGTCCCAGCATCCTCCTCACTAGCAGCGGGAAACTCTTTGACTACCTGCGTAATCACTTCTACTAAATGCGTTTCACCACGAATATATGAGGCCGCTTGCATGGCATACAGAGTTTGGCGAGTGTCCTTTTTCCATTGGGAAACATCAAACTGTTGTGACAACGTGTGACATTCCAGTTCGGGTAACTCCATCAAACGCTGTACTCGTTCGTCAAACACCTTCCCCGTGCTATTAGCCCGTAAGGCCGTGGCCAAGGCCAACGCATACTGATATAACGGTGGTGGTGTCTCCTCATGTTCTGGAGTCACCGTCAACACCAATTTCTTGTTCTCCGGCTGGTCAAGCGTTGACAGTCCTCCCACCTTGGAAGCCCAACCACGAATATAGGGATGTACCACCTCCCAATCGGAGACATGAATAGCCAATAACCGCGCTTCAAGTTTCTCAAACACCGTGGTAATTAACTCGGTGGCACCATGGACGTTGAAAGTGGCCACTTCGCCATTCGTGGGGTTTCGTTTCAGATCGGCTGGTTTAAAACCTATCTCTTTACCTAATCGATCAAACACCGGCTGGAGGTTAACATCGGTTTCTGGCGCCGTGACATAGAGACGCTGTCCATCCAATAAACAAACCAATGGGAAGACTTGCTGTTCGATAAAATAATCTAGCAGGTGTCGTTGTAACTTATGCAGAATCAGTGCATTGTAATGAAACGCAAGGAGTTTCAAGCGCATCTTGGGCACCCCAAATTCATGCAACGAGGACAAATACTTCTCGTTGTAAGAGGTCACCATAGCCATCAATCCATGCCGACTGGTTACCGAAGCAATTTTATCTCCTAGCTTAACCATCTCACGCAATTCCTGTTGCGTGGGATTGGGGATGACACCTGCTGAGATAGCTTTCCCTTGACCTCGATTTTCTAAAGAAGCGAGGGCAAAACTCAGTTCAACATCAAGGTGGGCCCATTGGTCAATTCGCAAGTCCTGATGTAACTGTTGAACCTGGTCAAATTCTGGGCTAGTGGACTGTTCCGCCCCCACATATTTATCCGCATCATGCAGGAAGGCGATGGCAAACAATTGCTTCACTGCCAGGAGGATAGCGTCTTGTTCCGCGGCAGTGGAAGGATTGGTAGCCAGACCTGGAATTTTTCCATTCTTCCACGCATACAGAAAAATCATAAAAGCGATGATAGCCACGTCCATGCAATGACGATAGAGAGACACATCGTCAAACGCTAAATAACGTGGGTCGCCGCCACCTTTGCCGGAACGAGTGACCCAGGGAGAAAATTCCTTTTTCTTCTGGTTTGTCTCATCCTGTTTGTCCTTCTTGCCTTTCTTGCCCGGCTTGGGTTTCTCCTCCGTCTGCCAAAGTAATTCGGCTTGTTGGTTCAACACGGCGCGTAGTGGGGCAAACGCGGCCACAAAGAGGCCGTCGGGTTTTAGGTAGTCATGTAAGTTCATATAAGTTCATAAAGATGGTTATAGTAATATTCCTATAAATTTGGGTAGTGATGCAATGTGGGTGATAGACACTTCCCCCCACCCCCAGCCCCTCCCCCAAAGGGAGAGGGGAGAACGGCGGTATCAGTGGTTTTCACCCCTCTCCCCATGGGAGAGGGGCCGGGGGTGAGGGTAAACATATCACCCAGATTGCATCACTACCTAAATTTGTACATATCTTCTGGAGTTGTATAGGTTTGGCGAGTATGGTGCGTGGGACGCACCCTACTGTTGTACTTCTAAACAGCCAAACCCTCTAGCCGTACCTCTCCCCAGCCCGGCATACCAGGCATCTCGTAAATCTTCTGAAGCACCTGTGAGAATAAATGGCAATACCAATCCCGAAAGAGTCACCGGGACATTCTCTGCTGTCTGCTGGTCTCTCCTCATTTTGATAGCCATTTGGGCTTTAATCTCACCGTGGCGGGACTTGACATACAGACCGTCAGGAATCAAGGTGAGGTCAAACGTTCTCCCAAAGCGGGCTTGCATGGTACGATTGAGGAGTTGATTGAACGTGTCGCCCGTTTGCAAATATTCTTTAGGGTCCTGCCCAGGCGGACTGGGTTGTGTCACTCGCACTGGGGAGACACAATAGAAGGCGGCGGCTTCGGTTTCTATCCAAGATGGCGCCTGCGAAATAGTGGCCATCCGCAGGTCTAAGCCAGCCCCCGCCACTTGATTAGGTTCTAACAAATCGTTAGGTTGCAAATGCGAAAGTATCGTAGCGATGTCAGGGTCACTGGTACCCACGATGACTCGTTGCACGAGGTGAAGACGGGCTTGTTTCGAATTGTGACTGTTAGGATTGGCAGGTTTAGCAATGACGCCGAATCCCCATCGGGCCGGTTGATTGTCTGGGGGTTGATAACCATATTTGCGCATTGCGGCTGTGAGGAGGTTGGCAACGTTGTCGCGGCTTTGAATGATGGCGGAACGGTTGGAGAAGGGGAGGTCGATGTAGAGTTTAATAGAGTTCATTTGGGTTCTCCTGTTATAGTTGATTAATCAAATTAGTTGTCTGAATCGTAGATTTTTTGTAGTAATCTACGATTCAAGCCATTATTTTTGGGCATTTTTTGATGGCACCCAGTCGGCCCATGGGCGAATTTCTTCACCGTCCCAAGTGGCACTGTTACTAAGCAATTCCAAATCTCTTTCAAAATTATTTCGTATTCTTTGGAGTTCTGGTTCTATTTTCCATCTAAATAGTTGGTCAAGTTGCTTGTGAACTTCTTGCACAATAAGATTTTCCAACATGTTGGATACAGTAGGCATACTAGATTTAGCAAGCATAAAAACCTCTTTAATTATAGTGAGTAAAACATGTGTCATATTATAAGGATTATAAATTATTATTTCAATAGTCTATTGCTATAATTTTTTAAGAGAGCACTCGATGCTTGCTTTCTATTATGTTTTTTATTAAAATGATTCTGTACTAAAATCCGTATTGGAGTAGAAAGTATTGATATAAATTTTTTAGTATATTCAATCATATAAGTTTCAATTTCCCATTAGGGCTAGTCACTCGTGAGGCAATTTTTAGCCTCACGAATAACCAATATAATAATGTGATTTGCCCCTATCGCTGTATATCCTCTGTAAGCTAGTTAAGAGTTTATTCTTACACTTTCCATATAAATTCCTTATTCAAAGCATCATATTTGTATTGATACCCTTATTTATAAGATAGTGCTTGCCCAAATAAATTTCAACAGTCTTAGTAAAAAGAAAAATTTAATCTTCATATTTATATATAGCAAACAATATCATGCTACTCCAACTCACCCCCCATTTACCCTTTGATCAACCCCGTACCGAACGTCTATTTTGCTTAGAAAATCAATTGCGAAGGCAATCTGAAAAGCAAATTACTTTAAAAATTTATTATGAATGGTTAGAAGACGCGGGGCTGGTTATCCCCTCAAGACGTACTTTAAATGAAGATTTAAAACGTTATGCGGATTACTGCGATGACGTGCGTTATGGGGAAGAGACAAACAGTAAAATGTTGTCACTTAACCCCAGGGCCACCACAGATGCCGTGACTTATTTGATGGGGAAGGCATGGCTAGATTCTCCGCTTCGACCTAGATTGTCCTCTTCTTGTTTACGTTGCTTCTTATTGGCGATGGAATTGCGGACAGAGGTTGACTTCCCTTACAATGCGTTACGCAAGCCTGGAGAACCTTGGGTGCCGGAGATAAAATGTGGTGTTCCCCTCCGAGTGATTCCTGGAACTGATTCTGGTTATGTGCAGTTCTGGATGTCGTGGGGAGGACGTATGAATATTAATTTGACACGAGTTACCCAAGGAGTTCGTTTCACAGGGAGGGGGACGGGGGAATATAAGCCGTTGCAGGAGGAGAAGAAGGTGCAATTTCGGGTGGAAAGTGACGATATTTATCTGCTGGAACGATTACATAACCAGTTCCCCAATTTCGTCATGGAGGGACGTTCCCAGGTGGTGTTGGAGGTTGATAAATCGTTGGTGGTGATGACCAACGATATGTTGAACGCCCATCTGCAACGTACCCACAGTTCGGAACGACGGGTACCGCCCGTTAAGGAAATTGAGGGGGCAGTTCTGTATTATGATGATGAAATAAATTAAGTGGTGATGCCATGTGGATGAAGGCAGCCTTATGGGTTGCCTCCTTGTGGTCGCTTTCCGTGGGTGAGAATTGTCATTCTCGCGGGCAACCACAAGGGGGAGTTGACCCCACTAAGAAAATCGCCGACATTCAAATTTTGAATAGCTTATCTTGAAACTTAAAAATGATATTCAAGATTTAACATTAGTCGTCTTTCCAAACCAGGGGTGGGAGGTTGTGACCCTCTGTAAGGTTGAACATACCACACTTCGCTGTTTAACAGGTTGGCAATTCCAATACCCAAACGCCAGTTCTGATACTCTCGTTGGTAAAACAGATTGAAGTCATATTCGAGGTCTAATTTATGGGGACCACCGCAAATGAGGTTCGCCGGGTCGCTGAAACAAGCGTATCGTGACCCAACTATCACTCCATTGAGATTAATGGAACTGTGCTGGTCAAAATGATAGGTGGTATTGACTAACAATTTATGAGTGGGGATGCCCAACACCCGGCGTGGTTCGCCTTCAATTCGAATCGTGTCGACCGTGGTACTCGATAGTTGTGCATTTGAGTAGCCCAGGTCGAGGTCAAGGTTTCCAGTTCGCATAGTCAACAGCAATTCTCCTCCATAGGTAGTCACGTCGCCGGCGGTGACATTCGCCAGTGTAGCAGAGTCGAAAGCAATATAGTCCTGGATGTTTAATTGGTATAGATTGCCTGTCAGTTGCCAAGTTTTGGAAAATTGATAACCCATCTCGATTTCTACGTCAGTGGTGTCTTCGGCATCCATAATTGGATTGTTGGCCAAAATCGCAGAAGCGATGGTGCTAAATTGAGGTGTTTTAAAAGCTTTGCTATACATCACTTTGGCATGAAGTTGTTCCCAAACTTTGGTGAGGGCTAGACGTGGGACAAATTTACGTCCAATGGCTTGGTGATCTTCATAACGTCCTCCCGCGGTCAGGTTGCCCCATTCGAAATCGTTCTCATACTGGAAATAGACGGCCAAATCGTCGACGGACTTGGTTTGACTGTCTTCGAAGTAGAAATAATCTAGCTTGTTTACTTGGGGGTCAAACACTTCCATTTTTTCATCATAGTAATTGATGCCAAGTAAGAGGTTAGATTGTTGATCCATCTCGTAAAATCCACGGAGGCCAACAGTCCAACGGTGGGTCTGGACGTATCCATCATAGGTGCGTTCAGGCACTGTTCTTTCCCAAGGAATTTGGTTATTATAGGAAAATAGACCGGTGAGGGTGAATTGGTCATTGAACTGCCAGCGATGTGTGAAATGAATATCGAACATGTCAAAGTTGACAGTGGCCGGTTGTGTCAACTCTGTAAAGGCCCGTTCTGGGGCATCTCGGTCATCTAACCAAATTCCTAGATCACCATAGACGACTCGGTCTTCTTGACGATATTGGTCGTAAAATATTCTCAATTCCGAAGTTTGATAGGTGAGACCAAGATTGATGTTGTACGGTCTCATATCGGAATTGTCCTGGAGTGGCACCGTGTGATCGGTGATTCCTGTGTAATCTTGATTGGAGTAGTCTCCATAACCGGCAGACGCTGAGAAGGAATATGCTAACCCATTTTCTAAGGTGTTGCCTGTCATGAAGATAAGATTGCTGTTATGAATATTGTGTTCGGTAAAATCTGCGGTGGTGATGAGGTGGCTACCTTCCAATTCGGCGCCTTTAGTTGTTACCTTGATGACGGCCAACTCAGCGGCGCCTCCATAGGTTACGGAACCGGGGCCGCGGATGATTTCAATTTGTTTAATCGTGTCAGCGGGGTAATGATTTCCAAAAAAGATGGATCCAAAGGCATGTTCATTTTGTTCAATGCCATCGATGATAAGTAAGATTTTGGCATCCATCCCTGAGATACCTCGAAAACTGGCGGAAAATAAACTGAAGGTGTCTGTGTTGATCCAAAAACCGGGCACTTGTTTTAAAATATCCTGTAGGCTACGTGCCCCTGTTTTCTGAATGTCTTCAGCCGTAATCACACTCACCACGCCGGGCTGTTCACGTAATGGTTTCTCTTTGTTGGAAGCGACTTTGACTTCTAGATCCATGAGTGCTTCTAGATCCATGTTTAATAATTCTACCATTTTCTCTTCATCAGCATGGGCAAAGAAACTTGGAATGAGTGTGCAAAAGCCAATCCAGAGACGGGGGAGGTGAGGGAATTTAGTTGTCATGAACTATGAGGTATGTGATATAGTAATATTATCCAAAACTTGTACCATTCTTTCTGGAGCGCAATAATTCTTATTGCGCTCCAGCGGAACATCGTACAAGTTTGAATGAATATTACTATATGTGTGAAGTATGTGATTGAAAGAATGATTAAAGAAGAGGTATTACCACTTATGAATCTATCCGCTATCCGTTATCCACTATCCGCTAGAATCCGCCAACCACCTAAACAAGGCAAACGCGCCTGTGGCTAACACAAAAATGATGACAAAAAAGATGAGAGTTCTATCCGTGAATCTTTCACCACGCCATTTTTCAATCTGATTGAGTATCCAATCCGAAATAAAATACAATACAATACTGATCAAGAGGAAGATAATTGTTTCCATGCGAGTGTCCTTGTTAAAATCACGGAGAGTAAATATGAAAAGCTAACAGATAAACCATGATGCCAGTGATGGACACATATAGCCACAGTGGCAGTGTCCAGCGTCCCAGTTGTCGATGCTTGACGAAATTCCCTAGTACGGCATGGCGTACTGTTATCACTATCAGTGGTACAATCACGGTTGCCAGCAAAACATGGCTGAGGAGTATAGAGAAATAAATGGGACGAATCATCCCTTCACCAGCAAATTTGATATTTCCCACTTGAAAATGGTAGGTGAGATAGGACCATAGGAATATGGCAGAAACGACGAGGGCCGCAATCATGCAGGTCATGTGCATGGTTTTATGATGCCGAACACGAATGTAATAATAGGCGAGAGTGATCAAACCTATACTGGTCAGGTTAAGTGCCGCTTGTAGATGTGGTAAAATGGAAACGATGTTAGGATTCATGTATGAATATACAGTGTAGGTGAAATAATAAAATACCTGGTAAACTTGACCCAAAAGATAATATTATAGCAGGTGATATGAAAAGACATGGAAAATGAGGAATTTATGGCAATTTTGTGCCAGGGCGTACAAGCATGGAATGAATGGCGTGCTAAAACTAACCTTTGGGCGGACTTGTCTGGAAAAAATTTAGTGGGATTAGACCTCCGGCATGCCAACTTTTTTCGTGTCAATCTCTGTAAAGCAGATTTGACGGAGGCCAACCTGGCAGGTGCAAACTTGTCAGGTGCCAATTTGAGTGAGGCCAACTTGACGCGGGCCAATTTACAGGCTGCCGATTTAAGTGAAGCCAATTTGTATGAGTCATATTTTTACCAAGCAGACCTTACTAAGGCTAATTTGTCGGAAGCAAATTTGACTAAAGCATATCTAGTTCATTCTTGTTTAGCAAGTGTGAATTTATCCGAGGCAAATTTATTTAGAAGTAATTTGTTCAAATCCGATTTGAGTCATGCGAATTTGACCGGGGCGAATTTGTTTAAAGCGAATTTGACAGAGGCGAATTTAAGCAAATCTTATTTAAACGGGGCGAATTTTTTTAAGGCAAACTTAACTGAGGCAAATTTGACTGACACGAGACTTGATGAAGTGTGGTTGAATACCAATAATGAATAAACCGAAAGTCATCACTTCGGACGCTTTTGAAGACCTGACCTGATAGACTGGAATTGATCATGTCAGGTTTTCTGATATAATGGAAGTTGTTCAACATGGCCGTTTTGGATAAATATTATACCTGTGTTCGATGTCGAACATGTTACTCTCACCTAAAATAAAGGAGAACCTCGTGAAAAACTACGTTTTACCCACCCTAATTTCATTGGCACTCAGTAGTTCTTGGGTGTTGGCCCAAGACACTTCTGCCGCACCTGACTCTGCAACACCACCGGTCGCCGCGGAAGCCGCCAAGCCTGCGGAGGTAGCGGCCCCTGTAGCGAGTCAACCCGTAGAAGCTGCAAAGGAAGAAGCAAAGAAGGAAGTCCCACCGTCGGCCCCGCCTGGCTATACGGAAATGATGCAAAAACGCATGGAACATCGGCAAAAAATGCAGGAACAAATGGATAAAATCCACAATGCCAAGGGTCCAGAAGAACGGCAACGTTTGATGGACGAGTTTGAACAAACCATGCAAAAGCATCGGCAAGAAATGTGGAGTATGATGGCCCCTCCAAGGGGAGGTTATCAAGACGAGGATGATATGCCGCCACCGTCCATGCCACCGTATGGTTATGGTCCCCCACCAGGCTACTATGGTGGAGGCTACGGCCCTGGTTCACGCTTTGGCAGAGGCCCAATGTCAGGTCCAGGTCCAATGTCAGGCCCACGGGGTGGTTTCTCTGGGCAACATCAAGCCCATCAAGAAGCCATGGAAAAACATCTAGAGAAGATTGAAGCCTTGTTGGAAGAGATTGTGAAATCGCTACCGAAACAACAAGAAGCGAAATAATTTCGTGTAACGCAGAAAACCAATCGCGAAAAACCAGAAGTCCAAAGCGTAGCTTTGGACTCCTGGAATTAATTTAGCCATCCCAAGGACAAATTTATGAAAGAACATCTATTATCGGGTAGCACCTGGCTACGCGGATTATTCATGCTATTGTTTGCCTTCGCCTATTACTTTGCCGTCATGGTGACCGGTGTAATCGTGCTGTTTCAATTTGGTTTTCTCCTGTTCACTGGCAAACACAATGAAAATCTCCTGGAAGTGGGTCAAAGTCTCAGTGCTTATATTTACCAAATTTTGCGTTATCTCACTTATAACAGCGATGAGAAACCCTTCCCCTTTCAAGCCTGGCCAACAGGTAATGAATTGAGTAAAAGTTACATCAAGTTACCGCCTAAAAGTGAGTAAGGAAAAGCAGTGAATAAGCCAGTAGGGTGGGCGAAGAAGCGTCCACACTATCCTGGCTTTTCTCACTGTTTATGCCATTTTTCTGACGTCATTGGTTTCTAACCACGCCTTTCCCAAGGCTGTGAGGCAGTACAATGGATGTGGATAACTTGGGGTCACTTGAGTAAGTACCAGCCCATCTTTCGTTAATTCATTCAAAAAAGCCGCTAAATTTCCTTTTCCACCATGACCATAAACGCCAATGGCACGATCCAGTTGATACCAAGTCCATTTGCCGTCGTTTTTTTGGATAAGAGATAAAACTAACTCTTTCTTATTTTTAGTTTTCATGTTAAAATTCCCCCATGAATTTAATTGCGTCGGGATGGTAAAGTTCCTCAATTGCACTAGATAACTGTGGCAGGACATCAGGCCAGCACGACAGAATGGTGGGAAAATCATCGTCACAACTATATTTGCCCAATCATTTGTACCCCAGAAGAACTACTTGGAGGTTAATTATGTGGACTGACCCGATTATAGAAGAACTTTACTCCCTTCGCAAAGACATGGTAGCTAAGTTTAATTACGATTCGCAGGCCCTGTGGGAATATTATCAACAACAACAGAAATTACAAAATTGCCCACTGGTATCTAGGCCACCACAGTATTGTCATCCCTTGTCGCTTACACCGACTACAACAGGGGAGTCGGCAAATTTCCTATCCCACCGGTAGTTTAACTGCTGCGAAGCTTTGATTCCTTATGCTTTAAAGATATTGAGACATTAGTCGCAATACGACTCAATTAGGGAACAACGGCTTTTCCCAAAAAAATACAGGTGGACTAGAGGCTTTAGCCGTGGGTGCAGAACAGAATTGAAATTGCGGCCACCGGCTAAAGCCTCTAATCCACCGTTCCTGGCTTCAATAAAGAAACCAAATTCCCCCCAACCACTAAAATTCCCCCTTGCCACATTCCCCCTAACCTCTTTTTCCATGACCCGCATTAAAACCGGCCTCGGCCAAGACAGTCACCGTTTCGACTTTGAAAATCACACCAAACCCCTCATCTTAGGTGGCACCCTATTTACCGATCATCCACCATTACAAGGTAACAGCGATGCAGATGTCGTATTGCACGCCTTGACCAATGCCATTTCAGGAATCACAGGCGTCAACATTTTAGGCGCCGTGAGTGATGAATTGTGTTTTAAACAAGGCATCACCGATAGCCGCGTCTATGTGCAAGAAGCCATGAAATATCTCAAAGGCTTTCAAATTTGTCACATCTCATGTAGTATCGAAGCCAAGACGCCCAAAATTTCACCGCGGATTGCGGAAATGAAAGCGAGTCTCAGTCAACTACTGAATTTATCAGTGGAAGACATTGGCATCACTGCAACCAGTGGTGAAGGTCTAACTGCCTTTGGCCGCGGCGAAGGGATTCAGGTGTTTTGCATTGTCACAGCAACCTGCGACATGTTTCGGAGTCCAAAACAGATTTTGGACTCCTTTTAACCAAAAGAAATCGAACCAAATCGTAGGAAAATTTTACATGAACTCTAACGAACTCCGTGCTATTTTCGCACTTGCAGGTATCATGGCAACGCGCTTGATGGGACTGTTTATGATACTTCCCGTCTTTGCCATTTATGCGCAAACGTTGCCCGACACCTCCCCAACCTTGGTAGGACTGGCCATCGGCATTTACGGCTTCAGTCAAGCCCTTCTACAAATTCCGTTCGGCATCCTTTCGGACCGCTTTGGACGAAAATCGATTATTACCATCGGACTCATTCTCTTCGTCTTGGGTAGTATTGTCGCAGCCACTTCCACCACTCTCATGGGCATCATCATTGGTCGCGCCATGCAAGGTAGTGGGGCCATCGCCGGGGCCGTCTTAGCCATGGCAGCGGACCTCACTCGTGAAGAACAACGCACCAAAGCGATGGCCCTACTGGGTATGTCTATCGGCGCCTCCTTCATGTTAGCCATCGTCTTAGGCCCCCTTCTCAACCGCTGGATCGGCGTCCCCGGTATCTTCTGGTTCACCGCTATTCTCGCCTTGTTTGGCATGATTTTACTCCACTCGGTGGTACCACAAGCCTGGCATAGTCATCTCCACCGAGATGCCGAACCTGTTCCTTCCCAATTCAAACAAGTTTTAACCGACCCGCAATTGTTACGCTTAAACCTTGGCGTATTACTCCTCCATATCCTGCTGACCGCCATCTTCGTGGTGTTACCCATTTCTTTAGCGAATCAACTGGACCCCAGTCATCACTGGCAAGTCTATTTACCTGTTCTTGCGGTGGCAGGACTGGTCACTTTCCCGGTCATCATGGCCGCTGAGAAACGTCGGCACTTGAAACTGATGTTTGTAATCGCCATTGGACTGTTGGGACTGGCTGAATTGGGGCTGATTTACTTACATGACAACCTCACTGGCATCGTGACGATGCTACTGATATTTTTTACTGCCTTCAGTTTGCTAGAAGCCTCTCTACCCTCGTTGGTTAGTAAAATCGTGCGTTCCGAAAGCAAAGGCACTGCTATGGGCATCTATTCCACTGCCCAATTCTTCGGTGCCTTTTTAGGCGGCTTGGGTGGTGGCTGGTTACATCAGCATTATTCGGTAGAAACGGTCTTTGCAGTGGGCTTTACATTAACCATCGTTTGGTTTATACTAGCCGCTACGATGCAAAGTCCACGTTACCTCAGTAGCGAACTACTCAACTTGGGTCAGATTGACAAAATCCGCGCCAATCAACTCACTCACTGTCTTATCAAAGTGCCTGGCGTGGCCGAAGTGGTCGTGATTATTGAAGAGGGTGTCGCTTATCTGAAAGTGGACCGGAAAGTATTAAACATGACTGCACTCAAGGAGAAATGTCCATTGATGGGTGCGTTGTTGAAATCTTAACTTAACTAAGGGAGACACGATATGGCTAGAGGAGTCAACAAAGTGATTTTGGTAGGGTATTTAGGAAATGACCCTGAAGTACGTTATGGCACCAGTGGTATGGCATTCGCAACCATTAGTCTTGCGACTAATCACTCCATTAAAAACAAACAAACCGGTGAATGGCAAGAAACCACCGAATGGCACCGGGTGGTTTTATTTGACCGATTGGCAGAAATAACCGGAGAATATCTACGGAAAGGTTCCCAAGCCTATATAGAAGGTCGTCTGCAAACTCGTAAATGGCAAGACCAACAAGGTCAAGACCGGTGGACGACGGAAGTGGTTGCCAATGACATGCAAATGTTAGGTGGTCGTTCCGACGGAGGAACTGCTTCTTATGCACCGCCTGGTGGTGGCGGCAATTATGCCCCATCTCCTGGCGGCCCCGGTGGCGGCGGCGGCAATCGCTATCCACCCCCACAATCCCAGCAGTATGCGGCTACTCCACCGCAACCACAGTATGCGGCACCACAACCTCAGTACGGGGCGGCCCCACCTTCACCACCCTCTTCGGCGTATGAGGGGCAATATAATGCACCGCCGCCTTCCATAAATACGGGGACGCCTCCTCCAGTGGGTACGAATAATCCACCGTCGAAAGGATTTGATGACGATATTCCGTTTTAATTGGAAGTTGGGTGAGATTTGACAACTTTCAAAAAGTTGTCAAATCTTTTTAACCATTGAACATGAAATATTGCCATGAAAATACAAATCAAAAATCTTGGTGTCTTAAAACAAGCTGAGTTCACACTTGGCGACCTCACTATCTTATGTGGTGGCAACAATACCGGCAAAACCTACGCCACTTATGCGCTGTTTGGATTTTTGCAGATTGGGAAGGAGATGCTTTCTATCAAAATTCATGATGACAAAATCCAGCAACTGCTTGCAGACGGCGTGACCCATATTGATGTGTCTGAATATGCGGCACAGACAGGGCAAATTTTCGCCGCAGGCTGTCAGGCATATACTAAGCAATTGCCAAAAATTTTCGCAACTTCCAAAGAACGGTTTACTGAAACGGAATTTCAAGTGATCATGGATACCAAAGATATTCAAATTAAGGTCGGATATGACCGCAAATTGAGAACATTTGATACTGATACTGAGTTTTTTTCTATTTCGAAAACTGAAGACAGCACAGACTTAGTTATCACCTTGTTGATTGAAAAAGAGGAGAGAAAAATTTCCACAGATGTGATTACATATTACATTGCTAATTCACTCAAGGATATTATTTGGGCTACCCTTCTCCCCAGACCGTTCATTGCCAGTGCCGAAAGAACAGGGGCCGTTGTTTTTCGTAAAGAACTAAATTTTGCCCGGAGTCGCCTACTAGATACACTGATTCGAACCGACAACGAAGTGAATCCGATGGAGTTACTCTTTAAGAATTATCAAGATTATGCCTTGCCTGTAAAAACAAATGTGGATTTTACCCAGCAACTGGAAGGCATTATCAGACAAAGCAGTTTCCTGGCTGAGAAACATCCTGAGGTATTGGACCATTTTACCGATATGATTGGCGGTAAGTACATCGTCACCTCCAACGATGAACTCTACTATGTGCCAACTGGCAAAGAAATCAAACTGACTATGGATGAAAGTTCCAGTGCAGTACGTTCTCTGTTGGATCTTGGGTTTTATCTTCGCCATGTAGCCCAGCCTGGTGATTTACTGATGATAGATGAACCCGAACTCAATCTACACCCTGAAAATCAGCGGCGTGTAGCGCGATTGTTGGCGCGTCTGGTCAATTTGGGTATTAAGGTTTTCATCACCACCCATAGCGATTATATTGTCAAGGAGTTAAACACCCTAATTATGCTTAATCACGATAAACCTCATCTGAAACGAATTGCTGAAATAGAGGGATACCAGCCCGAAGAATTGATTTCTTCTGAGAAGGTTAAAGTCTATATTGCCGAAGAAGCACTGGTGAGGTTGGAGGGTAAGCAGGAACAAACGAAATGCCAAACCCTGACCCCTGCCAACATTTATCCAGAACTTGGCATTGAGGTCCGTAGTTTCGATACCACGATTGGGACGATGAACCGGATTCAGGAAAGCATCGTCTGGGGAGGAGAATAATGTCTGATATTGTCATCCTTAAAGAGATGATTATGGGTACGGCCACTGTACCATTGGAAGATAGTCCTTATAACGACCAGAGAAAGCAGGTCACACTCACAGAACCAGGTCCTCCCCCTTATTCCGTGACGATTTTCGGAATGCCTAACAATGCTATTGTGATTAAAATGGATGCTTTTCCAGCACCGGAGAAAGTATTTAACTGTTCAAAAGGCGAGTGCAAACGCGCAGATTTTGTCATCGTGGCTGATTCTGGTGAAAATCAAGTTATTCTCTGTATTGAAATGAAAGCCAAGGCAACGACCAGTTTGGAATCAGGAATCATTCAGCAACTCAAGGGCGCACAATGTCTTGTTGCCTATTGTCAGGCGATTGGCAAAGTATTTTGGGATCAAGAAAATTTTCTGAACTCTTATGACTATCGTTTCATTAATATCAGGAATATCCTAGTGGCCAAAAAAATGACCCTGCATCACCCCCACACAGGCATTCATGACCGTCCAGAACGGATGTTGAAAATTAGTTCTCCACATCACCTTGGATTTAAAGATTTAGTTGGTAAAATATCTAAATAGGACTTACACGAAAACGTCAAAGAAATTGAATTTCAGGTCACCGTTAATTTTAGATGATAGGCAAGGACTGGTAGTCTTGATAGGACACAGCCAATCCTAAATACTTGTATCACCCTCATTGCATCACTATCCAGAATACCATTAGTCAAAGGTAACTATCCATGACGATTAGCACCGCTATCAAAAAAACTGTTTTGAAGTTTCCCAGCCCCGTTCTCTATCGGTCGTCACCAAATAAATCTGCCGCGCAGTTAGCCGAAGACGCCGCTTCCTTAGTGAAGCGTGGTCAATTTTCACGCGCCGCAGGGCAATGGTTAAAATTATTTGAACACTCTTCACCGACCAAGTTGAAATATTTGGATGAAGCCATTTACTTTTATGGATTAGCCGGGCACTTTCAGCGTGCCGCTGAGTTACTGAAGCGACGGGAGAGTTATCGTCCTAAGCAACCCCATCCCTTTGCGAAACTAGCCCCACAGGTGCGGCGTTTTATGGCGGAAAAACAGGTGGACGATGTTCAATTAGAAGGTCTTATCAACCTCGCCATGTCGATACTCCTGCAAAATAGATTGCCGGTTTTACCTAATCAATTTCATTTGGCCATGCTGGAAGATGGGGAAGGTCAGTGGTTTCACTATGGGGTACCGGTGTATGAAATTTCCGTGGAAAAAAATGTTGAGATGGATTTTGAACTGGCCAATAGAAGTGTAGATGAATGTTCTCCCCAAGTATTCCAGGGTGGATTTGTGGTCACGTTTGAAGTGTTAGGAGTGGAATAAATGGATGCCAAAGATTTTCTCAGTTCAGCACAACAAAGTGTTCAAGGTCGTCAAGAGGTTGACTACAGAAATGCGGCCAGTCGTGGGTATTACTGTGCTTTTCATGTTTGCAAGACTCTCTTAGAAAAATTACCCAAACAGGGAATAGTAGGAGATTCTCACGAGAAAATCATTGCTGAATTACTCTCTCATTCAGATAACGGTCTGCAAAAATTGGGAAGGCAATTGGAACAGGCCAAAATTTTACGGCACCGGGCAGATTATCAGTTATCGGTTAAATTTACCCAATATGAAGCACGCAAGTCACTCACCCAAGTTCAACGGATTTTGGCAACAGTGGAGACGTATTATTTGAAATTCAAATCCTAGTTTTGTATAACCAGTCAGGTAAGGTGAGTCACACAATTTCTCCGCCCCTGCCTGGTCCCAAACTTTATTATCTTCCCATTTAGAAATATCTAACTATGAATCAACTCATCCTGGGTGACAATTTAGAGATTTTGAGGAATTTGGAATCCAATAGTATCGACCTCATTTACCTCGATCCCCCCTTCTTCTCCAATCGCAACTATGAAGTTATTTGGGGAGACGCCGGTGAAATTCGAAGTTTTCAAGACCGTTGGTCTGGTGGCATTGACCATTATGTTGCCTGGTTAAAAGACCGGGTGCTGGAAATGCACCGGTTGTTGAAACCGACGGGGGCGATTTTCCTGCATTGTGATTGGCACGCGAATGCTTATATTCGGGTGTACATCTTGGATAAGGTGTTTGGTTATGAGAATTTTAAAAATGAAATCACTTGGCAACGAACCAACGCCCACAATGATACCCGAAAGAAAATGCCAAGTTTGACAGACCATATTTTTTATTATGGAAAATCCGAAAAGCATAGTTATAATGCAATCTTTGCCGAATTATCTGAAGAATACAAAAACGGGTTTTATAAAAATGAAGATGACAGAGGCATTTGGATGTCTGGTGATTTGACTGGTCCAAAAAGGAATCCTAAGGATCCGGAATTTAAAGGGTATCATCCAGCTAATATCGGTAGGAGTTGGGCAGTACCAAACAAAATTATTACCGAACTTGTTGGTGCTGAAAAGTGTAAGAAGCTAACAACTTTAGAAAAATTGGAGTTATTGGAGAACCATAACTATATAGTTTGGTCGAGTAAAGGCACTCCAAGAGTTAAACGCTATTTAAACAAGTCGAAAGGTGTCGTTATAGGTGATAACTGGACAGATATAAAACCTGTTCAATCACAAGCTAGAGAACGCATCGGCTACCCCACTCAAAAACCCGAAGCCCTTCTGGAACGTATTCTCTTATGCGCCAGCAACGAAGGGGATACCGTGTTAGACCCATTTGTGGGAGGAGGCACCACTGTGGCGGTGGCAGATCGATTGAAACGTCAATGGATTGGCATTGACCAATCGGTGCAGGCGATCAAAGTGTCGGAAATGCGGTTGCAGAAGCAACAAGATTTGTTCTCCAAACCTTTTGTGGTGCAACTGCATAAATACGATTATGACACCTTGCGCTATTCCAACGCTTTCGAATTTGAAACCTGGATTATTCAACAATATGGAGGCGTGGCAAATACCAAACAACGCAGTGATTTGGGGCTAGATGGACGCACGAAAGACGGTTTGCCGATTCAAGTCAAACGTTCTGATAACGTCGGACGCAATGTGATTGACAACTTTCAATCCGCCTGTAAACGCTTTGATAGCAAACGCTTTGATCAACAGGTGCAACAACGGCTACCCGTGGGCATTTTGATTGCCTTTAGCTTTGGCAAAGGCGCCATTCAAGAAGTGGCCCGCCTCAAGAATGAAGAAAACCTCCTCATCGAGTTAGTCAGGGTGGATGACATCGTCCCCATTGCCAAGAAACCTAAGTTAACCGTCAAACTGAATGATTTAGGATTGGATAGCAAAGGATCACACGAAATTGAATTGGTTGCCCAAGGCGAATCGGACGTAGGCATAGAATTTTATGCATGGGATTTCAGCTACCAGCAACCAGACGGTTTTAAAGCCGACGTGATGATTGATAAAGAGGGCACCCAAACGGAGACATTCAAACCGGGGAGTCACATCATTGCGGTCAAAGTGGTGGACAATGAAGGTCTGGACAGTTTGGAAGTGATTCAGTTGAAAATCAATGGGGAAGTTCATTCTTCTTGATTTTAAAGTTCCTAATCGCATACACAGTAACATTCCCATAAATTTGTACACCTTCACTGGAGCGCAATAAGAATTATTGCGCAATGGCGCACAGCGCAATAATTCTTATTACGCTCCAGTGTGATTTACTATTCATTTTTCACTCATTCTCCATGACCTACGATCACATCCCTTACACCAAACACATTTACCAACACACACAACCCAATCACTTGGCCACTTTAGCCACTCTCTTTGGTCTGCAACCTCCTCCTGTCCCCACCTGTCGAGTCCTCGAACTGGGTTGCGCCAGTGGCGTGAACACGATGGCAATGGCCCAAACCATTCCCCATGGACAATTTTTAGGCATCGACGGGTCCGCCCAACAAATTCTAACTGGGCAACAAAATATTCGTGACTTGGGATTGACAAATATTGTCCTCCAACACCTAAATATCTTAGACATCACCCCTCAACTGGGTCAATTTGACTACATTGTTGCCCACGGCGTCTATTCCTGGGTCCCTCCACTGGTGCGCGAAAAACTGTTGCAAATTTGTTCCCAACATTTGCAACCCAATGGCATTGCGTATGTCAGTTATAACATTTACCCCGGCTGGTCTGCCAATCGTGCGTTACGTGAGATGATTTTATATCGCACTCTTGAAATAAACGCACCCAAGGATAAGTTAGAGGAGGCTAAGAGATTCCTCCAATTTCTGATTCACTCCATCAAGGACAAATTTGATTCCTACAGTCTCTCATTACGCAAAGAACTGGATCGCGTTAGTCAATTGCAAGAAAATTACTTCTTCCATGAATATTTGGAGGAAGACAACGATCCGGTGTTTTTCCACGAGTTGATTGCGCAAGCACAACATCATGGCTTACAATATGTCACGGATGCCAAAGAACCCTTTGTCTCCCTAGAAAAATTTTTGTCTCACGAGACCAATACGTTTGGTCTCGACGTGATAGAAAAAGAACAATACTTGGATTTCCTACGCAATAACTCGTTTCGTGAAACCCTTTTATGTCACCTTGGACTACCAGTGCGCCGCACACTAGACCCCCAGGACCTTGACAAATTCTATCTCGCCTCCTCCCTCAAACCTGCCTCGCCACAATTTATTCAAGCTACCTCGATACCTGACGAAGCGGTGGTCAATGAAGGGTTAGAAAAATTTATGAATGCCGCCGGCGAAGCCGTTGTTTCCATCGCCTCCCCCTTGTTGAAAGCCGTTTGTCTCGCGTTGGGAGAAGTTTGGCCACAGTGTCTCACCTTTGTGGAGATTCTCCAAACCATCAAGAAATCCCTGCGCAAGGTGGATAAAGCGACTTACCTCACTATCATGTCCCCTGACAATATTCAAGAAGTGAAAACCCTGCTACTGGAATTTCACCTGAAAAAGATTATCGAACTGCATGTTTATCCACCGCAATTTACCACCCACATCAGTGACTCTCCATTAGCCAGTCCATTGGCTAGATTAATCAGTCGCGACAGTCACGAAGTGCCTAACTTGCGCCATGAAACCATTCAACTGGACTTTGCCACAGGTGACCTGTTGGGCTATTTGGACGGGACTCGCAATCGTCAGGATTTGTTAGACCTCTTATGGAAACGCATAGAGGAAGGCAAATTGCTTCTCTACCAAGGGGGCGATAAAAAGATGACGAGTGACATAGACCGGGCAGAGTTACAAAAATTTTTAGTAAACTATATCGAAGAAGGTTTACAGACGCTGGCGCGGAAGGGTTTTTTGATGAAAAATCAGGACTAGCCGTCACGCAACCGGGACTAGAGGCTTCAGCCGGGAAACGTGCCCCTGCCACCGGCTGAAGCCTCTAGTCCCGCATGATTTATTGGCCGGGCCGGGACTAGAGGCTTCAGCCGGGAAACGTGCCACTAAAACGTCTTCTTCAATTCCATCTGCGTCCCCACCGTCCAGGGACATTTCGCTTGAGGTTGGTCCGATTTAGGTGTACAAGCCGTGATAGTCAAGATCGCTTCCTTGGAAGACTGTGGCTGAAATTCTGCAGTCATTTCTATGGGGGAGATAGAGGCACTGGATATGATGGTCTTGGCAGGTCCCACAGCACCGACAAGGGGGTGCCAACTTTGGCCATTGTCATGCAACAATACCACCGTCAACGCATAACCAAATCTTCTTAGCATGAAGAACGTATTAGGGGTGGCTTCTGATTGCCAGATTCCATCATAGTCCACGGCGCCCGTAAAAGAAGGGTGGGAAGTGGGAGGTGTGGTGGGAGGAGGTGTGGTGGTAGGAGGTGTGGTGGGAGGTGTGGTGGGTGTAGTAGAAATCGTCACGTATTGGTTAATCACATCCATGAATGCAGAGACACGATTATAGACTCCATACGCATCGGGACCCGCGCAGTCGGGGCCATCTTGTTTACCTCCGTAACTGGCAATCCCCAATTGTTTCCACTGCGAATCTTCCCAAACCACCAGTGGCGCACCGCTATCACCCAAGCAAGTGTCTTTGCCACCCTCTTTCAGGCCGGCACAAACCATCGTCTTGAGAATCGGTTCCTCATCGATGTAAGCCTGTTTACATACTTCATCAGACACAATGGGCAATTCCACTTCTTGCAAGACATCAGAACCTTTGTTGGCAAACTCCAATGACGTTTTTCCCCATCCCATGACGGTGGCAAGTTGACCTGGTGCAGTGGCCGGGCTGTCTTGAGTTATCAAGGTTAGAGGAGGTTGTTTGGAAGGGGTGGCCAATTCCAACAAGCCAATATCGGGCCAATTATAAGAATCTGCATTGTGCCAATCAGGATGTTGAAGCACTTGCTTGATTTCGATTTTCTCGCCTTCCGTTCCGATATTGCTTTGCTTGTACAATCCAACCACCACAAAGAGGTCTTCCTTTTTGACGATGCCGTTGTCCTTATCATCCAAACAATGGGCCGCGGTCAACACCCAATTGGGATGAATGAGACTCCCTGCACAACGCACAGAATTGTCGCTGGAGAGATTAATGGACACTATCCAAGGCCAATCCCCAGGTTCGGCGGGTTGCCCACCAATGATTCGCACGGAACGTTGCCCTGCGGTCGGATCTGGAGGAGTCGCAGTAAGGGTGGCAGGAGTGGTTAACAGGAGGAGGCTAACAATGTTTAAACAGCGTTTGAAATTTAGAGGGGTCATAATAATAGTTGAGTTGTGTTAAATTAATGTGTGACGTGAAGCAGAAAACATGGTAAGTACTGAAGCAGAAATTTTACGGTATTTTCAATCGTCGCCCTCACCCCCGGCCCCTCTCCCAGAGGGAGAGGGGCCGGGGGTGAGGGTAAGGGCGTCATTATACCAGAAAATTTCTGCTTCACTACTTATCTATAGGCTATCATGAAATCTAAATATCCTATTTGATCTCACATTTTACCACTAATGAATATCACTATAACATGATTACCAGAAATTCTGTATAAATCAATAGTTCGAACAGATTTTTAAAATTTATTTATATTTCAATCGGTTAAGAAACGGGTACCCGTTTCGTAACCCTTTGATTTTATTTAAGAGAGTAAAAAACTGTCCGAAGTATTGTATAAAATACTTTTCATTATAGCAGATTGGTTATGTACACTTACTTATTTGGAGAGTTATCTGATGTCTTCTATTTTAGCTATTGGCATTGCCACTTTAGATATTATTAACACGGTAGAAAATTATCCCCAAGAGGATACTGAGGTGCGGGCGATTCAGCAACGAATTTGTCGGGGTGGAAACGCTACCAATACGTTGGTGATGTTAAGCCAACTCGGACATCGTTGTAGTTGGGGAGGCGTCTGTGTGGAGTCGCCGGAAGGGAAGAGAATTTTAGCGGACCTGGCCCTGTTTG
Source organism: Thiotrichaceae bacterium (assembly GCA_011391085.1). Taxonomy (GTDB): domain Bacteria; phylum Pseudomonadota; class Gammaproteobacteria; order Beggiatoales; family Beggiatoaceae; genus JAABRD01. Next base: position 44,560 of record JAABRD010000027.1, on the reverse strand, counting down.
CAATTGATATTGGTCCTTGTCGCATTCTGTCAGAAGGGACGGTGCCAACGTCTTATATTTTGTTAAATCAACGCAATGGGTCACGAACGATTGTGCATTATCGAGACCTGCCAGAATTTAGTTGGGCAGATTTTGAGAAAATTGACTTATCGTCTTTTGAGTGGATTCATTTTGAAGGGCGGAATGTAGAGGAGACGGTGAAGATGTTGCAACGGGTACGTTCGTGTTATCCAAACTTGCCGGTTTCGGTAGAGATAGAAAAGCCGCGAGTGGGGATTGAAGCGTTGTTTGGGTATGCAGATATATTATTGTTCTCCAAAGGATTTGCGATGTCGCAGGGGTATTTTGACGCGCCGACGTTTTTGCGGGCGATGCGACAAAGCTACGCTTTGAACTCCTGGAGTTGCGTGTGTGCGTGGGGTGATGAGGGAGGGTATGCGTTAGGAAGTGAGGGTAGGTTGCTACATAGTCCGGCTTATCCGCCTCCCCAGGTGATAGACACGTTGGGGGCAGGCGATACGTTCAATGCTGGCATCATTGATAGTTTATGTCGTCAGCAAGATTTGGAAGTGGCGTTACATCACGCTTGTCAACTGGCGGGGGAGAAGTGTGGGAGGATGGGTTTGTTGAACAGTGAATAGTGACACTATCCACTATCCACTATCCACTAAAGCCGCTATCCACTATCCACTAAAGCCGCTATCCACTGTCCACTGTCCACTCTCCTCTCTCCTCTATATAAAATAATGTTCATACGGAACGCTTGGCGTAAGAGGATGTTCTGCTAGAACGACTACGGCGTCGTTGAACCACTTGACAAATCGATCACAGTGGTTTAACATTTGTAATATCTTCCAACGGTTCTCTGGAGTGGAGGCATAATAGATGTCTCCCATCCGATAAGCACAAGTCACTTTAGGCGGATCCAAATTTGTCAATGCACGTTGTTCGGCAAGATAACTGGTCCCCGCCTGAATCGAGTTGTTCGCTTTAAATAACCAAGTGTGGTCAATGGCGCTTTTCTGAAGTGTGGAACGCGCCGTAAATAAGGAAGTTTGCATCAATCCCGCACTGATACGGTGGGGCGTCGCTACGTCCGACATATAGCCTTGTTCAATCTTCAAGGCTTTAGGACTGCCATGTGATTCGGTGGCAATCGTAGCGACAATCAACACGCAAGGGATGTCATAATATTCGGCCCAGCGATTGATAACGGGGGCATAGTTTTCCCAAATTTTGGTCACGATAGCAGGATTGTTGCTTCTCTCCGTACCACTCCCTTCAATCTCAACGCCCGCTTGAGTTAAGCGCCACCGCACGCCGTCTATAAAGGCGTTGTGATAAGACCGTAAATCCAGGTAAAAACCCGCTTCTTGCAAATTGTCCCATTCTGGTAACCCCCATCTCTCTTCCGCCTTCTCAGGGTATTTGAGAAGAGCGTTACGGTCTAACAAGAGGGGATGTTTGTTAGCATCGTTATAGAACTGTTGGGTAACATTATGCAAGGTATTATCTTGTCTTACTGTATAGGTTTGCGTCATCATAATGAGTAGAAGAGCTTTTAAAATGTTTGAGAAAATCAATTCACAGCAACTTCATTTGAGAGTCGTGAGATTTGACAATTTTTCAAAAGTTGTCAAATCTTTTTAGGACTTCACTGTGAACGTCATTTCTATTTAGTTTAGCTTAATGCAATTACTATGCCTATCCGCAAATTTGAAAATTTATTACCCTCTGTCGCGCTGACAGCTTATGTGGATCCACTGGCTGTCATCATTGGTGAGGTAACTATAGGTGATTATGCTTCTGTGTGGCCCATGGTAGTGGCACGCGGGGATATTAACCGTATTACAATTGGCGCCCGCACCAACATTCAAGATGGCACGGTGCTACATGTAACCCATGAAGGACGGTATTCGCCGGGCTATCCATTGGTGATTGGTGAAGAAGTGACAGTGGGCCATCAAGCGACTTTACATGCTTGCACGATAGAACATCATTGCCTGATTGGGATTGGGTCGATTATACTTGACGGGGTGATGTTACAGCCTTACACTTTACTTGCCGCTGGGAGTCTGGTGCCCCCTAAAAAAGTTTTAGACAGTGGCTACTTGTGGCGAGGCCGCCCAGTCGAAAAAATTCGACCTGTCACCCCTTCGGAAATGGAATATTTTGCTTATTTGGCCAACTATTATGTAGAATTGGGCCAACGACATCAGAGAGAATCGTTATGCCAGTGAAAACCCTTAATGTGCATACGCCACGGCAGGGCTTATTTGATTTCACTCCTCAAGTGGCAGGTTACATCCATGAGAGTGGTATATCCGAAGGACTTTGCACACTGTTTATACAACATACGTCAGCCAGCTTAGTCATCCAAGAAAATGCTGACCCCTCTGCCAAAAGGGATTTGGAACGGTGGTTAAATCGCTTGGTGCCAGAAGGTGATTCATTGTATTCGCACACGTTAGAAGGGGCCGATGATATGCCCGCCCATATCAAAGCGGCATTGACAGCAACGAGTCTCTCGATTCCCATTCTCAATGGACAATTGGCATTGGGGACATGGCAAGGAATTTATCTATGGGAACATCGCAGACAAGGAGGGTGGCGGACGGTGGTGGTTCATGTGGGAAACTAGGACAAATATGAAGCCCTTTTTCACGGGACTAGAGGCTAAAACTGCCTCTCGTCCACCTATTGCAATATGTCGCGGGACTAGAGGCTTTAGCCGGTGAAGGGGCACACGATTAAAGTATGGGGTACGCCTACCACCGGCTAAAGCCTCTAGTCCACCGGCTAAAGCCTCTCGTCCACCCAACTGATAACTGATAACTGATAACTGAAATAACTAACAACCATGTGGTTCAAAAATCTACATATTTATCGTTTTCTGAAACCTTTCACATTAACTGCGAAAGAGTTCGAACAAAAACTCCAAGAGGATGCCTTTCAACCTTGTGGTCGCATGGCAATGGACAGTCAAGGTTGGGTCTCACCGTTAGGAAAAGACAGTGAATCCTTGTGTCACGTGGCCCAAAAATGTTTTATGATAACCGCCCGGCGCGAAGAAAAAATTTTGCCTGCCTCTGTCATTCGTGAATTTGTCAATGAAAAGGTAGAAGAAATTGAAACGCAACAATTGCGAAAAGTGCGGAAGAAAGAAAAAGACGAAATTCGTGAAGAGGTTCTTCAAGAATTGATACCACGGGCGTTCACCCGTTCCACCTATCAATATGCTTACCTTGACACTCGGCACGGTTGGTTACTCATTGACACGGCCAGCCGGAAAAAATCCGAAGACTTTATCACCCTGTTGCGCAACACCTTGGGACATTTGCCAGTGACTCCACCCAAGTTGCAAGATTCGCCCGCACGGGTGATGACCCAATGGTTAACCGACTCCGACAGTTGCCCGACGGATTTTGAACTGGCAGACGCTTGTGAACTGGTGGACTCTTCCGTAGAAGGCGCCGTCGTCAATTGCAAGCGGCAAGACCTGTTAGCCGAAGAAATTCAGGCGCATTTGGAAGCTGGTAAATTAGTCACTCGTCTGGCATTAAAGTGGAACAGTCGCATTGGGTTAGTGATTGACGACGAGTTAGTGATGAGACATTTACAATTTTTAGATGCGATTCAAGAACAAGTCAGTGATATTAATGTCGAGACCCACTCTCAACGATTTGATACCGACTTTGCAATCATGACGGGAGAGTTAGCCACTTTGATAAACCGGTGTTTGGAAATATTTGGAGGGGAGGATGAGAAGGCTTACGAGAAGATGCGTTGAACCTATCCTAAAAATGGCGGTGGTTTAATGGCGGTGGACTAGAGGCATTTAAAATGGCGGCGGACTAGAGGCTTTGGCCCGCAATGCCATTCAGTTAAGGGAAAAAGCACCTGAAATGAATCGACAGGTGGACTAGAGGCTTTAGCCGGAGGGTGCAGAACAGATATTGAGAACACGGGACTCCCCACCGGCTGAAGCCTCCAGTCCACCGCCATTTTAATTCTTTGGCCACTTGCATTCCTTAACTTATTTCATTCCTTAACTTAATGGCATTGAGGCTTTAGCTGGAGGGGGGAAGATAATTGAAATCGCAATGCCCCCCCACCGGCTAAAGCCTCTAGTCCACCGCTATTTTAATTGTTTCGCCACTCATTGGCATTGTAGCCAACGCCTCTAGTCTCGCGTTTCTCTTATCGTTTCCTCTATTTCCAACAACGCCTGCAACGGTGCCGGTGCCGCCGTGATAGGACGTCCAATCACCAGATAATTGGCACCCAACTGTACCGCCTGGGCAGGCGTCATAATACGTTTTTGGTCATTTGTCGCACTGCTTGCTGGACGAATGCCGGGCGTTACCAATGTGAAAGAATTGCCCAACGTTTTCCTAATCAGTGCAATCTCCCAAGGCGAACAGACTACTCCATCTAGCCCACAAGCATCGGCAAGACGGGCTAACCGAAGGACGTTTTCATCCAGTTCTCCATGTAAACCAATTGCATAAATGTCATTCCGTTCTAAACTGGTGAGAAGAGTGACCGCGACCAGTAAGGGCTGTGGAGAATACTTTGCCACTGCTTCGCGGGCCGCCAATAACATCTGGCGTCCCCCTAAAGCATGGACATTGATCATCCACACACCTAACTGGGCCGCGGCTTCACAAGCGCGGGCTACCGTGTTCGGAATGTCGTGAAACTTTAAATCTAAAAAAATGTCAAACCCCTGTTTGACAAGTTCTTCCACCAATGGCGGACCGCTACGGGTGAACAATTCTTTACCAATTTTCAGACGACAGTGTTGTGGGTCAAGTTGTTTCGTCAAGGATAAAGCTAATTTAGGATCAGGATAGTCTAAGGCGATAATAATAGGAGTCATTGGGGATAATGGGATAATGAATAATGAATAATGAATAATGGTCTCGAATCCAAAGAACCTATCCCAACCGGGCCATGGTGGAGTGGAGGCTTTAGCCGGCTGACAGTAGGCAGACCCTGCACGTTGGGAAAGACGGGGGGCGCCTACTGTCAGCCGGCTAAAGCCTCCACACCACCGGTGCATTTTCGAGAAAATCATTTTTGGGATAGGTTCAAGTATTAGCTTTGCCTCCTCTTAAAATAACCCATCCTGCCAACTGTCACTTTGTCCTTTTTTTTGAATCACCGCTTTACCATGACTTCTCAAAGGGACTGAAACTGGGGCCGTCGGTTTCAACACAATGGGTTTCGCATCCACCTCTTGAGGTTTGGCAGGTATGTCGAAAAATGCTTGCAAATATTGCCAATCTTCATCTCGTAAGGTAACCACCTGATTTAGGAAAAAACTGACCCACCAATCACCTAATTTTGAACAAGAGGACTCTTGTGCCAGTTTCTTCTCCGCAATTTGCACATAATCGGCATCCAGTTCTAAACCAATGTAATTCCGACCTAACCGTTTTGCCGCAATAGCGGTTGTTCCAGTTCCAGAAAAGGGGTCTAACACAATATCATTTTCATCCGTGGTCATCAAGATAATCCTTTCCAACAAATGAATTGGCAACTGACAAGGGTGTTCATCCCGATGTTTATTGTGCCTGACGCGATGAATATCGGTCCACACATCCGACACCAATGAACCATAAGGATGCAAAATGGTTTTTTTGCCGCCATAATCTTTTAACAAATAACTACTCTTGCGATCTCGTTTATGAGGATAACGAACTTCATAAAATTTCAATTGGTTAGCCTCTTTGGCATAAAACAAAATGCCGTAATGATTCGGTTGCAAGGTCTTCCCCATCGGCGAAGTTGGAGCGTCCCAACTAATCCAATGTTTGAAATCTGCGATTTGATTCAAAAAGCTGGCATAATAGGACAACCATTTCGGAATGTTATGTAGAAAAATTGAACCTGTCGGTTTCGTAATGCGCACCATTTCGAAAATCCACTGTTCACACCAATGCAGATATTCTTGTAAAGCCAACTGGTCGCGATAACTTTTATAACCTTTCTTCAAATTAAACGGTGGATCCGCAAAGGTCATGTCGATACTGTTTGCTGGTATTTGTTTTAACAATTCCAGACAATCCCCTTGAATGATTTTATTAAGATAGTGCGCAAGCATTTTTACAATTCACCCTCACTCTCCATGAGTCTCACACCATCCCCAGAAGTCCAAAGCGTGGCTTTGGACTCCTGGAATTCGATCTGGAATTCGACGGACTCCTGGTTTTTCATGTTATAGTATTTCGGTACTCAACCTATTATCCATCATTGAAGTTATGACCAAAAGTATTTTTCTAGCCGTCCTCACTGTGATGACAGTGTTGTTAGCTTTAACATTTGGCAGGCAATGGTATGATAGCCTCTTAGTGCGGGTCCGCTATCACCAAACCGTCCATTCCGACAACTCTGTGATAAAGACTGGGATTCACTCCCAAGTCCCACCTCAAGTCACTTTAGTGTATAAAAACCAAGCCGGTCAAATGGTTCGTGTCATTGCCAATAGTCAAGACTATTCCACTTTTGTGAATCAGCAAGTGGCAACTTTGGAGAAAGCAAAAGCACAATTGCTGACTCAAACTGAGAAACATTTACATGCCCAACTGACTGAGATATTTAATAATCTCAATCCTTACATTGATCGTTTTGCTGACTGGTATTTTGCCTATCCGACTACCTATCAAATTTTATGGGAGGCGACAGCTTCCGCAACCCAACATGCTTTGAGTGTTGAAGCGATGAGTTTAACAGAGGCCGTCGCATACGATGTCGAAGCCTATCTACATCAGCATTATGAACAAATCGTCTTGCGTCCAGAGGTGACAGACCCACAACTGCAAGCAACGTTTCGCGAAGTGCTACACACTGCCCATCGCGATTATTTGACCATCGTCTCCTCTTTACAAACTGAATTTCAGGCGTTTTTGGCCCGTTCCACGACTCTCTTGACAACCCCCGCGCCGGGGACGGTGGAGTTGACGTTAGACTGGGAAAGTCAATGGCAAAAAATTAATTTAGCAGAGTATGAAAAAGGTGTCAAGGGCGCAACCGTCGGTGCAACACTAATCGCCGGAGGGGCCGTCGCAGGTAAAACTGTAGCCAGTGCCGCTGGAAAGAGTATGGCCGGCAAAACGGTGGCCAGTGCCACTAGCAAAGGATTGTTAGCCAAATTTTCGGCCCCCTTCGTCTCTAAAGCCGTATTAGCAGGTTCAGGGGGCGCCGTGGGTACGCTAGGCGGTCCTCTCGGCACTGTGATAGGTGCTGCCACAGGATTGGGAATTGATTATATTCTCAATGAAGGGATGGAACTGACTCAACGAGAAGCGTTTCTGGCGGATGTCAAAGAGGCTTTGACGACTACTCAAAAAGAGTGGGAAACCGCAATAGGATTGGCTTTACAGGAGGCAATCAAGGTTTGGATAGAGGATACGGTGCAATCATTGCCGAAATTTTATAAAGAGAACCATCCTTAGCACAAATTTTGGTAGTGATGCAATGTGGGTTCTCTGTCTGAACTCTGATTAGAATGATTTTCAGATGGACTTTGATTAGTCAAGCCTCCGTTCAGAGTCCTCATTTAATCATCTCAATCAGAGTTCCAGACCTAAGAGAAACCGCACGATATTTCACCCATATTGCATCCCTATCCAAATTTTTAGACATCTCAATTGTCTCTTAATTCAAGAGTTCAAAACGTGGCCTTACAATGGGGGGACAAAGCACAGCGAAGAACTCCTGAATCTATTGACCATCACTGTTGTTGGCGGAGTTTTACTAACTCCGCCTCTAATTGTTGAAGTCTCGCCTCAACCGCTTGTCGAGCCTCTCGTTCTTGTTGCACTTGCAGTTCCGCAAATTGGCGTGCCTGCCATTCTTGTTGCGCACGAACCTCAGCCTGGTGCGACTGAAATTCAGCCTGTCGTGCCTGAACTTCAGCCACTTGTCGGGCCTCTTTCTCCTGTGTCAGAAGTTGTTCCACCCATTGTCGCGCCTGTTTTTCGGCTTGCAACGCGGGCAACATAAAGCCTTGATAAACCCGATCCTCACTCATCTCTTCCGGTGATGGTTGCCGTTGCAAGTCCGACACTCGAAATTGAAAACCAGGAAGGACCGTCGAACAAATCAGGTCTCCAGAAACAGGTTGAATAGGCACATACGTTCCGGCAGACGTGAGACGATAAAACTGTTGCGGTTCCCCGTGGGCATACAAAATGTAATATTCTGGTACCCCAATTTGCGCATACTCTTTGAACTTGATTTTGGTGTCGCGTTCCATTTCCTGTTTGGTGGAATCGGACAACGCTTCCACGCAGAGATCACAAATGCCACGGAAGGAATTATCGGTATCGTTCCACGGTACCGGATTGCTTTTCAGTATCACACCCAAGTCAGGTTTGCGAATGGTTACTTTATGAGGTAAGGCTAACCGAAAACCAGTTTCCAGGGCCACCAGTTGGCCGACCTGGGTCACTCGTAAATAATTTCGTAACAGTTCAAAAAACCATTCATAACTAAACAAGGTCAGTTTATCAGACACGCCTTTCTCCTCCAAATAGCCGTTGTTCCATTCATAATGATGGTCTGAGTCTTCATAATATTTCTCCCAATATTCGGCTTCACACACGACCGACGGCGCCACTTCTTTCGTATGAAGTAGGTGAGTCAAAATCGTTGGACGCGCTTGATATTGAGGAGTCGGTAATAACATTGCCATTGAAAGTCTCCTGTCGGAAATGTAAATCTAACTTGAGTGAAGTTTAGCACCAATTGAGAAAGTCAACCGCAGTTCTCATTGCCAAAGTTCGCGCTACAATAGTGAATAACGTCCAGAACAACTTCAGGGGACTTCGCTACAAACTGTGAAAGTCCCCTGAATTTCTTCTTCACTAAGCCGCCAGCCGTTGTTCACGACTCATACTGACAACTTCCTTTTCGGCTTCCTTCTCCTTTTGCAACTGTAGCAACGCCCGCCGGTAATCAATTGGGACAATTTTCACAAAACGCGGCAGATACTCAGACCACTTCTCCAAAATCTTCTGTGCCACGCTACTTTTGGTGTGGTGCAAATGCTGCCGAATCAACCAGTTTAGACGCACTTCATCTTGACTTAACGAGTCTTGCATGACCTGTTCTAAACTCAAAGATTCCAAGTCGCTACCAATTGCCCGACCACTGGTTGGAATCCGTTCCATTTCTACCATGGTGCGGTTACAACGATGCTTCTCAAAATCCCCTTTCTCGTCGAGAACGTAGGCAATGCCACCACTCATTCCTGCGGCAAAGTTACGACCCGTTTGGCCAATGACGACTACGACACCGCCAGTCATGTATTCGCAACCGTGGTCACCTACACCCTCAATCACCGCTACTGCACCAGAATTACGGACCGCAAAACGTTCTCCCGCCACCCCTCGAAAGTAACATTCACCACTGATGGCACCATAGAGGACCGTGTTACCAATGACAATGTTGTCTTCTGGCACGATGGGACATTGACTGGGGGGAGTGATAATGATGCGTCCACCACTTAACCCTTTGCCCACATAGTCATTGGCATCGCCAATCAGTTCCAGACTCACTCCTTTGGCTAAGAAGGCACCAAAACTTTGGCCGGCACTACCGGTCAGTTTAATATTGATGGTATCCTCTGGTAAGCCCGCAAACCCATAACGTTTGGCTACTTCGCCAGACAACATGGCCCCCACGGTGCGGTTGCTGTTACGAATTGGCACTGTAATCTGAACTGCTTTCCCCTCCTCCAAAGCTGGAGTAGCCAGTTGAATCAGTTGATGATCCAGCGCATTTTCCAAACCGTGATTTTGTTTTTCACAATTATAAATAGCGGTGTCACCACTGACTTGGGGACGATAGAGAATCCGCGAGAAATCGAGTCCTTTGGCTTTCCAATGATTGACAGCTTTGCGCACATTGAGTTTATCGGTGCGACCAATCATTTCATTGACGGTACGGAACCCGAGTTTGGCCATCAGTTCCCGCACTTCTTCGGCAATGAAATAGAAGTAGTTCATCAGGTACTCAGGTTTGCCAGTGAAGCGTTTGCGTAACTCCGGGTCTTGGGTGGCCACGCCGACTGGGCAAGTGTTGAGATGACATTTACGCATCATCAAGCACCCTAACACAATGAGAGGCGCCGTGGCAAAACCAAATTCGTCCGCCCCCAGCAATGCCGCTATCACCACGTCTCGCCCGGTTCTCAAACCACCATCGGTTTGTACCGCTATGCGACCCCGCAGTCGGTTCAGAACCAGCGTTTGATGAGTGTCTGCCAAACCAATTTCCCAAGGCAGACCGGCGTGTTTAATGGAAGTGATAGGACTGGCCCCGGTACCACCGTCATAACCAGAAATGGTAACGTGGTCCGCGTGTGCCTTGGAGACACCGGCGGCAATCGTGCCAATTCCAATTTCAGAAACCAGTTTCACACTGATGCGGGCCCGCGGATTGACATTTTTTAAATCGTGAATGAGTTGTGCTAAGTCCTCAATCGAGTAAATATCATGGTGTGGAGGAGGCGAAATGAGTCCGACACCAGGGGTCGAGTGGCGCACCCGGGCAATCGTTTTATCCACCTTGTGACCTGGTAATTGTCCCCCTTCCCCAGGTTTTGCCCCTTGGGAAATTTTGATTTGAATATCGTCCGCATTGACGAGATATTCCACGGTGACGCCAAAGCGACCGGAAGCGACTTGTTTGATGGCAGAACGAGTCGAATCGCCGTTGGGTAGCGGTTTAAAGCGTTCGGATTCTTCACCGCCTTCACCGGTATTCGACTTGCCTCCTAACCGATTCATGGCCAATGCCAAAGTGGTGTGCGTCTCATAAGAAGTGGAACCAAAGGACATGGCCCCCGTGGCAAACCGTTTGATAATTTCGGAAGCGGGTTCCACTTCCTCCAGGGGCACCGGTTGCCAAGCCCATTGAAATTCAAAGAGGCCGCGCAACGTCAAGAGTTGTTCATTTTGTTCATTGATGATGCGGGCAAAGTCGTTATACAACGCCCGACTATTGCTACGAGTGGCATGTTGCAGTTTGCTAATGGTCTCTGGCGTCCAGATATGACTTTCACCGCGTTGCCGATAGGCAAACTCACCTCCCACATCGAGGGCGTCACGGTAAATATGCAGGTTGCTAAAGGCTTGCCGATGCCGGCGGGTCGTTTCTTCGGCAATTTCAGACAATCCGACCCCGCCGGTTTTGCATTTCGTGCCAGTGAAGTATTGGTCTAAAAACTCATCTGCCAATCCTAACCCGTCAAAAATTTGGGCGCCGCAGTAGGATTGATAGGTTGAGATACCCATTTTCGACATCACTTTGAGGAGACCTTTGTTCAGGGCTTTGATATAACGTTTATGAAGTTCTTCCACCGTGAAGATTTGGGGTAAGGTGGTACGAATCGCAGACAAGGTATCAAAGGCCAAGTACGGATTAATCGCTTCCGCCCCATAGCCTGCCAATAGACAGACATGTTGAACTTCTCGCGCTTCCCCCGTTTCTACCACGATGCCGGTTTCAGTACGCAGACCTTTGCGAATCAGATGTTGATGCACCGCGGAAGTAGCTAGTAGCGCAGGGATGGCAATGAAATCAGCATTCATACCCCGGTCGGAGAGGATGAGGATATTGTACTTATCTGAAACGGCCCGGTCGGCCTGTTCGCAAAGTCTCTCCAAGGCTTTGACCATACCCGCCGCGCCTTGGTCAGAGGTATAGCAAGTGCTTAACGTTTTCGTGTGAAACGCACCTTCAGTACGAGTTTCAATGCGCCGCACTTTTTCCAAGTCCACATTGGTGAGAATGGGTTGATGCACTTCTAAACGTTTGTGAAGTTTCCCGTCGGCCTTTTTGCCGGTGCCACCAAACAGGTTAGGTCTAGGTCCAATCAGGGAGACCAACGACATCACGAGTTCTTCACGAATCGGGTCAATGGCCGGGTTGGTGACTTGGGCAAAACTTTGTTTAAAGTAATCGTAGAGGAGCCGTGGCCGGTTGGACAGCACCGCTAATGAGGCATCGGCACCCATGGAACCGACCGGGTCTTCACCACCGACGACCATCGGAATGAGGAAAAATTTCAGGTCTTCTTGAGTGTAACCGAAGGCTTGTTGACGGTCTAACAAGATGTCCTTACTCGGTGGCATGGCCGCCACTTCTGGAGGAAGTTTTTCCAGATGAATTTGGGAATCCTCTAGCCATTGTTGATAAGGGGCGCTGTTAGCCAATTGATCCTTCAGTTCCGCATCGTCAATAATACGCCCTTGTTCGGTGTCCACCAGAAACATTTTGCCTGGTTGCAACCGCCACTTCTTGACGATTTTCTCTTGCGGAATTTCTAATACCCCGACTTCGGAAGCCATGATAACGTGGTCATCATTGGTGATAACGTAACGGGCCGGCCGCAAGCCGTTGCGGTCTAAGGTGGCACCGATTTGACGACCATCCGTGAACGCAATCGCGGCAGGACCATCCCACGGTTCCATCAAAGCCGCGTGGTATTCATAGAAGGCCCGCCGTTTTTCATCCATCAGTGGATTATCTGCCCAGGCTTCGGGGATAAGAAGCATCATGGCATGGGCGAGGGGATACCCGCCGGCCACGAGAAGTTCCAACGCATTATCAAACGTTGCAGAATCCGATTGGCCTTCCACAATTAAGGGCCAGAGTTTATTCAAATCCTCCTGCAATTTTTCGGAAGCCATCGAATGACGCCGGGCCGCCATCCAATTGATGTTACCCCGCAAGGTGTTGATTTCACCATTATGGGCAATCATGCGGAAGGGATGTGCTAAATCCCAGGTGGGGAAGGTGTTGGTAGAGAAGCGTTGATGAACCAACGCCAGGGCCGTCACCGTTCGTTCATCATTCAAGTCTGGGTAGAACTTTTCCACTTGATCTGCCAGAAACATACCTTTATAAACGAGAGTACGACTGGAGAAGGATGGCACATAATAAGACTTACCACCTTCCAGTTGGAGTTTGCGCACGGCATGTCCGACTTGTTTGCGAATGACGAAGAGTTTGCGTTCAAAACTGTCTTGGTCAGGACAATTCTTGCCACGTTGCACAAACACCTGCCGAATGATTGGCTGAATAGCGATGACGCCTTGACTGAGTCCCTGATTATAAGTGGGAACGTCACGCCAACCCAATAGCGTTTGTCCTTCTGCGGCGACATATTGGGCGAGAAGTTGTTCACAGACGGCACGACTTTGCGGTGGTTGCGGCAGGAAAATCATACCTACGCCGTATTCCCCAAGGGGTGGCAACGTGATACCCAGTTTCGCACATTCTTGGCGAAGGAAGGCATCGGGCGTTTGAATGAGAATGCCTGCCCCATCACCAGCCAGCGGGTCTGCACCCGTGGCACCGCGATGGGTTAAGTTTTTTAGAATTTCCAAACCCTGAGTGATAATGGAATGACTTTTTTGACCTTTGATATGGACGACAAAACCGACGCCACAGGAATCGTGTTCTTTCGATGGGTCGTATAAACCTTGGCTGGGTGGCAAGGCATGATGGGTCATAAGATGATTTCTCCTAAATGGTGATTTTTTAAAAAAGAGAATGAAATAGCAAATTGTTTATTGTTACGATTATATCAAGAATAGAATGAATAATGAACTAATGAATAATAAATAATACCTTGTGTGCAACACCATCTAATTTGTGGTCATGTCGTGACGGTGGCGTCCCAACACACGTTTTTGGACTCCACTTTCGAAGCCAGCGTCCCAAAATGTGTGTTGGGACTCCACCGTGACATGACCACAGATTAGATGGTGTTGCATACAAGGTACCCATTTTATGATAAAATTGTCTCTATTCATGGCTTTTTCCTGAAAAGAAGTGAATGTTTAAGAACGTAACTTTCACGTTTATTTTACTAGGAAATCATGCCATGAGCTTCTCATTTTCACATACAAAAATAGGTGTTGAAAACAAGGTTTTTAGGTGACTGTCCATGGCACACATACTGCTATTGTACCCACTCATCATGAAATTGGGGTAGGAACATTGCATGGTATTTTAAATCAAGCAGGGTTGACTCCTCAACAGTTTGAGAGTTTATAAATAAGAATTTCGTGAACTCTCTCTCGTTATTCAGGAGTCCAAAGCATAGCTTTGAACTTCCGTTCCCCTCCCCCTAAACCGTCTGCTTCAACTACTCAATCATTTCCTTCAAAGAAACCCTCTCCTTATGCCTCTTACTCTCTGGAACGCAATAAGAATTATTGCACAGACGCACGGCGCAATAATTCTTATTGCGTTCCAGATGTAATTGTACAGATCATTGTAAATAATCGAAGTTCTGCCACTTGAAAAAAAATTCAAAGCCTCTTGACTTTCCCAAACTCCAGAGATAAACTGCTAAGATGAAATGACCTAGACTAGAGATCATGTCATGGTCGTTGCACCCTCTCATTTTTTATGACAACTTGAAGGAGGATTTTCCCAATGGAAGCCTTACGTGAAATACATGAAGTTAATTCTGGTCAGATCACCATCCAACTCCCGAAGATTTTTCCATATCAACAAGTAGAAGTGATTGTGTTACCAGTGACTAACAAAACACGACTGCCCACCCCTCAAGAACAGGAAGCGGTTTGGCAACGAATTGAGGCGATTCGTGAACAGTTAGCCAGTTCTGGCCGGACCTTTAGTGATAGTACCGAATTGGTTCGTGAAGATCGAGGCTGGTAACATGGTCGAACTGAAATATGTGATAGACACTAGCGTGGCCGTCAAGTGGTTTGTCCAAGAAACTTATAGTCAGGTAGCCTCACGTTTACTTCATCATCCTGATTATAGTTTGCAGGTGCCCGAATTTTTTCTCTTGGAATTTGGGAATGTCGTTGGAAAAAAACGACGGCGTGGAGAGATTACGCCAGAGGTGAGGGACTTGATGATGAAGGAAGTGCAGAATGTGCCCTGGGTTTGGCATCCCGATAAAATTTTATTTTCAAAAGCTTTTGATCTAGCTGATGAAACCTACCGTAGCCTCCACGATTGCCTTTACCTCAGTTTAGCCATCGCTATAGACGGCCAAATGGTTACGGCTGATTTGAAGTTTTATGAAGCACTCAAAACGGGCCCGTATGGTAATCGGTTACTTTGGGTTGAAGATATTCCTGAATCGGTGGAGACCCAATGTGGATGAGGTCGTGGCAACCCTGGTGGGTGCCCAAAGTGTGTGGAAATCGCATCAATCAAGGACAACCACCAGGGTTGCCCCGACCAGAAAATCACCCACATTGTCTCACCACCAAAATTTTCAAAGCCTCTTGACTTTCCCAAACTCCAGAGATAAACTGCTAAGATGAAATGACCTAGACTAGAGATCATGTCATGGTCGTTGCACCCTCTCATTTTTTATGACAACTTGAAGGAGGACTTTCCCAATGGAAGCCTTACGTGAAATACATGAAGTTAATTCGGGTCAGATCACCATCCAACTCCCGAAGATTTTTCCATATCAACAAGTAGAAGTGATTGTGTTACCAGTGACTAACAAAACACGACTGCCCACCCCTCAAGAACAGGAAGCGGTTTGGCAACGAATTGAGGCGATTCGTGAACAGTTAGCCAGTTCTGGCCGGACCTTTAGTGATAGTACCGAATTGGTTCGTGAAGATCGAGGCTGGTAACATGGTCGAACTGAAATATGTGATAGACACTAGCGTGGCCGTCAAGTGGTTTGTCCAAGAAACTTATAGTCAGGCAGCCTCACGTTTACTTCATCATCCTGATTATAGTTTGCAGGTGCCCGAATTTTTTCTCTTGGAATTTGGGAATGTCGTTGGAAAAAAACGACGGCGAGGAGAGATTACGCCAGAAGTGAGGGACTTGATGATGAAGGAAGTGCAGAATGTGCCCTGGGTTTGGCATCCCGATAAAATTTTATTTTCAAAAGCTTTTGATCTAGCTGATGACACCTACCGCAGTCTCTACGACTGTCTTTATCTCAGTTTAGCCATCGCTATAGACGGCCAAATGGTTACGGCTGATTTGAAGTTTTATGAAGCACTCAAAACGGGTCCTTATGCCAGCAGGTTACTTTGGGTCGAATATATTCCACAATCAAAAGAGTAATTACTTTTTTTTTGAAACCCTCTTGACATTACCAAACTCAAGAGGTATAAAGGTCTTGACGAAGATGACTGGTCGATTAAATGGCTTAAATTCAGAAATTCCTTTTTTAACACGGTGTCATCTTGATTCAATCCCTTAACCATAAATTTAGGAGAACTTTTCATCATGGAAGCCTTACGTCAAATACTTGAAGTTAATTCTGGAAATATTACTATCCAGTTACCCAAACCGTTTCCGTATCAACAGGTCGAGGTGATTGTTCTTCCTGTCGAAGAGAAACCCATGGTCAACAGAGAAGACGTCTGGAAAAGTATTAACGAATTTTCTGAAGAACTCAGACGTTCCGGGCGCACCTTCAGTGACAGTGTAGAGTTAATTCGGGAGGGGCGTGGCGAATGAAAAATTACGTGGTGGATGCCAGTGTGGCAGTAAAGTGGTTTGTGCCAGAACTTTACCGAGAGGCCGCCCTACGCTTGTGGACCCCTGAGTGTTGCCTACAGGTGCCAAACCTGTTTCTACTGGAAGTTGGCAATTTTGTGTGCAAAAGACGGCGACGCGGAGAGTTGGGTTTAGCCGAGAGTGAGTTCGTGATGAATAAAATTCGGCAACTCTCGTTAACGTGGCACCCAGACGAACCACTGTTCCCTAAAGCCTTTCAAATCGCTAACGAAACCTACCGCAGTCTCTACGATTGCTTGTATCTCAGTTTAGCCATCGCGATAGACGGCCAAATGGTCACCGCGGATTTAAAATTTTATGAAGCACTCAAAACGGGTCCGTATGGTAATCGGTTACTTTGGGTCGAGGATATTCCCAAATCATAAGGAATAGTTAAGATTGTTTTTGAAACCCTCTTGACCTTACCAAACTCAAGAGGTATAAAGGCTTTAAACGAGATGACTTGACAGAGGTAAAGTTTGAGAGGATTAACTCCTATTATCCCGTCTTTTAAGTAATGTCATTCCGTTCAACCGTTTAATTTTTTTGATAACTAAAGGAGAACTTTCTTGATGGAAGCCTTACGTGAAATACATGAAGTACACGCAAACAGTATTACTATTCACTTGCCAAACCAGTTTGCTAAACAGGTCGAAGTAATTGTGTTACCTGTAGCAGATAAGCCTGTCACCAACCATGACGACTTTTGGAACAGTGTTGACCAAATTCGTGAAGAATTAGCACGTTCTGGCCGGACTTTCAGTGACAGTGCTGAACTGATTCGAGAGGACCGTGGCTGGTGAAAACTGTTTATGTCGTTGATGCCAATGTGGCAGTCAAATGGTTCGTCCCGGAAATCTATCAGACGGCAGCGTTGCGACTGCGTCAATCTGATTATGAGTTGCATGTTCCAGAATTTTTCTTGTTGGAATTTGGCAACGTCGTTTGTAAGAAATGGCGACGTGTGGAAGTCACTGAAACAGTGATGAAATTGATGATAGAAAAGGTGCAAAATGGTTCTGCGCTAAAATGGCATAAAGATGCACCATTGTTTCCCAAAGCCTTTCAAATCGCTAACGAAACCTACCGCAGTCTCTACGACTGTCTCTATCTCAGTTTAGCCATTGCGATAGACGGCCAAATGGTCACCGCGGATTTAAAATTTTATGAAGCACTCAAAACGGGCCCGTATGACAATCGGTTACTTTGGGTTGAAGATATTCCTGAATAAACCACCCACCCCAGGAGTCCAAAGCTTAGCTTTGTGACAAAGCTAGGCTTTGAACGTCAGGTCCAGGTCATCCCCCTAAACCTTCTGCTTCAACCACTCAATCATCTCCTTCAAATAAACAATTTCCCTTTCCTTTTCCTCCAATAACAACTGAGTCTTCTCCTGTTCAACCCTTGGAGCATTTGGCGGTGGCGCAGTTATTGCCGTTTGATGAACCTCCAGAGAGGTTTGTTGATAATTATGAATGACATGAGAACTCTCAATAGATAATTTAACCCCCAAGTCTTTCTCACAGCTAAACAAATCCGTTATCTCTACTCCCAACACTTGGGCAATCTGTTCCAATCGCGACAATTGAATATCAGTTTTCCCTTGTTCAATATTGGCATAAGCATGGGGTGACAGCTTCAAATCCACCGCCATCATCTCTTGTTTCAGGTTCTTCAATTTCCGTAGTGTGCGAATATTTTGAGAAACTTGTTTCATCAGAAGAGTTTTCATAATGAGTTTGGAATGCAGAGAGAGTTTGAAAAAGTTTATGGATAATTTTCAGGTCAATTGTCAAGGTTTTGGAAATGACCCCCAGTGAAACTGCTAGTCACTGTCAGTTTGACTGGGGCCAGCGCCGACTCAGTTAGGAATCATGGGCTTGAATTGACCCCCAGTGAAACTGCTAGTGATTGTCAGTTTCACTGGGGTGGAAAAATGGAGTCAATGGCCTTATTATTAGGGACGCGGCGTGGAATTTTTTCAAAAAGTTTATTTCAAATTCCAGTCGTGTACTGAGTGGTATTCAGTGTATCAAATCGTTGTTTGTTTTTCAACTATTATGAGAATAGGTTCATAATAAATTAGGTTCATAATAAATGTGGTACTATCAAATATCTGTTTAAAGAGGATTTTGGTCATGTATATTAGCCTTTGGAATTGGAAACAACTAACACTAACACTTGCCTTGTCGCTTTGCCCACAAATTGTATTGGCAAAGAGTTTTGTGGATCAAGTGCGAGATCAGTTGGTGAGGGCCGCGGTCGTCTTGGGAGTTGGAGATAATTACCAACTAACTCACGACCCCGTAGTGAATACAATCAGAAGTAAAAGCTCAAAAACACACACTTTGACTCTCGACGCAGGTATTCCGTATGTGATTGTGGGCGTTTGCGACAACGATTGTGGTGACATTGACTTACGTCTATACGACAACGAAGATGATGTGGTTTCATCTGACATGGATACCGACGATAACCCCATGCTACGGGTTTCTTCCCAACAGAAAGCCAAGTTCAAGTTGGAAGTTATTATGGAAAATTGTTCTACACTCAGTTGTTACTACGGGATAGGAATATTTGGACAGAAATCCGAGGAGATTTCCCAAATCGAGAAGAGCGAGAGTTCACCAGAACAAGTGGTGCGCAACTATTACAGCAACCTGGATAAAGGTCAGGTGGACTCGGCCATGGACAAATGGAATTTTTCGTCAGACAGTCAGGAACGTAAGATACGTGGTCTTGCTGATGGAGTTGAATGGTTTAAGTTGAACCAGATGGAGTTGATTAGTGCCAATTCCAAGTCTGCAACAGTCTCGGCTGAAGTGTCTGGAAAAAAGAAGGGGCAAGCGTCTGGACGTTGGAGCGTCACCATAGATTTGGAAAAAATCTCTGGTGAATGGAAAATCACCAACATCCGTAGTGCCCGTTAAATAAACCAAAATTACCAACCATCAGCCAATTTTTCTCATTCAATTTAAATTCTATGATGCTTGGTAAAGGGAAACTAAAATATGTCAATATCACTACACACTCGCCTTTGGGTCACCCTCTTTCTGATTCTAGGAATTTCAGGGAATCTTTTGGCGGCACCAAAACCTTATGTAAACACGCCAGAACAAGTTGCCAAAATTTTCTATACAGCCCTTTCGAGGGAAGATTGCCAAATGGCTATTCAACTTAGATTTAATTACTCTCAGGCTGATTGTAGAAGATTGTGGGACTTAATGCGCGGTGATGGGTCAGAATTTAAAAATTTCACCATCACCAGTCAAACTGAAAATACCGCTTTCATGACAGCAACTTATAGTTCGATTCGCCATGATGCCAGTCGAGAAACCAAGATGACTGGTTTCGATTTCGATATAGAGCTCACTCAAAAAGACGGTAGTTGGATGATCACAAAAGATTCCTTAGAACAACGTTTAAATTCATCCATTTCTCACGATTCACAACCATCGCCTCAACAACAACCAGAATCCGTTCAAGCACAATTAGTTGAAGGCAAATACCCTTATGGCTTTCCACCCCCACTCTCTCATAATCTCCTTGGTAAATCTATTCGTAGTGTGATACTGGGCGAAAATCAAAAATTGGTAGCTTTAACATTCGACTTATGTGAACGAGAGAATGAAGTTGCAGGTTACGACCGTGCGGTGGTTGAACAACTAATCAAAAACGGGGTCAAAGCAACTTTTTATGCCGGTGGAAAATGGATGCAATCACACTCTCAAGAAACTAAAGAGTTGATGACTAACCTGCTTTTTGAACTTGGCAATCACACTTGGTCCCATGGCAATCTAGCCGTTTTACATGGCGAGGAAATGCAACGGCAAATATTGAAAACTCAAAGAGTCTATGAAGAATTTCGTGACGAACTTGTAGCATCTGGTTACCATCAGATTCCTGAAATGCGTACTGTTCGTTTCCCGTATGGTAGATGTAACAGCGAGTCCCTAGATTTCCTCAGACAACAGCAATTACTGGCCATCCAATGGGATGTGGTAACGGCTGATCCTTCCCCAAAACAAACGGCTAAGGGCATTATCAACATTGTCAAGAAACAAGTCAAACCTGGGTCAATTATCATCGCCCATGCCAATGGTCGCGGTCATGGTACAGCGGGTGCCTTAGAAGAACTCATTCCCTGGCTAAAACGACAGGGATATGAGTTTGTCACGGTTAGCGAGTTGCTACAGGAAGCGCAAGAAGTCAAAGCGGTAGATACATGCTATGAGTTGGTCCCTGGAGATAATGTCAAGTACGATAGATTGTTTAAACAAAAATGAAAGATTAAGTTGTTTGAATCATCCTAGTTTAAACTGGAAACTGCCCACCGTGGTCCATTGTTCCAGCTTTACGCCAGAGGATGCCTAAGCATTAGCTTTGGCTATCGCCTCCAAGACAACGGGACGGTGGTGTATAATCATCATACCGCAACAGTGGATAATGGCATTGGGGTGACGGTGCGGAAGAAGTAAGGGAAGAGGGTGGCGTAGTGGCGTAGGGTGCGTTAGCGATAGCGTAACGCACCCTTTCGGGATACCAAAAGGTGCGTTGCGGCGCAAACAGACGCGCCTAACGCACCCTACCTGGCTACCGATTTCTGAATGATTACTGCTACTCTACGACTATTCTACCATCCAACCTTGAACTAAGAAATCGCTTAACAAACGGACAAAATGGCATTTTTCTAGCCCTTGTTCGGCCTCCCTTTGACAGTCTGGTTGTCCAAGAAAAGCGGCCGCTTGTTGATAACTTTCAAATGACCATTTGCCATTATCTTGTTTGGCTAACCAGGTCGCTTGTAAAGCTATGCGGGTGGCGTCTTCCAAACTCTCATCAGTCAATGAGGCAGGATAATCAGGTTTGGCCGCTTCCACGACGCTAAAGTGGTATTCCACAAGATGAGAATTGGCATCTTGAAGTAAGACTCGATATTCGCCAACTTTCAATGGCAACTCAGGAATAGACAAGGTTTGAGTTTGGAGTTGGTCCGTTGAAAACAGTGTTTCTTGCCCATCTCGTCCTGATTTGATACTCACTTGATAAGGAGGTTTGCCATCTGTCCACGCAAGAAATAGAGGTCGTGTTTCCGCGATCTTCATCAACTGCTTAGGGGATGCCTCTTCTTCTACATCTAACAACCCTATTTTAGGTTTTTTGTTCGAATCCTGGGCACCCTTGGTCATTACGGGGACTGCCGTCACCTCTTGCTGATGTGTATTCGTCAACCAATCTACTAACGAATCTATAACATTCCCACCCCAAGTAGGAATCTTATTCTTGGTTGTCACCGTATAAGGTGAATTTTCCAGAGACACATTGACCAGCAATTTTTCACCGGCCAATTTCAACTCCAGATGATGTTTTCCGTCATTTACAATGAGACGGTCACCGGTCTGTAATTCAGTCAAGAGATTGATTTCTAACACTTGGTCGTTACGGAGGAGAGTATAGGACCTGGGAACTACCATTTCTTTGCCACCAACTTTGACAGTAAACGGTTCCAAATAACCATCAAAGTTTTCAATCCGCCCCACTATCTCTGGCGGGTTGGCGTGGACCACAGAAGTTAGACCAACAAGGATAAGACTGACAGAGTGTTTCAGAGTAAAGTTCATAGAAAGACCTCCTAATTAACGAGAAAAACTGGGAGAGAAATAATTACAAAACTAAGACATCTAGTAACCTTGTGTGCAACACCTATTTTAGTGTGTGAGTTCGCCCCCACCAAAGCCTTGTACGGTGGAGTGGAGGCTTTAGCCGGCCGGCCGTAGGCACCTCCCCACTCTTCAAGAAGGGGCCGACTGCCGGCCGGCTAAAGCCTCCACTCCACCGGCTAAAGCCTCCACTCCACCGGCTAAAGCCTCCACTCCACCGGCTAAAACCTCCACTCCACCGGCTAAAGCCTCCACTCCACCGGCTAAAGCCTCCACTCCACCGGCTAAAGCCGTAAGTCCACCGGCGTGTTCCTTCACTAGCCGGTGGAGTGGAGGCTTTAGCCGGCCGGCCGTAGGCACCTCCCCACTCTTCAAGAAGGTGTCGCCGATTTTTCTTTACATCTGAGGTGTAAATAGTGAAGTTGTACCGCCAGCAAAGGAATGGCAAAGTCTAACCAAACTCCATACTTATCAAACAGCGAGAATGTCAAGAGTGGCACGAATATGAAAATAATAATAAAACCAGATACCAAGAGGCCAGAAAAGGCTGAAAAATAACTAAAAACGAGACTCATCAGAACAATTAGACTTATCTCAGTCAGCACCATTTTCCAACATTCCGGCGGATGAAGTTCGCCATGTTGCAAGCGAGAATGAATGGCATTGATGAGTACCAAGGCACCAGGCATTCTACCAATGGGCGTTGCATAAATATCTCGACTACTTTCGTAACTGCCTCCAATGACCACTATTCTTCCCTTGAGGAAGTCAGGCGCCAATGGTTTATTTTTACCGTTATCAGTGATGTGTTGGGCCGGTATAATATCCAGTAACAGATGGCCGTCTGCCATGGTTGGGAGTCGTATTTCTGACCAGGGTATTCGATAGAGAATTCGACGTTTCAATTCGGAGTCTTCTAAAGGGTCTATGTGCCCCCCCAAACACTTGGTGACGGCTTGTTTGATAGAAGTCATAGTCTGTTTGACAAGGTCAAACCAGCCCCCCTCCTCTTCAGGAAGAACGTGGCCACTTTGTGCTTGAACGGATGGGCAGTGCGGCACATACTTTTTCAAAATATCTTGCCCCGTATTTCCATTCTCCATAATTTGTTGCGTTAGCCACTGCATGGAGGGAAGTACACCAGCGACTTCGCCATCACATGTTGGTTGCCACAAATGCCATCGGCGGAGTCTTTGGTCATCGGCTAGGTCAAACAAAGTGGAGGCCCAATGAAGTTGTGGGGAGTCTTTGATGACCGGTTCCAAAAATGATGCGACTGGTTCTCGATAAGGAAAATTAGAATCTAGTGGATTACGAGTGTTTCTCGCCAGAAACAGATATGGACACTTTCTTTTTTGACAGTAAGTGGCTTCATAACTGGCCAAAAAATTGTATAACTCTTTGTCGTTTTGGTTGCCAAGTTTGTCTAACGACGCGAGACGACGGTCGAGGGGACACGTTAACTCAGTGGGACAACTTAAATCAATGTCCACTACCACGATTTTAGCTTGTTCTCGCACCGCAACTTTAAGTAGTTGCAACAGTTTGTCACGCGGCGTCATCAATGGTTCTCCCCAGTTGCGATAAGTGGGTTCATCAATGTCTAGCCAGACAAACGAAGGTGTGTCAAGCTTTGCCGGTGGAGTTCCACTGTGTAGTTTGATCACGACATCAATAGCCCAGTCTTCCACTTGGTGGAAAAAGTGGGTATCATGGAATGGCAAAAATAATAGGCTAACACCAAAACCTATCAGAAGGTTATGTGAGAGGCGATGGAAAAAAGATGAGATTTGCATAATGGTTCTCTCTAAGTGACTACAATGGATTGACGAATTAAACGGATTATGGACTTACGCACTCACCCCTCCCCGCACGCGGGGTGGGAGTGATTCCCCCCCGCGTGCGGGGGGGCTAGGGGGGTCAACTCAACGGGTGACAAACACGATTGCGTAAGCCCTGAGATTATGGAATTGGTAGTGATGCAGAGTGGGTGATAATCTGAAACTGTGATGTGTATGATGTATATGATGTGTGTGATGAGAATAAGAGACACAGAGGGGCTGAACACACGCACTTCCTTTCATTTTGTCTTTCACATATTAGTAATATTCCTTCTCATTTGTACCCCCCCCTGCCCCCCCGCACGCGGGGGGGAGTCACTCCCCCCGTGTACGGGGGCAGGGGGGTACAAATGATGATGAATATTACTATATATGATGTGTGTGAAATATCGTGCGGTTTCTCGTCGGTCTGGAACTCTGATTGAGATGATTAAATGAGGGCTATGAAAGGAGGCTTGACCAATCATAGTCAATCTGAAAATCATTCTAATCAGAGTTCAGACAGAGAACCCACATTGCATCACCTCCAACTATTTTAGTTCCCAAGTTGACCCTCTCCAAATATCACCACCCCTGCCCAAAAATAAGGGTAGAAATGGATTGGGTCATTCAACATGGCTATCTTTGCATTTTGTAAACTCTTTGCCAATAATTCTCCTTTGGTGGATTTGAGTTCTTGGAACAATTGAATGCTTAATTGTTCTGTTGATTGAGTTTCGACTGACCATAAAGTGACTACCACCGCAGAAGTGCCTGCATACATGAAGGCACGAGTCAACCCCCGTACTCCTTCGCCTTTGACAGCTTCACCGCGTCCCGTATTACAAGCCGACAATACCACCAAATCAGCATTCATTGTTAACCCAAATACATCAGTCATGGTTAAAAAACCGTCGTCAGTAGTCCGTTTATGTGATAAGATCAACGCCGGTTGATTCAGAGGAGTGACGGGGTCTGGAACCACTGCATGAGTGGAAAATAGAATGTACTGAAAATCGTCTAGTCCCGGTTTGGCATCATTGTCATTGAACTTCAACAAATTGGTCTTGGAAGCCTCTGTATCCTTTTGTAAAAAGGGTGAGGGTTGAGGTTCAAACACGCCGAATACCTTGAGTATGTCTTCTCCCTCCGTGCCGGCCAATTTTCCAAAACATTCTTGGCCATCTGGCATATTCATCCCCTTCAAATAAATTTGTCGACGCAGTTGAGTAGGCATGATTATTTCCCCTGTGGTCTCCCCTTTCGGTTCTGGACAAAGAGGATAGTCTGGATTGGTAAAGACCAACACTGGCTGGCGCGACGTTTGAGAAGTTGTCTTCAAGCGTATGTTTCTTGCCTCTCGTAGCGTCTTTAGCAGGGAGGCGGAAGATAAGTAACTGACGGCATGATCTTGGATAAGATAATGCGGTTTGTCTTCAGAATGATCAGTGACCAGGGCCTCAAAGGGCAACTGATATAACGCTTCAGTGGGAACGATATATAAAATCTGGGGAGAAACGCTTGCCAACCGCTGACGAATCTCCGGTGGAAATAGGGTCTGATAAAGAGTCGCACTGGCGTTGATAAACTTCTTTTGTGCGTTTTTCAAAGACTCTGATAACTTTGACGAGTCGGTAGTCTTTGCGGAGTCCACTCCTGTTTCGCGGAACTTATCAACTTGTTCTTTCAGAGTGTTAGCGGTCAACGGTAATGAAAACATCTCAAAATGCCCTGGCCCAATTAGCCAGACATCAGTGGCTTTCTTCCTAACATGATAGATCAGGATAGCCTCGTTCTTTTGTAACACTTGTTGTTGTAACGTGTCCAAAGCTACCGGTTTAGGATATTTAAGCGCGGAATAGTTTGGGTGGTCAATAGCGATTTGTTGTTGCAATTCGGTCTCCTGCTTAACCAGTTCAATGTGCTGTGTTTGTAAAACATGTAGATGTTCAATATCGGGTTCACCTTTGGCCAGTTCGTTGGTCAACTGTTGAGTGACTTGTGAAAGACTCTTAGCCAGTTGTGCTTCTTTGGTCCATAATTCGGAAGGGAGTAGGTATCGACCCAGACTGCCGGCCACACTTTTCCCCATTTCTTCCAAAAACATTCGCCCCTGCTTACGTTCAAACAATTCAAAGGCTTCTCTCTGCATTTGAGTGGTTGCTTGACTGTCTCGCTGTTTTTGATGATGTTGGACTCGTTGGGACAAGAGTGCCATGTAGTTGTCATAGACTTGCAGTTTCTCATCATCTGCCATAAAAGATTGTCTGAAATTATCAGACTTGATACCCGTGCGCAACTCCTCAAGATTGTCAAGTGCCTCCTGGTAATGTTGAATGGCGTCTGGAAACTGTTTCCATAGAACTTCGATATTGGCCAATCCGCTTTGGGCCCGCCATCTGTCTTCTCCACGAATTTCTTGGAGGGACTGGTACCCACGTTGAAAGGTCTGATAAGCCGTCTTTAGCAGTTGTTGATCTTGTTCTTGACTTTTCAGATAATAAATCTCTCCCAAATTGACGATGACCGCACTTTCTCCACGTTTATTTGGCTTCTGTTGATAGATGGATTGCGCCTGTTGAAAATATTCCAAAGCCTTATCGTAATCTTGCTGTTTCCTAGAGATGTCCCCCAAGTTAGCCAAAGTGATTGCCTGGTCCTGTTGTTTTTCTAAGTCACGTTGAATTTCCAAAGCGGCTTGATAGTGACAAGAGGCACTTTGATAATCTTGGCGGAGGTTATAAACATTTCCAAGATTGTTCAGTACGGTCCCTTCACCCGACTTATTTTGGAGTTCGCGTTGCAGAGAGAGGGCCTGTTCCAAATATTTCAAAGCCAATAAGTCATCTCCTAAACTTTGGTAAGAGATGCCCAGGTTGGAAAAGTTCTCAGCTATTTGCCGTTGATATTCTTTACGCTTATCTGGTTCAAACGATTGAGTTGCAAGGCGTGTTTGAATGGTCATCGCTGTCGAGAAATATTCTAACGCAGATTGATAATTTCCTTGGTTGAGATAGAACACACCCAGATTGGTCAGAACTTGACTTTCCCCTTCCTGATCACCCAATTGGCGACGAATCTCTAGGACGCTTTGATACGCGATCAGGGCGCGTTGCCTCTCGCCAAGGTTATCATAGACGACGCCCAGATTATTAAAGTCGGCTATCACTTTTTTTATGGTGTCTAGCGTACCAATTTGATTGGCCGTTTCAAAATCTATATCCAAAGCTGTTTGAAAATGTTCCTGGGCCTGTTGAAACTTTCCCCACTCCTGATAAACTATGCCAAGTGCGGTATGAAAAATGCCACTCCACTCGTCATTGTTCAGGGCCAATTCCAGTCCCTTTTGAAATTTTTGACGTGCTAGAGGATAGTCACTTGCTTCTTCAAATGCCAGCCTTCCCTCCGAATGGAGTTGTTCTAATTCAATATAGAACTGTTGTGATTCGGTAGCAAGGAGAAGGGGCGAAAGGCTGAGGAGGCAAATGAATAGAAGTAAGATTCTTAACTGGGTCATGATTTGGTAAATGGTGTTTAATGAGTGTTTTGTCAGAAGTCCAAAGCGTTGGCTTTGCGTCTTTTTCCTTCTGGCAATTAATATGGAAAAATCATGCCAATTTATTAAAAAAACACCAGGACCCTAAAATGTTTGTAATAATTCTCCAATTGTAAAAAAAGTAATTTCATGTCATTTTGTCAGTATAAATAGGATAGTTTATATGTAAGTATTTGATTTTTATAAAAAAAAAGTATGACATTTTGTCATGTCAGGACACTCATTTTTCTACTTAAAAATCAATGAAATACCTAAAATTGCGCAAATTGCGAGAAAATTTCTCAAAATGAGAATAAACCCTGTGAATAACTGAATTATATTTTACTTACAAAGCGTTACCGATGATATTGTCAACTATCAGATAGCATAGGAACAAATTTTGCTACATGTATGAGTTACAGTGAAGGTTAACACCGCTTTCCTAAACCTCCAAGGTTTAAGAAAGCTGATTGCAATTTTGCAGAGGAGGTTAAAATGAAAAATAAAGTCATGGCGGTAATCATGATGGTCGTGTTTAGCATAGTGGTTGGGGGATGTGCTAGAGTTAAGAATGAGACGATTTCTAGCCAACCCGGTAGCACAATAACGATACGACCATCCACACGCACACCACCACCACTATTTGGTGACCAGTATCCTCGGAACATTTCCGAAAATTCGTTGATTTGGGGAATCACTAACCGTTCCAATCGCCCCCTTCCTATCCCCAAAGAAGGAGGTAACGAGGTGGTGGAAGCAAACCGTTCTCTGGAAGTGTCTTTATCTGGAAGAGAATTTTGGGCTTTTTACAACCTGTTGGTTACAAATCAGTGTAGAGGTTATCCCACACTGACACCACCAATAAAAATAGAGGTGTTCTCATGCGAGTAATTTTTTGGTTAGGCGGACTGTTTTGGTTGGGACTCATGGCAGGTTGTTGTCCTCCCACTCAAGTTCGAGAGGCTTATTGTGACAAAGACTACTGTTATGTGCCCAGTGTGCAAGTTCCTGTTCTCAAAGGGCCTGCGAACTCTCCGAATGGAGGTAGGGGAGGGGACATGGCATCTGGGGGGCCAGGCAGGGCGCAGGTTAAACAAACCGCCTTGTATTTACAAAACAACTCCTCAAGATCAATCCAGTTGAAAACGATGGAGTTAAAGCCAGGCCGTTCACTGGATTTAGCCAGGGCCGAATATCTTGACAGTTTACTGGGCAGTCAGCAAGAATTTTCCAACATGCTCTCCAAAAATGGTTTGTCTCTGCGTGACAAGGGCATGGTTTGGGTGATAGAAGATTTAAAATCAAAATCAACTGGGTGGTGGTGAACATGAGAAAAATTCGATTTGCATGGGCTTATCCAATAATATGGATGTTGTTCGGTGGATGTACGCAAATTTCAAGACCGGCAACAGATGGAAACTATTTTGATGCCCCCTCTCAAATGGGAGCCGTAAGTGAACTGTATCGACAGCAGGGGGAGGTTAAGGGGAACAATGAACGTGAAGGTTTTCTGAATCCTCAGAGTGTCACGGGGAGGTTTTTTGCAGGATTAAACAGTCTGCTTAAACTGGTCTTGACTGACAAGACTCCCGCCCGGGCCGATACTCCCTCGGAAGATGAGATCAAGAGTTTCTATCTTGATTCTTTTCGGTTCATCAACGATTTTGCTACTGTGAAGGAGAATCTGTTCCCGCAACAACCTCATTCTGAAATTGAGATAACGGTTCTCGAATTCTTGGCAGAGGGGGCTAAACCCAACATAAGAATCGATTCTGAGGGTTTCGTGGAAACCATTCAGGAGAACATCAATAACAACATGATAGCGTTGGCACAACAGGGGGAGACTCAACAGGCTGTCAGTCAGGGAACTAGCCAGCGAGTCTATCATGACGTGTTAGTGACAATGCCTGTTACCAGAGGCATGAAGGGGAAGTTTATTGGCTATAACAAAACCGGAAACACAGATATAAACTACTTTCATGCCAAACGTTCAAAAGACACGATAGGTGAAATAGGTGAAGAGGGTTCCGTAATCACTCACTTATTTCCCGACACGCTGGTCAAACAAGTGGATAAAGGGACACGGATTATCTCAGTGTCTTATAGTTTTAAAGGGGAGGAATTGGAAGATATCAACCGTTCTCTTCCAAAGCCCGCTGGTGGTGAGTATTCCCTTAGTACCATATTTAACGAAGATGCCCAATGGCAGTCTCGACAAGAAGCCTATCTGTTATTGGTTGCGTTGGCCAATAAGTCAGAGGCTTACAATGACTCCACACATCTTGAAAAACTAAAACAGTTTCAAGGAACTTTTCCCAATGCGATATTGGTTTCCACTTCTGGGTATCAAGAAAGTGGCGGTTATACGGTGAAGCGAGACAATTTAGGCAGTGCAGGGGTTGAGTTTTTCACGGTGTTAGGGGACAACAATGTTTCTCCTACCGACCCACTACTGGGGAACATGGGTGAACCACGGGAGAACACAGGTAAACCGCAGGAGAACACGGGTGAACCGCGGGAGAACACGGGTGAACTGATGCTAGAAGCTTCCGAAAAGTCGACGTCTTTTGCAACGCCGGTGCTGGCCCAAGTGGTCTTTAATATTCTTTCTCTAAATCCCTGGCTAAACAGCAGTCAAGTCAAAGAGATTTTGAGAAAGACGGCTATGAACCATGGTCAGGAAGACGTCAAAAACGTTGGCCATCTGGTTGACCCTAGCAAAGCCTATCTGTTCACTTTGGGGTTATTGGTTGCCAATACCAGTAGCTTTTATCATCGATGTGATAACCCACGGATTCAGTTGAATGGGGATAACTATCGAACCTGGTCATGGACCATCGAATGTGGTTCTTCTTTTCCTCAGACGGAAGGCATTTCTTGGGTTTACAAGGATGGGCAATCTTTGGCAGATTTTTATCAAGATGCGCTTGTGTATACTTCCAGTGTTCAGATGGAAGATAAAGCCATGGTTGCACTAAAGCGGATTACCGAGGCCCAGACGGATGCCAATAGGGGACGCCAGGCGACCAAAATAGTCATTCGAAATTTGGAAGTGGAGTATGGCAAGGAGGACCTCCGGGCAAGATTTGTGAAGGAGTTTTTTTCGCCGGAGTATCAGGATGTGACATCAAAGGAGATGGTTATTGGTTTCCAACCAAAGGACAAGGGTGGAAAGCCACAACTTAGGCTAGAGTACGTGACAAATACACAAAAAGAGGCAAATCCATGAGGAAAAAATGTTTGATGATGTTGTGCTTGAGTATGATGGTCGTGTTCAGCACTTCCTGTGCTGACAGTGGTCGCACACGACCAGAGGAGGCCACAACAGCTTCTGGCGATTCGCCTAATGATACCAAAAATGGTTCTGAACCACCGAAACAGGATTCAGGTCCAGAACCCCCCCCCGCCGCTACCAAAGCCGCTGGGGGAGACAAAAAAGCGGAAAAAGACGCGGATAAACTTCCCGCGGTAGCCACTGGAGAAGATAAAGGGAAGAAAGATAAAGAGGCTACGTCGTATTCATCAGGTAGTCCGAAAGAAGAAAGTTTTTTGGACTTGCTAAGTGGCCCAGAAGAGACGTCTTTAAACATCAGGGCGCAACGTAAACTTCGAGTTACGATCACTAACAAGGACAACCATTCTTTCTCGTGGCAAGTGCCGGGATACTATGAGGGCAACAAGACATTCAGTTACGAAAAACTGAGAATTGTCTCTACTCAAAAAGTGGCCGATATGCAGGACTTTAGAAAATATTTTGCCTTGCTGTATGGGATTCCTGTAGATCGAATAGAAGTTGAAGGAACAGATTTACTGATAAAGGATTTTGACGCAGAAATATTTCTAAAGGCCATTTTGGCCATGAAGTATAGTACGGCCATTAAGGATGTCGTCTTTGGGACGGTAGTTCCGAAAGTTACCCCACCTGGCCAATGAAGTGGTTTTGATAGAGGTGGATACGCGCAGCGAAATCCACCCTATCTTGAAATGGAGATTCCTTAAACCTAATGGTGGTCTGTCCCTTCTTTTAGTCGTGTGCCAATCCCCACCGGCTAAAGCCTCTAGTCCACCAGAACTTTTTTAAAAGCCTCTAGTCCACCAGAACTTTTTTAAAAGCCTCTAGTCCACCAGAACTTTTTTAGGATTCATGGAATTTTGGACACCAAATTACCGCCTCCCCCGCGGCAACCGATTCTTCAATCCCCGCACCATGTTCGCTACCTTACTACCCCTGGACATTTGCTTCACAATCTTCTGCATGTGATTGAAATGTTTTAATAACCGGTTCACATCTTGAATTTGGGTGCCAGAACCATCAGCAATCCGACGTTTGCGAGAACCTTTAATAATCTGGGGGGCCCGGCGTTCCGAGGGAGTCATGGAATTGATAATCGCTTCTAAGCGATATAAATCTTTGTCATTAATCTGCGCCTTGGCTTTTTCTGGGACTTGTTCCATCCCTGGCATCTTGTCAATCAGGTTCGCCACCCCGCCCATGTTGCGCATTTGGACCAATTGCATTCGGAAGTCTTCCAAGTCAAAGCCTTTCCCTGTCTTCAACTTGCTGACCAGTTTATCAGCTTGTTCTTTATCAATGTTGCGTTCGGCTTCCTCAATTAGAGTTAACACGTCCCCATGCCCGATAATTCGCGAAGCCACGCGGTCTGGATAAAACGGTTCTAAAGCCGTCGTTTTCTCCCCGACACCAATAAACTTAATGGGTTTCCCAGTGAGATAGCGAACCGATAAAGCGGCGCCACCACGGGCATCACCATCGGCTTTGGTCAAAATCACTCCCGTTAAAGGTAACGTATCATTGAAAGCTTTGGCGGTGTTGGCAGCGTCTTGACCGGTCATGCTGTCCACGACAAACAACGTCTCGGTCGATGGCCCTTTTCACCGGTGAACAACGAACTGCTACGGTGGTAGCAATTGCCGAAACAGTGCTATATGAAATCACCAAGGAGGACATTGCACCACTCATGGCCAACCAATCAGAAGTGTCCGAATTGATTAGTCGCATGTTAGCACAACGCCAATTGGCAACACAATCGCGTATGAATGTTCACCATGACGCAGAAACAATTAAGGAAGACGTTTATAAGCGCGTTTTGAATAAGATTGAGAATTTCTTTGGGTTGGATGGTAAATAGTCTAATCGTGAATATCGGTTAGTTTTCCTATAAGGCTGGCCAGCGGGTTTCTTCCCCGTCCAATTGTCTGAATCAGAATTTAGGGTAAAATGCCTGTTCATACTGAACCCATGTAAGGCGCGTCCCACGCATCTAATCTGCCACCGATGAAAGAAAGGTGCGTAGGACGCACCCTACTGGTCCAGCGGTTGGAGAATCTCTAACACCACGTCAGGTCGGTGGGCAACCACGGAGAGTAAGGCTTGGGCTATCATCGAGGGCTGACGTTGACCAGTTTCCCAGGCCTGCAAAGTTTTGGTACTCACTCGTAACAATTGGGCAAATGCGGGCTGACCTAAGTTCAGTCGTTCACGAATGGTTTTCGCGTCAGGAGTTTCGGCGACGGTGTAAGTGCGACCTTCACCACGTTTGATGGCCCGGAGACTCTCTAACAGTTCTTGTCCTAGATTACGTTTACTCATCTGTCAATTCCTCTTTCAGTGCTCGTAAGGGGTTTCAAATAAATAAATCGTCCATTTTAGGCGTTTGTCGGACTAGCAATTTTGATAAACCATTTACCTAAACCTGCGAAACGTTCCATTTGACTTTCGACTACTAGCATGGCTACTTTAGTCAATTTCACTCCCGTTTGATAGATATTGGTGTCCACCTTGACGAGAGGATGCTGTCCTTTCCAAGTCATGGTTTTCGCAAACTGAACGGCCGTCTCGACGTCCTCAAGCAGGCTGCCGTTCCAATGATGTTCCAAAGTTGCCCAAACTCTTTCAATCGAATTGTACTTACTGTGATAAGGTGGATAATAAGCTAATTGTACCTCTATGTGATTGGTCAGGGCAAATTCCACGAGACGTTTCATGAATTGAGTCCGGGAGGAGTTGTTCTCAGGACCATTGTCTTGATTAATCACTAAGGTTCGAACCTGAGGCATCCGGTGGCGAACCGTTTGCCACCATTCTTGAAGAATGTCGACCATGCAATCACTGGTCAATTTGGAAGACACCAAATAGAAAGGTGTTCGGCACCCCAGAAACTCAGTTTCTTTAAGAAACTGAGTTTCTGGGGTGCGCTACTTTACTCGCATCAAAGAAATGTTGCCATTTTCCGAAGTGGCATCCCCCTGGCCATAGCTGTCATTTGGAATCCCTACGCTCCCTACAAGCATGTTGTCTTGCAGAATAAGTCGGTATTCACGATTCGTACTCCATGCGCTACCATCACCATCATTTATAAATTTCAATGCCCTGACTCGCTTGATACGAATCAACTGGCGGTTTGGCGTATCCAGTGATAAGTTGGCAAGTTCTTCTGGAGAAAGGCGGTCTTCATCCATGAATGTGCCATTAACCTGGTATTGTGTCACAATATCTCCTGTGACTCTGCTATGTAAATAACCGCCTCCTTGTTCTGCGGGTTCTGAGTGGATAATTTCGCCGCCCACGTAACCATCTTGTACGACCACCAGCGTCAAAGTTGAGGAAAAACTGTCGTCATTGACATCATAGATACCTTGCCAGGTACTATTCCGCAATTGTTGTTCTAACACTTCGGAAGGAGACGTTTGCGCAAGCCCTCCCTGAATGATAAGATTGTAGTCAGGGCTTAAACCGAAATTCACGACATACGTCGCATTGTCCCATAGCGTAGTGATGCCACCGATGGTAATGGAATTGAGTCCAGACGCATCTGGCACTACGTAGGATTTTGAGAAATCGACATCTTGTGCGTATGCCGATGGGTAGAAAAACAGCCATGTAAAAAATAATCCGCTGATAAAACAACACCTTAGTTTCTTCATACAAAAACCCTCTTGAGATTGAATTGACAATTTCAAATCCATAGTGATAAACTACAAACTTGAAAAATTGAATACTACAAAAGGAGAATTTCACTTGTCCACCAAGTCAGACTGGTGATTTTACCCAGTCAAACTGTGTCCCTCGTGTTCTGCCTTTTGCTAACCTTTTTTTCAAACTGAAATGGCCATAAACCATATCCAATTTGAAAAACTCAATCTTAAAAACCACCCAATTGCCTGTCCACCAAGCCACACTGGGTATTTTACCCAGTGACAGTGTTTGTCTATGGAAGTCCTTGAAAAGATTAAAAAAGTTCGCCAACTCAAAGGTTGGACTCAAGAAAAAATGGCCGAAAAGTTAGGAATGTCGGTGAATGGTTACGGGAATATTGAACGCGGTAAAACAGCCTATATCCCACCACCCCGACTCAAACAAATAGCGGAAGTGTTTGAAATGGAATCATCAGAACTCTTGGGGGGCGATGACAAGAATGTATTTAATGTGGCAGGAACTGGCAATACTAATACTCATTTTGGCCAGTGGTATATTAATTCTGATTCAACGGAACTCATTGAACTCAAACATGAACTAGAAAAATGTCGTCTCCTCTTAGAACAACAAAGACAGGAAAATGCGTATTTGAAGAAAATTATTAGTTTGATGGAACAGGGGAAGGGGTAGCCCGGGTAGGGTGCGTCCTACGCACCGTTCTTTTTGCAACGGGTTAGTGGTGCGTGGGACGCCCCCTACATGACAGAAAATTTTTTACCTAATATAGTTCACAGGAACTCCAAAATGCCTACCCTTCAACCAACTACCAAACTACTCATCAGGCTTAACTTAATGACAGTGTGCCTGAAGCCCTCTAGTCCAAAACATGTTTTGGACTCCACCAAATTACCGCCTCCCTCGCGGCAACCGGTTCTTCAATCCCCGCACCATGTTCGCTACCTTACTACCCCTGGACATTTGCTTCACAATCTTCTGCATGTGATTGAAATGTTTTAATAACCGGTTCACATCTTGAATTTGGGTGCCAGAACCATCAGCAATCCGACGTTTGCGAGAACCTTTAATAATCTGTGGTGCCCGGCGTTCCGAGGGAGTCATGGAATTGATAATCGCCTCCAGGCGATATAAATCTTTGTCATTAATCTGCGCTTTAGCTTTTTCTGGGACTTGTTCCATCCCTGGCATCTTGTCAATCAAGTTTGCCACCCCGCCCATGTTGCGCATTTGGACCAATTGCATTCGGAAGTCTTCCAAATCAAAGCCTTTCCCTTTCTTCAACTTGCTGACCAGTTTATCAGCTTGTTCTTTATCAATGTTGCGTTCGGCTTCCTCAATTAGAGTTAACACGTCCCCATGCCCGATAATTCGCGAAGCCACGCGGTCTGGATAAAACGGTTCTAACGCCGTCGTTTTCTCCCCCACCCCAATAAACTTAATGGGTTTGCCGGTGAGATAGCGAACGGATAAAGCCGCACCACCACGGGCATCGCCATCGGCTTTGGTCAAAATCACTCCCGTTAAAGGTAACGCATCGTTGAAGGCTTTGGCGGTATTGGCAGCGTCTTGACCGGTCATACTGTCAACCACGAACAACGTCTCGGTCGGTTGCAGGGCAGCATGAAGTTGCTTAATCTCCTCCATCATTTCGGCGTCGATATGTAAGCGACCTGCCGTATCAATCAGTAACACCTCCGCAAATTGTTTCCGCGCTTGCGAAACTGCGGCCTTAGCAATTTCTACTGGTGTTTGCGAAGCGTCACTGGGACAGAACAGCGCACCCACTTCCGTGGCTAAAGTCTCCAATTGTTTGATGGCAGCGGGACGATACACGTCACAACTGACCACCATCACGGTCTTCTGTTTGCGTTCCATTAGCCACCTGGCCAATTTTGCGACCGTCGTAGTCTTCCCCGAACCTTGTAAACCGGCCATTAAGACAATGACAGGGGCAGGGGCTAACAGATTCAGTTCATCACATTGTTCCCCCATCAACTGCGTTAATTCGTCGCGTACCACCTTAATCAAGGCTTGACCTGGCGTCAGACTGCCGACGACATCTTGACCCACCGCCCGTAGGCGAACTTGTTCAATCAAGTCTTTGACGACGGGTAAAGCGACATCGGCTTCTAATAACGCCAAGCGAACGTCGCGAAGGGCGTCTTTAATATTGTTCTCGGTAAGACGTCCGAGACCACGTAAATTTCTCAGCGTTTTGCTGAGACGTTCTGTTAAACTTTCAAACATGAATAAGGAACCTCTTGTTAAGAGTGGATAGTGGATAGTGGATAGTAGCATAGGAGTACGGAATTTATTCCGCCTATTGAAACGGAATAAATTCCGTACTCCAACTTTTCGTCAGAAACGGAATAAATTCCGTACTCCAACTTCTCGTCAGAAACGGAATAAATTCCGTACTCCAACTTCTCGTCAGAAACGGAATAAATTCCGTACTCCAACTTCTCGTCAGGCAATCTTAACCCTCAACATTTTCCAAAGTGTCTGTCATTTCCAACCACATCTCCTCTGTCTGTCGTAATTTTTCCGCCACTTGGGCTTGTTGCCGGACCAGTTCTTTGACTTTCTCAGTATCGCTATAAATATTTGGGTCCGATAATAAAGTTTCAATAGCGGTTTTTTCTAAAGACCATTTGTCTAATTCTTTTTCCACCTGTTTAAGGCGATTTTGCAAAGCCCGACGTTGTTCGCGTTGTTGCGTTTCTACACGTTTTTTATCGGCCCGTACATTTGCTTCTGTGGGCCCGCCTTTTTTCTTGACCGTGGCCAAGGAGAAGGCCGATTTCCGTTGTTCAAATAGCCATTGCCGATAATCTTCTAAATCCCCTTCAAACAGTTTCACTCGTCCTTGGGCCACCAAAAATAACTGGTCAGTGGTGGTCTGTAACAAATGGCGGTCATGGGAGACGACCACTAATGCGCCTTCAAATTCTAGCAAAGCGACGGTTAACGCATGACGCATATCTAAATCTAAATGATTGGTCGGTTCATCTAATAATAACACATTGGGACGTTGCCAGACCAGTAACGCGAGGGCGAGACGCGATTTTTCACCGCCAGAAAAGGGGGCAACGGGCGAAGTAGCAAAGTCTCCGATGAAACCAAAACCGCCTAAAAAATTTCGTAAGACTTGTTCGGTCACTTGGGGAGATAATGACTGTAAATGTTGCAAAGGACTGTCATCACCACGCAATTGTTCTAATTGATGTTGGGCAAAATACCCAACTTGTAAGCGTTCGCCTAAAATACATTGGCCTTGTAAGGGGGAGAGGAGACCCGCTAATAACTTGATCAAGGTCGATTTACCGGCGCCATTCGGTCCTAACAAACCCCATCGTGATCCAGGGAGGAGACGTAAATTAACGTTTTCCAACACTGGTTTAGAGCCATAACCGACGTTGATTTTTTCCAATTGAATCAATATGTTTGGAATACTTTCGGGGGCTTTAAAACGAAAGCGAAACGGTGAATGGATATGGGCGGGGGCAATCAATTCCATTTTAGCCAACGCTTTCAAGCGGCTTTGGGCTTGTTTCGCTTTCGTGGCTTTATACTGAAAGCGACTCACAAACGATTGAATGTGGGCCACCTCCAATTGTTGCTTCTTATAAGTAGCTTGTTGCAAAGCTAACTGGGCTGCCCGTTGTTGTTCAAAGGAGGTATAATTTCCCGAATACAACGTCATTTTTTGCTGTCCCAAATAGACAATGGTGGTTGCCACATTATCTAAAAATTGACGGTCATGAGAAATCAATAACAATGTGCCGGGATAACGTTTTAACCATTGTTCAAACCACAACACGGCATCTAAATCTAAATGGTTAGTCGGTTCATCTAGCAACAATAAATCAGAACGACACATTAACGTTTGCGCCAAGTTCAACCGCATTCGCCAACCGCCGGAAAACTGATTGACTGGTTTCTCCAAGTCCGTTGCCCCAAAGCCTAATCCATACATCAATTGGGCGGCCCGCGCCCGTGCTGAATAGCCATCAATGGCGTCAAATTGGGCATGTAACTGGGCTTCTAACATCCCGTCATGCGCTTGTTGGGCGTGAACCAATTGAGTTTCTATTTCGCATAACTCCTGGTCACCTTCTAACACGTACTCAATCGCAGGCGTAGAGACGACCGAAAGTTCTTGGGCGAGATAAGCTTTCGTCCATTGCGCAGGTAATTCTACTTCACCTTGGTCTTGGTGCAATTGACCTAGCAATAAGCCAAAGAAACTGGATTTACCGCTGCCATTGGCGCCAATCACGCCCACTTTTTGACCGGTATGGATGGTAAGGTTGACTTGTTCAAATAAAAGTTTGGTCCCACGTTGTAGGGAGAGGTTGCGTAGTGTAATCAATGGATAGTGGTTTTAGTGGATAGTGGTTTTAGTGGATAGTGGACTTTAGTGGATAGTGGACTTTAGTGGATAGTGGATAGTGGATAACAGATAGCGGTGCAGGACTAGAGGCTTCAGCCGGAAGTCGGGGCACGTCACCGGCTAAAGCCTCCAGTCCCCGTTGATTTTTTTCGCTATCCGCTATCCACTATCCACTATCCACTATCCACTAACACCGCTATCCTTTCATTACTCAAAGTCATATTCAGGTGCTTCCAAGGGCGCTTGAACACCATGTCCTTGTGCAAAATCTAATTCTGATGACCATAATAGCCTTAAACTGTTAGCATCTTCTACCGCTTCAGCAATTGTCTGTTTGCCTAATTCATGTGCTAACTTGATGATGTTTTTCACGGCTTGTTGATTTTCAGCATTAGTAGAGAGTTCTTTGCTAAAGGAAGAGTCAATCTTGACATAGTGAACGGGCAGATGTTTGAGAGTGGTGGCAGAATTTAAGCCGGTGCCAAAATGTTCCAGGGCCGATTTACATTCGTTCGCTTGTAACTGCCTAATAAAAGTTTGGAACAGTTTGATCTGGGTATTGGCGGTAAATTCACTGAGTTCGATAATAACACGTTCGCCAGGGACCTGTGAGGTCCTTAGCTGTCTTCTCAGTGTCAATAAGACCTCTGCATCTTTAACAGCCTGATCCGACAGTTTGATGAAGAAGTGGGTTTTATGTCCCTGCTGTTGTTGTTCAGCTAAGATTCTAACCGCTTCCGTCAGTACCCATTTGTCCAGTTTGACAATAAGATTGGCTTTGTCGGCAGCATCAAATAATTCCCCAATGGGTACTTGATTCCCCACAGCATCCACCATCCGCAGAAATACTTCATACATTTCTTGAGTTTCGCCACGCAAACTGACGATGGGTTGAAAACGTAAAGAGAAGCGATGTTCTTTAATGGCAGTTTCAATCATTTCAGCGATGTCTATAGGTTCTGGTGGTGGTACAGGTTTGTAGATTTCAAAGGTGTTACCGCCGCGGCTGATAGCTTTTTCACAGGCAGCATAGACATTGTCGAGAACGTCTTGGGAATGAGTGGCGGACGCAAAGAAAATGTTGATGCCAATGCTACAGGTGGCAATGACTGATTTGGCACCGACTTCGGTGACGCTGGCTTCTACTGCTTTGCAGAGTTTCGTAGCTAATTCACTGGCATGTTCGTTGACATGTTTTTTGTCTTTGTCGGTAATCAGCAAAGTGAAGGCTTCTTCACCAAACCGGGCTAAGGTGCCTTCTTCGCAGTGATTTTTAAGTACCTTGCTAACATTGAGAATAACGGGATCAGTACCACCCACGCCGACGGTCCGTTTAATATTATTGAAGTGGTCTAAAGTGATATACAATAGGACAATATGGATATGCGTTTCCATCGCTTTAGCTGAAAAAGATTTTTCAAGCAGGTCCATGAAATGAGGACGGTTAAAGAGTCCTGTAAGTGGGTCTGTGTGGATGGCTATCGGGTTTGGAATTTTGCGGTCTCGCATGATGACTTGGAGGCAGCGTTCATTGGCGTAAATGGCATGACTAATTTCCATAGTGAGGTCAAAGCGTTTATTAGTGGCTTTGAGTCCTTCCAAGTCAATTTGACGTTCTTCATCTTTTTGATCTGCCATAAAGTCGCGCAGAAAGTCTTTAAACTTGGCCTGACCTTCTGAGATAATAAGGTCCATGATGGGCATCCCTTCGAGGTCTTCCATATTGTTATAGCTGAACAGTTTTAAATAGCTGGGGTTGGCATAGATGTGCATTCCGTCGTGGACATAGGCAATGGCATCTTGTGAAGTTTCCATGAGCATTTTGTTATGCTTTTGGCTTTCTTTATAGAGTTGTTCAAGGTGCTTGCGGTGACGACGGTTAGCTAAACTTTCTAATTCGCGGCCAACGACGATTGGTAGGCAGCCATCATTGCCACTAAGAATGACCGTTTTGGCACCGGCTTTGAGTAATTCCGCCATGATTTTACCTTCTAATTGACTGACTAAGACGATGACGAGTATATCTTGTCTGGCACTGTTGACCATTTCGCAAATCTGTCCGACGGTAAAGTCGCCCACTTGGGGGATGGTGATAATTAAATCCCATTCTTGTTCAGAGAGGGCTTCTTGTAGGTCTTCGTAATTTTCGACCTGGCGCGGGCGAATGGGATAGCGTGCTTTACGCAAGCTATTCAAGATGACTTCAGCGTCATTGGCAGATTCTTCAATAACAATGAGGCGAATCATGTCGTCTTGTTTCATAGTGGTTATTCTCCTTGGATTATAAGCAAGTTGGTTTTGACATCAATCATTACCCTTTATTCAAAGAACATATTGGGCCAATTTTCAGACCATAATATCAGAAATTATACGTTTTGCGTAAATCCTAATTCAATAGTGGATAGTGGATAGTGAATAGCGGATAGCGGAGAATCAATTATGCCGGACTAGAGGCTTTAGCCGGTGACGTGCCCCGATTTCCGGCTGAAGCCTCTAGTCCCGCGCACGATTATAATTGTCCACTATCCACTATCCACTATCCACTAAAGTCCACTATCCACTGGATTTCTGATGTGCTAAACATAAAATGCCCGTCTGTAACATATATTTTCCCACCGCCCACCAGGTATTGAAAATGCGTGAGTGGCCATTTTTTCTAGGATACATTAATGTTGGAACTTCTTGAATGCGTAATCCTGCTTTATGTAATAAGAGGAGGACCCCTAAGTCTTGATAATCTAATAAAGTCGCAGAGTTGGAAGCTAACAAAGTGATGGCAACCCGGTGATAGGCCCGTAATCCGGACGTTAAATCTTCCAAGGCAATCCCTGACAGTTTCCGAAACAGTGACCAGGCTATTTTTCTTAACAAACTCCCCCGTTGTGGATAGGCGCCAATGACAACCTCACATTGTTTAGCCCGCAGAGGGGCGACTAGCTGAGGAATCGAATTCGTTTCATGTTGACCGTCTGCATCCATGGTGATAGCAATGTGATAGCCGTGTTTTAAAGCATATCGTAAACCGGTTTGAATGGCACCCCACGCACCTAATGAAAAGGGTAACGAGAGAACTTTGGCGCCTGCCGCACAGGCTACTGTAGCAGTGTCATCGGTGCTGGCGTCATCAATGACGAGGACCGTGACAGGGTAGCGGGATTTAATTTCTGCAACAACGTCGCCTACCGTCTGAACTTCGTTTTTTGCAGGAATGATGATGAGGGTCGTTTTGTACATGATGGACAATGAATAATGAATGGAATGAATAATCAATGATGGTGGATGAAAATGGTTGCTGGACTGGAGGCTTTAGCCGTAATGCCATTAAGTTAAGGTGCGGTGGACTTACGGCTTTAGCCGGCCGGCGGTAGGCACACTCCAGTCTTTGAGAACGGGGAATGCCTACCGCCGGCCGGCTAAAGCCTCTAGTCCCCCTGTATTTTAATTCGGGGGACGGTTTTCCTTAACTTAATGGCATTGCGGCTAAAGCCTCTAGTCCATTCTCCATTTTCCATTAACCAATTATTTTTTGCCTTTCACATCTAATCTATCCCGCAGTCTATCTCCTAATAAATTGACCGAGAGAACCACTAGCAACAGAACCAAGCCCGGTGCCAAAACAATATGGGGGGCGACTAGCATATAGCGGGTACCATCCCGAATCATACTGCCCCAAGAGGCACTTGGGGGTTGGACGCCTAAGCCGAGAAAGGATAGGCCGGCTTCGGCAATGACTACGCCGGCTATGCCAAACGTGGCTTCCACGATGAGAGGGGCGACTAGAAGGGGTAAGATGTGGTATCTGAGAATCCGTGGCGTTTTCGCGCCCAGGGCGGTAGCCGCCAGGACATGTTCGCGACGTTTGAGGGAGAGGGTTTGGGCGCGGGCGAGGCGGGCGTAACCGACCCATCCTACGACACTGAGGGCAAAGACGACGTTTTCTATGCCAGGGCCAAGGAGGCCAGAGAGGGCGATGGCCAAGAGGATGCCTGGGAAGGCTAAAAAAATGTCGATGAGGCGGACAATCATCAAGTCTGTGTAACCTCCTAACCAGCCGCTTATCATACCGATGAAAGTGCCAATAATCAAGGAGATCAGAATGACTCCACAGGCGACAAAAAAGGAGGTTTGGGCACCCATAATCAGGCGGTCTAAAATGGGACGCCCTAAGTCGTCATACCCTAGCCATTCAGTAGCCGATGGAGGTTGTAAAATGTTCGGCAAAATGATATGGTCCGGCTGTAAGGGTAGCCAAGGGCCAAGCAGGGCCGACAGTAGCCAGAGGAGTAAAATCAGTGAAGGTAATAGGATTTGATAGAAATTTTTAGTCACGGTAACGTACTCGCGGATCTAACCAAGCATATACAACGTCGGTAAAGGTATTGACTATCACGTAGGTGATGCTAATGAGGAGGACACAGGCTTGCACGACAGGGTAATCGCGGTTTTGAATGGCTTCCACCGTAAGTTGTCCAATGCCAGGCCAGGCAAAGACAGTTTCGGTAATCACTGCCCCGCCTAATAACGCACCCAATTGAAGTCCCAGTATGGTGATAATCGGCAGGGCCGCATTGCGCAAGGCATGGTGGACAATGATGGTGGATTCGCGCAAGCCTTTAGCGCGGGCGGTGCGAATATAGTCTTCGTTGAGAACTTCCAAGAGGGTGGCCCTCACCATGCGGGCTAGGATGGCTGCTAATGCGGTACCTAAGGTGATAGCGGGAAGCACAATAGAGGAGACATTTTCATGACCACTGACGGGGAACCAACCAAGTTGTAGTGAGAACAGGAGAATGAGTAGCGGACCTAGCCAAAAGTGGGGTATCGATATGCCCAATAACGAAAACACCATAGCACCACTATCCCAAGCCGTGTCTTTCCGCAAGGCCGCCAGACTGCCAAACGGAAAGGCTATCACAATGGCGACGAGAAGACCGGCAATAGCTAATTCTATCGTTGCCGGTAAACGTTGGGCGAGAATATCAGTAATGGGTTCTTTGGAATGCAGGGACTGGCCTAAATTGCCATGTAACAAGTTCCATATAGCGTTCCACCATTGAGTCAGCAAAGGTTGGTCGAGACCTAGTTGGTGACGCAGTTCATCTTGCGCCGCCAGCGTGGCAGTTTCACCCAACATGACTTGAATGGGGTCACCAGGGACGATGTGAATGAGGAGAAAAACCAGGGTGATGACGCCTACGATCACGGTAAGCGTACTCAGGAGTCTGGAGAGGAGGAAGGTTAACATTTTAGTGGATAGTGGATTTAGTGGATAGTGGATAGTGGATAGCGCGACTTTGGAGCGCAATAAAAATTATTGTGACTTTATGGCATCTTTGGGATAGGTTCATGGCTTAACTTCGCTGACGTTAATAAAATGGACAACGAAAATCGTGTTCAATTCTGGAGGCATATACGAAACGAGTCGGAAAGCCATAATCGGCCATGGTGATTACATCTGGAAGTACCATAAAAGCAATCTTTATTTTATAAAGGCGAACCGTCAGAATTTGATATTTTGAAGAAAATTACTTAGAGTTCAATCTTAAACCTGATTAAATTTCCAGAATTTTAATGGTGATAGAGTAATACATCCTCTCTAGTGTGAGATTAGGTATTCCCCCCACCCCAAACTGTGCGGGACACTTTCGCGTCACACAGCTTTCA
>JAABRD010000026.1 GCA_011391085.1 Thiotrichaceae bacterium | reverse complement strand
TGATTCTGGTTCTTCTGAAAAGTCTGTGGAATCTGATTCGGGTTGTTACCTACCTGGGATGGGCATAGTGGAGTGAGGACCGCGGGGTTTGGAAAGACATGGATGGAGTGGGGGTCATCACGCCGCTGTTTTTGGTCATTAATGAAAGTCTATCAACTTTTTATTGGAGTGTCAAGGGATAGTGGATAGTGGATAGTGGATAGTGGATAGTTTATGTGGTTATTCAGGATTCATTAGCTTTACTAAACCTTTGAGGTTTAGTAAAGCGGAGGGTGGTTAGCCCAATTTTGCCCGTAACTCTTCTTTGGACACGGTTAACAACCAAGGTAATAATTCGGCTATGGGCATTTGCAATAACACATCTAGG
This sequence comes from Thiotrichaceae bacterium, assembly GCA_011391085.1. Classification (GTDB taxonomy): domain Bacteria; phylum Pseudomonadota; class Gammaproteobacteria; order Beggiatoales; family Beggiatoaceae; genus JAABRD01. Next base: position 69,129 of record JAABRD010000026.1, on the reverse strand, counting down.
CGTTGTAATAACGTGTCATCGGGACCAAAACGGGCTTTTAGGAGGGTTTCCAAGACTTCCCGTTGTCCTTCCTGTCGTCCTTCCTGTCGTCCTTCCTGTCGTTGTTTCCAAAGGGTTTCTCGTTCCCATTGTTCGTATGATGCTAACACACTCATGATTAACTCCCGTTCCTCTGAGGAACTTGCAGATGGTTGTAAGGATAACGCATATTCTTTGAATATGTGGGCGACCCGTCGCAGTAAAATTTGTCTGGGATCACCGAGTGGTAATTCTTGCCAGTGAAATAATTCACGAACGGTACGTTGTTGCTGAGTACCCCGACCTAAGGCCCGCAACCAGGCCGTGTCGGGGATTTTTGGGAGTTGGTGAATGACTACCAGGGCCGTTTTAAAAGAGGGAGGGAAGAAGTGAATCCCCTCACACCAGTCGTCCTTTCGTTGACCGCCAAAACCCGTTATTAAACTCTCCGAGGCCGTGGGTGACAGAATCCATAACACCGGCAATTCTGCGTCGGTCAAAGGTGGTTGTTTTCGACTGGCTTGACGTAACTGTAAATGGTGCTGTGCCGCAAACAATTTGCCCAGGCATTGACGAATGTCTTCACGACTGGGAGAATCACTAAACGGTTCCAACAAGCACGTCTGTCGCGTCATTCGCCCTAACACCCCGAGGGCTTGATAAGACTCCTCACGGGCCGTCGCTTTGGGTTCTGTATAGACATCAACACGGCGGGCTTCGGCTAAGATTTCATAGCCCAATTGGACCTCCGCAACGTCGTCTAACAAGTGGCTTAAATATTTTTTAGCATATTGGTCATGTGGATGTTGACTCATCGTTTCGTTTGTCCCAACGTTCTCGGTAATATCTCATGGTTTCTGCCGTGATTAGGCACGGTACCCTCCTTATTCAGTCAAGACCCCTCAATTGGGGTGTCGGGTGGATGATGGTTTGAATCAGAATTGAAAGACATTTTAGAATTGGCAGAATGGGTAAATGAATTGATTCTGGTTCTTCTGAAAAGTCTGTGGCATCTGATTCAGGTTGTTACCTATAGTAATATTCCTCATCACTTGTACCCCCCCAGCCCCCCCGCACGCGGGGGGGAGTCAGCCACGCCGCGGAGTCAGCCACGCCGCGGGGGGAGTCCCCCCCCCGCGTGCGGGGGGGCTGGGGGGGGTACAAATGAGAAGGAATACTACCTACCTGAAATGGGCATAGTGGAGTGAAGACCGCGGATTTTGGAAAGACATGGATTGGATGGAGGTCATCACACCGCTATTTGGTCATTAATTAATGAGTCTATCAGTTTTTTATTGAAGTGTCAAGGGATAGTGGATAGTGGATAGTTTATGTGGTTATTCAGGATTCATTAGCTTTACTAAACTTTTGAGGTTTAGTAAAGCTGACCACGGTTATTTGGTGCCAAGAACCTCTTGAACACTGTTTGCGGTAAAGGTACGTTTGACGCATTCTAACACCGCGTGCTCTTCTAACCGAGAGAGAGAGTTTTGAACCTCTGTAGCCAGGGGGCCAAATTTCTCTTCCAGTAGGCGTAACAGTAACCAGGACTGGCCTTCGACCCGTCCTTCGGACTTCCAATGCACGGTCCAATCATCAACTCGTGTCGATAACATGGTATTTAACTCCTGTAAGTAAGTAATTTCTTCAATCTCAACGTCAGGCAGTCGCTTGGGTAGTAAAACCTTTCGCAACCACCGACTCAGTTCTTCATTTAATGGCTGTTGTTCAGGTGCGGTTAGCCACTCCGATAACGTCTTGACCACGGCGATAAAATCTGCTGGAGTACGGCTGTGTTCCAGTTGAAACACGGCCGCGACGACGTTTTTGAGTAGCAATGGAGTGAGTTGATCGTCACCATAGTCATTTTCGTCAATCAGCAAATAACGCAATTGAGGACGATACTTTTCCAAACTGGCAGGTCCTGACGCAATTAAGTCCTGAATATCTAGTTTGGCATTCCAACGGTCGTCTTGACCATGGTATAGGACAATCGGCAACACCGGCGGCAGTCGTTTGTCGGTCGTCAATTGTTTGGTTTTAATCAAGTCTTGGTATAACAATGCCAGATACGCCATGACGCGCACCGCCATAAACGAGTCCACCGTGGCTTGAAATTCTAACAAAATATAGATGTAAAGTACCGTTTCTTGAGTCCAACGGACTTTCCAAACCACATCATCACTGCGGTCTCGGTAATCATCAGTGACATAACTGGCGTTGAGTTTTTCCAAGGTGGAGAAGTCCAGTTGATCTATCCAATCGGCTTTGACAAAGTCACGCAACAGGTCTTCAACCATTTGGGGGTGTGAAAAGAGTCGCTTGTAACTTTTGTCGTAAAGATGGTCTTTGGGGAGGTCGGTTTGCATAACGTGTAGATTGTCAGAATCAGAATTGGCAGACATTTTAGAATTTACAGAATGGGTGAAGGGGGCATTCGGAAAATTCTTCAATTCGGAACCTTCTGAGTCTGATAAAATAGTTAAACATGTAGGGCATCTTCACCAATGGTTTTTCCACTACGCGCCACTCCAAATAGCAATTCATAGACCGTGATGGTCGTCACGTCGCAAACGGACTCTTTGACAGCCTTCTCCACCGCGCCCGCCTCTGGCAGGCGACCTTTCAGATAACCAATGAGTACACTGGTATCTAAGCAGATTCGTTCATAGTCCATGATTGCCACGCCCCCTCCAGATAAGTTATCGCCTCCTCAAATGCCGGATCATCACTTAACACGCCACGCAGTGCTAAAAATTGTTGTAACGGTGTGAATTGCAATGTGTGCTGTTCCACCGTGGTCTTAACCATCTCACCTTCTTGCAGACGTAATTTTACCAACCGTGAGGATGGCAAAGAAATCAAGTTGTCGTTGGTACTTTTGGCTACTTGCATCATAGAAGTAATTTTTTCCAGATTTCATGGTTTCTGCCGCGATTAAGTACGGCATTCTCCTTATTCAGTCAAGACACCTCAATTGGGGTGTCGGGTGGATGATTGTCTGAATCAGAATTTGCAGAATGGGTAAGTTCGGTTCATTCGAGAAATTCTGAGTCTGATTTTAAGGATTACGCAATAACGCATCGTGTTCTCCAACTTTGCGTAAAAAATAGCCATCCTCTTGAATTTCAAAACTCATTCGATATTTTAAGCTAACTCTCAATTCGTAAATACTGTGGGTACCTTGAATTTTCTTGACTTGCAAAGACGGATATTGAATATCCGTCATCAACAATCTCAAAGAGGCATCCACTTGTTTTTGTACCAGCGGCGATAACTTCTGATAAGACTTTTTGAAAGAATGACTAAAAGATAGCTTCATCTGGTGTCTGTAACTCTGCTAACAATGAGTCAACCGTTTCGAAGGTCATCACTTGGCCGGTTTGTTTGGCATGTTCGACCTCTCGTTCGCCAACTTGCCAAGATTCTGACCACCAATAAGCCTGTTCTTCAGGAATCAAGTGATACTGAATGGCCCAGAACAATTCTCCCGCCGTCAATCCAGTTGCGTCACCGAGGTGTTGTTGTAAATGAGAGATTTTTTCCTGAAGGTGGGCCAGCAGAGTCGTTTCTTCTACCAAGGAAAGTGCCTTGACCAAGAACACGCCACGAGTCACCGGCTGAATCACCACCTCATCGCCAGCCTGTAAATAGGCCTGGGCCAACACTTCTGGTGCTATCGGCAGATGTCCTTCTTGGGTAATTTGGGTTTTAACGAGAGTCATTTATCCGATTCTCCTTAATAAATTGTCAATCACGCCCCACAAACGAGTGGGTGTCGAGTTTATGAAAAGTCCAAATTCTTGCGATTTGGACGGACCGTGCCCCACCGTGGTGTTTCAACTTAGGGACTGCCAGGGCCGGGGTCGGTTGTTGGTTGTCTAAATCAGAATTTGCAGAATATTAGAATTTACAGAATGGGTAAATGAATTGATTCTGGTTCTTCTGAAAAGTCTGTGGAATCTGATTCGGGTTGTTACCTACCTGGGATGGGCATAGTGGAGTGAGGACCGCGGATTTTAGAAAGACATGGATTGAGTGGGGGTCATCACGCCGCTGTTTTTGGTCGTTAATGAAAGTCTATCAACTTTTTATTGGAGTGTCAAGGGGGAGTGGATAGTGGATAGTGGATAGTTTTTATGGTTATTCAGGATTCATTAGCTTTACTAAACTTTTGAGGTTTAGTAAAGCGGAGGGTGGTTAGCCCAATTTCGCCCGTAATTCGTCCTTGGACACGGTTAACAACCAAGGTAATAATTCGGCTAGGGGCATTTGCAATAACACATCTAGGCGTTGTAATAATGTGTCATCGGGACCAAAACGGGTTTTTAGGAGGGTTTGCACGACTTCCTGTCGTCCTTCCTGTTGTCCCTTTAATAGTCCTTCTTGTTGTCCTCTCCAAAGGGTTTCTCGTTCCCATTGTTCATGTAACGCTAATAAACTCATTAAGACCACCTGTTCTTCGGTTGAACCGGCTTGTTTTTGTAACGATAAGAGATAAGCATGTAACACGCTACTGACTCGTTGCCGTAGCAAATTGTTCGGGTCGTCCGCGGGCCACTCTTGCGGTTTCAGTAACTCCACGATAGCCGCCGTTTGTTTGGTGCCCTTGCCTAAGACCCTTAACAACGCCGTCTCTGGCGTGTTGGGTAATTGGTGAATCGCCACGATGGCCGTTTTGAAATGAGGGGGCAAAAAATGGGTAGTGTTGCAAAGGTAATGGTTATGGGTTTTGGAGTACGGAATTGATTCCGCTTGAAACGGAATCAATTCCGTACTCCAAAACCGCTATACCATTACCTCTGCCACACCGCAAATAATTTGCCCAAACATTGACAGACCTCTTCAGGAAACCGGAATGAACTTTTCCAAGGGTCAAACCGAAACCAATCTTCAAGTCGGCTGAACTGATGAGTATAGTTTATCTCATCAATACAAAGGACGTTGCCAATCCACTTCCGAAGTTGGTGGTCACGGATTCGGACTAACTGATAACGGTGGCCATGAATTTCAAATTCGATGGGTTGACGGCGCAGGCTAAGTGGTTCGGTGAGTGAGAAGGTGTGTTCTCCCAACCTACCCACTTCGTACCGCATCAATTAACAACATCATCGCACCCACGGTAATTGCACTGTCTGCTATGTTAAACGCGGGCCAATGCCAAAGTTGGTAATAAAAATCAATAAAATCAATGACATAACCATACCATAACCGGTCTATCAAGTTCCCCAAGGCGCCTCCTAAAATAAAGGCCAGTGCCACTGCTAACCACCATTGTGAACGCTTCAAGTGACTTAGCCAGAAGATGATAAACCCACTGACGAGGATGGCCAAACCAGCTAAGAACCAACGTTGCCAACCATCGGCATCGGCCAAAAAGTTGAAGGCGGCGCCGGTGTTATACATCAAAGTGAAGTTCAAGCCAGGAAAGATGGGTACGGATTGATGATAAGTCAATTCCGTGTTGGCCCAGACTTTGGTCAGTTGGTCTAAGATAATGACCGCCAACGATAACCAAAGCCAAATACGTGCATTCTTACCTCCTCCAGCGGATTCATTTGGCAACTCAGAGGCTGAAAAAGGTTGAAACGGGTTAAATAAGTTAGGCATAGCGACGTTGTTCACCTTCAGAAGTAACGTTTTCTACACATCTACTACAAATGTGGGGATGGTCTGGATGATTGCCAACATCCTCTCGATGATGCCAGCACCGAATACATTTGGGGTGCGTAGAGGGAGTGGCAGTTATCCAGAAGTCTTTATAATCCACCGCTTGATCAGGCTTCGAGGACAGTGGATGAACACGGGCGTAGGAAGTGATAAAGACAAACCGAAGGTCATCGCCTAACGTCGTGAGATGGGTATACCACTCACCATCACAGTAAATATCTACTTCGGCATCCAGGGATGCGCCGAGGGTGCCAGCGATTCGCAGTTTTTCTAATACCCCATTGACTGCTTCGCGCACCACAAAGATGGCTTGCCACAAATCGGCCCGGTCTGGGAAGGGAACGAGGTTAGGGTACCAAGTTTCTAATAACACCGACTCACTGCGTTGCCCAGGTAAATATTGCCAAATCTCTTCTGCCGTGAAACTGAGGAGAGGTGCCGTCCAGCGCACTAGGGCTTCTGCAATATGATACAAAGCGGTTTGGGCCGACCTGCGGGCGCGGCTGTGAGTCTTGCAAGTATATTGGCGGTCCTTGATAATGTCCAAATACAAACTACCCAAGTCCACCGTGCAGAATTGATGGAGTTTCTGATAAACCAAATGGAAGAGATAATCTTGGTAGTCCTTGATAATTTCTTGTTGAAGGGTGCAGGCCCGGTCTACTACCCAGCGATCGAGGGCTAACATTTGGTCCGGTGGAACGCAGTCGGTAGCAGGATTGAAGTCATAAATATTGGCCAATAAGAAGCGGGCCGTGTTGCGTAAACGTCGATACGTGTCAGCAATGCGAGTTAAAATCTCTTGTGAAATGGCCAACTCCCCGCGGTAATCGGTGGCCGCCACCCATAGGCGAAGGACATCGGCACCGAGAGATTGAATAACTTCCTGGGGGGCCACCACATTACCCAACGATTTTGACATCTTCCGACCTTGGGCATCCACGGTGAAACCATGAGTGAGAACCCCGCGGTAAGGCGGTGCCCCATTGCGCATGGCGACAGAGGTGATCAAGGCAGAATTAAACCAACCACGATGTTGATCTGACCCTTCTAAATAGAGATCCGCAGGTACTCGGTGGAGAGGATGATTTTCTAACACACTCGCATGGGTGACTCCTGAATCAAACCAGACATCTAAGGTATCAGTCACCTTGTCATATTGATTCGCCTCCTCTGGCCCTAACAACGTTGCTGGGTCCAGTTCAAACCAAGCATCAATCCCTCCCTGTTCCACTTGTTGGGCCACGGCTTCTATCAACTGGGCTGTGCGAGGATGCAGTTCCCCCGTGGTTTTATGAATAAATACGGCAATGGGAACACCCCAGGCGCGTTGGCGCGAAATACACCAATCGGGACGACTGGCAACCATCCCTTCAATTCGTTGTAGCCCCCAGTCGGGCGTCCATTTAACCGTTTTGATAGCTTCCAAAGCGTTCGCCCGCAACTGATGTTTATCCATACTGATAAACCATTGCGGCGTCGCCCGGAAAATGATGGGCGTTTTATGACGCCAGCAATGTGGATAACTATGACGAATACGATGTTCATGGACGAGGTTGCCACGGGCGAGAAGGGCCTTGATGATTTGCCCATTGGCCTTCCAAACATGTTGATCCGCAAACAGTTTGGTATCAGGTAAAAATTTGCCTTCCCCATCTACCGGATTATCAACCAGCAATCCATACCGTTTGCCCACCACATAATCTTCTAAACCATGTCCTGGGGCAATATGAACCGCGCCTGTCCCCGTCTCCGTGGTGACATGATCACTGAGAATAATGGGGACGTGACGGTCATAGAAAGGATGTTGCAATAAGATACCTTCCAACTGTTTGCCTAAACCATAAGCCACGACGTGGTAACGTTCCACTCCATAACGAAACATGGTATCTTTCAACAAGGCTTCCGCCACGACCAGACGTTCTGGACCATATTGTCCTTCTTCACATTGCACAATGGAATATTCCAAATTCGCATGAAGTGCCACCGCTTGATTAGCAGGCAAGGTCCACGGGGTAGTAGTCCAAATGACCACTGACAAAGGACCTGTTCCTAGATGATTGGGGACATAATGACACCGTTTTAAGAACGCCTCCTCATCTAAGACGTGGAAGCGCACATCAACCGCAATCGAATCTTTGTCCTCATAATCCACTTCCGCCTCTGCCAAAGCCGAACCACAATCGGTACACCAATGCACCGGTTTTACACCCTTTTCAACGTGCCCGGCGGCGATAATTCGACCTAAAGCGCGGATAATATTCGCCTCAGTCTGAAAATTCATGGTCAAATAGGGATTCTCCCATTCACCCAGTACCCCTAAACGTTTAAAATCCGTCCGTTGCCGGTCCAATTGTTGGGTTGCGTAATCGCGACAAGCCTTTCGAAACTGGCGGGCGTCGACTTTATTGCCGACTTTACCGACGGTTTTTTCCACTTGTAATTCAATGGGCAGTCCATGGCAATCCCAGCCGGGCAGATAAGGCGCATCAAAGCCGTCCAAAGTACGTGCCTTCACAATGATGTCTTTCAGTACCTTGTTGACGGCATGACCGATATGAATATCGCCATTGGCATAGGGTGGACCATCATGTAAAATAAACGTGGGGCGACCTTGACAATGCTGTCTAAGTCGTTGATAGATATTTACATCTTGCCAATGTTTGAGAATGTCGGGTTCACGTTTTGGCAAATTCCCACGCATGGGGAAATCGGTTTTCGGTAAATTTAAAGTGTCTTTGTAGTCTTTCATAGCAGTCCTTAAAAAATGGCCATTGTTAAAGTTTAAAGAAAATTTTACCAGTTAGAATAAATTGAAACAAGGATAAATGATTTAGGAATCAAATCCGGGCGTCCAAATTCAAATCCAGGAGTCCAAAGCATAGCTTTGAACTCCTAGATATAATGCCTTGGACTCATGGACAAAATGGTATAGTGATATTCCTTCAAATCTGTACAGTTCCCACTTACACGCAATTAGAATTATTGCACCGTTCGCGCCGTAGCATAGCGGGCGCACAGCGCAATAATTCTGATTGCGCTCCAGCAGAACTGCGAACGACGCAATAATTCTGATTGCGCTCCAGCAGATATGTACAAAATTATACGAATATTACTATAACTATACCGATTAATTTTAACATTGTCACCCAAGCCCCTGGCCTCCAGACGCCCCAGGAGTTCAAAGCGTGGCTTTATCACTTGACAACGAAACCACTTGACTTGTATTATGTACAACGATTCAGGAGTCCACAGCGTAGCTTTGCCAGGGGTCTGACAAAGCTGCGCTTTGGGGTCCTGGGTTTGATAGTTTCCAAACCTAAATAATTAAATTAATTGATATTTTATGACTATCCTCAATTTGCTATTCCTGATGACTGCCCTTCAAGCGGCAGAACTTCCCAGCAATTCTTTTACAGTGGGGAGATATGCGAATAACAACAATGACAGTTATCTCGATAACCTAAATCTTAACAAAATGTTAAGTATCCCGGAGGCCGAGGCCCTGGAGGTGACCATAGAAGGGGAAACCGAAGAGGGTTACGATTTTCTGGTGATCTATGACAGTAACAAAAAGGTAGTTCGTCGTCTCAGCGGTTCATTGGATGAAACCTTTACCATCAGAGGTTCTAGTATTTTCATTCATTTCTCCTCTGATAACCGTACCACTAAAAAAGGCGTACAGGTTAAAGTTACCTCCTCTAGTCTTTTTAGCGAAATCAAAACTCGTCTGATTGAAGTGACCAAAACAGTTCTCAAAGAGGGCACCCGAAAAGTATACGTCAAAATTAGCGACAAACTCAATGAATTTAAACAGTTACATACGGAAGTGCAGACCCAAACCATAGACCGGGTGATAGAAAAAGCGATAGCCGAATTGGTTGCTGTCACTCAAACATATAAAGAGATTGCGGCCCAAACTGAAGAGGTTATGACGATTCATCAGAATCAGTTCAAAGCGTTAGACAGTCTCAAGGAGGAGACTCAAAACCAGATCGAAAAACTGAAACAAGATCAACAAAAATATTCTGACCTTCGCGCCAGTGCCCAAACTAAACAAGCGGATACTTCCTTATCAGCGGTGGACCGGCAGAAAGAAAAATTTGCCATAGAAGTGTATAATGGCATCCTCGAAAAGCTAAAAAAACAGCAAGAAAATTGGGAATCGTTTGACGAAACTCAAAGATTACTGGAAACGAAACTCAAAGATTATTCTGAAAAGGTTGGACTGCTTCTCTATTTTTTAGGTATCAACGCCCAATTATACCAACAAGCAGCCAATGTGGCCCTAATGAGAAAAGAACATATCACGGAGTTGAACAATCTCACCGATTTGCTAGAATTACAAAAGATTATCACCGGTATTGCGAACCAAGAGGAAGAAATTCGGGCATTACTGGATAACTTGCAAAGATACAGTGAATAGTGAAGATAAATCAGGAAGAAAAAGCGTTAGCTTTGTCCTCCTGGTTAAAATATAGCCTTCTCATTTGTTAAAATAATTGGAGACAATATGAACACTAAACCCCCTGAAAAACCGGGTACGCCCCAAGACAAGGCACCCGCACCGAAAACTGAATTCATCGAAAAACCGGGGAAACCCCACAGCGTGTTTCTGAGAAGATTCGTATTGCCGATGATACCCATTTTGGTTATTATCTTCATCATTGCGGCCCCGTTAGCCTGGTTAATCGCGCCGTCACCTACTATTCACTCTAAGTCTCGTCCTCCCGTCTCTACTACCACGTCGGAGTCGAGTTCCGAAGAGTCTGCTTCGACTCAAGAAGTTTCCGAAGCAGAAAGTGACCAACGTATTCTCAAACCATCCTTGCCAGAAGAAGCGAAACCGCTGCCACCCAATGTGTATTGGTCGGTACTGACTCAACAGTTGTTAGACCTAGAAACAGAACGGGCCGCGATTATCGAGTTGTTGGCAGAACAACTACCACCGCCTTCACAATCCAATCCTGATCAGATTCAAAATAATGTGACTGCCTCTGAAGAAAAAGTAGCATTAGCAAAAACCATGACAACCACGTCTGAACCGTCGGTGCCTCCCCCACCTGCCGTTGGCACCGAGACCACTTGGACGACCATTGGTCAACAGCTGTTAGAATTGGAGAAGCAACGGGAGAGTGCGATGATGGCGGTAGCCAATAAATTGAAACAATGATTGAAGTCCAAAACCTGGAGTCCAAAACCTAAAATCCAAAACCTGTTTTGGACTCCTTTAACACCAAGGAATTTTCACTTATGCCCAAAATTGCTAGTCCCACTCGTCCCCTTGCGGATGTCAACGTCATCCCTCAAAAAGAAGGAAGCTATGAAGTGGTTGCCTGCTTTATGCCCGACCCCGTTCTCATTGTCGGCGAAGGCAACTCCAAAGCCATGTTAGCCCTCGATGCTTCCGCTTCTCTGCGTGGCGAATATGGCTATGGCGGCGCCTTTGGAGGCGCCCCCAATTTTGTCGAATTAGTCGCCCGCAAAGTGGGTGCCTTGTTGACCGAAATCACCAAAACGGGATTGGCCACCGGCATCTATTGGGCGGTCAGTCACGATGGCAGTCAATTGGAAGAGATTGGCGAATTTGATGAAACTGGCTGGTCGCAAGTCGCTATCACAGGTCCTCGCAAAAATGTCTGGGGCAAGGGCACAAAATTACTTCCTGCATTGCGCTACTGTGTCGAAAAAATCGCCAAAGACGCCGACTGGGCCATGGGCGTGTTTATCACCGATGGCGTCATTGAAGATGAAAAAGAGTGCCTCAACTTTTGTCTGAAAATCGGCAAAGAAATTGCCGCCGGCAAACGTCATCCAGTCAAACTTATCCTTATTGGAGTAGGCAAACAAATTGACAAAGGACAATTAGAACGGTTTGACGACATGTTTGAAGGCACCGACCTCCAAGTCGATTTATGGTCCACCGGCATTGCCTATTCGATGCGCGAAGAAACCGACATTCTCAACGTGCTGTATGGCGAGTTAATCGATGAAAACACCGTCGTCGCCCCTCTTGGTGACGTGCGCGATAGTCAAGGGAACTTATTAGCTTCTTGGACTGATGGCCTGCCTGGCAAATTCCGGTTCAAACTGCCTAAAGGAGAAACGCAATTTGTGATAACCGCAGGTGAACATACGATTGTTCAAGATATTTCGGAAGTGGTCGTTTGAAAAACGATTTCACAACCTTTCAAACTAGATTTGAACTAGATTTGACAACTTTTCAAAAGTTGTCAAATCTAAAAACAAAAAAGGAAATAACCTTATGTCCCTATTTGACTCTTATTTTGGCAAAAAACCCGGCACCGCCCAAGATTACACGATAGCCTCCCATGACACTACCAAAGAATTTGGCAAAGTCTATGTCCGCAAAACGAAGGACAAAATGCAAGTGCAATTCACCATCCTCATGGAACCCGAAGGTCAACAAGCCGAAGGGTGGCAAACGGGCGTGGCCCTAGATGCCAGTTCTTCCATGACCACCGCTTATGGTCGCGAACTCAAAGGCGACTTGCCTGACAAAGCGATTAAAGACTATGAGAAAAAAGGCTGGGTGCGTCATCAAGAAGAAGATGGGCAACGATTCCGCATTTTTGAAAAAATCGCGGTGGAAGACGCCTTGGAAAAAGGTTACTTCAAATATACCGACAACGTGGTGCAACCCATTGCCCGGCAATTTATTGCCTATTTGGCCAGTCATTTAGATGTGGATGGCGGCACCACGGTTATTTATTGGGCTTGTGGGGATGGTAGCAAATACGAAGTGGTAGGTGATATTCGGGCCGAAGAATGTGATAACCTTCTCCTACCAGGTCCCAAAACGCAACGCTTGGGTGTCAAAACGTTCTTAAAACCGGCTATGGAATATTTTATCCAACGTTTTTTAGAAGCCCAACGGGGGATGTATATTTTCATCACGGACGGGCGTCTGGACGATTTGGAGGAAGTGAAACGTTACACCACGCAAGTGGCCAAAGAGATTCAAGCCGGGCAACGGAACCCTGTCAAGTGCATCCTGATTGGCGTGGGTAATGAAGTGGAAGAGAAGCAAATGATAGAATTGGATGACCTGGACACCGGCACCGAAGTGGATATTTGGGACCACAAAATAGCCGCCAATATGCGCGATTTGATTGAAATATTTGCCGAATTGGTAGATGAGAATCAGATGGTTGCCCCCACCGCCGCGGTGTACGATTCCAGCGGCCAATTGGTGAAAAAATTTGCTGATGGTTTACCTGCTAAAGTGGTTATCGACCTGCCATCGTCAACCAAATGGTTTGAATTGGAGGTGATGGGGAAACGGATTAGGCAAACGGTGTGATGGATAGTTCAGATTTTGCGGTTGACGTATAGTAACTGCAATTTTATTGACAACCGTTTGAATGTTTGTTAAACTTAGTTTTTTAATATGACGTTCCCACGCAGGCGCGTGGGAACGAGAGAAAACTCAATCGTTTACAGTGTTCCACAACAGGAGATTGTCAAATGGATAAACTAAGTCATTATCGCCAACTGGTACAACAACTCATGATCAGATATTCCGCTTATAAGCCGGCCCACGGTGAGATAGAAGTGGAAACCATTTTTGATGAAGTACATAACCATTATCAATTGGTTAATGTCGGCTGGGAAAATGAGACTCGTATTCATGGTTGCCCGATGCACATTGATATTAAAAACAATAAAGTTTGGATTCAACACAATGGCACGGAAGTTGATATTGGTGATGAACTGATTGAAATGGGAGTTGCGAGAGAAGATATTGTTTTGGGGTTTCAACCCCCGTATCTGCGTCCGTTTACCAAGTTTGCCGCGGTTAATTAGTCAGGTAGTCAATATGACGTTCCCACGCTGGCGCGTGGGAACGAGAGAAATTAATGGATAGGTGGACTAGAGGCTTTAGCCGGTGGGGGCGGAACATAATTGAAATCGCGGGGCCCCGCCTCCGGCTAAAGCCTCTAGTCCACCGCTATTTTAACTTTTTGGCCCCTTTAATTCCTTGACAAATCCATCCCCTACAATTAAACTTTAACTGACCAACCTCTCAACTTTAGGAATTTTAATTTATGTCCATACGCCGACTCCCCGTTTATCTCCTCCTCGATTGTTCCTCCTCCATGACGGGACAACCGATTGAACAAGTCCGCCAAGGTATTCGTGCTTTGTTAGACGACTTGAGTACCGAACCCATGGCCATTGAAACCGTCTATTTATCGGTTGTCACGTTCAATAGCACCGCCCAACAAGTTATCCTCTTAACCGAACTGATGCAGTTTAAAGAACCCCAAATTCAAGCCAGTGGGGCCACCGCCTTAGGCGCCGCCTTACGGTTGTTAAAAGACTGCCTCAACAAAGAAGTACGGAAAAATACTATAGACCAAAAGGGCGATTGGAAACCGTTGGTGTTTCTGATGACGGATGGAATGCCAACCGACTCTTGGGAAGCTGCTGCTGATGACCTCAAGCAACAAAAAATTGCCAATATCATTGCCTTTGCCGCAGGTCCAGGGGCCGATGTGAATAACTTAAAACGGATTACCGAAATTGTGTTAAAATCAGATGAACTCTCCCCCGGCGCCTTGAAAGCGTTCTTCAAATGGATGAGTCAATCGATAGTGCGCACCGGTAAAAGTGTCCAAGTCATGGCGCAAGAAACGCCAATTGATTTGCCACCGCCACCGCCGCAAATTCAGATTGTGCCTTAAATAGCAAACCAGGAGTCCAAAGCGCAGCTTTGTCCGGACAAAGCTACGCTTTGGACTCCTGGAAAATATCGTTCCAGGAAATACTAACAGGACTTACGCAACCGTGTTTGTAACTCTTTGAGTTGACCCCCCCTATCCCCCCCGTACACGGGGGGGAATCACTCCCTCCCAGCGTGCGGGGAGGGTTGGGGAGGGGTGAGGGCGTAAGTCCTAACTAAAAACACCATGACCCCCTTTAATCACCCCATTACCCTCGCCCTGTCTTGGAAACTGGGTGCTAAACTGTCGAGTGCCGATTTGGCTTTGGCCCAACAACAATGGCCTCTGATTCACACTTGGTTGCTACAAAATGACCATTTGGAAAAATTAGTCACGGTCATGTCTTGCGCCATGACTAAAGCAGAACTCAATGTCCTCCTCAGTCCGCAGCGCAGTCCTCACAGTGAACACTATACCGAAGCCTTTTCCAGATGGATAAAGTTGGTGCATTTTGTCCAACAGACTAAAACGAATGTGGCAGAAGTTATTATTCGGCAAGCGACTCAGTGGGTTACGCAAAATTTGGCCAATTCTTCTGAAAACTTAGAAGACGTGATTTGTTCTCAAATTCGCAAACGACTCTATTTGTGGAATGAACACCCTGACAGTGAACCGCGTTCGAAACGACAGTTTTTAGAAAATTGGTTGACGGAAAATGCCAACCATCTCAACCGCTTACTTGAAGAAATCAGCAAACCGCTGGTTTCTGATGAATTGAAAATGCTATTCACGGATAATATGGACAGTAAGAAAAAACGCCAGGCTACTCGGTTTTGGGAACAGTTGACCCAATACCTGCACACTCATTTGCATCCGCATTTAATTGACACGGTTATTCAGGAGACGGCGGTCTATCTTGAAAGACATTTAGACTTTCCTAAACAAAACTATCCTCTGCGGTCCGAAAACGTAGAATCCACCGCAGTCACACCAGTTGACTCTTCTCCCCCAATGACTCTTTCGAAACCGCGGTTTCCTTCCCCCAAATGGCGCTGGCAACCGCTTCCAGAGGGAAGAGACTACCATCCTGAATATGCGCATCACAGTCTGACCTTGCCCGCTGGCTGTACACTTATCGCGGCCCGAGTGCGAGGTAAAAAACATAAACATGAAGGAACTCATTGCGATGACTGGTTTGAGATCGCCCATAGTGGAGATTGGGGTATCATTGCTGTAGCCGACGGTGCTGGTTCCAAATTATTTTCCAGAATTGGGGCACGGGTGGCTTGTCAAACAGCCATCAACTACTTGACAGAAAAATTGTCAACACATAAAATTTCACCTCGTACCCATTGGTCGGCAGACACCTTTGCCCGTGACGACAGTTATCGTTTTAAAGAACCAGATTTGGAATTGACGCAACAATTTTTACATGAAGCTATGCAAATCGCTTATCAAGCGGTGGCCAAAGCCCATCTGGCGCGAGATGACTCGAAATATTATTATAAAGCCCTCGGCAACCGCGATTTGGAACTCAGTGATTTTGCTTCCACGTTGTTGTTAGCGATTCATACCGTCGTGACTTTCAAAGACGTGCATTACAGTTTTGTCTTAACTTGTCAAATTGGCGACGGTTTAACTGCTGCGTTGTATCAAAACAAGGCGGAAGCCAGTGTGTTAAGTGACTTGGAAAAACATGGCTTCGGTGGCGAGACTGAATTTCTCACTTCTTCAGCCAGGAAGTTGGAAAGAGATTATCTCTCCAGCAAAACGTATCCCTTTTTCGGCCCCATGCGGGTCCTGATGGTGATGACCGATGGGGTGGCAGATGACTATTTTCCACCGGCCCAAGGTATGTTAAGATTATGGGGCGATATGGTTCTCAATGGGATTTTGCCAGAGGTAACGACGACTGCTGCCCCCTTGACAGAAGACCAGTTGAATCGCCTCCAAGGTAGGAAACACGAATATATGAGTCTTGAAGAACGAATTTTGGAAGCAGGACCGCATCCTACCCCAGTGTGTTCCAGCACCCCTTATGCGAACCTTTTGAACTTGTCATTGGAACAGTTGTTAGCCTCCCCATGGTTATTAACAGCGGGGGTTCCGGCAGACATTAAGAAGAATGGTCTCACTTACGAAGAACGTTTGCAAACCTGGTTAGATAGTTACCAAGTCAGAGGTTCTTTTGATGACCGAACATTGGTGATACTCTTTAAGAATGGATAATAGAAAATGAAAAATATCATGGTGGACTAGAGGCTTTCCCATATCATGGTGGACTAGAGGCTTTAGCCGGTGGCAGTGGCACGTCACCGGACCATATCATGGTGGACTAGAGGCTTTAGCCGGTGGCAGTGGCACGTCACCGGCTAAAGCCTCTAGTCCACCTTTGGTTTTCTTATTATTCATTCTCCATTCCTCATCATTCATTACTCATTAACCCCCCATGACAGAAACTGCCTATTTAGAAAATGGTCGTACCATTGAATACCTCCCAGAACCCATTGGGGAGGGTACGATGAAAGAAGTTTATTTTACGCAGGACCGCGAATCGGTTCTCTGTTTTTACAAAGGTGACATCAATAAAATCGACCCTAAGCGGTTGGAACGTCTCCGGGATATTTTGAAAAAATTTAACCCCTCGGTGGGCGATAAGAAACATGCGGATTATTGGGCAAAACTCTTCTGTTGGCCGACTGGAATTATTGTTAAACCACGCTTGGGCGTGATAACCCCCGTCTATCCCAGTAACTATTTTTTTGCCTCTGGACGTTGGAAAGGAAAGGAGAAAAAGGCACGTTGGTTTGTCAGTCCCAAATTACGACAACTGTTACCGGTAGAAGAACAAGGTTCTTGGATCAATTATTTTAAAATTTGCATTATCCTGGCCCGTGCAGTTAGACGTTTACACACCGAAGGTCTCGCCCATTCAGATTTGTCGGATAACAACGTGTTGATTGACCCCGCTTCAGGACAAGCCTTGGTGATTGATATTGACTCCCTGGTCGTCCCCCAAATTTTTCCGCCCGACGTGGATGGCACTCCTGGCTACATTGCGCCTGAAGTGCTTGCGACGGCTGCCTTGCGGGTTTTGGACACCCGCAAACAATTGGCCAATATCCGAACTGATCAACATGCTTTAGCGGTATTGATTTATGAATATTTGTTGAGTCGTCATCCTCTCCGTGGCCCGAAAGTGCATTCCACCCGGTCGGCGGAGGAGGATGAACAATTGAGTATGGGTGAAAAAGCGTTATTTATCGAACATCCTCAAGACACCTCCAATCGTCCGAAAGAAGGGTTGCCCATTCCCGTCACCGCGCTGGGAACGACGTTAACAGAACTGTTTTATAAAGCCTTTATCAAAGGGTTACACTCTCCTTATGAGAGACCCACGGCATACGAATGGGAACGAGGGTTAATCAAAACTTGGAATATGCTACATCCCTGTCCTAATCCCAAATGCACGCATCAATGGTTTGTCGTCCTCCCAGAGGAGAACACCATTCGGTGTCCCTTCTGTCAAATGGCCATTCACCAGCCGATTCCGTTGTTGACGTTACGCAGTGAAAAGCGGCCCGGACATTGGTTGCCAGAAGGTCAATTGGTCATTTATCATGGTCAACGGTTGTTTAAATGGCATGTGTTTGACAACGTGTTCCCAGGCCCAGATGTGGACCGTGAACCGCAAGCATATTTTTCCTTTCACCACCATCGTTGGTTACTGATTAACCAAACTCTCACTTCCTTGACCTCCCCCAATGGGAATCGAGTTGACATTGGGAAAGCCTTGGAACTCAAGGCTGGCGTTAAAATTCGGTTATCTCAAGAGGCACATGGATGTTTTGCGGAAGTGAGTATGATTGGGGGAGTTTAGAAGGAAGAGAACTGCGGTTTAGACGGTGACAGGAAAGGGCCGGACTAGAGGCTTTAGGCCGCAATGCCATTCAGTTAAGAAATTAAAGTGGCCAAAGAATTAAAATAGCGGTGGACTAGAGGCTTTAGCCGGGGGCAGGGCACCGTGATTTCAATTATGTTCAGTCCCCACCGGCTAAAGCCTCTAGTCCCGCAGATTCCGGCTAAAGCCTCTAGTCCCGCTGGTTTCTAGTCCCGCAGATTCCGGCTAAAGCCTCTAGTCCCGCAAATTCTCTCTACTGCGTAGGAATAGGGAAACCTTTAAAGATAGAAAATTAATTTTATGTTAAAGAAATTCGTCAGATGGTTCACCACAAATGGTGCAACAGAAACCGTGGCAAAAGAACCAGATAAATATGTGGAACCTGTAGCACTTGCTGAGGAAACTGAACCTGTCGCAAAATCAGCGTCGATCAACTTCATTGACGACGCTTCTCCCAGACGGCCACAACCTCTGCCGGTGAAATCTTATCAAGAAAGAATGCGACAAGATATACAAACGTTGTTTGACAATCCACCTTCTCGGCAAGTGATAAAACTGGTGCCTCAAGAATATCCAGGTCCACTGTTTATTAAGAAACCTATGATTATTGATGGTCAAGGCGCGACGTTATGGGCGTTTAAAGGTCCTGTCTTGCACATTCAAGCACCTACGGTGGCTTTGAAAAATATCAATATCGAAGTGACTGGGGAAACCTTTGCCAATGGTTCTGAAGAATGCGCCTTATGTGTTGATTCTTCTGCTTCGGTCCATTTTGAAAACGTCCAAGTTCGTGGGCAAGTCCTTGGTATTCAAGGAGAATCTGGAGAATGGCAATATCCGCTTTCGTTACATTTAGGCAAGTTAGCCAAAGAGACAACACATCGTTTTCGGTTAAGAATCATGATTCCTACTCCTTGTTCTATCGAATCGGCGATTTATGGTCTGCACTTAACGCCTACAGTGCTTGCCGCAGGGCCAAGGGAGATTGAGATTAAGATTGATCCATTGCGTCAGGATACTTCATTGTATGGTCATTTATATCTGAACACCACTCTGATAAAAAGACGTATTCATTTAACGGCCCATATTTCTGCGGAAGCCAATCCTTCTACGCACCCAGTCTCCTCACGGGTGATTTGGGTTCCCCCCACTTGGCCCACGACGACGACTGCTATCCCTGTATCACCTCCTCAAACAGCAGTGACTACCACGCCTTCGATCTCGCCCAGAAAATTGCCAAAAGTATCTCAGTTACCTATTGAGAAGCGTGAATCGAAAGTATCAACAACGCCTCCTTCCAGCAGTTCAGTGAAACCTTGGTTAGCAGTGACCCCTTCCGCTGCGTCGTCTGAGGTGTCAAAACCCCATTTAGGCCGTATTGAGGAATCGGTATTTTTTAAGCAGGGGGGAAAGCCAAATCAAGTGGTATCGGAGGAGAAACCGGAGAATGTGGAGGCGTCGGAAAAGAGAAATGAGGAGGAGAATGTGTTTTTAAAAACGATGCGAAGAAAATGAGAGGTTATACTGAAACAGAAATTTTCTGGTCTAATGAATAATTGGGTAGTGATGCAATCTGGGTGATATGTTTACCTTCACCCCCAGCCCCTCGGAGAGAGGGAGAGGGGGGAAAGGTGGAATCCGTGGTGTTCGTCCCACGCCCGTAGGGAAAGGGGCCTAAGGTGAGGGCAACATGAATATCACCTACATTGCATCACTACCAAAAATTTGACTCCCAACCCCGTGATTCACCCTATGCTAACAACTCCCTTAACCTCTCCCGCACGGCCCCTTCTCCAAACTGTCCCTCAATATATTCTCGCCCTTGCTTAGACAATTTTTCCCATAACTCCTTCTCCCGATACAACCGACACACGGCTTTCGCGAACTGTTCTGAGGTATCGGCAATCAATGCCGTTTCCGCCTCTTGTAACCCCATTCCTTCGGCCCCAATACTCGTCGTCACCACGGGCAAGCCTAATGATAATGCTTGACCTAACTTCCCTTTCATGCCCGCCCCATAGCGTAAATAGGAGACAAATACTCGTCGTTGGGCAAAATGAGGCTCCACCTGGTCCACCCAACCCACTATCTTGACTCGGTCACTGGCCAGTGATTTCATCTTCTCTTTCATGTTACTCCCCAACACGTAAAAATTCAAGTCTGGCAATTGGGCATGAATGTGAGGCAATACTTCTTGGATAAAGAAATAGACCGCGTCTTCATTCGGTTGGTGATTGTAATTACCAATAAACACCAATCCCTCGCGTTCGTCAAAACTCGTTTCTGGCACTGGCTGGAGGAGATGCACGTTGGGAATGACTGCATAGTTTAACTGCGGTAACTCCTCCTGTAAATGCCGGGCATCGTCCTGAGTCACCGTAATCGTGCAATTCGCTAACATGCAATTTGCCAATTCCTTTCGGCGCGTTTCCTGCGCCCGAATGGCTAATTGAGGGTTATTCTCAATCTCAGCTTGACGTAATTCACGAATATAGTGGATGTCCACCGTATCATAGAAAATGCGCGTCTTGGGACTGACTAACCGTAAAAATGGAATATACCGTTGTCCAATATCCACGCGGCACACAATGGCGAAAGTAAAGGCGCGATGAGTCAACGCTTCCGTAATATTATAAGGCGCGTGAAACACTTCCACTCCCAGGGCTTCCAAGGCATGGCAATATTTAAATTGACTGTCCAGATTGTCTGGAAAAAAGGTCACTCGATAACCCAGAGTTATCAACATTTTCATCAACGTGAACAAACGTAAAGACCCCGAATCTTCATCGTAGGCTGGTAAGGTCGCATCGATAATTAACACGGTGGGCAACCGTTTCGGATTCAACAACGCATATTGACTCACTAACAACCCTGTCTGTTTCACCAACTCTGCTTGCCAACGTTGGCAAAACAGTTGCCGGTCCGCTTCGTATTGCGACATCTCCAGGGAGAACAACGGTCCTTCCACGGTATAGGAAAAGGCCGATTCATACACCGTTTCCAACCCTTGCGCCCGCCACTGCCAAATCAATTCGGTCAATTGATACAAAGGTGTTTTATATTGCTGCAATACCTCTTCTGCTACGTTGGTCAAACATTCTTGTCTCATCACCACTAACGTGCTACTGGCCGCGTCTATCACTCGGCGATAACCATGAGAAGGATGATTGGCCAGCGCCCCGACGGGGAAGTTATGCAAGTTTCCATACTGGTCTAACAGCGCGTAAGCGGCACTGATAATGCCATTGGTCTGTACTTGCAATGGTACCACCATCGCCGCTTTTGGACAAGCTGCCAACACCTCCTCCACACGTTCAATCATCTCTGGTTGCGGAATGACATGAACATCACTCACCCAGACGGTGGTTGAAATTGACACCGGACTAGAGGCTTCAGCCGGAAAAAGGGGTAACACCGGACTAGAGGCTTCAGCCGGAAAAAGGGGTAACACCGGACTAGAGGCTTCAGCCGGTAACCGGGATGCCGACAACATCGGACTTTCGGCGTTTATCCTTATCCCCTGCCGCTGACAATAACGTCTCACTTCCTCATTGACCTCCCCACACACTATCACCCGTCCCGTCTTCTGCGTCTCCTCCAATATCCTATCCACCCGCCTTAACCACACTTGCAACCGCAATAACTCGCCAACTCCTCCAACCACAAATATCAATTCTTCGTCCAACGTCGTCAGCCGCGGAGACAAGGGGGCATCAAACAATCCTTGATGCAACCAATCCGGTAACACGGTGGGCAAAGGAATCTCCTTTTTCACAGGAACAGTCCATTGCTGAGGTGGGGCCACTGCATAACACCAAACCGCTACTGCATTCTCATCATTGGCATCGGGAGAGTCGATTTCAATTTGGTACGTCTTCCCGGCAGAGTCCTCAAGAGGTGCAAAAGTGATGGTATGAAACCCGTTGTCTAATACTCCCAACGCATTGATTTCCATCACTCGTAATGGCGTAGTTGCCCCCACTTCACGCAAGATGACCCGTAGATGACACGCATTGATTCGCATATAAGTGGCCAACGCAATGTCAAATCGGTAAAAATGATTCAAGGTGCAATAGGTGGTGAACACCAACGCGGTAGCAGGTCCCAAATGAAATGGAAGATTTCCTAACCCACTTACCTCTTCCATCACTTGCGGTTGTGTATTAGAACTGGCAAACGTTTTCACAGTGGGATACCAACCGGATAAGGGACGTGGTGGTGGTATCTCGGCCACGCTAGAAACCGTCGCGGTGTCCAAGACCTGCGGGGTCTTCGAGACCCCGCAGGTCTCCTGCCAAAGCGTCTCTGCTAACCCATTAATATGGTCTAACGCTTTCACATATCCGCCATAATGCAACCACCGTGACTTTGCTGCCTTCTCTGTTACACTACGCAACGCCTGACGTAATTCCTGACTCTCCTCTTGCACCCGTTCCCAGTGCGTTTGCAATGCCTCCATGCGTTGCTGAGATTCCTCCGCTTGCCGTTGCCTCTCCTCCTGCCACACCTCGGTACGCTTCTCGACCCAAGTCACCAATCGTTGATAATTGATCCAAAGGTCCGCTGGTGGCAAATCTTCTTTACAAGGACGAGGTAACTGGGCTACTAACACCCGTTCCAACGTTCCTTGCGTCAACCCCAACACCGACTGATGGTGCAGTTCTGACAGGCGTCCAAACAACGTCTGACAACATTCCTTGTCCAATTGAGTGGCACTTTGTAACTCTCGGTACAGAGAGATATTTCTATCAATGTCTCGCAACATCTCGCTTTGCTGTTGCTTAAAATGCGCTTCTTGCTGTTCCCAAGCGGCTTTCGACTGGGTATATTGACGCGCACTGTCTTGTTGCAATTGTTCATATTGCGCACGCCAGTTCAAATGTATTTGGGCAATTTCTTGCGCATGGTTAGCTTGCTTCTGTTCATATTGACTACGCCACTCGGCTTGCATCTTGCCATACTCCACTTGCAACTGTTCATACTTCCTGGCCCAATCTGCCTGCAATTGTTCATATTTCCTGGTCCAATCCGCCTGCAACTGTTCTTGCTTCCGATTCCACTCCTGTTGCGCACTGGCATACTGAGTTTGCAATTGTTCATACTTCCTTCCCCAATCAGTTTGCAATTGGTCCTGCTTCCGATTCCATTCCGCCTGGGAACTGGCATACTGAGTTTGCAAGAGTTCATACTTCCGACTCCAATCCGACTGCACTTGTGCCGATTCCACTTGCAATTGTTCATGTCGTCTCGCCCAATCGCCCTGCACCTGTTCTAGTTTCTTATTCCAATCGGTTTGCGATTGTTCATACTTCCAGGTCCACTCGGATTGTAATTTAGCATAATCGGCTTGCAGTTGTTCATGCTTCCTCGTCCAATCTGATTGTAATTGGGCATATTCGTGTTGCAACTGCGTGTGACGACTTTGATAACCAGCTAGATGACGTTGTGCCTCCTCCACCGTCTGCTGATTTTGCAACAATTGTAATTGCAAAGTCCGCTTATCTTCCGTCGTTTCCCGCATAATCCCACGTCGTTCCTGACTGATGCGCCAGTATTCGGTTAATAATGGTATTTTCTCTGCGTCTGGCAAAGGGAGGAGATGCTTTTCTAAAAATTGTCGATAGGCTGCAAACCACCGTTCCTTATCGGTAGCCCGCGTGATTTGACCGCTTCCCCAAATGGTATATTCCGTCGTTAACCGTTGTACATGATAAAAAGACGTACGTGCCGAAAGACGGGCTAACAAATCCCAGTCCTCAAAAATCTCAAAGGCTTCGTCAAAACCACCGACTTCTAACCATAACTGGCGGTCTATCAACAAATTAATCAACGGGATATAATTCTCATAACGTAACCGCTGGGCGTCATAAGGGTCGTTAAATTCACCAATGGCTTGTTCACGCAAAACCGCCGTGTCCCCCAACATATCTTGTTGCACCAGCCGACACCCTGAATAAGCGACTTGGGTATCAAAATGCAACATTGCTGTTTCCAACCGTTGCAAATGGTCTGGCAGGTAACGATCATCGTCATCCAAAAAACCAATGACCTCACTTTGAACCGCTTGCACTCCTTGATTTCCAGCCCGCGCCCGGCCTTGATTGGTCTCATTATGAATCAAATGTAGAGTCAATTCTGAAAAGTTCTGGAGGAGGTCATCAATAGGTATTCCGCCATCATTGACGACGATAACTTCATCGGGCCGGCGCTTTTGTTCGACTAAACTTTGTAAGCAACGAGTGAGTAAATGAGGACGGTCTTTGGTGCGAACGATAATCGCAATGGATAAGGTTGGAGAAAGATTACGAGGGTGATAAATTTTTGGCATGATGTGAATTGTGATGTATGTGATATGTGTGAGAGAACGCGCTGGACTAGACTCCGCGGGACTAGAGGCTTTAGCCGGTGACTCCGCGGGACTAGAGGCTTTAGCCGGTGAGGGGCATTGCGATTTCAATTATCTTCTGCCCCCCTCCGGCTAAAGCCTCTAGTCCACCTGGCGATTCATTTCAGGGGCTTTTTTCCTTTCATTTATAAGCCCAAAAATAATACAAAGGTTCCCCTAAATAGCCATGTAAATAAGACCAATAGTGGCACAGAGAAACGTCTTGAAATCCCGCTGTTTTCAACTGTTCTACAAATTCCCAACCGAAGTCGTTGAAGACCAGAGAACCTGCTTCAGATAACGGGTTGCCATGATACATGGGTGGCAACAAATGCGTCAAGACACCTTGTGTCAAGTGGGCACGACGAGTATTCTCGAACGTATTGAGATGAAACGGAATGGTGACAAAAATTTCGCCGTGAGGTTTGAGAACGCGGTACATTTCTGCCATAGCGAGTTCAGGTAAATTGACATGTTCCAATACATCGTTGGACAGAATGAGGTCAATACTACGGTCTGCCAAACTCAATGCTTCTACATTCTCATGGCGAATCCCGTTCACTAGCGTCCCCCCTGGAATTTGGTCGCCAAGATATTCGCTTCCAATACAAGTCACCTGGGGTAAATGTTGACTTAACCAATGAAACGTCGGCGAAACGTGTTCCATCGCATAGATAGATAAAACTTGCGATGTGCGCTTCTTGACTGCTTCTTTCAGTGCATGTAAAATGGCCCGTTGCCGATTATTCAATTGACAATGCACACAAGCCAAACGTTCGCGCCAATTCGGAAGCCAACCTTGAGAAGTCTCCTCGGCACCATATTGCTTATCTATTAAAAATTGGGTAGGCTGTTCACAAACGTGACAATAGCCATCTAAGTAAAAACGCTGTTCCTGGGTGCGATGAGACATGATAGCGGTTTCTATTTGAACATGTTTTTGCACTTTTGGATGCTGAGTTAAAAAATGTTGAAAATCTTGTTGGTGGTGAAATTGTTTGAGTTTCATGGTGAAATGTGACAAATTTAAAAAAAATCGTAGGGTGGATTAAGCGAAGCGTATCCACCACCTTGGTCAGTCCATAAATGGTGGATACGCTTCGCTTAATCCACCCTACTCAACATTATGAAAAATTCTTCCCCCATTCCTCCCGACTCCCTAGAATACCCGACCTGTCCTCTCTGTGGCGTCGACAAACCTCATCCACGAAAACGATTTGCGTTTCCGCCATTTGGTGTGATACAATGTACCCAATGTCAATTATGGTATTTGTCACCGCGTTTGCGTGAGGAAGAGATGTTAAAAGTATATGCTGACCCCCATTATTTTCAAGGGGGAAGTGATTATGGTTATTCGCATCAGCAAGGTTCTTATGTTGACCAAGAACACTCTTTGCGACTGACTTTTAACAAATTTATTCGACAATTACAACGCCGTGGCATGACGGGGGGTCATTTACTAGAAGTCGGTTGTGGTTATGGTTTCCTCTTGCAAGCCGCGGCTCCCTTTTTTGATTCCGTCACAGGGACCGATTTTGATGCAACAGCCATTGCCCAAGTTCAAAAATTAGGTTATCAAGGTATTCATGGTGGTGCCCAGAATCTCCCAGCATCGCAATTATACCAAGTGATTTTAGCCACTGGCGTGATTGAACATGTTTATCACCCACTGGCTTTTATTCAGCAATTACGTCAACATTTACATGCAGAAGGTTGGTTGATTTTGGCAACCCCGCAAATGAATAGTGTTTGGTTTAAATTACAAGGCCAACAGTGGCCCTCGTTTAAGATTCCTGAACATATCAGTTATTATGACCAAAAAACTTTAACCGACCTATTTCAACGTGCCGGTGCCACTCACACTGTCACCTTACCTTATCCTCATGCGTTTCCTTTGGGTATGATAATCAAACAATTGGGTCTTTCGTTACCGAAGTGGTTAGCCAAATACCCAGTGTGGTTGCCTGCGACGATGTTTGCAGTAGCGGCGCGTTTTGAGATGGGAAGTAGTTAAGTTGGAGTACGGAATTGATTCCGTTTCCAGGGCGGAATCAATTCCGTACTCCAAGGTAACATATAAGTTGGAGTACGGAATTGATTCCGTTTCCAGGGGCGGAATCAATTCCGTACTCCTAAGAGACCCCAACCCCGAAGTAGTTAAGTTGGAGTACGGAATTTATTCCGTTTCCAGGGGCGGAATAAATTCCGTACTCCAAGGTAACATATAAGTTGGAGTACGGAATTTATTCCGTTTCCAGGGGCGGAATCAATTCCGTACTCCTAAGAGACCCCAACCCCCATGCACTCCATCACCCTCATCATCCCCGTGTTCAATGAAGGTGCCGTCCTTGATCAGCATCTCCCTGTGATTTTCGCACAACTGGAAACGATTCACAACATCACTTTTAAAGTATTGGTCATTGATGACGGTTCCACTGATAACACCGTTTCCACCCTGCGTTCCCTTTGCAAACAATATCCCAACTTGCACTTTCGCAATCTCACCCGCAATTTTGGAAAAGAAGCGGCTATTCAGGCAGGACTTGCCCAAGTGTCAACCGAAACGGAGGCGGTAATTGTGATGGACAGTGACTTACAACATCCTCCCCAACTCATTCCGCAAATGATTCAGTTGTGGCAACAAGGTATTCCTGTGGTAGAAGCCTATAAAATGTCACGAGGTCAAGAATCCTCGACGTCACGTTTTTTGGCACATACCTTCTATCATTTATTTGACAGTTTAGCAGGAATGAATATCAAAAACCATTCCGATTTCAAACTCCTTGATAAAAAGGTAGTCGCGGCCTATTGTGCCTTACCAGAACGCAAACGCTTTTTCCGCGGCATCATTCCTTGGCTAGGATTCACTTCTGCACAAATCCCTTTCACCGTGCCAGAACGTCCCCACGGTGCCACCGCTTGGTCCTACTTACGGTTAATCAAACTGTCATTGACCGCCATCACTTCGTTCTCCTCTGCCCCTTTACATCTCATCACCTTATTGGGTCTAACGTCCTTGCTAATCAGCCTCATATTTGGTACACTAGCACTATATCAAAAATTCACGGGGGTAGCCATCAATGGTTTTACCACGGTGATTTTGCTGATTTCATTAATCGGCAGTTTGCTAATGATAGCATTAGGCATCATGGGTGTCTATATTGCCCACATTTACGAAGAAGTCAAGCAACGTCCTAGTTACTTAATTGACTGGGAAAAATCGGATGACAATGGATAGTGGATGGATAGTGGATAGTGGATAGTGGATAATGGATAATGGATAGTGGATAATAGTAAAACTACGGTGGACTAGAGGCTTTAGCCGGAGAACGTGCCCCATTCACCGGCTGAAGCCTCTAGTCCACCCTCGTAACACTGCGCCGGACTAGAGGCTTTAGCCGGGTGACGTGCCACTTCCACCGGCTAAAGCCTCTAGTCCACCAGCAATTTTTCATTTTTTATTTTCTATTATATATGTTCACACTACCACGCCTCACTCTTACCATTTGTTTTGGGATAAACCTGATTATCCCTTCTCTCCCCATTCACGCTGCCCCTAATCAAGGCACTTGCGTCAATTACTTCCAACCACCGCTTCTTAAAAGTGATGGCACCATCAGCACGACGCTGGCAGTGCGCGTGTTGCGACAGGGGGCACCCGTGTATAAAGATGCGAATGGAAATCAACAAGTCACCCAACTGAATTTCGGTGTCAGTTTGGAACCGGTCAAACTCAGCAACAATTTTCAACGTCTCCAGGTGATGAAAACCGATTCCACCAAACCCTTGGGATGGATGGTCGCGACGGATTTGTTATGCGCGTTTAGTCCCCTGGTCAACGACAAAGGAATTGAACGCAAATTGTTTATCAAGACGCCGCCTAGTACGGAAAAAAGTCCGCAAAGTGTCACTGCGTATCCTTCTCCTCAAGGGAACGAGTGTAACCCTGCCAAGAACCTCGTCTGCAAACAACTGTCGCGGTTTGAACTCTATTTTATCTTCGCTGAGGATGTTGAGAATCGACGCTATTTGTTGGTCGACGAGTATGACATCACCTTGGGAGACAAACCGTTAGTCGGTTGGGTGGACTATGACAAAGGGATTCCTTGGAATACCGTGTTAGGGTTACGTCCTAATGACAACATTGTCGCCTATCCACACATTCCTACCAAACCTGATCAAAAGGACCAGGAAAAAATAGAAATTCAGGGGGGCAAAATTTGGTACGACCGCACCAAAATTGCCGAACGGATTCCTTTGTTAGAGATTGATACCACCGCGGGTTACTATCATGTGGCCGCTTCTGGTATTGGTGTGAAAGGTTTTGAGGAGGTCAATACTAAAGTGTTAGAACAACTGAAACAAGCCGATGTGTTCTTTGTTCTCGATGGCACCGCCAGTATGGGACCCTATATTAAGTCAGCGACAGAAGCTGCGAAAGAAATTGTCAACACGTTGCGCAACGATGTGAATTTTCGCGAAACGTCCTTTCGGTTCGGCTTTCGCGTCTATCGAGATGACTTCGCTGATAAACTCAATTCCAACTGTCATGGTGGTGTTTGTGAAGGGATACCGTTATCTGCCTCCACTTGTCAGTTGGACAGTAACGCCACGTATGAGAACTGGAATCAGTTCAATGAGAAGATTGGGCAAGTCAAAGAAACGCAGGAGGAGAATGATGATTACCCGGAACAAGTGGCGGCGGGTCTCATTCAAGGGATTCAAGATTTGGCCAGTTGTAAGGACCGCACCAAGTTGCTATTTGTCATTGGCGACCATGGTGATAAAAATCCGCAACTGCCCAACCGTCTGTTAGAAGGTTTGAATAACCAATTCAGTCGTCTCATCGTGTTTTTCATTCAAACCCCTTCCAATGACAAACAAGCCCGTAGTTCAGAGGCTTATCGACAGGCCTATGGCCGGTTTCAAATTCAAGCGCAAACGGTGATTAACAAATTGATTCCTGCGGAGTTTAAGGGGAAGCAAATTGACCGTCAAGAATATCTCCTCTCCCTGAACGAAAAACAGTTGATTGACAAAATTCGGGACGTGGTCAAAGTCTATTCCGAAAGCGCGATAGTCAACGAAGTGGTTCAACAAGTTCGCGGTGGCGATTCGTTGGAAAACATCATCGCCAAGTGGATGGAAAAGGGCGATATGCCGATATTATATTGGCAATTGTTAGATAAAACCGCTTGTCAAACTTTGGGCGAACAATGTCAAAATACCGTGGACCATCGCGTGATTGATGCTTATGTTCCTATCAACAACAAAGCCATCGAAGAGTTTCGGATGACGGCAGTGCAATTGGATGATTGGCGGGCGATTCTGCGGCGGTTAGGTGATGTGAAACTGCGTCCAGAAGAGGACCAACGCCAGGAGTTTATCAAGATTTTGCGTCAAGAAATTCAAGATTTGTTAGGCAAGCCACCAGTGTACAGTGATGAGGAGAAGACGCTAGGCGAGTTGATTAAACGCAAAGCGGGTTTCCCTATCCGTGAACACAGTCCGTTGTTGCAATATGGTTTGAAGGATATTGAGACCATGCAACGCTGTGAATTGCGTCGTCTGGTTACCTGGGTTGGGTCGATTCATCAGGTGTTAAACAACGTCAAAAGTTCGTCGACTTTGAAGGTATCTTTTACCCTGAAACCCTATTCGTCCACACAATGCCCATTGGCCAGTGAGAAGGGCAAAAAGATTCCTGAATTGGTGTTTGACCCACCGCAAAAATTGGGGCCGACGGAGGAGTATCGATATGATCGGTCCTTCCGTGGCCAGGTGATTTATTGGCTACCCACGGAGTTTTTACCATGAGTCAGTGGGGCGTCGAACTTAACCAGGTCACGGCACAATGGGGCACCTCTGGCAAACCCATTTTGCAAGATATTTATCTTCAATTACCAGTGTCCTCCACCAGATTCATGTTTCCTCTGATGGGACCCAGTGGACAAGGCAAAAGCACCTTGTTGTACCTGTTAGCGGCCTTGAAGTGGCCCACGGCGGGGAAAATTACCTGGACCTTTCCGGACGGTAACCAATTTGCATGGGAAGCCACGAGGCAGGTGGATAATATGGTTGCTTTACGTCGCGATTACTTTGGTTTTGCATTTCAGAATAGTACGTTGTCACCCTATTTGACGGTGCTAGAGAATGTCGCTTATCCACTGACACTGCAAAATCAACCGTGGGAGGAGGCAACGGCACGGGCGAAACTGGTTCTCAACGAGGTTCTCCTTCCCACGGAACGCGGAATAAATTCCGTACTCCAAAGTTTTCCTACCCAATTGTCAGGCGGCCAACGCCAGCGCGTGGCCTTAGCCCAGGCGATGGTTCACGACCCTTACGTGCTGTTTGCTGATGAACCGACGGGACAGTTGGATTTACACACTCGCAAACAAGTGATGAGTGTGCTAAGACGTTGGGTAGAAACTCAGCCGGGGCAACGTTGTTTAATTTGGGTGACCCATCATCATTTGGGTGATTTGGATTTGATGGGGATTGATCATCTGATTTTCGTTGAGAATCGACAGTGTGTTCCCCAAAGCAGAAGTGATTTGGAACAATGGATAGTGGAGTTGTAAAAAATAATCCAGGGGTCCGAAATGCAGCTTTGTCTGTCACCTGGCAAAGTTGCGCTTTGGACTCCTGGGAAGTTGAGTGACAAAGCTACGCTTTGGACTCCTGGGAAGTACCATTCCCTAACTCGGTTTCCGCCAGCGAATTGGCCATCATCACTTGAGTCAGCCAAGTTTCTAACAGTTCCAGATTCTCGGTAGTTTCAACCCGCCGTCTAACCGCGTCTGGAATAGCGGTAAATTTCAGTTGTAATTGTCGTAGCAAGAGTTTCTTGGTTTGTTGTTGCATTCCTTGTTGCATTCCTTGTTGCATCCCTTGTTGCATTCCTTGTTGCATTCCTTGTTGCATCCCTTGTTGCATTCCTTGTTGCATTCCTTGTTGCATTCCTTGTTGCCTACCTTGCTGTAGCTGTTCGGCTAGTAGCGCATGGGTCATCGACAAGCGTCTCAAATCCTCTGGATAGGCTTGAAAATAACGTTCAATATAAGGGATAACGGCCTCGTGTTGGCCGGGTTCATAAACGTCCATACGTTGCATCTCCAAAATTTGTTGCCAAAGAGTAAACGGATCGGCCACTAAACCAATGTGAAATCAGAGGATTCTTTCTGTTAGACTCTGTTTATTTGAAGGTGATAAGTAATATAGCATCAATCTTCATTCTTTACCAGTTCTTCGGGCCATAAAAAAGCAGTTTGCCCTGGAGTGGGACAAACTGCTTTGTTGAAGACAGAATGGCTACCGAGTGCGAATGAGTCAACACCGCTGGATCTTAGGTGGTGTTTTCCAGCGAAGCATAGAGAAATTTCGGTTCTCTTGACTTCCTATTTAAAAATCCTCTCTCAACGGATATATTTCTTCAAAAGGTATCCATTTCTCTACTAGGCCAAAACTCACTCTTCCATCGCTTGACACGACACTGCCTTCTGTTTGGACTTTGGCTATTCGTTCAGGCGTTTTCACTTCGATCACTAATCCTTGCATAGTCATCATGCCTGGACGCAGATTGTCTCGAAACGATGACAATCCTTTTTCTGTAGAGGATACCGAAGGCCGACTAATCACTTCTGGGGTAGTGGCTTTGCCAATCTTCTCATTGTTTCGAAATTCGACGACGGACAACTTATTCGTTTTAGCGTCATAAAACACGCCTTCTCCATGCTTCTTGTCATTCACGAAGTTGCCGTCATATCTATCGCCGTTGGCCCAAGTATAGGTACCTTTGCCATTCATCATGCCTTTGTGGAATTGACCATCGTAACGATCTTTTCCCTTCGTTACCCCACTTCCCTCAGCCAATCCATCTTGACATTCGCCGTTGTACTCACCTGATATATTTGGGTCAGTGATGGGATTTTCTGAACAAGTTTTCTCACCGCCAGCAGTCGTTTCTGATTTGGCAACTTCTGATGTTTTGGAGGCATTACTTTGCTGGGTTTCTGAAACTTCGCCGGTGGTTGCCGCAGTGGAATTGGCAGTTTCTGTTGTCGTAGCCTCTGCCTTGCCGTCGGACGTTTCCGATTTGGCAACCTCTGGTGCTTTGGAGGAGGTATCAACCGCTGGTTGCGTACCTCCACCCAAACAAGCAGATAACAGCAGAACTGGCGGTAGTAGTAAAGAGACTATCAACAATTTTTTAGTCATAACTTTTAACCTTTCTCGTCGTAAATAGTGTTACCTAATCGAGTAAATAGACTTTACTCACTCCTGACAATTGTTGAGAAACTCTTGTAGTGCGCTTGAAATAGGCAAAAGAGATCCCTTTTAATTTCACTGTCGCTTCATTGACATTAAAAGTGTCAGCATGTATCTTGGAGGTGCCAGAGGCATCTATGTTGAGGGTATCAGCATAACCATATAGGTTAATTTTAGAAACCCCAGCAGCCTTAATGGTTAGTGGGCCGCGAACATTGACACGTAGCACGGAATCGGTTGTTCCAGACGAAGTGTAAGTGACGAGTTGTGGAATTTTGATAACCACTTTTGGACGCATAATATCAGATAAAATGCGACCTTTCGTATGCACAAAAACAGTTTCGTCATTAACGTCCACGATGATTTTGGGAAGATTAGAGGCTTCTGAAGAAATAACTAGCGAGGAATCTCCTGTCGTTATCGACAATTTTACTTCAAAAAGCCCCCTAATCTCAACATTCTCTGTGGTTCGTGGAAGAGAAACAATTTTTTCCTGTATCTCCTCCGCGGGAACAGAACCGGAATAAGATAAGACAGCAACAAGCCACCCAAACAGGATGGCAGAAATTTTCGTCTTCGTCACGGTATCCACCTCGCATTTGGTTTAACTGGCACATTTAACCAGAGGGCGAGGTACATATTTGTACCGGAATAGCCTCCAGTATCATTGACCGGTATGACCCCCTCTTGCTGAAATTTTTCATAGAGAGTTTTCAAAGCAAGGAAAGGATCATGTGGCAAACTTAGGTTATTTTTTTGATGTAACGCAAGAACCGCGACAAGTTTATCAATCTTTCCTGCAATGGTTTGTTTTTTCAAAGGATGGTTCTCTGGTAAGGAAGAAAACTCTATTTCACTTTTTTGTGAATCTCTCCTTTTGTATTCAAGAACATAACCGGTGGGATTGATGTAGTCACCATATTCAAAGTCACGCTTGACATCCATAATTACATCGGCATCCCGCAAGTCGTTTGGTTCTTGTTTCTGCCCTTTCAACACATCTATGAAACGAGTGTAACCCTCTTTGCTTGCCCCAGGCAAACACTTCCAATAGGGAATCCGTTCATATTTGCTAATTGTTTGGATGAGTCCCAATTCAATTAACAATCTAATCGCGGCATGTCTTGCATCTACTTCCGTAATGGATTTAGCATAACCGATAGAGTTGCCATTCACACTTAACCCAAAGGAATTATCTCTACCGTACTGGTAAAGCCATACCGTATTGGTGGAACTGACAGAATTGACAGCATCCCCCATGGATGTATCAATAGCCCTGAAGTCCATAGTCATTCTGGATCGATTAACAATGTCTTCATGAGATGCGCTGAAGTTAGTTTCTCCTCTACCTCCCCCAAAATCGGCTTTCATGTCCAAGGAATCTTTGTCATTTCCAAAGGTTCTGTCATATTCAGTCAGTGCTCCATATAAAACCATCCCGCCTTTCCAATATTGCTTAAATCTGAAATAGGGAGACATAGACCTGATCTGTTGGTTTATCTGGAAAGCATTAATGGCATCCAAACGTTCTTGACTACCTGGAATATGGGCCACACGTAATGGGCCCCCAACATTTAAAACTACTCCTGTAGCCATATCAGTCATATCGGGAGGAATTTCTCGACTAGACTCGCTAGAAATGCCTGTAGCATCCTTGACTGATTGCAAGGAGACGACCAGTGGTTTTACCTTGGCGTTCCCATCCAAATAACCAGCAACGTATCTGTAATCGGCAAGCATATCGCCAAAACAGACCAGTTCCCCTGTCAATATGGTTTTACTTTTGACTGGCAGAGGAAGTGAAATGGGTTCATTGACAGTAGAAATCTTTTCTATTGCACAACCGGAAACAAATAATGTAATAAAGGTATAAAATATTACCTTGCCATTCATAATATGATATTTCCTCTTGAGTTGGTTACTCACTCCATCAAGTGAGTCGTATTTGAAAACCTGCCAGGCTTTACAAGCCTGTCAGGATTTTTTCTGCTATCTGCCTGGTCCAACAACGGTAGTGTCTCCTTCCACTGAAATATTCACATAAATATCGCCTGTGTTAGCCCCTGGTTGTACTACCACACTGTTAGCGACAGCTTGTTCAGGGATGGTTGCTTGACCTTCACGTACTTCCCTTTGAACTTTACCAGCTATACTTGCACTGATATAGTCAGAGTTAATGAGGCTACCTGAATCTCCGGCCCTTTTTTGCATTTCTTGATAGGCAGCATTAGGATCCGCCGGCGCAAAGCGGTCAGCCGCTTGGATAGCAGCAATGGCAAGACATCCAGAAAATAAGACTGTGAGCGTGATAATCTTTTTCATGACAGTAACTTCCTCGTTAGTTTCAACTTTACGGGACCTTAAAGGTTTTGAACACCTTCAAGGTCTCTTTTACACTTTACTGACCGCCTCGAATTCTGACACCATTACCCACGCCGTCACCGATAACGGTGGAGTCTCCCGTTACATCGTTGGTTACATTAACGGTGCAATTCTGCTTACCACCGCAATTAACATCCACACCGTTGCCAACTCCTCCTGAACCCTGGAGTTCACCATTAATCGCACTAATCCCAAGGGATCCGCTACCAGAGACAACAGTAGAATTGCCCTTAACACTGTTTTCAACGTTGACCTCCATTTCACCATCGCCCCTGGCCATCACCACGCCCGACGACAGCAAAAGCACACCACCCAAAGAGATGACCTTCAACAAGTTCTTCGTCATAATATCTTCCTCATAGAAAATAGAGAATAATACGGCTAATTTGTCAATTAGCCACCCAAGATACCTAATTCACACTGTCAGTTAAATGCGAATTATGGTATTAACTCTAAACACTATAGTCGGCCATTTGATATGATAAAAAAGAGTGTATCTGGTGGGCCAGGCTATCAGTGCTTTACAAACCCATATCTAAATGTTAATATAGCAATCTTAAACCAATAAAACCATCAATACACATTGAGACTTACATAATGATTACATTAATAACTCATAGACGTATTTTAGTCCCGTCAGAAAAATTTTTGACATCCAAATTAAGTTTATGTCAAACTGCCATGGATAAGTTGTAAAATGCTTTACAAAAAGCCACTCCACCCCTAATATAAGGGTGCTAAAGCAATAAAACTATTTATGTACATAATAATTTACATAATGATTATATTAATAACTCAAAAGCGTATAATGGTCTGAATCAGAATTTACAGAATTTTAGAATTTGACTTATTTTAGTCCCGTCAGGAAAAAATTTGACATCCAAATTAAGTTTATGTCAAACTGCCATGGATAAGTTGTAAAATGCTTTACAAAAAGCCACTCCACCCCCAATATAAGGGTGCTAAAGCAATAAAACTATTTATGTACATAATGATTTACATAATAATTACATTAATAACTCAAAAGCGTATAATGCTCTAAGGGGGTTACAATAAATAAATTGTCCATCTTAAGCCTCCGTCGGCCCCGCAATTTTGATAAACCATTTTCCCAGATCGGTTAAACGTTCAATTTGATTTTCAATGGCCGCCATGGCTACTTTGGTTAATTTTACCCCAGTTTGGTAGGTTTGAGTCACTACCTTAACGAGAGGATGCTTTCCTTTCCAAGTCATAGTCCTGGCAAATTGGACCGCGGTATCCAGGTCAGAAAGCAGGCTACCATTCCAATGATGCTCCAACACGGCCCAGACTCTTTCAATGGGGTTGTATTTGCTATGATAGGGCGGATAATAAGCCAATTGTACCTGGAGTTGGTTGGTTTTGGCAAACTCGACGAGACGTTTCATAAATTGGGTCCGAGAAGAGTTATTCTCAGGACCATTATCTTGGTTAATCACCAAGGTTTGAATCTGAGGCATACGGGGTCGGAAGGTTTGCCACCAATCTGGAAGGATATCGACCATGCAATCGCTAGTCAATTTAGAAGAGACAAAGTACATGAACAATTCGTCCGTTTGAGGGATAAAAATACCATAAGGTGTGACGGTTTGAGTCGCAAAATCGTGGTCACTAGCCGTGGTACACACCCTGGTTTTGCCACCGCGGTCAAAAGAGCCAAGTTTGACGGTAGCTTTCGCATCGATGGAAATTCGTAAAGTGTCTGGGTTGGTATCGGCTTCTTGATTAATCATTTGCAATTGCTCAAAAATGGCATTAGTTTCAGGAATTTTTTTTTGAGGCCTGGTTTTTTTTCACGCGACGTTGATGGTAACCTAACTCATTAAGTTTTTGGCGGAGCGTTTCGTCACAGGGCAATTCCTGGCCAAGATAACCTTTCTGTTTAATCAGTTGACACCGAATTTCGCGGACCCTGAGCCTGACGTACAAACGAGTACTTTTGAACGTTGGGTCGGTTTGACTTTGTCCATCAACCACAGCTTGGAGGTCTTCTAACAACCTCGGCTGCGATGTCTCACACGGTTTTCGTCCGCGTGCCGAATAGTTATCAAGGCACGTCACGCCACTTTCTAGCTCATGGAGTCCTTTCCGGAGAGTGCCACGATTCCAGCCCAGTTCTGGCTCGGCTTGCGATTGGCCACCAGAACCTAGTTGTTTAACGACTTTGGCCATAAATAAACGACGGGCGGCTCCCGTTAATTCTGCCGCCGTCTCAATAAAAAGCTGTTTGAGGGAATCTGTTAGTTTCATGGTTAGAATTTTGGTTATTAAGATGACTATCATTCTAACATACATTCCAACATAATTGGATAATTTATTTATTGTAATCCCCTAAATCAGAATTTACAGAATTTTAGAATTTTCGGAATAAGTTGAGGGTTTATTCTGTTAATTCTCTAATTCTGAAAATTCTGATTCAGGCAAGCAATGAAACAATTACACGGGCAACCTTCTAAACGGGAATTATTTATGGCTACCAAAAGAAAAAACCCCTTCCAACAAGCTGAACAGATGTGGGACTTGAAACGTTTATATACCGACTTGGCCGCGGCCAACGGAAAGGAACTGACGTTTATGGAAAAAGTGCATTTGCAAGGTCTCCTCTGTGGTTGTAGTCCAGACGAAATGGCTACCAAACTCGTCAAAACCCCAGACAGTGTCAGGTCCGATTTATGCCGAACCGTGTATTCTTATACGAAGAGATTACTGGGTAAAGAAAATCAAGAACTGGACAATTGGTCAAGTATTGCTAGGTGGTTGGAACAGGCGGGATATAAAGTTCAGTTGTGTCCTTCGGGGCAACAACAAGAGGGGGAGGTGACTTTACCTGTGGAAAATTTGGATGCGCTGGTCAAAATATCAAATAATATTAATCCCCAAAACTTCAGAATTGAAATTTATTTTCGTGGAGTAACTAACGTATCTCGTGAGACCTTGAAAAAGATGATTTTTGACTCGGAGGAGGAGGAAGGACCTGCTAGAAACTAAAGTGGGCGTTCCAAAACAGGGGAGTTCATGACACAGACACCAGGAGTCCAAAGCGCAAAACTTTGTTTGTCATCTGGCAAAGCCACGCTTTGGACTTCCTGGGTCTGCATAAATCAGAGGAAACGGTCAGATGAAAAAGAACAAATACACCGACTGGCACCGCTTGTTCGGCATCACTTTGATGGATTACTTCACTCATTCCAAATATCGCGTGGAGTTAGAGAAGGACTTGTCCATCCAACAACAATTTTTGGATGTGGTCATCCTTGAACAACAACAAGGTCGCATTCCCGACCCGTTACCAGATGGTTTGGAAAACTTGAAAGTCCATAACTTGTTGACTTATAAATCTCATCAAGAATCGCTACGTGACTGGTCATTAGATGAACTGTTGGGACATTATGTCAATTACCGCAAACATGAACGACAGGGTAAGAAACTGTTACCAGCCCGGGACTTTCAACTATATGCGGTATGTACACGGTTCCCTGACGCCTTGGAGAAACAATATCGACTGTACCGAGTCAAACAGGGTGTCTATCGGGTCCGCTGGGGTTCTAAGCAAGTTCGCCTGATTGTCACCAGTCAAGTACCCAAGACGCCTAAAATACGTTGTGGCATTTATTTAGCCATCTCAGTGAACAGGTGGCGTATGCGAAAACCCATCATCACTGGCAGAACCCGCACACGAGTTCTGTCGTTAATCAACTGTTTCATCGATATTTTCAAGAGGGTATCTCTATGCCTTATACTATGGCTGATTTCGAGAGTGACACCAGAAAATGGTTACTGAAAAGCGTCAAGAAGGAATTGGCGCGGAAAACGTTTTCACCCGCGCAGGTACTCAATGAGTTGTTTTCACCAGAGGAGGTGGTGAAATCTTTACCACCCAAAATGATGAAAAAACTGTCGCCGAGGCTGGTTAAGGAGTTGTCACCAGAGGAAGTGATAAAAACGTTGCCCCCAGAATTATTACAGGTCATTCCTCAAGGGGCCATCGATGCCTATTTGGCCAAGCAGAAAAAATCTCGCAGGAAATCCTCGTAACCATCGGCACCGAAGTCCAAAGCGTCGCTTTGTCAAGCCAACAAAGCGACGCTTTGGACTCCTGAATCGGTTGCGTTTTGGACTCCTGAATCGGTGTGCGTGGTTCTCACCTCTTAAACTTCCTTCTCCTCAGTGATCCATTGATTGGTTTGGTGACTGTCCTTCTGATATTTCAACAATGGCAACATGGTGTTGGTTAAACCGCCAGCAAGACCTGCATAATAGATGGCCATGCCAGCAACTAATCCAAAATTCAGGAACAACACTCCACCAATACAAATGGCGCCTGGGATGAAACTAAACAACACATTGGTTTGTAGATTTTTCTCAAGATCGTGGGCCACTCCAAATAATGGGGCAAGTTGGTTCAGACTGCCATCCATCAATATAATTTGGGCAGTGTCCAGGGCCGCAGTAGAAGCACCGCGTAACGAGATGGAGACATTCGCTTTCTTCATGGCAATCGAGTCATTAATACCATCCCCCACAAAACAAACAAACTTCCCTTGTTCTTGCAATTGGCTAACCAAATCGGCCTTGTTTTCTGGCAACATTTCTGCAAAGTGAGAAGTAATTTCCAGTTCTTTGGCGAGGTGTCGAGTCGGTTGTATATGGTCCCCAGAAACGATATACAAATCGAT
Source organism: Thiotrichaceae bacterium (assembly GCA_011391085.1). Classification (GTDB taxonomy): domain Bacteria; phylum Pseudomonadota; class Gammaproteobacteria; order Beggiatoales; family Beggiatoaceae; genus JAABRD01. Next base: position 29,118 of record JAABRD010000026.1, on the reverse strand, counting down.
ATGGCGGCTGCGTAATTCCTGAATAACACGTTTCGCTTCTGGTCGAATGGACGGTTGCAGTTCGATGACTCCACCCAGTTGTTCCCCTATGGCCACATAGACCAACAAATATCCTTGCCGATCCGCTTCGGTTTGGAGGGTATCCGTCTGGGTAGGCAGACTGATTCCTTCTTTGATTAAAAACCGGGCACTGCCAACTCGAATCACTTGGTCACCGACCTTGACTTTAATTCCATACCCAACATTGTAAGCAGCCTCCTCAATCGCGGGTAAAACTAGATGACGGGCTTGGGCAGTGGCTAAAATAGCCTTAGCCACTGGGTGAGTCTGTCGATACTCGGCAGTGGCTGCATAAATTAGCAACTCTTCTTCTTGATAATCGTTAAACAAAAACAGTTGTCCCACCTGAAGTTGTTCCAAAGTCAACGTGCCGGTCTTATCAAAGACAATGGTATCCACTTTAGGTAAAGATTCCAAAACTCGACCATCTTTAATCAACACGCCATGTTTGGAGAGAATTTGCAGGAAGTTCAAAACACTTAGGACCCCCAGAAACCGCATACTGTATCCCAGTCCTGACCATAGGATAGTCACGGCCTGGGTGGATCCCAAGATCGGCCAAGTGACACTTCCCAAGATTAAGGTGGGGGCCGCAAAATCATTGGCAATCTCCTGCCCACGGGCTTGCAGAGTGTCTTTGTAATCTTGAGTGTTATTTAAAATTTTACTAATTTGGGCCGCCACCGTGGCGGTGCCGGCTTGTTCAACCGTGATGCCAATTCGTCCAGCTAAAACTACTGTGGCAGCGAATACTTTATCCCCCGGTTCTTTTTCCACCGGGTTGGCTTCTCCAGTCAACATGCGTTGGTCAATCGTTGCCAATCCAGTCGTGATAAGGCCATCCACCGGAATAGTTTCCCCCGCATTAACCACGACGATGTCTCCTGCTTGGATTTGTTCAAATGGGACTTCTATTTCCACCGTGTCTGGTTGTAGCACCCATACGGAACGCGGTTGCTGGTCAAACACATCAATCAGATGTTGACGCATGTTATTTTCAGTTTTTGCTAACAATTGCAAGACCACATTGCCTGCAACGGCTGCAAATGAAGCCAATAAGACATGTCCGGTTACCAACATGCCAACCACGAGGATGGTGTCTATCAAGTAGGTGGTGATTTGACCTTTTTGTAGGTCCTGAGAAGTTCTCTGAAAGACTGGTAAGGCGATATATAGCACACCTACGGCACCTACGATACTTAGGACGGGATAAAGGGTCACGCCAACCACCGTGATGCCTGTGATTGCCAATGATAAAACCAAATCACGGTTGAGGAGCTGATTAAATTCTGCAATCCATTTTTTTCCGCCTGTTGAAACAGTCACTTGTTGTTTTTGACGTTCTTCTCCGATAACGGAATCTACAATGTCGGTAACGAATTGTTTGGCTTTGTCCAATAGGTTGCGAGAAGAGTCTGGAAGAAATGAAGAAGGTGAAGCCAAAACCAATTCATTCTCTTTGTTCTGGCCCAGGTATGCCGTTAGCCCCAGGGCCCCACCTCCTAATACAATTAGTCCGATGATCATAAATGTTTAAACTCTCTAGTGGTGTTGTAGAGTTCCTCGTTCGCAATAATTCTTATTGCGTTCCAGAGGGTTAGAAATCTTAATTATGGGTACTTACATTTCTTCATTATTATCCATGAACCAGGCACCGCTGGATTAGAGGCTTCAGCCGCAATGCCATTAAGTTAAGAAATATCCTAACCATGTAGGGTGGATTAAGCGTTAGCGTATCCACCAGTTTCGGGGATGGTGGATACGCTAACGCTTAATCCACCCTACCTTAACTTAATGGCATTGAGGCTTCAGCCGGTGGGGGTTGGCACATGACCGAAAGAAGGGGGTAGCCTACCACCGGCTGAAGCCTCTAGTCCAGCGGTGCCTTTTTCACTATTATACATTATCCATTGAAGTTTACTCTTGCACATTTATTTAAAATAGTTTATCATCTAAAAAATTAAAAGTCTCGGTTTTTTGAAAAAAACCAAGCCACTTTTTAAAACAAACCATTTAATCTACAATCTTGATTTTTCCAGTGATTTTACACTCATGTACAAAGTGCATTTCTGGCAATCCGACCAAGACGGCCCCGGCTGGCTACGGGTCGAACAGGTTCAAAAATATCTAAATAAATTGTGTGGGAATGAAATTGTCGCTTCCTACAACAACTATATGCACCCTGAGGAATGGGTCACCATGGATGCGTCGGGTCAGCGTCAAAACGTCTATGACCTGACGGTGCATCAAAGGCAATACGGGGACATTCAACTACAGAATCTCAGATACTTGCAAACGGGGTTACGGGTCCCTTGTGTCTATGAAGTGGACGATTATTTACATGGTTTATCTCCTTACGCGCCCGCGTATTTCGTGTATAATGATCCCAAAACCAAGACGCAGCGGTTCAATAATATCAACGCTTATTTACGAGAAGCGGCCGCCATGACGGTGACAACGGAGTTTCTCAAACGGATGTATTCCAAGTATAACAAAAATATCTATGTGTTGCCTAATTGCCTCGACTATGAGATTTTCAATCCCGAAAATACCCAGAGACCTGACCATGGTGACGAGATTTGGATAGGCTGGGCGGGTGGCGTCAGTCATGTCCCAGATGTGCAAATCATTGTGGATGTCATCAAAAAAATTCTGCGCGATTTTCCCCAAACCAAATTCGTCATTGGTGGTTGGAATGGCCATTATAAAAATGTTCAAAACCGTCCCTTTTATGTTTGGGAAGGTATTCCAGAAGAGAGGTTCATCCATCTGCCTTGGGTCAAAGAGAGACTGGAATATCCAAAGATGTTGACCCAATTTGACATTGGCCTCGCCCCTTTGGTGGACATCCCGTTTAATCGTTGCAAATCGAATCTCAAGTTTTTGGAATACAGTGCCTGTGGCGTCCCCACAATTGCTTCCCAGGTGGAACCCTATACTAGGACGATAACGGAGGGGAAGACCGGATTATTGGTCACGACGGAGAAGCAGAAGCTGAGTAAAGCCTGGTATCAAGCCATCAAGACGCTGATTGAGAATCGCGAATTGCGATTAACGTTGGCCGACAATGCCAAATTGTTTGTCAAACAGAATTTTGATATGGCGATGAATATTCATCGGTGGCAGGAAACGTATAAGGAGATTATCGAACGGTTTAGACGGGGGTAGTTGGAGTACGGAATTTATTCCGTCGATTGAAACGGAATAAATTCCGTACTCCAAATTCTCGTTATGGCACCTTGTCAATCAATTCCACCAATTCTATAGAGTTTCGTTTCCATGACACGTCTTTCCGATTTTTTTTATGATTTGCCAGCGCATTTGATTGCCCAATTGCCTAGCCCAACGCGGACTGGGAGTCGTTTGCTATATGTAGATTCTGCCAAAGGGACCTGGCAAGATTTACAGTTCACCGACTTTCCAAGTTTTTTGAGAACAGGAGATTTATTAGTTTTAAATGATACTCGTGTGATACCAGCCCGTTTATTTGGTCAAAAACCGTCGGGTGGGAAGGTGGAGATTTTAGTTGAACGGGTGTTAGACGAGAAGCGAATGTTGGCACAGTTACGAACCAGTCACGCACTTAAAATCAATACCTTGATTCACCTAGAAAATGGTGTCAACCTGAAAGTCTCGCAACGGGTGGACCATTTTTTTGAATTGGAAGTCTTGGCGGGAAATAAGTCTGTGGAGGATATTTTAGAAGAGATTGGACATGTTCCGTTACCTCCTTATATGAAACGGGTTGATACAGAAATGGATAGAACTCGTTACCAAACCGTCTATGCCCGCCAACGCGGGGCCGTAGCGGCTCCTACCGCGGGGCTCCATTTTGATGAATCGATGTTGAAACACATTCGGGACCTGGGAGTAGAATTGGGATTCGTGACTTTGCATGTAGGCGCAGGGACGTTTGCACCTGTGCGAGTGGAGGAAATTCATCAACATGTGATGCACGCGGAATGGCTGAATGTGTCAGCCGAAGTTTGTCAACAAGTAATGGAGACCAAACAACGGGGTGGACGAGTCGTGGCGATTGGTACCACGTCAGTACGCGCCTTGGAGACTGCGGCGTTGAATGGGGAGATTAAACCGTTTCAGGGGGAGACTAGGTTGTTTATTACCCCAGGTTTTCAATTTCGCTGTGTCGACGCTTTGTTGACCAATTTTCATTTACCGGAGTCGACGTTATTGATGTTGGTCTGTGCGTTTGGAGGACCTGAATTGGTGTTGGGTGCTTATCGTCATGCGGTGGCTAAAGAGTATCGTTTTTTTAGTTATGGGGATGCGATGTTTTTGGAAAAGAGTTGATAGCCAGAGAAACTCAGTTTCTTGAAGAAACTGAATTTCTCCTCGCCTTTGCCACAGAAACTCAGTTTCTTGAAGAAACTGAGTTTCTCCTTGCCGTTCTATAGTAATTTGTACCCCCCCTGCCCCCCCGCGCACGCGGGGGGGAGTCACTCCCCCCGTGTACGGGGGGCAGGGGGGTACAAGTGATGAGGAATCACATTATCTACACATGAATATTTCCCCCTTTGTCACTTGGTTCCGTCAAGTTTCGCCCTATATTCATGCCCACCGCGGGCGCACTTTCGTCATCTGTTTTGGAGGAGAAGTGGTTTATAGTTCGCACTTTGCTTCTCTCCTCCAGGATATTGTTTTGATGAATAGTTTAGGGATTCGTCTCGTGCTTGTGCATGGGATTCGTCCGCAGATTGAACAACATTTACAGGCACGCGGGTTGCCGTCTTGCTATGCCCAGGGATTGCGAATCACAGATGCACCAACTTTGAATTGTGTTAAAGCGGCCTGGGGGGAGGTGCGAAGTGATGTTGAAAGCGCGTTATCCAGTGGTTTAACGAATCAGCCAGCGTCGGAGGTGCGGATAAATACCGCGTCTGGAAATTTTATCGTAGCCCGTCCTGTGGGGATTCGTGACGGGGTGGACTATGGATATACGGGAGAAGTGCGTCGAGTCGAGGTATCTGCCATCACACGTCGGTTAGATGAAGGTTGTATTGTCTTACTGGGTCCCATTGGTTATTCTCCGACAGGGGAAGCCTTTAATTTATTGACGGAAGACGTTGCGACAGAGGTGGCGATAGCCCTGGGGGCCAATAAGTTGATCTGTTTAACGGAAGCAGAGGGAATTGTAGATGAAAAAGGCCAGTTGATACGCGAGTTGACCGTGTTCGAGGCACAACGTCTGTTGACCGAAGTGCAACGAGAGGTGGGGAGTGAACATTGTCACCTGTTGGCAAATGTGATACGGGCTTGTCAACAGGGAGTACAACGGGTGCATTTGGTGTCTTGGCAAGTGGAAGGTACTTTATTATTGGAACTGTTCACTCGTGATGGTAATGGAACATTAATCAGTGTGGACACGTTTGAACATTTACGAAAGGCCACCATTGAGGATGTAGGAGGTGTGTTAGAGTTAATTCGGCCGCTGGAGGAGGCAGGTATTTTGGTGCGTCGATCCCGCGAGAAATTGGAGATGGAAATTAATTATTTTACTGTGCAAGAACGAGATGGAATGATGGTCGCTTGTGCGGCCTTGTATCCATTTGTGGCCGAACAGATGGCAGAGTTGGCATGTTTGGCAGTGCATCCCAGTTATCGGCGGGCCCACCGAGGAGATACGTTATTGGCTTTTTTGGAAAGGGAAGCGCGTCAATTAGGGATGACTCGTTTATTTGTGTTAACCACCCATGCGGCCCATTGGTTTCAAGAACGTGGTTTTGTGGTAGCGGAATTAGAGTCTTTGCCAATGGCCCGACGGGCGTTGTATAACTATCAACGGAAGTCAAAGGTGTTTGTGAAGAGGTTATAGATAATTGCGAAACAGAAGTCGTTGGTAGCAATGTAGGGTGGATAATGTAGGGTGGATTAAGCGTTAGCGTATCCACCAAAATTGATAGATGGTGGATACGCTTCGCTTAATCCACCCTACATTGGCTGGATATTCCTTAACTTAATGGCATTGCGGCTAAAGCCTCTAGTCCAACGGTGACTGTTTGGAAAATGTTCAGGGTTGATGACCTCAAATATTCCAAATACCAGATGAGTTTTGCATTAGAACTTACTTTGACCAGTCCGTCACGGTGCCCCTTTGGCATCATTCGTAATTGCCCCTTTGAGATTCGCCCCTCCCAAATTGGCGCCACTCAAATCTGCACCTCGCAAATTCGCACCGCCTAGATTAGCACTCCTCAAATTCGCCCGGCCCATTCTGGCACCACGTAAATTAGCACGACGTAAATCGGCACCGGCAAGATTTGCACCGCTGAGGTCGGCACCTCGTAAATTCGCACCTCTCAATTTAGCACCACTTAAATCAGCCCCCGATAATTGGGCGCGTATGAGTCTTGCCCCATTCAGACGCGCACCACTTAAATTACAGCGGACACACTTTTTGGTTTCCTTCAACGTTTTCAGATGGGTGGGATTGGCAGCCAAAGTCATCTGGTCCACCAGTCCTACCATCAATAGCGGTATCAGCATGATAATAAAAAGTTTTTTCATAACCTCTACACCTCCTAATAAGGTGAATCTTAATTGGGTTGCCAAGGTGACTTGGCCCACCTGTCTATTCAAGCACACAGGTCACAATATTTATGATATGCGCTGTTTATATGGTCTATCTGAACACTCTAACTCAACCCCTTATCTATAACATTAGCAGTAAATATCTTAAAAAGCAAAGCTAGGGTTGCAGAAAAGGATTTTGCCTACCTGAAACTGACTCAACACGACTTCAGGAGGAAAAAGCGAAGCTTTGCTTTGGACTCTTGGGCAATTAACTTCTGGGCAATTAACTCACTCCAAAAGCAATTAACCCAAATATCGTGCCCAATCGACACTGGCATCCCCAAATACCAAGAAATGTGGATTCAGCAAAGATTCTTTAGTGTTGTAACGCAATGATTGCAATTGTAAATCGGTTAACTGCCCACCTGCTTGTTCCACCACACATTGGGCCGCTGCGGTGTCCCATTCCGAAGTGGGTCCAAAACGCGGATAAATATCTACTTTCCCTTCCGCAACCAAGCAGGATTTGAGGGAACTGCCAATACTGACCAACTCCACTTCCACTTCCAATTTTTCCAGAAACTTTTGTAGCGTATCTCCTGCATGTGATCGACTGCCTGCCACCGTCCAACGGTCTTTGGGACAAGGTCGGGAATGAATTGGAATAGGTGATTGGTCGGGTAACTGTTTAAAAGCCGCATTGCCGATGGTAGCAAAATAACTTATCTTTGTCACCGGCACAGAGACGACTCCCATGATAGTTTTATGGTTTTCAATCAACGCAATGTTGACGGTAAATTCGCCATTGCGTTTAATAAACTCCCGTGTCCCATCTAACGGATCCACCAGCCAATAACATGGCCAGGTTTCCCGTTCTGAGTAAGGTAATTGGGCGGATTCTTCGGATAACACAGGCCATTGAGGGGTCAACTGTTTGAGACCCGTCACAATGGTTTGATGCGAGGCCATGTCGGCCAAGGTTAGGGGCGTCTTATCGGCCTTCTGTTCCACGTCAAAATTAGTGGCATAAACTTCCATAATACGTTCCCCCGCAGTTTGGGCAAGGTTTCGGACGGCCTCTAACAATTCTAAGAGAGTTGAATTAGACAACATTTTGTGGTTTCTCGATTTTTTGGGTTGATCATTTGGATGTCAACATTTTACATGATAGCATACCCAAAAGAAAGTTAGGCAGAAAACAAATTTCTGCCAGTTGTCAAAAAAACAAATCTAACATTTAAACTCAATTTAAGGAGAATTCTTTGATGTCCCGCATCCAACGTGCGCTTATCAGTGTATCTGACAAAACGGGTCTGGTCACTTTTGCCCAGGCCTTGACTCAACAAGGTGTAGAAATCTTGTCCACCGGCGGCACTGCCAAATTACTGGCTGACAATGGCATTCCTGTCATTGAAGTGGCCGATTATACTGGCTTTCCAGAAATGATGGCAGGGCGTGTCAAAACCCTGCATCCCAAAATTCATGGCGGTCTATTAGGGCGCCGGGGCCTAGATGAAGCGGTGATGGCCCAGCACCAGATTCAACCGATTGACTTATTGGTTGTCAATCTTTATCCGTTTGAACAAACGATTGCTAAACCCGATTGTGATTTATCCACTGCCATTGAAAACATAGATATTGGTGGCCCCGCCATGCTACGTTCCGCGGCTAAGAACCATTCCGCCGTCACCGTCGTGGTGGATAGTAACGATTATACCAAGGTACTTCAAGAAATGGCCGAGAATCAAGGCGCCGTCACCGACGCCACTCGTTTTGCATTCGCCTTGAAAGTGTTCACTCATACGGCCCGTTATGATGGCGCGATTGCCAACTATTTAGGTCGCCTGACTGGCATTGAGAATGCCGAGTTTCCACCAGCCATTACTTTGCAATTTCACAAAAAGCAAGCGATGCGTTATGGTGAAAATCCGCATCAGGGTGCCGCCTTCTATGTCGAATCCTACTCACAAGAACCTGCGGTGGCCACCGCGATTCAAATTCAAGGTAAAGAATTGTCTTACAATAACGTTGCCGACACGGACGCTGCGTTAGAATGCGTCAAAACGTTTGACACTCCAGCTTGCGTCATTGTCAAACATGCTAACCCCTGTGGAGTGGCGATTGGAACTGACATTTTGGCGGCGTATAACCGTGCTTATCAAACTGATCCAACATCGGCTTTTGGTGGCATCATTGCCCTCAATCGACCATTGGATGCGGTGACTGCAAAAACAATTATTGATCGCCAATTTGTAGAAGTCATCATTGCCCCTGACGTCGACTTGGAAGCCAAACCAATTTTGGCAACCAAGGTCAATGTAAGAGTATTAGCTTGTGGAAAATGGGATGCTACTGGGGCACCTTCTAGGAAAAGTATAAATGGCGAGACCTGGGATTTCAAACGAGTCACAGGCGGTCTGCTAGTGCAAGATCGAGACCGCGGGGTGGTCATGGTAGCCGACCTTAAAGTGGTCACCAAACGTCAACCAACTCCCGCGGAACTGGAAGACCTTCTGTTTGCCTGGAAAGTGGTCAAATTTATCAAATCCAATGCCATTGTCTATTGCAAAAATGGGATGACACTGGGCGTCGGTGCCGGCCAGATGAGTCGCGTCTATAGTGCCAAGATAGCGGCCCTCAAAGCCCAAGATGAAAAACTCAGCTTGCAAGACGCCGTCATGGCCTCTGACGCCTTCTTTCCATTCCGAGATGGACTGGATTACGCGGCCAGTGTCGGCATCACCGCCGTCATTCAACCCGGTGGTTCAATGCGCGATGAGGAGGTGATAAAAGCGGCTGATGAACACGGTATGACGATGGTATTGACAGGAATGCGACACTTTAGGCATTAAGAATAAGGTCCAAGAGTCCAAAGCGTTGCTTTGTCTGTGCCTTGACCAGGTGACACTTTGGACTTCGTTCTCAATTCTGTTTCTTAACAAAGTGATGGGACAACGACAAACGGCGTGTTCCACCCTATCTGACTGTCATAATCAGTTCTCTTAACCAGTGACATTAAGTATCTATGCAAAACTAATTTGGTATTTTAGTTCCATTTGTAGGGTGGATTAAGCGTAGCGTATCCACCCTACATGAAATACTACCCCTGTAGTGATGCAATGTGGGTGATAAGCCTCATTAGGACTGCCAGTCCTCCGTCATCACCCACATTGCATCACTACCTAAAATCTTAACTAGAGGTCAAACTTAGCTAGACCTCCAAGGTCTAACTTATTGATACCGCCAGACCTCCCTCGGCCAGACCTTCGATTTTTATCCCCCTGACTTGCTAGAGACAGTCTCTAATTGAGGAAAAGTCGGAACCTCCACCTCGCGAATTTCCAAAAAACCCAAGGTTACTTTCAGCAATTTCTCAAAAACCTCCGCACCGATTGGATTCCAACCGTGTGCCATCAACGAGTGATTTCTAATCTCCAAAATCTTCTCCAATTCGGCCTGCTGAGTTTGATAGTGCTTACCTACCGGATGCTGAAGTTCATTCAACAACCGATAGGAAGCGAGTAAACCATATTGCAAATAGTTCCCCTCCCGGACTTGATAACGCCTGACATACTCCTCCCGGAGAGACTCTGGAATTTGTTCAAACTGCGTCCGACTATTGTCGATACCATATTCCATCAAACAAAATTTCGCGAACTTCTCCAAGGCACTGTATAACCGTGCGACCCCATCATCAGGACGCTTGGCAATTCGACAGGTCCTGAGACTGTTTGCCACAAGGTCAACCACCATTAAGCGGAACTCTTGAATCTTCTCGGCAACAGGTTTCTCTTTGCCAGCTAACTTTTTATGGAGGTTCACTATCTTCTCCAATCGTGCAATGTCAGCCTCCACCTCTTGCGACAAACGCACCAACGCCGGTTTATTCGCACCAGCCGCATAAGGCGACAGTTCTCGACGACTGCGATTGAGTCGGTCCAAGGCTTGCTTGTAATCAAAATCATTCCAATAACGGTACCCCTCGCACAAATTTTTATACACCCGATAAAGTGGTTTCAACCGATCACTGACCTGCGATTCTGCCTTGGCAGCAGTATCAGCCGCCTCAATAAAACGTAGCGCATTGAACTGTCTTACCAACTGCTTTTCCGCCTTGATAGCCAAGACATCCCACGGATTAGGAAACACCATCTTCGCTTCCGTCCCGTCTAACACCACCCCCAGTCCCTCCTTGGATCGCACTCTACCCCCGATATAACTATACTTTACCGGCAACTCAATGGTGGCTAACACCAACGCCGCTGACATCGTTTTGGTTCCGCCCGTATAGTCAATCATCAAATTATCCTCTCCCACTTTCAACGCTTTCAATTTGTTTGGCAAAGCTTCATTCAGTGCTTCGATACAAACCGTCAAATCTTGAGGATCCGCAGTGGTAATAATTTCTTGGTCTTTCCACTTATGAGTGGTTTTCGGACGCACTTTCTCCTCAATCTCCTTTCGACTCTCCGAAGAAGCAAAGAAGATAACATTTTCCGGTTGATGCTGGTCAATACTATATGCCACCGGTTCAGGTGTACCACCTACTGAAATTAACAGACATTTTTGAATATTCATATTGAGTTCGTCGATATAATAGTGAAATAGCAGACCTCCGAGGTCTAGGAGTCTCTATGACATGATATTTGGTCAGACCTCCGAGGTCTTAAAGACCTCGGAAGTCTAGGAGTCTCTATGACATGATATTTGGTTAGACCTCCGAAGTCTTTAAGACCTCGGCGGTCTTCTACAGGGCGTCGCCGACACTTTCAAAGATACCGCAAGACCTCCAATGTCCTCTGGTAATCCTTATCCTTCTCCGGCTTCTTGGCACTGGTCTTATCTTTCCATACTTTGGCATTCTGCATTTGCTGTTGAATCGCCCGGGCCACCGCCTGCCGGTCTTCAGGTGTGGTCCAATGCCCACTTTTCAACGCTTGTAACCAAGTAACGTAGGCTTCTTGAGAAGGTTTAGATTCTTTCAAGTCTAACATTTCCCGTTCCAGCGGAGACAGTTGTGCCCTTCTTTGTGCCTCTTCCGCAGCCTGTTTGGCAGCAATGATGACACGCTGTTCTGCCTCTTCAGTGGCTTTTTTAAGTTGCGTCTGTTTAGCTTGTTCCAAGGCCAAATAACGCTGTTTGTCACGCGCTTGTTCCTCCAAAAATTGCGCCGACGATTCGTCTGACCAAATCCGAATCCACCCAAAGGGTAAGCACGGTTGACCCTCTTTGACCACCAGCCGGCGAGTCTTGGGAAAATCAAACCCAGTTTTACCCAACTGATAAAGTTTACGCATCAACTTCTCGGTGGGTTGATCCATCCAATCCCCTGTCATACCGCGCCAACCACTGGCCCAACCGAGTTGTAAATAACCCGCGTCAGGTTTTTCCTCCATTTGTTTCAGCAGTTTTTCACACGCCTGTTGCGCAGGTAAGTAACCATATTTGTGAAAAAACGCCTGTTCCCTTTCCAGACGTCTCTTGGCGTGTTGATTTAGGAGACGTGTTAACACCTGAAAATTAGACATCGCAGGAAAACCTGGGAGTTTGTCTTTCCATTGGAGAATCTCTTTGGCGGTGTTATCCGCAAGTAGAAAAGTGTCAAATTTTAAGTGCAGTGGATATTCCGTAGATTGACAGGCAGGACGTAATATTTCCGCATACACACCGGTAGCCTCCTGCCATTTACCAACACTTTTGCGGCGTCCCATATCTCTCCACTTAAACTTGGTTTGAGGTGGTTCACCTTCATTCACCAAATTAAACCAACGTACTTCAGCAATGGCAAGATGACTGCTATCGAAACTGACATCACTAACCTGCAACGCCCTTAAAAAATCATAGTTCTGGGATTTTTGAGGATGACTGGAAAACAAGAATGTCACCAAGTCCTCAGCGGCCTTCTTCTCTGGTTTCGACCGTTTCCCTCCCCTTGTTTCAATCGGCAGTCGCTTTTGAATCTCTGGATTTTGAACCCCCAGTTGTTCAATCCTGTCAGCCAATAACGCCGTTCGAATCGCACCCTTAATGGAAGAACCGGCGAGATAAGGACGAAAAAACGCATCTTTCAAATGGGCGCGAATCTTATCCTTCGGAATCTCTCCTCTTTCCGCAAACAGTTGGAGAGGATAGCTATACGTTCCCTCACTCTTTGCCACGCCTACCAAGTCTTTCAAGTTGGAAGTGCCTGACAATAGGCGAGTGATGTCCTTACTGGAGTCTTGTGCTAACTCTTCAAACAAACTGGCTTGGTCAACGATCACGGCACGGGCATCTTTACCAGCACCTTTAATAAAATAGTCATAGTCGCAAAGCAAGTCTTTTCCACTGCCAACATGCACAGGAGTCAATACTTCAACAATATGTCCAGTCAGATAAGATGTCATTGTCTGCCTCCTACAAAAAATCCTCGTCCATCCCGATAAATTGGGTAAAAATACTGTGGATGAGTTCCCAATTTCACCACTCTTCCCTGTAACGGGCGGTTAAATTCACTTCCTTCTTTAAACATTCGGATGCCGTCTTTACGCCACGTTGTGCCGGCTACCCAACCTCTCCTCCGCATGAAATCATAGGTTGCCTCTGTTAACCAACCCTCTTGTATGTCGACGATGGGGTCAGGGATGACCACGGATAATGCAATTGCTTTTTTGAGATCCAGTTGGGAGTCAAAGTGGTAGTCTTTTTTCTCCCATTTAAATAGCCCGTTACCACTGCTTCTATCAGAACCAATGCCAGTGTCACCCAGCCAAGACAAGGCCGCTTCAAAATGAGATTGATGTAGCTGCGGATTGTCAAACCGGGCTAAAAAGTATAACCCTGCTTGTTGGGCAAACCAAATCCTTGCAAAGTCATACAATTGACCTTCGGCGGAACTGCCAGTGAAACGATTCATGGCCAGACGAGTCAGTATTTCTTGTTTCCATAATACCAAACCCTCTATCATTTCTCGATAGTTGTTATCTATTTGGTGAAGATGTTCGAGGGTTTGCTGTAATTTGGTTTTGGCAACCGCCAATCCATTGGTCAAAAATATCAGTTCGTCTGTTTTGGTTAAATTTTCTGCATGGGTTGCCACTTTTTCCCACAATGTTTTCTCCAACCATTGTGTTTTTTTCAACTTCTTATTTTCAGAGAGTTGTTCTTTAGACAAACTGAGAGAACGACTTCCCATCGGGCGCGGTAGAAAGTAAAGGTCACCGAAGTAAGGAAAGGCGGAAGACAACCGAAACGGAGGATTTTCAAATCTCTCTTCTTTATGGTGTGGTTCCATTTCGGCCCAGGCAGACAATATCGCGGCACTGAGGAGATCGGACTGAATATAAGAATCCACCGTTTCAAATTTGCCAGTACCCCGTTGATCAATATGCAAGGGGCTGGTAAAGGTGAGACGATAGGCGATAAGTTTATTGGGGTTCATAGTTTTTCCTTGGTAAGGTGGTGATGAACAAGGCACGGAATAAATTCCGTACTCCAACACCTAAATGAAGGAGTAAGGAGTCCGGAATTTATTCCGTTTCTTAGGTAAACACCGCAAACAGAGGGGCGTCAACTGGAGTTGCGGCGGTTGTTCCCTCTTGATATTGCGCAACCGTTTTTTCTGACAGCACGACCTCCTTAAATGTCACTTTGCCATTTCCGCGACTGCCTTTGCCACCTAAGTAGTCATCTTGCAACAGTTGCATTCCCTCTTGAATCAAGTTGAGAAATTCTTCTCTATTGTCATCCGACAATAGAGTCAGAATCAATTCAAAATTAAACTCAGAACCCGCGGGGACACGTTCGATTTGGCGTGGGTTGGCCATCGAAGTGATACGGTCTATCCACACTTCAGTTTTTACTTCGGTCAATGGCATATCCGTGTTTGGTGCATTCTTTAGCTTGTCGTAACTCTCCTGGGTAAGGTGGGCATCTCGAACGATTAACCGGGTGGCGGTTTTGTTCTTGACCTCAGCCGCCACACCGAACAACTTGCCCAATTTGCTGGCAGGTTTTGTACCGGCAAGGGCTTCCTTCTTGTCATTAAAAAAAAATCCCCCCTCTGTTGGATTATTCTTTTCATCTCCTCTAGCCCTTTCTAGGAGAGAACGCATTTTCCCGCGTAGTGAAGACCCTGGAATATAAGGTTGGTTGTTGAAAGGATTACGCACGACCACGGCATCCGTGCCGCCAATAGAGAGGCCCACTGAGTTGCCACCTATGTGTAATCCTGTTTCGACTTTAATGCGACCACGAATAAACACTTTGGAGTGTATATGGGCGTGGTTTTGCGTCAGTGTTTCTTCAGTAGTCAGGGTTGTCATCATTATTTTCCTCCACTGGCCCGATGGTAAGCCACAATGGCCTCAAAAAATTGGCAAAAACGTTTAAAACTGGAGTCATCTGTAACCGAATCAATGGCGGTACTGATAACGTCCTTTAAGTCTTTGACCGCCTCGCCATGTCTCTCCGCGGCGTAAGCCAAACGCGGTTTGAGTAGGTGTAGTTGTCGTTCGGTTTGCGTATCCCAGCCTAGCATTTCTAGTTTTTTCATTGTACCGTAAACGTTGCGAATTTGGGAAGTGCTTAACCCATCTTTTTTCAATTTCCCCCCGTACTTTTCCACCTCGCGAATCATGTCTCGAATCGAGTTGTCGGTTTGGATAAACTGCTTAATTTGTTCTGGTTTGAAGAACATTACATTTTCTCCTTTCTCATCAAAAATTCCGCCCACCGTACTGACAAGGGCAACCAATCAAGGATGGAAGGTAATAACATGGACTCCCCCTCCACCCGATTTTCAAATAAAATCATTTTGAGGGTATTTAACTTTTCCCTCAAAGAGGATTGATGTACGGCCATGCGATGCAAATTATAAGTCAACTGCCACCGCCATTTTTGCCATTGTGCCAATTCTCTGAGATCGTTTGGAGTTTTGTGTGGCTGTTGATGACGTCGTTCAAATTCTTGCATGGTTAACACAATCGTGCGTAGGCGGTCAACAATTGCATGACTGTGACTATCAATAACTATGCTACAGATTAAGTCACGGACTGTCAATATCTGTTGATAGCGATCCCAAGGAATGGCCGTGTCTAAGAAGCAAAACGCATCTTTGGATTTTTCGGAGTATTTCAATTTCTTCGCCCGGTCTTCTGCCTCCCCAGCTTCTCGGGCGGCGACAGTGATTGGATAAGTGGCTTTGACCATGACCATTCCACCAGACAAAGTAAAACACGAATTTTTGGCGCAATATTCCGCAAACTCTTGACGAATTTGCCAGGCTACACAAGGTAACTCGTCCCAACTGCCAATCAGAAATAAATCATCTCCTCCGGAATAAATAATTTGGGTGCGAGGAAAATCTTTAAGTAATTGGTTGAGATACCCGGCAAAAAATAGATTGAGTTGGCGCGATAGCGTCGCCATTCGAGACAACGTTGGTTGTGCCAGTCCTTGAATAAAGACACTTCCCAAGTTGTCCACATCCATTCGCAACACGCCTAAATATTTGAGGTTCTTAGCTTCTGCGGCGAACGCATCAAAACGCCAGTCTTGGTTTTTTTCCCCGGTCTCTGAATCGGTGACTGGGTAAGTTTTCTGGGTATTCCACTTGCCAATGAATCGAAAGCCGCAACGATAACCTAAGGGGTTGCCATCTAGGCAATCTGGGTTGTTAATGCGTTCCAACAACGTGTTAGGAAGAGGAACGTTGACGAGGGTTTCCAATTTTGGGTATGTTTCTAGCACGTATAAATCGCAGTTTAAACCGCCAAATTGTAACGTTGGTCTTCCCAATTCTTTGCCTTTGAGGTGGTAACGGTCTTCCCCCCACACCCACAGGAAATACTGGGCCTCGGTAAGTTGCTTACCGAGTGATTCTAGTTTGTCACATTGAGGACACAAGTGTCTGGTTTCCTCAACGTCGTCGTTTCCTTTCTGACGCAAACGGACTCCCTTATCATCTCTGCCGCAGGTTTTACAATAATATTCTGGGGCGGTAATGGTTTCTTGTGGTTCAAAAAACTTTTTAGCCTCCTCTGTGTCTTCTAGCAAAAACGCAAACCGTCTTAACCGGTCTTGTTGTAAAGATTCGTTGGCCTCTTTCCATTTGTCATTCAGACGATGATGTTTCAAATCTGCGCCGGTGAGGTCAGCAACACCGATACCTAGAAAAATATCTTCGAGAAATTCTTTCAATAGCCATTTGTTGACTTCATTGACAAAATGACGCAATGGTTCTTGTTGGTTTTTAGCAATTAGCAAATAGAATTTACCTCCGGAGGAGTAAATCAAGGCGGTTGGATAAAGGTCTAATTCTCTGATGAGGAATTGTGCCACGGCATCACAAAACAATTGTACATACAGAGAACGTCCCCGTAAAGATTTGGCCGCACCTTTTTGGGTAAGGCGGTAAATAAATGTTTGAATACCTGAGAAATCACCGCAGACCAGAGACCATTTCGGGAGGGTATCGTCGTCTAATTTTTCCCAATCACCGTGAGTGTCATGATAACGGTAGAGACCTTCGGCAATGGCAGCAGTCATACGCAGGTGGTCAAAGAGAGAGACATCGGAATGGGGAAACGCTGGGACATGAACGAGGAAACGTTCAAAGAGGGTTTTTAAATGAGAGACCAGTTGACGTGGGTTAGGTGTTGAGGTTTTAGGGAGTTTCTCAAGTTCCTGTATCAGTGCTTTACCGATGGTTCTATAAGCGGCTTGCCATTCCTGTACATTGGCAGAATTGATGGGGAAGATGGCCGTTTTCTCCAGGGTCAGTTCCACTGGTGGTAATAATGGCCATGACTGACTGGAGGAGGGTTGTGAAACCTTACTCAAGAGGGAAGTCAGATAGGTGGCAGGACTTGCAGAATGAGAGTCAGACGTTTCGGATTCGGCACCAGCCAATTGGTGGGCTAGTTGACACACTTTGTCTGCATGTGCGGATAGAGTGAGAATATCAGCGTGTTCGTGCAAAATTTGAGAACAGCCGGGAGTGAGGCCGGTGTGTTGCCAAAATTTGTCAATGTCTAGTAGAAAGGCGTTGAGGACGACGGTGTCGAGTGGTTGTTTAGTCGTTGGGTTCATAATTAATTAAACTTTGTAGCGGCGTAATTAGGTGGTGGTTTGGGTTTAGAGCAGGTTTTAAAAGCTCCTTTTTAGGCCAAACGTCGTAACATAAGGCTAATCGTGGCGACCTCAATGACATTTTCACTCGTTTCAGGCGGTCTTTCAGTATCGCCACAAGACCGTCGAAAATGGTTGATCCATCCAAAAATCGGTAGTGATGCAATGTGGGTTCAATTTTTGAACTGTGACTCACCTTACGCAACCAAACTAAAATAAGGTGTATAATATTTATGTTGTTAGCTAATTTATGCATTGAGTAGAGGTGATTTTAACCGACGTAATTCGTCAAACGCACTCCGGATAGCGGTCAAATAAATCTTACTCTTGAGGGCAAAATGGTTGAGTTTCGTCGACCTTTTCAAGGTTTCCAACCGAAGATAGGCATACACAGAGGCAAAGAAATGGTTCGTTTGAGAGGTTAACGTTTGGGTGGGAGACCGCTCTAAAGAAGCATTTTGTTTAAGTGATTTATGATAACATTCCACGTTCCACCGTTTACGGTAGATGGCGGTTATCTGCGAATATGTCAGGTTAGGGTCACTGGTTACGAGATAACGGATACCTGTACTATCATCCCCGTTTACGAAGACTTGTTTCACCAATGAGAAGGGAAAATCTACACCTTCCAAGTAGATTTGCCGGGTGGTATCCTTTTCTAATAATAAGGTCTCTATTTTGACATATTTGCCTTGTTGTTTCTCTGGTAGGCTCAGGGCGACTTTACGATTCGTCTTTAAGGGCATGACGAAGTGTTTATCGACTTCATGACGAATAAACCTCATATTTTCCGCGGTGGCAAACCAGACATCCGTTAACACATACTGGAACTGGATTTGATTCTGGACGGCTTGTGCAATCAGTTCGCGGCAATACTGATTCTTATTCACAGGACAACGACGTTTCTCTTTACCATCTTTGGGGTCCGTGTAATACTCCGTTTTTGCAATTAACTGTACCCCCACAGGCAATGAAATTTCTTGACTCTGGTACAAAGCCGTCAGAAAATTAATGCCTTTAACGAGTTGACCTGTGGTATGATCGTAATGCCAGCAGACAATCTCGTTTTCGTCTGTACAGGGTTTGTGACTAATGCTGTCATCAATAATCAACACTCCCGTCTCACTCTCAATTTGTCGAACTTGTGGTTTCACTCCGAACCATAAATCCATCGAAGTTTGTGGTGGTGACGCCAGCAAACGAGTGATTTTGTCATGACTGATTTCGCCATCCAACAAACTTGACAGACCCGTGGCCGTGGTTGCGCCAAAGGAACTGATTAGATAGTCAACATATAAGTCCAGTAGCGTAGCATTCATACGTATCAATTTAGGGGTGTGAATAGTAACAAAGTTTCTAAGAGTTTGGACTCCTCAAACAGGTTATACCCTTTCAGTTAGAGTGTCAAGAAAAAGTAAACGAGTTAATAATATATCAGAATATACACCTTATTTTAGTTTGGTTGCGTAAGGTGAGCTGTGATGTATATGAGTTGAAGAATGAGCACCTTTCTACCCCTCTTTCTACCCCTAATGGGAACTTGAAACTACATCGTGGATGGCGTGTTGAAGTTGTACAGCCAACTTTCTACCCCTAATGGGAACTTGAAACTGCAGACAACACGATAGAACTATTTAATCGAAAGTTTCTTTCTACCCCTAATGGGAACTTGAAACCAAACCTCCGAGGTCTTATAGACCTCGGAGGTTTAACTTTCTACCCCTAATGGGAACTTGAAACTTGTTATTGTCATAAAGTTGCAATAGAAGGTAAACTTTCTACCCCTAATGGGAACTTGAAACGGATAACACAGCTAAACTTTGGAATACAAATACCGGTCTTTCTACCCCTAATGGGAACTTGAAACGACTTACTTTTTGATTTTATTCCTATTGGTTTGGCTTTCTACCCCTAATGGGAACTTGAAACCTTTTTCGGTACCATTGGGGCTTGGTATTCCTAGTGCTTTCTACCCCTAATGGGAACTTGAAACGTCTCCCTTCCACATGCTTGTTGATTGAATATCCTACTTTCTACCCCTAATGGGAACTTGAAACACAAACCGCAGGTGTCGGCAATCATTCGCGGCGTTACTTTCTACCCCTAATGGGAACTTGAAACACGACAGGCCGAGATGTTACAGCTGGAATATCTGGTCTTTCTACCCCTAATGGGAACTTGAAACTCCATAAATTCCACTGCAACGTTATCCGGTACCGCCTTTCTACCCCTAATGGGAACTTGAAACCAAGTGCTTTATGGTTGCCGCGGTTGAATCGTACGGCCTTTCTACCCCTAATGGGAACTTGAAACCCATGAACCTGAAGATAATCAGGCAGATAATTTGATCTTTCTACCCCTAATGGGAACTTGAAACGAAGAAACCAATACCGAAGAATTTGAAGAGTTTGAACTTTCTACCCCTAATGGGAACTTGAAACCAGTTTGGACAGAAATCCTCCAGTTCTGCGAGGAACTCTTTCTACCCCTAATGGGAACTTGAAACCCGCACAAAATCCATTTTGCTTAGTTCTTTGATTTGGCTTTCTACCCCTAATGGGAACTTGAAACCTTCCTTATTCACAGTCATAAAAAATCACATATGAACTTTCTACCCCTAATGGGAACTTGAAACGCGTTGTCAGTGCGTCGGTGCGGGCCCCTTTTCGGCTTTCTACCCCTAATGGGAACTTGAAACCATTCACTCCATTGCCCCATAAGCTGTTAGGCTTATAGCTTTCTACCCCTAATGGGAACTTGAAACTCAACAATCAGTGCCAGGCCCTGGTACGCAAGTCAGCCTTTCTACCCCTAATGGGAACTTGAAACTGAATTTTTCAAGGGTCGCCAAAAGTTGCCTAACAACTTTCTACCCCTAATGGGAACTTGAAACTATTTTTATTAAAGTGTATTGATATTTAAAAAAACACTTTCTACCCCTAATGGGAACTTGAAACCAATTATGTTACGGGGGTATCTAAACTCCTTATGGCTTTCTACCCCTAATGGGAACTTGAAACGAGGGGACGGATCAGTATTCAAATCTATTACGGGACTTTCTACCCCTAATGGGAACTTGAAACTCGCCGCGTTTGGATGGACAACGGAGGGGTTTGACCAACTTTCTACCCCTAATGGGAACTTGAAACAACAGCATCCTTATATACTACAGGAGGTTTAAACATCTTTCTACCCCTAATGGGAACTTGAAACCGATTCTCTCCTCTACATTAGGAGTTGAAATCACTCTTTCTACCCCTAATGGGAACTTGAAACAACGACATTCCACACCTGTGCGTTAATAGTATGGTCTTTCTACCCCTAATGGGAACTTGAAACTCATGATTTTGCCGCAATGCCTATCACCGACCCAGCCTTTCTACCCCTAATGGGAACTTGAAACTCTGTATTCAAATCTATTACAGGCGGAGACGCCCTTACTTTCTACCCCTAATGGGAACTTGAAACCACCTTGATTGCCTGACGGTGTTGGATGTATCCCCTCTTTCTACCCCTAATGGGAACTTGAAACCACTGAAGAAACAGCAAGAATAGCAAGGGGAGAATCTTTCTACCCCTAATGGGAACTTGAAACGCCCGCCCCAGTGACAGCACCTACCCCAAAGTCACCCCTTTCTACCCCTAATGGGAACTTGAAACACTAAGCGTGAAAAGTGCCAAAGCCAATCAACAATTCTTTCTACCCCTAATGGGAACTTGAAACTGTTTAATGAAGGTGACTACGATTCCGTCATCATCTTTCTACCCCTAATGGGAACTTGAAACAGATGAAATACTCAATGATGGTTATCAACTCTACTTCTTTCTACCCCTAATGGGAACTTGAAACTATGCCTTTTTACCTTCGGGCGTGTACTCAATCATCTTTCTACCCCTAATGGGAACTTGAAACAAAGAGAGTATGAGGATGGCAGTACGTTGGTGTTCATTCTTTCTACCCCTAATGGGAACTTGAAACTTCGCAAGAATTATGGGCGTGGGATAAAATGTATAATCTTTCTACCCCTAATGGGAACTTGAAACACTGTCCAATTCCTCCTAAGAAAGGTATTGATGAGCTTTCTACCCCTAATGGGAACTTGAAACGATGTTTTAAAACGCCCGACACCACGCGAGCTTATTTCTTTCTACCCCTAATGGGAACTTGAAACCCTGCATTTCTCAGGGATTGATATTCTGTTAAATCACTTTCTACCCCTAATGGGAACTTGAAACAAACCACCGCAATTAAGAAGCGTGGTATTATTCAAACTTTCTACCCCTAATGGGAACTTGAAACTAGCGGTTAGTTAGTTTTTTATTTGGTTCTTTTTTCTTTCTACCCCTAATGGGAACTTGAAACGATGCCCTATTCATGCGGGTTTCAAAATTTGTATAGCTTTCTACCCCTAATGGGAACTTGAAACGAAGCTATGACCGGCTATCGCGATACGATGTTAAACTTTCTACCCCTAATGGGAACTTGAAACCAGTGTCACAAACGGCGTTTGTTCCGCTTCTTCTACGACTTTCTACCCCTAATGGGAACTTGAAACGTCTTTCTGTATTGATAGGCAGCGTCAATCATCAACTTTCTACCCCTAATGGGAACTTGAAACTGTAACCATGACAGACAAGAGATTGAATCTTTCATCTTTCTACCCCTAATGGGAACTTGAAACCATGAGAGTCGTCTAATTCCAAGAAGAAAATACATCTTTCTACCCCTAATGGGAACTTGAAACCGAAACAGGTCCAGTTGGTCCGTTGACGGGGGTGGTCTTTCTACCCCTAATGGGAACTTGAAACGGGGTGTTTATGCACCGGTTAATCCGCATCGTGTTCTTTCTACCCCTAATGGGAACTTGAAACGATGTTGATACAACTGATGGGAGCTCAAAGTCAACCTTTCTACCCCTAATGGGAACTTGAAACCCGAAGGAATAAAGATACTCCCCTACGGTGTAATCTGGGCTTTCTACCCCTAATGGGAACTTGAAACTGAAATCGAAAAAGCGACCAATGCTGACACTAAATTCTTTCTACCCCTAATGGGAACTTGAAACATCCACCACGCAAACATCGCGGGATGGAATCACCACTTTCTACCCCTAATGGGAACTTGAAACACGCGCAGATTGTAAAGGTGGTAAATGGGTAAAACTTTCTACCCCTAATGGGAACTTGAAACAGTCGCTCTCCCACACAAGAGGAACAAAAAACAATCTTTCTACCCCTAATGGGAACTTGAAACAACATTTATTGCGATATTCGGATTAAGTTTATTATCACTTTCTACCCCTAATGGGAACTTGAAACCGTATCAGGTTTTAGAAAACCGTCCATTGGATTCGCTTTCTACCCCTAATGGGAACTTGAAACTGAAGCCACGGCTTCTTCAAGAGTCGCAAAAGTTGCACTTTCTACCCCTAATGGGAACTTGAAACTAAATGGGCAAATCGGCCACAATCTATTTCAAGTGTCTTTCTACCCCTAATGGGAACTTGAAACATTATCTTGGGATGTTGTATATCACTAGCGTGAGATCTTTCTACCCCTAATGGGAACTTGAAACCACGTCCCTCCTTCCCCACCCACCTCTGAAGGTTTTCTTTCTACCCCTAATGGGAACTTGAAACATCAGATGTTATGGTCTATCAAGTCCTCTATTCCAGTCTTTCTACCCCTAATGGGAACTTGAAACTAATAAGCTATCATTCCACCTTGATTCTCAAAGGCTTTCTACCCCTAATGGGAACTTGAAACCTGGGTCAGCTTCGGGGGACGGCTTTGAATGGCATACTTTCTACCCCTAATGGGAACTTGAAACGTATTGAGAATGGAATGGAGGTTGGTATGGTATTTCTTTCTACCCCTAATGGGAACTTGAAACCTACGATTCTGTCATCACGGCGATTCAAAGTATCTTCTTTCTACCCCTAATGGGAACTTGAAACCGACGACCTGTTTGATCCAGCGGTCAATTTGGATTGTCTTTCTACCCCTAATGGGAACTTGAAACAAACCATACCCCCCACTCGATAAACCTCTACCACGAGCTTTCTACCCCTAATGGGAACTTGAAACAAGAGGCCGCTAAAGTAGAGACCGACATGATGGTCAACTTTCTACCCCTAATGGGAACTTGAAACTTTTGTTTTGGCATTATTGCCATGCCTCTATATATAAGCTTTCTACCCCTAATGGGAACTTGAAACCCACTCAATGGTATCTCTAATCTCAAAACCACCGACTTTCTACCCCTAATGGGAACTTGAAACGTTGCGATAAGGCCGCTACGTCCGTCCCGGCAGTGCTTTCTACCCCTAATGGGAACTTGAAACCGTTTGAGTTGTTTTGTCTCCTCATGGTGTTATTCTTTCTACCCCTAATGGGAACTTGAAACAAGTCGCCTTATCGTTCGGATTTTGAGAAGGTCCATGCTTTCTACCCCTAATGGGAACTTGAAACCATTCAAAGGATGTATGCGGGTTTGGTTCGGTTTGACTTTCTACCCCTAATGGGAACTTGAAACTGATACCATCTTAAGCCAGTTGGCCAGCATGCTACTTTCTACCCCTAATGGGAACTTGAAACAGTAAAAGACTGGGTTGGGAACGTGGTAGGAACTATTCTTTCTACCCCTAATGGGAACTTGAAACAGTCCCTTAATGCCATCCCTCGTGCCCGCATCTGTAACCTTTCTACCCCTAATGGGAACTTGAAACAGGATTCTATGGGCACAGACGAGTTTTGGGTACGGATCTTTCTACCCCTAATGGGAACTTGAAACCGTCCCCCCGCGGCACACGATAAAGCGCGTTGAATCTCTTTCTACCCCTAATGGGAACTTGAAACTGTTAGGTGAGGATGCAGTCCATATCCTCAATGGAGGCTTTCTACCCCTAATGGGAACTTGAAACGGCTACAGTAGGCACTTTTTTTTTTCTCTTCAAATTCTTTCTACCCCTAATGGGAACTTGAAACACCCCCATGCGACTCATCCCCCCACTGACAGAATACTTTCTACCCCTAATGGGAACTTGAAACACCGCGTCGACAACTATACATGTACCCATATTCTTTCTTTCTACCCCTAATGGGAACTTGAAACAATGAAAACAAGTGGCGGGTTCAATTGTTCGACAACCTTTCTACCCCTAATGGGAACTTGAAACACAGCCTAGTAAGGATGAATTGAGTGCCGCAGTATCTTTCTACCCCTAATGGGAACTTGAAACCATTTGAGTGATAGTCAAGTTGATTGCTGTCTCAGTCTTTCTACCCCTAATGGGAACTTGAAACAGGAACACCAAATTTAATACCAGGCACAGTTGATACTCTTTCTACCCCTAATGGGAACTTGAAACCCGATTAAATCTAACTCCATGAGTTCATCTATGGACTTTCTACCCCTAATGGGAACTTGAAACGCGGTTAATCCGCCAGTGCCTAGATAGTTCGTCTTGACTTTCTACCCCTAATGGGAACTTGAAACGTGCTTATTGGTACGCCGTGAGTAAGCAACTGGAGGCTTTCTACCCCTAATGGGAACTTGAAACACAACCACGACGACAAAGCCACACTTGCAGAATGCGACTTTCTACCCCTAATGGGAACTTGAAACACCCAAACAACCCCCTTTTTTCATTGCTAAACGGTTTTCTTTCTACCCCTAATGGGAACTTGAAACACGGTCGCGGCCGTTTCTCGTTGCAATAAATTGGTCTTTCTACCCCTAATGGGAACTTGAAACAATGAAAACAAGTGGCGGGTTCAATTGTTCGACAACCTTTCTACCCCTAATGGGAACTTGAAACACAGCCTAGTAAGGATGAATTGAGTGCCGCAGTATCTTTCTACCCCTAATGGGAACTTGAAACAATGGCAACGCCCGTTAATACTTCTACATGGTGCACTTTCTACCCCTAATGGGAACTTGAAACATACTGACAACGATGATACCAGTGCAGTTATTCCCCGCCTTTCTACCCCTAATGGGAACTTGAAACACCATGTCCAACGCGGTGACTTTCCTTATCGGCGGTCTTTCTACCCCTAATGGGAACTTGAAACCCCCTCAGATCATTGCTTTTAAAAAGTCACGCCGTGCCTTTCTACCCCTAATGGGAACTTGAAACAGTTTTCTTTTAGACGGTCTTGAAATAGAAAAGAATACTTTCTACCCCTAATGGGAACTTGAAACAATATCTACTTAGTCCACTACCCCAATAAGCCACTCTTTCTACCCCTAATGGGAACTTGAAACTTGAATGAAAGCACTTGAACACTGTTTTGAGTGCGGCTTTCTACCCCTAATGGGAACTTGAAACAGAACGACATAGTCATTGGTGATCTCTCGTGGTTACATCTTTCTACCCCTAATGGGAACTTGAAACCTGTTATAATTGCCGCAAAAACGCCTAAGTTTACTCACTTTCTACCCCTAATGGGAACTTGAAACTGTGTATTCCGATTGAGCGATCTAACGACATAGCCTTTCTACCCCTAATGGGAACTTGAAACGGTGGACGGGTGGACGGTGGACGGGTTCATTGTGGGCTTTCTACCCCTAATGGGAACTTGAAACATTTTTATCTATTGCAAAAAGTTTTTCTTTTAGACGCTTTCTACCCCTAATGGGAACTTGAAACCTTCCTACCAATTTTTTTTGACCCACCAAGCGGAAATCTTTCTACCCCTAATGGGAACTTGAAACCCTCCATTCAATGCGGTTCCCGACGATAAGTGAAAGATTTCAAATACGTCAATGCAGTCAAAATCATACGTCAAATCAGCAGGAACCGCCTCCAACTTTACTACGACCCCCCAGCATTTTCGACTCACCGGAGGTTGTAGTCCTCTACATATTATATGGAATTTATATAAAACCCATATACCCTTCATGCCTAATTAGCTAATGAATCGTCATCTAATATAAGACCTCCTACACAATTTATCAACCCCCCTACATCACCGCACTTCCTTGATGCGAATCATCCTGCCCAGAAATCCCCTGTTCCAACATCTCCACAGCAATATTATGCCGATTCGCCGTCGTCACAAAAGCCAACCTATCCTCATCCTTAAGCACCTTATCAATCTCATGCCGCATCTTCTTATACAACGCCTCCGTCAAATCCCCCGCAAACACACTATTCTGCCGCCAAGTCAAATACCTAGACAACAACTTCCGAAACACATTCGTGCGCTTCGCAGGCACATCATAAAACACCACCACAAACATAACGCTACACCCTATGAATATACGGAGAATACAACTCCATCCCCAACACATGCGCTTGCAACCGAAACGCCTCCCGCAACATCACCGCCTTCCAACCCCGCATTCCCTCAACCTCCTCCTTATCCATCTTCTCCCGAAACTCCTCCACCACCTTCCGACGCCCCGTCTCACTCAACAAACAAATACCCACCTTCTCATCAAAATCCCCATCCCCCAACATGTGCCGATTCACCATCCCAAATATCAACAACTTATCCGCCACCACCGGCTTAAAAATCTCCGCCAAATCCAACGACAACGAAGCCCGTGCCTGCGTCGGCGCATGAATAAAACTCAACGTCAAATCCAAATGCGTTTGCGACAACTGATGCTTACAAACACTATACACCAACCCATTACAAAACGAAATGAGGGCGTTAATCCGGTCCGTCGGCGGTTGCCTCGTCCGCTTCTCAATCTTCAACAACGGATTAATCAACCCCCACGCCGAATAATAAGCCTGTCGCGCCATCCCCTCATACCCCATCAACTGTTCAATACTCTTCGCCGCCAACAACAAAGTCCGATGCGCCTGCACCTCCTCAATGATAGGTTTCACCTCCTCCTTCCCACGATAAGCATAATAACGCAGATTATTCAACAAATTCTGCGACGCCCCACCCAACATCAACTTCGCCAAAGCCAACCGCTTCTCCTCCTCCAAAATAATTTGCGCCTGCGCCAAATGCACCTTCCCCGACGCATAAGGAGTGGCCGCTTCCAACGACCCCGAAAAGTTCCCATAAAAATCCAAAAACGACACCCGCACATCATTCTTACCCAAAAAGGTAGCCAGTTCCGTATTAAACGTGGTACTCCCAATCACAATGATATGTTTCAACGCCTCCACGGGAAAATTCCGCGCCTTCCCTTCCTCAGGCGCAACCCGCAACGTGTTATCATGACGACTGATTTTCGTATTGTTAAGTAAATATAATGTATCCATGGTTTTAATGAATAATGAATAATGAATAATAACCTCCCCCAACGGGACTAGAGGCTTCAGCCGGTGACGTGCCAACACCACCGGCGGCGGGACTAGAGGCTTCAGCCGGTGGCCGTTCCCGGCCATTTAATTCTGTTCGGCCCCCACCGGCGAAAGCCTCAATGCCATTAAGTTAAGGAAAACAGCCCCCCAAAATTAATCGACAGGTGGACTAGAGGCTTTAGCCGGTGGGTGGGGCACTGCGATTTCAATTATGTTCTGCACCCACCGGCTGAAGCCTCTAGTCCAACGCTATTTTAATTCCTTAGCCACTTTAATTTCTTAACTTAATGGCATTGCAGCTAAAGCCTCTACTCCAGCGTTTCCCCAAATAAATCAATAATCCTCATCCTCCGTCCCCAACCCCCAACACAAAATCCGATAAGAACAATTCGCACAAATCTTCTTCTCCACCTTCGCTGGCGGCACCGGCAACTCAATCACCGCCTTAATTTGCGCAAACGCCTCCAACAACTCCAACTGCGCCGGCCCATCCAACACCACCCGCTTCGTCCGCTTGGCACTGGGATAACGCAACATCCCCACCCACGGTTCCCCCGTCACCTCCTGCATCACCGCCACATAAAAACGCAACTGAGAAATAGCCGCCGCCTCATGCGATTTCGACTTCTTCACCTCACTGACTTCCCGTTTCACAAAATCCAACATATCCGGCGCAATCCCAGCCCCAAAATACGGTTCTGCACTCTCTCCTCCATAAGCCGTCTCATGTAACCACAACCCCATCTTCATGTGCCGATTCAAATGATAACAATCCACCCGGTGATAATGTAACCAAGCCCGCGTCGGACACAAAACAATATGTTGGAAGAGAAGACCGTGGATATGACGGTGTTCAGCCTCACTACAAAGAATAGCAAAAAGTTCGTGGTTCATCTTAATTTACCTTGACTGATATTTGTTGTATAGTGATATTCCTATCCATTTGTACCCCCCCCAGCCCCCCCGCACGCGGGGGGGGGGCTCTCCCCAGCTCCCCCCGCACGCGGGGGGGACTCTCCTTACCTTGACTGATATTTGTTGTATAGTGATATTCCTATCCATTTGTACCCCCCCCAGCCCCCCCGCACGCGGGGGGGTGACTCTCCCCGCGGCGTGGATGACTCCCCCCCGCGTGCGGGGGGGC
>JAABRD010000025.1 GCA_011391085.1 Thiotrichaceae bacterium | reverse complement strand
CGGTAGTGATGCAATCTGGGTGAAATATCGTGCGGTTTCTCTTCGTCTTGAACTGTGATTGAGATGATTAAATGAGGGCTATGAAAGGAGGCTATGACTAATCAGAGTCCATCTGAAAATCATTCTAATCAAAGTTCAGACAGTTCACCCATATTGCATCACTACCAATCTTTCGCCACGCTTTGACAGTCAGGTAGTTGATGAGGGTGAACAAACAAACGCTACCCTCCAAAGACTTCGGCTAACCCACAATATGATTACCATACCATGATTTATCAACCCCCATGAACACCCTTTTACATTTATCTCTCCATTTCCCTCTCAACGTTTATGCCCATGCCCTCTACTTGCAACAAGGTCAGGTCGAGTATTTACACTATGGGCTGGTGGAAGAACATGAAAGTGCTTGGGAACTTGGCGCCTTGGTAGCCCAGCAACGTTCCACGGAATTGCTGATGACTCGCTTACCTCCTCCACCCGGTCGCTTGTTAGAAATTGGACTCGGTTTGGGCACTCTCGCTTCTCTCTTAATTCAACGTGGCTATCAAGTCACCGCTATCTCTCCCGACCCGCATCAAATTGCGATTTCTAAAGGATATTTGGGGGATCGTGCGGAGTTACAGGAAGTCACGTTTGAAGAGTTTGACAGGCCGCCAGGTAGCTATGAAATTGTCTTATTGCAAGAATCTGCCCAGTATTTGAAACCGTTGACGCTGTTTAATAAATCTTATGACTTGTTGACTCAGAACGGCTTGTTGTTACTGATAGATGAGGTCAGTTTACAACGTCTTCCCACTGATGAAATTGAGGGTCTTCCTTTCCTCAAATATACGTTGGCACAAGCTGAACGGTGTGGTTTTCAACTCATTGAACAGTTAGATTTGTCGAAGCAGGCGGCACCGACGTTGGATTATTTGTTGAAAGCCATTGACCGACATCGTGACCGATTGTTAACGGATTTGCAATTACCAGAAACGGTCTTGACCGAATTAGTCAAATCGTTACGTCTTTACCAGCAAAAATATCAAGATGGGCGATATGGCTACGTTCTTCTCGCTTTTCGCAAAACGGTGCCACCGCGTTGGAAAATCATGGAAGTGACACTGCAACATCAAGAAGCAGTCAGAACCTTATTTTTCCAAACGTTCCAACACGAATTGACTCCCCAACTGTGGACGTGGAAATATGCGAATGGTCATGGGATGGCGACGGCAGCTTGGCAAGGTAACGAGATGGTCGCCCACTATGGGGGGATTCAAAGAGAATTGCGTTATTTTGGCAAACCGAAATGGGGTGTGCAAATTGTTGACGTGATGGTTTCTACTCAACAACGTGGAGTTCTTACCCGTCGCGGTCCCTACTTTCTCGTGGGGGCGACTTTTCCTGAATGCTATGCTGGTTACGGTGCTAAAATTTTGTTAGGCTTTGGCTTCCCTACAGCCCGCGCCATTCGTACTGCGGAAGTATTAGGATTGTATGCGGATGTGGGTAAAATGACCGAGATTCGTTGGTCAACCACTACAGGTTGGCCGCAGATTTGGACCAGGATTCGTCATTTGCATCCATTGGAAAATTCTTATGACCGTCAAGTAATTGACGATTTATGGATCCAAATGTCTCCTTTTTTCACTCAAGACATTATTGGGGTGCGGAACTGGCAATATGTTCAATATCGTTATTTGAATCATCCGCAGAAACGTTATGAATTGTTGTTAGTGACTCGTCGTTTCACGGGCAAACCTTTGGGGGTGGTGATAATCTATCGAGACAATGAAACTTGTAAATTGTTAGACTTGATTGCCCCACTGCCTCATTTTCCGCTTCTCATTCAACAAATTCGGCGGATGGCGGGAAGCTGGGGAATGTCAATGGTGAGTGCTTGGATTACGGAAAACTTTGCCCCTCTGTTTATTCAAACGGGGGGGGAGGCGCATCCTGTGGATGTGCGGATTCCTCATTGTATTTGGTATGCAGGACCGCCTACGGAGGAGGTGAAAGGTCATTGGTGGTTGATGGGGGGAGATACGGATTTTATGTGATTGACTTGTCTTTGGAGTACGGAATTTATTCCGTTGGAGTACGGAATTTATTCCGTTGGAGTACGGAATTTATTCCGTTGGAGTACGGAATTTATTCCGTTGGAGTACGGAATTTATTCCGTGTCAATGGGCGGAATAAATTCCGTACTCCAACTGCGTGGGGCGGAATAAATTCCGTACTCCAACTGCGTGGGGCGGAATAAATTCCGTACTCCAACTGCGTGGGGCGGAATAAATTCCGTACTCCAACTTCGCAACTTCGCGTTACTCCAATCTATCCCTTCAAATATACCGCCCCACCAACCGGTCTATCTTATCTAACTCAAAATTCTTAGCTAACCTGCGAATCTGATTGGCAAAGGGTACCAGTTGGGGGTCGGCTTGTTCTATCTTTTCCACTTCTGCAAGCAAACCATCTATGTCTCCTAGCAGACAAAATTCATATAGAATGGTAGCTTGTTCTGCCGACGGTTCTTTCAGAAGTTCAACGTTATCGGCTTGGTTTTGGGGTTCGGTGGCAGGGTGAGAATCTAGGTGGGGCAATGGTTGTTCATAAATCCAGGTCAGCCCAAGATGTTGTTGTAACAGTTCTAACAGTATTTGGGCACGCACGGGCTTGGTAATAAAGGCATTGCAACCTGCGGCTAAACTTTCCTGGGGGTTTAGGTTGAACACACTGGCGGAGGCAGCAATAATGACCACGTCTTGGAATTGGGGGGCGGTTCTCAAGCGACGTGCCACTTCAAAACCATCAATATAGGGCATCACTAAGTCTGTGATGATGGCATCAGGCAACAGTTGCATGGCCAGATTTAAACATTCCTGACCATCTTTGGCTTCAATCGTTTGGAAACCTAATGGCTTGAGTAAATTGACTAGCACCGAACGATTTTCCCATCTATCATCGGCTATCAAGAAGGTGCGTGAGGGTCCTTCATAACCCGTTATCGTAGGCACTACCGGTTGCGAAAGAATCTCTGGAGAGGCGTCGGGCAAGGTCAGGTCGGTCCAAAAGACACTGCCGCGACCGAGTTGGCTTTCCACTTGTAATTCGCCTCCCATTAGTTCTACCAAAGTCTTAGTTAAGGTTAACCCCACGCCGGCGCCGTCGGGACGATATTTAGAATCGCCACCTTGTTGAAAAGGTAGGAAGATTTTTTCCCAATCGGCCTCGGCAATACCAATGCCCGTGTCTTCTACCTGGAGACGGAGTTTGCCGGCTTGATAACCGACTTTTAACACCACTCCACCTTGATGGGTGAATTTGATAGCATTGCCTAGCAAGTTGACCAGAATTTGGCGCAATCTTTTTTCATCGACAGATATGCCCGTTGGCAAGGGTGATAGAGGTTCATAGAGAAAGGCAATCCCTTTTTGTTCCGCCCGTAACTGAAACAGTTCTGTGATATTTTTCAAGAAGCGCGGAAAATTGACCACGGTGGGACATAATTGAATGTCCTCCGATTCAATCTTGGAGAGGTCTAACAGGTCTTCAATAAGAGTTAACAAGTATTCGCCACCGCGTTGGATGATATGAATACCCTCTTGCTGTTCTGACGTTAATCCTTTATCACTCTTGAGAATTTGTGCATACCCTAACACTGCGTTCAAAGGAGTGCGTAATTCATGGGTCATATTTGCTAAGAAGATATTTTTGGCGCGATTGGAGGCTTCTGCCAAGTTTTTCGCTTGTTGCAGTTGTTGTTCAATCTGTTTGCGTTCCTCAATTTCCTGGGTCAGTTGTTGGTTGGTAGCCCCTACCTCCTCTAACGCACCTTTAAGACAGACTTCGCGTGCTTCAATGTCTTGGGCCATTTTCTGAAAAGATTGCGCTAGTCGTCCCAATTCATCTGGTCTAGTGGTATCTAAGCGAACCTCAAAATTTCCAGTGGCCAGTTGTTCGGTGGCCGTCATAAACTTCGTCAACGGTTGGGCGACTTGTTTGCGAAGGACAATGAATAGCACGATAATTTCTATCACCAGGGATAAGATACCCAGCATGAGAATAAAGCGGGCGGTCTGAAACGCCAAGTTGGTTAGCAAGGTCTTGGGATAGACAGTGACAAAGTACCAATGCGGTCCTTCCAGATTAGTCACGGCGAGAAATTCGTTATCAGCTAGATTGTCTAACACCGCAGTGTCAGGTTTCTTATTTTTGATTAACTGAAAGAGATGGGTCAAATGAGGGTCAGCGGATTGTGAGATATTGAAGTTGCCCTGATTCTTTAAAATCTCCTCTTTATGATGAGGATGGGCAATCAGACGGCCATCTTCTCGAAAGATGAAGTTGTAAGCACCTTGCAAATGTTCATCAATGGTGCGTTGAAATAAATCGGTTAAGATAATATCGTGTCCAATGGTGGCAATGTGTTTTCCATTCAGGTCCACTGGCGTTTCACAAGAGACCATCCAGGCCTTGGCATTGCTGTCATAGTAAGTGCCGGTCCAAACGGTGATTCGTTTTGGATTATGCAATACGTCAGAAACCCAGAAAAATTCTTGTTCGATGATGTTGTAGTCAGCGGGAATGTCATAGGTCATGGTGGGTATCGATGGCCAGTAAAGGGTCGCCGCATTTTCAGGGAGGAGAATATAAGTGTTAAGGAAGCGATTATTCCAGGCCGCCCCGTAGGTCTTTGTTAGGTCATAGAAGGTGAGAACACGTTGCCGAATTTCGTCGGTGAGGGAGACGTTGTTACCGATGTAAACGCCAGGTTGTCTAGTGCCATCAAGCATTTCTGGACGGTTACGAATGACGCCATCGTTGCCTTTGACCAGTAACCGGTCAAACTCGGCCAGCGAGTCTTGAGGGTCTAGTTGTTCTAAGCGAAACAGTAATTCTTTTTTTAGCAAGGCTTGATTATCTTCAGCAAGGACGAAGAGGTTGCTGTCTCGAAGACCCCGTTGGGTAATGTATTTGTCGAGTTGTTCTTTCGTTTGAGATTCTAAAATGGAAGTGATATGCCAATAGCTAAGGAGTGTCACCGCGGTAATGACCAGGGTGATGCGGAGACTCATTTGTAATAATGTGGTACGAGTCAGTGAAGATTGGGAAGAGAAGGTAAGGATTGACATTGCTAATGAATAATGAATATTGCTAATGAATAATGAATAATGTCTCCCTAAATTGAAATATTTCAGTGGGCAAGGACGTTATTCTGGGAAGGTTTAATTTAGTTTTGACAGAGACTGTCGAAAAATTGACAATGATGTTATGTTTTGGTTAATACCCTTAGTAAATGATTCAGGTTAGGATAGCTTATGGTAAAACGCCATAAAAAATACCATAATAATCGGTCATATAATCATAAGAACTCGACCAGGAAATCGCGTCACACTGAAGTCTGTGGCAACTTGTACACCAATTTTGCAAGGGTTGGAGTCAGTTATAGCTTACTTATGCAACTTCACAGAAATTAAGTTGTTTTAAACAACAGGTAGTGATGAAATGTGGTGGATGTCTGGGACAACTTTTGTGGTTGCCCAATTGGGTGGTGACTTTCACCCACAGAAGGCAATCACAAGGTACGCAGTCACCCCAACCCAACCCTCCCCCCACGCGGGGTGGGAGTGATTCCCCCCCCGCGTGCGGGGGGCTAGGGGGGTATCAAATCAAAGAGTTACAAATACCGTTGCATAAGTCCTATAAGAAAATCACCCAGATTGCCTCACCATCCTGTTTTCGACGTTCGAGTTGACAAACTAAGAGAATATCAGTATAATTCATTTGATGTATTGATGACACGCTTTCTCATCAAGCCCCTATCCCCAAACAAGAGGGAAAAGGCGTAAATAGCAGATAATTGATAACAAAATAATTTGAGAACAGAAATATCTAAATGACTGAACAATGGCCTGCTTTACTATGTGTGTTGGATTTTCAAAGTCGTTTTAAGCAAGTCAATCCAGCTTGGGCGAGGTTGGGTATCTCTCCTCAAGTGTTATTGACCACGACTTTTACCCACTGGCTTCATCCTGACGATTTGGTGACCACGGAGGAGAGTTTGTCACGACTGTATGTCGAAGAAGAAGTGCCTATCATTTTTGAAAATCGCTGGCGGGATGCCAAAGGAGAATACCGCTGGCTACTGTGGTCAACCATGATTTCACGGGGTGAACAGTTAATCTATGCGGTGGGAATCGAGGTAACGGAACAAAAACAATTAGAACAATATCACCAGGCTATCGTCAATGGATCACCTCAAGGCATCCTTTTATATGATAGAGAGGGAAAAATTCGCGTCTGTAACCCTGGGGCCGAAAAAATATTGGGGCAAGCTTCTGCCGGGTTATTAGGGCAAGCGGATTGGAACATTGCCACGGTCCTCCCCAATGGTTCTACTTTTCCCCCAGAATCCCACCCAGCGGGGGTCACCTTGCGCACGGAGAAACCTTGTCAGGAAGTGGTCATGGGCATTTGTCGCCCTGATAAAATCTTCGCGTGGTTGTCTGTCAATACCCATCCGTTACGCTTACAGGAAGCGGCCACCACCGATGCCGTCGTTTTGTCGGTATGGGACATTTCTGAAACGAAACAGCGTGAAGAAGAGGCGCAAACGAAACTCAATTTGTTGACCGCCGTATTTGAAAATACCCAAATAGGAATTGCCATTGTAGATGAAGACGGGCGATTTGTGCGGGTCAATCCTGCGTATAGCAAGTTGTCTGGCTATTCGTCTGATGAGTTATTAGGGCAATCCTTTACCCTCTTATTGCCTCCTCCTATTCGTAAAGAAGCGGCGTTGTCTCACCATAATTCATTTACATATCCGGCGGAAAATAACCCTTGGCCCATGCAACATCGTAATGGTCAATTGTTAAAATTGCAACAGGTGGATAGTCAGACCATCGTTTCAGACCATCGTCCTCTGAAAATTCTCTGTGTGATTCCTTCAGGGAAACTCGCTTTAGAGACTGGAGTTGCCGAATCACTTCCTCAAGGTGTTTGGTTACAGACCTTGTTTAAACAATTGCCGGTGACTCTCTTGGGGATCGACCGGGATGGCTATTTGACTTTTGCCCAAGGTCCTCACTTAAATCAGTTCGGTTTAACAGAGACTCAAGGACGTGGCGTATCTGTGTTTGCAGACCATCATAAATTAAGTGAAATGTCTGCCGAATTGGAACGGGCTTTGGGAGGTGAAATATTGAGTAAAGTGATGGTCGTGGGAGGAAATAGTTTTGAAATTAATTTTGTCCCCGTGTTAAAAGAACAAGAGTGTATAGGCACGTTAGGTTTGGTCAAGGATATGACGGAATTGCGCATGTTAAAAGCGCGATTGAAACAGGCGACGCAAGAGTTGGAGTTTTTAGCACCTCATACCTCGTTGGGAATGATGTATGTCGAAACCCCAAAAATTGTTCGAGTCAATGCCCAATGTGCGGCCCTATTAGGATATAACGAGACGGAGTTGTTGAAAACCTCCATCATTAGTTTATTCCGGTCTGCGAATGACTATCAATATTTGCAGACGCAGGCTACCCCTTATTTGGCACAATCTCACTCGTATCGGATTCCACAACGGTTGCGCAAAAAAGATGGTAGCTTTGTGTATTGTCGTGTCACTTTGAAATTCGTGAATCATTCCAGAGAATTATGGGTGTTAGAAGAGATTAGCGAGTTAGTGAATACCACCGACGGTTTTAGCTTACAAGCGGCCCTCTGGACGGTCAGTAACGAAGCCATTTTGATTGTGGATGGCAAATTGCGTATCCAACAAGTCAATCCGGCCACCACGGTGATAACCGGTTATACCGCCGAGGAGTTAGTGACAAAATCACTATTCAATTTAGACAGTGGACGACAAGATCAGTTATTTTATCAATCTCTTCTGGATACCTTGAATCGAACTGGACAATGGCAAGGTGAAATGTGGCAACGCCATAAAAATAACGCGGTGTACGTCTGTGACACGAAAATACAATCATACGAGGGTGTGACAGGGAAAACGGTGACCAATCATTACGTGGTGATGTTAAGTAACAAACAAGCCAGCATCACGACCTTTTTAGACCCTTTGACGGGCTTACCTGGTCACCTCTTATTTCGTCACCACTTACTCAAAACTCATGCTGTAGCCCAGCGAAATACTAAACGCTTTGCCATCTTGTTAATTGGAATCGACAATATGACAGACATCAACACCAAATATGGTTGTGTCATCGGCGACCAGTTGTTACAAACGGTAGGACAACATTTAAAGGCTTCGGTGCGTGACAGTGACACCGTGGCCCGTTATAAGGGGGATGTTTTTGCCATCCATTTGGAAGAAATCAGCAAAGCCCAAGATGCGGGTTTAGTCGCCCAGATGATACTATTTAAAATGACGCAACCGTTCACAGTGAAAGAATATCTTGTGCAAACTTTAGCCAGTATTGGAGTGGTCATCTATCCAGAAGATGGCAAGGACGCGGATACCCTCTTGGGACTGGTTCAAACCGTCATGCAACGGGCGAAACAACGCGGCAGTGGACAGTGCTGTTTCCAAAATGCGGAATTGGAAGACAAATACCGGTAATTAGTGGATAGTGGATAACGGATAGTGGATAGTGGATAGTGGATAGTGGATAACGGATAGTGGATAGTGGATAGCGAAAAAACCAGGGTGGACTAGAGGCTTCAGCCGCAATGTCATTCAGTTAAGGAAAACAGCCCCTGAAATGAATCGACAGGTGGACTAGAGGCTTCAGCCGGAAGGGGACGGAACAGAATTGAAATCACGGGAATGCCCACCGGCTGAAGCCTCTAGTCCACCGCGGTTTGGTAGTGATGCAATCTGGGTGATATTCATGGAGTTGCCCTCACCCCCGGCCCCTCTCCCAGAGGGAGAGGGGCCGGGGGTGAGGGTAAAAATATCACCCACATTGCATCACTACCCGCGGTTTTAATTCTTTCGTCACCTACTATCCACTATCCGTTATCCACTATCCACTATCCACTAAAGCCACTAACCCCCTCCTCATACACCAAAATCAATCATTCACTATGAAACTCTCACACACCAAACTTTTTCCCAAACCATTACTCATTATTCATTATTCATTATTCATTATCCTGGCCTCTTGTCAAATCTCGCCACCATTAAGATTGGTACAATCAGGCTATCTGGGATTTGATGAAGCGATTCATCAACTGTCTCAGAACCTCATGATCGGTTTACAAAATCGCCAAGACCTTCTGAGTCGCTTGACAACTACAAAGACACTGGTCTTTAATCCGTTTATAGATGTTGACAGTGGCCAAGTCATGCAAGCCAGTTTGGAAATGGAAACGCGCTTTCTTCAGGAGGTACATAACCATTTTAAAAACTTTCAGGTGACTCAACACGCCAGAGAAAATCTGGACACCGCCGATTATGTGGTCAATGGTATTATTAAATATGAAGCAAACCCACACTCGCAGACTGAAAAATACTATCATATCACCGCCTCCATCATAGATTTACACACGAAAACCGTTATCGCCCAGGAATCGGTAGGAATGAAGAGTCAAGATTTGAATTATCACCCAACGCCTAGTTATGAAGACAATCCCATGTTTGTCAAAGACCGTCCTCTGCAAGAATTTATTAACATGGTGAACAGTCCCGTTGGTACGAAAATTGCCCCCTTTTCTTATCAATTCATTCAAACCAAGTCTCTCATCGTGCAAGCGCAAACGGCTTATAATCAAGGCGATTATAAACAAGCCCTGCGTCTGTTTCAAGAAGCTTTACAACGTCCCGATGGGAAGATAATTGAAACCTACGGTGGTTTATACACAACCAATTACAGGTTGGGTCATCTGAAAGTAGCAGAAAACCATTTTAGTCAAATGGTGGCCGTAGGTGTAGAAAGTGGCAATCTCCCCATGAAACTGTTGTTTGAACCTAATCTAACGGAGTTTCTGAACAACCCAGAACTCAGAAAACAATATGCGTTGTGGATTAGACAACTGAGTTTGTATTTTCAACATTCTGACAAGTGTGTCAACATTATCGGACACACCAGTAAATATGGTCAGGATAAACTGAATAAGTTTTTGTCAGAACGGCGTGCCCAAGCCATTCTTGACCAAATGTACCAGATATTTTCCGGCATTGTGGGACGTTCTAAAATCACTGGCAAGGGGGCTGACGAAACCATTGTGGGAACCGCA
This sequence comes from Thiotrichaceae bacterium, assembly GCA_011391085.1. Taxonomy (GTDB): domain Bacteria; phylum Pseudomonadota; class Gammaproteobacteria; order Beggiatoales; family Beggiatoaceae; genus JAABRD01. The sequence goes on along the minus strand of JAABRD010000025.1, from coordinate 60,265 downwards.
CCTGACAGTGCCGAGAATGCGATTGACCGACGGGTGGAATTTAAAATCATAGAATGTTCAAATCTATAGATTACCTAAAAAACCAGGAGTCCAAAGCAAGAACCAGGAGTTCAAAGCGGCGCTTTGGACTCCTGGAAATATATACCAAGAACCATGAGTTCAAAGCGTAGCTTTGAAAAATACTGAAAAATACGCATAAGGAAAACACCATGACAACGTCCATCAACCTTCCTCCAGAAAGTACCAAAGAACGTTTTATTCCCATTAGTCGACAGGAAATCATCCAAGATTTACTGGCCTCCCCGCATTGGCAACCCTCTGAACAGAAACTCTTTGGGGAGTTTTGCACTCTGTTCAACGCCCTCTATCATTTCAAGTTTCATCAACATTTGGAGGCATTGAAGCGGTGCTATTTCCCCTTCAATCCCGACGCCGACATCATCACCAAACTGGAGTATTCTCCAGAAGAAAAAGACCAACTTCATCAACAACTGGTGGAAGACACGCGCAACTTATTGAATCATGCTAACTATGACGAGTTGACCATTGAGGCCGTCAATCAAGCCTTGACAGAGGAATCACCGTATGGGGTGAGTGTTTCCATCGATTTAGACGACTTTGCCACTCTCTTTATTTTCTATCGTGGTTCTGCTACGAAAATCGAATATCGGCGCCGCTGGACTAGCCTCTTTTTAAGGAGGGAACCTCTGGAGACTCCTATCTACAAACGTCTGTTCATCATGGCAAAATTCAAAACCACGGAGGAACGAGTCTTAGAGGTCACTCGCCAATTACAGGAACAACACGAGACCTGGACCTTGGAAAAAGCCATCAAAAAAGCGCGTAAGCAGGTCAAGCAATCTCGTCAAAATCTGCCTGATGATGACGACGCCGTGAATGACAAAGTGTTCATCAAACTGTTCAAGAACATCCCCCGTTCCGATTTAGATACCCTGTTCCCTAACCAAGATGTGCGCCTCAAACTGTTTGATAAAATCAAGTTAGCCCTGACAGGTGGGGGAGGCACCGTGGGAGGCACTGTGGGAATTTTTTTTAAATTGACCGAGACGGTTATCAACCCATTTGCATTGGCAGGCGCCTTCGTCGGCTTGATTGGGGTCATCGTGCGCATCGTTATGGGTATCTTCCAACAACGCACCAAATACATGATGATATTGTCCCGCAACCTGTATTTTCTGACCTTGGATAATAATCAAGGGGTACTGAGTAGCCTCATTGATGGCGCCGAAGAGGAGGAGGGAAAGGAAGCGATGTTAGCCTATCATTTTCTGCACACACACGCCACCAAGGATTATACACAACCCAGTCTTGATCAAGAAATTGAAAACTATCTGCAACAGCAATACAAAGTGGCAATCGATTTTGAAGTGGATGACGGCCTGCGAAAACTTCGTGAGGAGGGCTTGTTAATCGAACCGGAAGGCGGAATTTTGAAGGTGGTACCGCCTGCCGAAGCGAATAAAATTTTGGATAAGCAGTGGGATGAATTATTTCAGTACCACCAACCTCACCTGGAGGAAAAAGCGTAGCCTTGCCAGATTCACCTGGAGGAAAAAGCGTAGCTTTGCAAAACTACGCTTTTTCCTCCTGGATGGATTGTGGTTTAGGTAGTGATGCAATCTGAGTGAAATATCGAGAGGTTTCGCGTCGGTCTGGAACTCTGATTGAGATGATTAAATGAGGACTCTGAAAGGAGGCTTGACCAATCAAAGTCCATCTGAAAATCATTCTAATCAGAGTTCAGACAATGAACCCACATTGCCTCACTACCGTGGTTTAACCCGCAACAAATGAATACGACGCCCATTGGCCCTAGCCACTTCAAAATAGAACCCATTCAATTCCATCAATTCACCACGTTTAGGCAAATGTCCAAAGGCTTGCATAACGACTCCTCCAATCGTGTCAAACTCTTCGTCACTAAAGTTAGTCTTGAAATACTCATTAAACTCCTCTATCGGAGTCAAGGCACGAATGAGGTAGCGGCCATTATGAATCGGTCTGATAAACACTTTGTCATCTACATCATATTCGTCATCTATCTCACCCACAATTTGTTCGATCACGTCTTCAATCGTGACCAATCCTGACACCCCACTATATTCGTCAACCACGATGGCGATATGATTGCGGCTGGTTCGAAAGTCTCGCAACAACACATTGAGACGTTTGCTTTCGGGAATGAACACCGCTGGACGCATCGCATCTCGCATGTGAAAGAGACGCAACCGATTTTTTGTTGCATCATAATGACTCAGTAAATCTTTAGCCAAGAAGATACCTTGCACATCATCACGGTTCTCACCAATGACTGGGAAGCGAGAATGACCAGACTCGACAATCGTCTTAATCATACTCTCTACTGAATCATGGAGTTCTAAACAAACCATCTGGGCCCTAGGCACCATGATTTCCCGAACGTGCATATCGGTGACTTGCAAAGCCCCCTCAATCATGGCCAGTGAGTCCATCGACAGCAAATCACGTTGTTGGGCATCACGTAACCAGGTAATCAGTTGTTCCTTATCCTGGGGGTCATTAGACCAGGCTTGTTTCACACGGTCCAACCAAGAGACAGTGGCAGAAGTACCCGAAGCGGGAGAAGAGGAAGAAATCGTCATAGAACTTATTGGTAAGGATTAGGATAACCGAGAGAGTGTAAAATATGAATTTCTAAGGTCTCCATGAGTTGTGCTTGGGCGTCATCCAAATGGTCATAACCCAGCAGATGTAAGGTGCCATGAATAACCAGATGCGCCCAGTGCGCAGATAAGGACTTTTGTTGTTCATTCGCTTCACGGACCACGACGGGCGCACAAATCACCAGGTCGCCTAACAACGGCACCCGAACGCCCGGCGGAGATTCAAAGGGGAAGGAGAGGACGTTAGTGGGATAAGAATGTCCACGCCACGTTTCATTTAAATATTGCGCTTCGGTTTCGTCGACCATGCGAATAGTCAGTTCCCAAGTTCGCCGTTGTCTTTTTAAACGCTTCAAAAAAGGAGAGTGAAGGGTGGGAGAAAGGGACTCTGGCACGTCGGAAAAGACCGAGTTCACCCAATGAGTTAACATCTCCTGATTGGGTAACTCAGGGGAGTGGATGGCATATTGAACTGTTACCGCTACCTCCATAAGTTATGGTTCACTGTCTAATCTGAGAGACGAGGAAGCGAAGGACATGGAGAGAGGCGACGAGTCCGCAACGATGGCGGCATCTTCCAAATTTTCCGCCACGGGTGATAGCGAACGGGGATTATCTGCCGATATTTGAAATTCTCTTTTCACTCCTTTTCGCTTCTCGTTTCCCGGCTGAAATGAGGGTTCGACACGTTCATAAGCCTCAATGATACGTCCCACGATGGGATGACGGACCACATCTTTGGCGTCAAAAAAGGTAAAACTGATACCTTCCACGTCGTTTAGAACATCAATTACATGCCGTAATCCCGACGGACGATCTCGTGGCAAATCAGTTTGCGTAATATCACCCGTGACGACCGCCGTAGAACCAAAACCAATGCGCGTTAAAAACATCTTCATTTGGTCTATCGTGGTGTTTTGGGCTTCGTCGAGAATAATGAACGCATCATTCAAGGTGCGTCCCCGCATATAAGCCAAGGGGGCAATTTCAATGATATTACGTTCAATCAATTTGGGAACTCGTTCAAAGCCTAACATTTCATATAAAGCATCATATAGAGGGCGTAAATAGGGATCCACTTTCTGGGCTAAGTCACCTGGTAAAAAGCCTAAACGTTCGCCCGCCTCCACCGCCGGGCGCACGAGGACGATACGCCGCACTTGTTCGCGATCCATGGCTTCCACAGCACATGCAACGGCCAGAAACGTTTTCCCAGACCCTGCGACACCGATTCCAAAATTAATATCGTGTCGCACAATATTGTTCAAATACTTGCGTTGATTCGGTCCTCTGGCCTTAACCACGCCGCGCCGAGTACGAATAATGACTTCGGGACCTTCCAAACTGTCAATGGCAGGCGTCTCTAATAAGGCTTCTTCCAAACTGGCTTCTTGAGAAAATAAATGCACCCGTGCCGGATTTAAAGTCTCGTGACTGGTGGCGAGATACAGTTGATGAATGACTTCCGTGACCTTTTGCACCGCGTGAGTACTCCCCACCACTCGAAATTGATGGGCGCGGTTGTTGATGACCACACTAAAGCGTTGTTCCAATTGACGTAAATGTTCGTTGAACTGACCACAAAGGTTCGCTAACCTTCGATTGTCAAACGGTTCCAACGTAAAATCAGAAGTCGTGATATCGTTATCAGAATAGGAAAATTTGTTCAAGTCTTTGGTTTAATGAATAATGAATAATGGGTAGTGATGCAATGTGGGTGAAAGGTCTGAACTATGATTAGAATGATTTTCAGATGGACTCTGATTAGTCAAGCCTCCTTTCATAGCCTTCATTTAATCATCTAAATCACAGTTCAAGACCTAAGAGAAACCGCACGATATTTCACCCAGATTGCATCACTACTGAATAATGAATAATAATTAGACCCAGGAGTTCAAAGCGAAGCTTTGTAACATGGCAAAGCTTCGCTTTGAACTCTTGAATTGTCTATTATATTTTAGGTTCGATTCCCAGTGCCCGCAATTGCGCCCGCATTTGGTTCAATTGTTGTAAAGCGGCTTCCTTTTCGTGTCGTTCTTGTTCCGCCACCTGCACGGCCGCATCCTTCGCCCGGCGTTCCTGTTCCGCCAACTGCAAGGCAACTTCCTTCGCCTGTCGTTCCTGTTCCGCCAGCTGCACGGCAGCTTCTTTCTCGCGTCGTTCTCGTTCTTTTTCTCGTCGTTCTCGTTCTGACGTTTCCTTCTCGGTGGGAATCCAATTCCCTTGTGCATCATAACAACGCAACCAGAGACCCTCCGTCGCATCGTACTTTCCTTCCCACACCCCAATTCCTAATTGGGCCCGTGGCAACCATACCCCTTGACCTGTCACCTGGAGTTTCCGATATTGTCCACGATATAAATGGTAGGCATGTAATTCATTGGCATAACGACCATATATCAAATAATAGGGCACCTTCAAAATCTGTTCATACACATCCCATTTGCGTGGTGGTTCCCCTGGTTCAGGGAAGTCAGTTTCGCCGAAATCTTCCTTTTCGGTGCCGGGCGAGAGTAACTCCACTATCACATACGGCGCCACTTTCTCTTCCCAAATAACATAACTCCGGCGAAAATCCTGCACCCGTTGATCACGCGGTACACCTAACACCGCAAACCAATCCGGACGTTTATACCAGGCTGTGTGTTGGGCATCATAGTACAAATAGAGGTCAGTGGCAGTCAACACTCTATCATTGGGATACCTGGGCAAAAAAAAGGTTTCACTAAGTAAACGTGGTTGTATAACATGAAATAAATCAGGCATTCCATCCTCCGGTGATTCACACGGTAAATCATACATGGTGGGCAATTTTTTCTTGTGGTCACGCGAAACCGATGGCTGGGACGGTATTCGAGAATAAGAATAACCTATTGGTTTTAATTGAGTTTCTGCTAACATAAGACATTCTTTCCCCACATTGCTTAGATTTTTACCAGGTTTCTGGAAATGATTTAAAGAAGTTTAAATCATTTTCCTCAGTCAGTCAACCAGTGTCCATAAAAATTTATATCATATTGATTTAAATAAAGAAATAGAGTTTTCCAAAAATGCTTGCTTCATAATTATTTCAATTATATCATAGAGTTATAAATTTTAAAGAGAAACTTAGAATTATTCCTCAGTTGAAATTTTTATAACGAATAACTATTATTATACCAAAGTCGTTTAACTAAAAAATCCTTGTCTCATGTTCATCACACACTGCACCAATGCGTTGTACCATTATGCTTATTTTGGGCAGGCGTTGTGGTGCCCGCTGTTTTCCCGCCTCTTCAATACGCTGCGACTGCTGCCCTAGCACGGGCAGTGACATCTCAACATCGCGCCCTGGCGAGGGCCTCAGTACGCAACTTTTTTCGGTAGTGATGCAATGTGAGTTCTCTGTCTGAACTCTGATTTAGAATGATTTTCAGATGGACTCTGATTAGTCAAGCCTCCTTTCATAGCCCTCATTTAATCATCTCAATCAGAGTTCAAGACGAAGAGAAACCGCACGGTATTTCACCCAGATTGCATCACTACCCTTTTTTCCCTTTGATACACTATACTTGCTTTCCACTGTGAGTCGTGACAGCAAGACTCTTAAAGTCCTTCTGTTCCTTGCCGAAAGCAACATGGAGTAATTTTATATGGCTGACAAACTCATTATTTTTGATACCACGTTACGCGATGGCGAACAAAGTCCCGGCGCTTCTATGACTAAGGATGAAAAAATCCGAATTGCAAAGGCGTTGGAAAAGTTACGGGTGGACGTGATTGAAGCAGGCTTCCCAATCGCCAGCGTGGGCGATTTTGAAGCCGTACAAGCGGTAGCCAATACCATCAAAAACAGCACCGTGTGCGGTTTAGCGCGGGCCTTAGAAAAAGACATTGATCGGGCCGCCGAAGCCCTCAAAGGTGCCGCCTCCTTTCGGATTCATACCTTTTTAGCGACTTCTCCTTTACACATGGAGATGAAGTTACGCATGTCGCCAGATCAGGTGTTAGAACAAGCGGTGAAAGCCGTCACTCACGCCCGTCGCTATACCGACAATGTCGAATTTTCACCAGAAGATGCCGGACGTTCCGAAGTTGACTTCTTATGTCGAGTCATTGAGGCAGTCATCAAAGCGGGGGCTAAGACAATTAATATTCCAGATACCGTGGGCTACACGTTACCTGAATACTTCGGAAAATTAATTGCCACGCTTCGCGAACGCATCCCTAATTCTGACCAAGCAGTATTTTCCGTTCATTGTCACAATGACTTAGGACTAGCGGTAGCGAACTCATTAGCTGCCGTGTTAAATGGGGCAAGACAAGTGGAATGCACCATCAACGGGTTAGGAGAACGCGCCGGCAATGCCGCGTTAGAAGAAATCGTCATGGCCGTGCGGACCCGCCACGATGTCTTCCCTTGCCAAGTTGAAGTGGATACCACGCAAATTGTCCCTTGTTCCAGGTTAGTTTCCAACATCACCGGCTTCCCTGTGCAACCCAACAAGGCGATTGTCGGTGCCAATGCGTTCGCCCATGAATCCGGCATTCATCAAGATGGCGTCCTCAAACATCGGCAAACCTACGAAATTATGAAGGCCGAAGACGTCGGTTGGCACGCCAATCGAATGGTGTTAGGGAAGCATTCCGGGCGCAATGCCTTCCGCGACCGGTTAAAAAGTTTAAACATCGAATTGGAGTCGGAAGAACAACTCAATGCCGCGTTTGCCCGGTTCAAGGAGTTAGCGGACAAGAAACATGAAGTTTTTGACGAGGATTTACAAGCCTTAGTCACTGATACACTCTCTTCAGAACATGAGAGAATCAAGTTAGTGTCGCTAAAAGTGTGTACTGAAACCGGCGAACCACCTCACGCCCAAATCACCTTAAACATCAACGGTGAGGAGAAATCCGTAGGCGCCAGCGGCAGTGGCCCCGTGGATGCCACCTTTAAAGCCATTGAAGCGTTGATTAACAGTCAGACGAACTTATTAGTCTATTCGGTCAACAACGTCACCAATGGCACCGATTCGCAAGGCGAAGTGGGGGTGCGCTTAGAGAAACATGGGCAAGTCATCAATGGGCAAGGGGCTGACACGGACATCGTGATAGCCTCTGCCAAAGCCTATCTCAACGCTTTGAACAAAGTGTTCACGGTGACAGGACGACAACATCCGCAAGTAGCCGTGGAAGTGTAATCAGTGAGACAGCGAATAAGAAGGCAAATGAATTAAAACAGTGTTGGACTAGAGGCTTCAGCCGGTGGAGGACACCGTGATTTCAATATACGTTCCGTGCCCACCGGCTAAAGCCTCTAGTCCACCTGCATTTTAATACCTGTATGTTAATTTCGAAAACCTCTAGTCCACTGGAATGAGACAGCGAAAAAATTAAAATAATGTTGGACTAGAGGCTTCAGCCGGTGGAGGACACCGTGATTTCAATATACGTTCCATGCCCACCGGCTAAAGCCTCTAATCCACCTGTATTTTAATTATACCAGTGAATAAAAACTTCAGTTCCAATTTAGGAGTAGCTATGATAATCCCCTTTCGCCAAGCCCAATATCTCAGCGCATTAGGCATCCAACGTTGGGTGCTACGCAATAATCTCTTCTGTCACCATTTCTCACCCCCCGCAACGGTTCCCTTAGCTGATTCCCCAGCCGCCGCTGTCACTCAAACCATAGAGGTTACTCCTATCAGCGAAGCAATTGTCACCAGGGCAACCACGACGCCTGTGACCATTGAAGAACTTCCAACTCATTCTCTCGTTTGGGAACCACTCAAACAACGAGTCGCGACTTGTACACGTTGTGAACTTCACCAACAACGCCATCAGACAGTCTTTGGAGAAGGACCTCAACATGCCCAATGGCTATTTATTGGCGAAGCCCCTGGGGAAGAAGAAGATGCCCAAGGACAACCGTTTGTAGGCGTCGCCGGACAGTTATTGAATGCCATGTTACGGGCGATTGGTTTAACACGAGAAGAAGTCTATATTGCTAATATCGTCAAATGTCGTCCTCCCGACAATCGTGATCCCAAGGTCGAGGAAATTGTTCACTGTCAACCCTTTTTACATCGTCAAATTGTTCTCCTCAAACCGAAACTCATTATCGCTTTGGGGGCAGTGGCGGCCCAACACCTGTTAAACACTTCTGAAAGAATCGGCAAATTACGTGGACAACTCTTTGAATATGAAGGGATTCCTTTGATAGCCACCTATCATCCTGCGTTTCTGTTACGGCGTCCCATTGAGAAACGCAAATCTTGGCATGATTTACAATTCATTTATAAAACCTTTGCCGAAATTTGTCAATCGTCTCAGCCCACCGTTTGAGAGTTTTTATAGAAAACGGAAATTGAAAATGAACTTTGACCCCACTTCTTCTTATATTCGCTTGCGACAAATGCAGGAGGAGGATTTACCGATCATTTTGGAAATTGAAATCACCAGCTACCCAGTGCCTTGGACCTGGCAGATTTTTCAAGACTGCTTAAAAGTCGGTTACGTTGCGCGAGTTTTAGAGGTAAATAATCGCATTGTGGGTTATGGACTCATGTCAGTAGGCGCCGGAGAAGCGAATATTTTAAATATTTGTGTTCATCCTCTCTATCAACATCAAGGTTATGGACGACGTATTCTCAAACATCTTCTGGCCCTGGCCCGACAAGATCAGGTGAAGACGGTCTTTTTAGAAGTTCGCGTGTCGAATCAAGTCGCCATTCATATCTATCTCAAGACAGGTTTTAAGCCAGTGGGGAGACGCAAAAATTATTATCCGGGAGAATCGCACGAAAGAGAAGATGGTTTGGTGTTAGCGAAAGAAATTAACCTAACGATGGACTAGAGGCTTCAGCCGGAAACTAACGATGGACTAGAGGCTTCAGCCGGAACGGGCCCCCGTGATTTCAATTCTGTTCCATGCCCCCCGGCTAAAGCCTCTAGTCCACCTGTCGGTTAATTTCGGGGGTTATTCCTTATGGCATTGTGGCTAAAGCCTCTACTCCACCTGTTGATTAAAAACTTCTAGTCCACCTATTGGTTAATTGATTCCTTAAAACTTGACCCCCATTCTGAAAATTCTAAAATTCTGTCCATTCTGATTCAGACCATCTAGTACAGCGGATAGATGAAATAAACGGATAAACCCCCAGTCACTCTAAAAGACTGGTTTATCCGTGTATCCAATCCAGCCGTTGTCCTAAACAAAAACACTTGACACCCCCCATTCTGAAAATTCTGATTCAGACACTTAAACTATCGAGGCGCCACTCCATGTTCAAACGACTACTCACATTCCTTGGCAACCTACTCTTATGGCCCATCGCACTCTTACTCTTTCTGATTTATCTATTATTCAAGAAATTGGGCTGGGTTCCATCCTACTTTCAATTTCGACTCGACATTGACCAAGCCCAATCCGCCTTCGCCCGTTACCTACAACACAGCGACCCCACGGACTTAGACGACTCCATTACCGCTTGGCAACGCATTTTACAGCATCCTGACTTTGCCACGGTGGACGCTGAGTTTCGCTTGGTGGTATTAAATGACAGTGCTGGCACTTACTTACGACGCTATTGGGCCAGAGGAGAATTAAGTGATTTAGACCAGGCTTTATCGGCATGGCAAACTATCGTGACGACCACGCCACCAGAATCACCTTACTTGCCTGGTTATCTAAACAATCTGGGCACTGGCTTGAGAGACCGCTATGCCCGCACGGGCGACCTAACCGACCTGCAAGCGGGGCTTGAGGCTTACCAACGGGCGGTGCAACTGACTCCCGCGGGCGCGCCCGACTTGCCCGGTATTCTTAACAATCTGGGCATTGGCTTCTCCAGCCGCTATGCCCGCACGGGCGACCTGACCGACCTGCAAGCGAGGCTTGAGGCTTACCAACGGGCGGTGCAACTGACTCCCGCGGGTGCGCCCAACTTGCCCAGTTATCTAAACAATCAGGGCACTGGCTTTCAAGACCGCTATGCCCGCACGGGCGACCTGACCGATCTGCAAGCGGGGATTGAGGCTTACCAACGGGCGGTGCAACTGACTCCCGCGGACGCGCCAGACTTGCCTGGTTATCTAAACAATCTGGGCGGTGGCTTGCGAGACCGCTATGCTCATACGGGCGACCTGACCGACCTGACCGACCTGCAAGCGGGGATTGAGGCTTCCCAACGGGCGGTGCAACTGACTCCCGCGGACGCGCCAGACTTGCCCATGTTTCTAAACAATCTGGGCAATGGCTTCTCCAACCGCTATGCCTACACGGGCGACCTGACCGACCTGCAAGCGGGGATTGAGGCTTACCAACGGGCGGTGCAACTGACTCCCGCGGGCGCGCCCGACTTGCCCATGTTTCTAAACGATCTGGGCACTGGCTTTCAAGACCGCTATGCCCGCACGGGCGACCTGACCGACCTGCAAGCGGGGATGGAGGCTTTCCAACGGGCCGCCCAACGCGGGTTGGAAGTGGCACTGGAAGTGAGTTTGACCAGTGCCCGCAATTGGCTTTATTGGGCCTTTGGACGAGAAGCCTGGGAGGAAGTCGGGACTGCCTATCAATTCGCTTATCAAGCCAGTACCAGCTTGGTACAAACGCAACTGCTACGTGCCGACCAAGAATCTTGGCTAAAAGAATTTCGAGGACTCGCAGCCCACGCGGCGTATGCGTATGCGAAACGTCAACAGTGGGAAGAGGCAGTCGTGACCCTCGAACGTGGGTTAGCCCAATTGTTAGGTCAAACCTTAGCCCGTGACCGGGCGGAGTTGGATAACTTAACTCACACCATGGAGGGGAAACTGTTGTATGACCGTTATCAACAGACTCTCCAAGCCTGGCGGGAGGCACAAATGCAGAATAACCCGTCTCCTGACGAACTCCGTAGTTATCGCACAGCCTTTGAACAAGTGCTCGAAGCGATTCGGCAAGTGCCAGGGTATGAGACATTTTTACAAGCACCGACCTGGGAAGATATTCAGGTGGCGGCACTGGAAACGCAGTTGGTCTATATAGCGGTGACCCAAGCGGGAGGTGTGGCGTTGATAGTGGGGGGGCACAGCCTTGATGAGGATGAGAAACTAAGTTTCTTGAAGAAACTTAGTTTCTTTATTACCCCCGTCTGGTTGCCCGACTTAACCGAAGCCGCCTTGCAACAACAGTTATCGGCAGAATCTGAATCTGATGACCTCCCACAGGGATATTTACGGGCTTATCTTGACAGACGTTACTTCCAGAAAGATGACGATGCTGCTGAAACTGAGAAGGTACAACAAGCACTGGAACAACAGTGGCAAGCCAGTTTAGCCGCCACGACCCATTGGCTATGGCAAACGGTCATCGCGCCTTTGATTCCACATTTACCTACCCATGCCAAACTCACTTTTTTACCGCTGGGACGACTCGCCCTCCTCCCTCTGCATGTCGCTTGGACCGAAGATGTCACCCGCCCCACAGGCAAACTCTATGCGTTAGACCACTTCCAAATCACTTACGCCCCCAATGCCCGTACCTTAACCGCCGCCCGTCAAGTGGCCCAACGGCTGACCCAATTAGACCAATTACTGGCAATAGAAGAACCGTGGCCCGTCAATGCCAGCCCCTTACCCAATGCCCCTTATGAAACCGCAACCGTCAAAGCCACGTTTTCTCAAACCACGATATTGAAACATGAACAAGCCACCGTTGCCAACGTCACCGCGGCCCTCCCCCATTGTCAAGTTTGGCATTGTTCTTGTCATGGCTTCGCCGATATGAAGACACCGCTAAACAGCAGTTTAGTGATGGCCCATAACGAAAGACTCACCTTAGCAGAGATACTCAAATTACGTTTGCCAGGACTGCGTTTAGCAACCTTATCCGCGTGTGAAACGCAGATTCCTGGTATGGCGTTACCAGAAGAAATCGTCAACTTCCCCGCAGGCTTGTTACAAGCCGGTGCCGCCGGCGTCCTAGCCTCCTTGTGGTCTGTCAACGAATTGAGTACCATGATGCTAATGGCTTACTTTTATGACCAATGGCGTACCCAGTACCCCAATGAACCCGCGGAAGCCTTCCGCCAAGCCCAAATTTGGGTAAGAGACACCACGAATAAAGAGAAAGTGGAATATTTGGAACAATTCGATCAAGAAGTCTTTGCCACCAGCACCGTCAAGATGGCCCAACCCACAGCACGAAAACTAACGAGTGCTGTTTTGAATCTCAAAGAGACGGAACGGAGTTTTGCCCACCCATATTATTGGGGAGCATTTGGATGGACGGGGGTATAAGAGTGAACGGGCGGGATAGGAGGCTTTGGCCCGACGGGACGGGCTTGATTAATTTTACTTTGTGATTTAAAATATGGGTAGTGATGCAATGTGGGTGATATTCAAGTTACCCTCACCCCCGACCCCTCACCCTACGGGCGTGGGGAGACAGGCGGCACCAGTGGTTTTCTCCCCTCTCCCTCTGGGAGAGGGGCCGGGGGAGAGGGGAAACATATCACCCACATTGCATCACTACCAAAATATGATTCATTCAGGGGTCCAAAGCGCAACTTTGAGACCCCTGCCGAGATTAAACTTGATTATCTGAGTTAGAGGAATATCACTATGTTTATCAATACCCACTTAGACGAAAATTGCCTGCACCAATTGGAATACTTAACCCAAACCACCCAGACCAGTATTTCTGACGTGATTAACCAAGCGATTCATTTCTATTATGAACATAAACACGTCAACCCACTACCGCAACCTCGTGCTGCCGAACTGATACTGCGATCTGGGTTTGTGGGATGTGGGGAAGCAGAACCTACTTGGTCTGAAAACTATAAAACGGAATTGCTAAAATTGCTAGTTGAAAAACATGATAATTGTTGACACTGGTTTTTGGCTGGCGTTAGCGAGTCGAAAAGACCAATACCATTCTCGTGCTATCAAATGCTTAACCCAATGGGATGAGCCTTTCATCATTACCTGGCCTGTGATGACGGAAACCTGTTATTTATTGTCGAAACGTTTAGGACAATATGCCCAGCAGACATTCCTAGAAAACTATGCCAATGGTGCCTTTCAAGTATTCTCCTTGACCTCAGAACATGCACGGTGCATAATTGCTTTGATGAAAAAATATGCCGATTTACCGATGGATTTGGCGGATGCTTCATTGGTCATTTTAGCCGAACATTTAGGACACGGACGTATTTTTTCTACCGATTTACGAGATTTCTCTATTTATCGTTGGAAACAGTATGAAGTATTTGAAAATTTATTGGTTACGGTTGCCTAAGTAAAACCTGACTGGAATATTCTATTGAAGAGGAATCCGGTAGGGTGGGCAACGTCTTTTCGTTGCCCATCATTCAAGTTGTACAGAGAGATTTGGTGGGCAACGGTAAACCGCGTTGCCCACCCTACGCTACTACGCTACTTAGACTTTATCGCTTAGATAACTTAATGAATATCGTGAATACACCACCTGACCTTTTCGTAGTGCGCTTTACCAACGTTGACCTGTATCGTTCTGGGAGTGCTACCAATCCTCATCTTGATAAAGTCAGAATTCCACCCAGAGACGGTGCGATTGATATAGAAACCTATGAACAAGAAGTCCATGGCCAATTGGTCATTTACGTGGATTCTGCCAGTGGTGGAATATCTGCCTTCGATGCCCCTCTGCCAAGTTCAAGCCCCAAAGCACGGTGGTGGAAAATTCCTCGCGACACGGTTATTCCACAAGGTTTGATGATTATTCGTGACCATACCATCAGTGGACTTAATATTACTCACTACACCATTCGTCCGCGCCATGATATGCTATTAGAAGAATATAAAGAATGGCTACGTATTCTGGCTAAGTCGGCACAGCCTCATTTGATATAAGGAGACCCATTATGGAGTTGAAAAAACGAGAACTTCGCACAATTATACAGGCGTTGAAATTACAAATTGAATCCTATCGATTGCTAGAAAACCGTGACAGTATAGCAACAGAACAACTTGCGGAAGTGATTATGGATAGGGGTTACACGGAAAGTTTATTGAGTGCTATGGAGGACTACTATAATCAGTTAGACCGAGATATAGTAGCCCGTGTCAATCAACCTCCCCATCATTTGGGAGTTTTAACCTCCCCTAACCCTGCTTTGATAAGACAGCAACATTGACTATCCTTCCCTTAATTGGAGAAACAGGGGCCATTTCCGGCTAAAGCCTCTAGTCCATGACCTCTCGCGCGACGAGAGGCTTTAGCCGGCAGGAAGGGACAGGCTTGATTCATTTTACCTGATGATTTAACATAGAGTAAAACTAGACTGGAATATTCTATTGAAGAGGAGATTAACATGATTACCAGAGAACAGGTGAAAACTGGGATTGATTTAGTCGAGGAACGCTATTTAGAAGAACTATATAGTCTTATCCAAGACTTTCAACAACTTTCCCAACCCGTGGTGAAGGTAGGAAAAATGAGTTTATGGGAGAAACTGAGAACGGTCCATATTCAAGCACCCGCAGATTTCTCAATAAACCATGAGGCTTATCTGAATGGAGAAAAGACCTTTGACTAGAAGAATCTTTATAGACACGTCGTTTGTTCTCGCCTTTGTCAATGACACCGACCAATACCATCAAACGGCGGAACAACTAATAAACCAGTTTGAAAATTATCCTATGGTTATTACTGATGCCGTGTTATTAGAAATTGGAAATGCCTTAGCGAAGAACTTTAAACGACAGGCTGTCGAAATCTTCGACTACTTTTATACCGCTAAACAAGTTCGCATAGTCCACCTAACCCCTGCGCTACTGCGAAGAGGCTTTGACCTCTATCGGACCTACCATGACAAGACTTGGGGATTGGTAGATTGCATTTCCTTTGTGGTGATGCGCGAGATGGGTATCACAGAAGTGTTAACCCTGGATAGACATTTTGCCCAGGCAGGGTTTATTATTTTAGAACCGTAGTCAAGGTAGGGTGCGTTCCACGCATCATTTGAAGGACCGTAGCACACCTAAAGACAAAGTAAAATATGCCAGTCAAGGTAGGGGGGCAACGGTAAACCGCGTTGCCCACCCTACGCTATTGTTTCTTACTTAACTCACTGACAGGAGATTCATTATGACACTGATAGAAGCCACTCGTGCGATTCAATCCAATTTAGAGAAATTGGATGCCATCGCAGTAAAACTCCCCTTAGCGGGATTATTAAAACGTGCTGCTGACCAAGGAGAAGACGTTAGCCCAGAGATTCGACGTCTATTCAAAGACTACCCACGCGCCTGGCAGGCTATTCAAGAATGGTTAGGAAGCGACGTACAGGGAACCAAAAAGAAAGATTGTTCGTTACCTGGGGAACCCTCTCAAACACCGGGAATGAAAGAATATCGTTGCCCCATTGAAGGTTGTACACAAGGATGGTTTCAACAGCGCGTAGGGCAACAAATTCCCATTTGCGAGACCCATGGGATACAACTTCAACCAGTCCAGGAGACCGCCACCCATGAGTAGTGAAGCAGCCCAAGGTTGGATTGGCAGTCCTGTAGAACATGTCGCCGCCCCCATGGAAGGATGGACCGCGATGTTACTCAACTCCGGCATTCTCTTCTGGTTAGGCGGTCTCTTGGCGTGGGTGCCACAGACAGCATGGTGGCAACAACCCGAAAAATGGTTAGAATTATGGGAAAAGGTGAAACATCTTGAACCTGTTCCTACCTTGCTGATTATTTTTGGTATCATGCTATTTGTTGGCGCCGTTGCCAGTCTGCTAAAATACTTTGATTTAACTCTCTTACGTTTCTTAGAAGGCTACTATTATCCGTCCGATTTGCGAAGACGATGGATAAAAGTTCAAGATTGGTGGTGGGTGCGACAGAAACAAATTCGCTTGCAAGAGTTAGCACAGAAAGCCCCAGCGTCATTCACTCCCCAAGATCGTGAAGAAAAAGTGCGACTGGATTGGGAATTGATGTTTATTCCAGACCCTTTAGAACAACGGATGCCAACCCGGTTAGGGAATTTGTTACGGTCTGTGGAATTGCGTCCAGAAGAGAGATATGGTTTAAATGCGTTTATCTGCTGGCCGCCGCTATGGGTGTTGTTACCCTCTACCATGAGAATGGAAGTGACTCAAGCTAGATCACATTTAGACACGATGGTACGCATTTGGACTTGGGGTTTATTGTTCTCAATCTGGGGACTGTGGGCGTGGTGGGCCTGGATAGTGTCATTGGTGACGATATTGATTGCTTACCGTTGGATTTTACAGGCGGCGGAAGAGTATGGCAAATTGGTGATGACCAGTTTTGATTTATACCGTTCACTGTTATATCAATCTTTACGCTGGCCTTTGCCTTCGAGTCCCGCAGAAGAAATTGCACAAGGACACGCTTTGGCAACGTATTTATGGCGAGGCTTTGGTCCGGAAGGAATGCGGTTCACGGCTGGAGGTGGACAAGAGGAGAAGTAATCGTGGTTAAGTAAGGACCTGACTAGGACTGGCAGTCCTTACCATTGCGGAAGTGTATGTGGGATGGTGGATTTGGTGGAATCATTTTCGTTAAGGGGGTACTCATCTTTGTTGAGGAAACAGTATTAAACCTGACAGGTCTTGAAGACCTGTCAGGTTTGGTGTGAGTTTTAGGGTAGTGATGCCATCTGGGTGAAAGATCGTGCGGTTTCTCTTCGTCTTGAACTGTGATTGAGATGATTAAATGAGGGCTATGAAAGGAGGCTTGACTAATCAGAGTCCATCTGAAAATCATTCTAATCAGAGTTCAGACAGTACACCCACATTGCATCACTACCAGTTTTAGGAAAGCGTTGTAGTACTTATTTATTCACCCCCGCAAACATTTTTCCTGAAACTCCCTCACTCTCCACAAATTCATCAACACCTCCTCCCAGTTCTCCGCCATCAGTTCCAAAAACGCTTCTGCATACTGCCCTTGTGACTCTTCTACTAGGTACAAACCACGATAATTGGCCATCCCAGTACAAGCGGTTAAGTAATCGCAATATTTCAGTGGCAGTGCATAGCACAAGGTAGCTTGTTGTTTCAAGGCAAATACGGTGCTGATGTCAACGACCCAGGTGGCTGGCACTGGGGCCCACGTTTCATATAAAAACAGTCGTTCGCGACAACCATGTTGTTGCCAGGCTTCCACAATCGCTAAACTGATGGCAACGTGGTCACGGTGATAATCTAACAGGGAAGGGATAAATAACCAGTCTGCGGATTCTTTCGAAAGACAGTCGAGTAGCAATTTAGAGAGTTCAGAAGTGTATTGCACTTGCCCATCAGGTTGCCCTAAAAAAGTCACCTCCTCAATTCCCAATATGTGCATGGCCGCCAGCGATTCTTGTTGACGGTGCCGCACAATATCAGTTCCTGGGGACAGATAACCTTGTGGGTCCCCTTGTTTGCCATCGGCAACGATGATGACTTTGACAGTGCAACCTTGTTGTCGTAATAAGGCGAGAGTGCCACCACATCCTAACGTTTCATCATCAGGATGGGGGGCTATCACTAAAATTTTCGCTTGCTTAGGTAATTCTAAGGGACGTGGTAAGGGACAGAGGGACAGGGGGGGAGTGGACTTAGTGGATAGTGGATAGTGGATAGTGGATAGTGAAGATGAGTTAATGTGCGGTTGCGAGTTTGGAAGGGGTGAGGAGGGGTGGTGAGGAGGGGTGGTCGAGGGGGAAATATCGGCCCTCACCCCCGGCCCCTCTCCCCTTGGGAGAGGGGCCGGGGGTGAGGGCAATGGTTGTCCTTGATACATTGCTAAATAGCGTTCTGCAATGTCATTCGCTTCAGGCCACGCCTGGATCCAGTGAGTGGCTTGTTGTGCCCAGTGGTGACGTAGGGTGGAGTTTTCCAAAAAGGTGTGTAAGACGTGAGTCAAGACATGAGTCGCTTGGGCGGGAATGAGACAGGCACCACTTCCTACCACTTCTGGAACACCTCCTACTGCGGTGCAAATCGCGGGTAATCCCATTATCACCGCTTCTAAATTGGCCAGTCCAAACGATTCCGTTAGGGTGGGACTCACGTAAATATCTGCCGCGGAATAATACAGTCCCATGTCGTCACTGACCGCAAAGAGGAGGCGATCCGCAATGCCTAGTTCATTGGCTAATGTTTGTAATGGGGCGCGTTCTCCTTCCCCAATGAGAACCAATTGCCAAGGTGGTAAAACGTGAGTCGCAGGTAATTGGGCCACCGCTTGAACCAGTGCTGGGAATTGTTTAAGAGGGGCAAAACGTCCCACGGCTATGATATAGAGAGTATCCTCACGCCATCCCAAACGGTGTCGCGCCTCCTCCTTAGAATAGCGAGTTAACTGAGGACGTGGATGAGGAATCGCGTACCAAGTCGATGGTATGGGATAAATTGACAAATCGCGGGCTAACTGTGATAATCCGACCTGAGTAGGCGTCATCACCCAATGGGCTTTTAGCAAAATTTTAGCCTCCCACCGCCGTAACCAACGCATCACTCCAGTGCCTAACCGTGCCCCATCAATGTGAAATGCCTCCGCATAGCAACCAAACCCATGTTCCGTAACTCCCCACCGGGCGGTATGTCCTCTGCGCAATTGCGCAAACCAACGGATTCTGGCAAACCAGCGATACCCTGCGGCAATAATGGGGTCATGACAATGGACATGAGTATAATGGTCGCGTACCATGACGTGGGCCGCCAGACGTCCCATATTCAGACGTTCTAAAATTCCCCAAAGGAGTGGCACAAATTCAGTCTCAGTGAAAAATCGTCCCACATATTTGACGGCCAAACTGTGTAATTTTCGCAAAAATGTGAGACCTCTTAATCCCGCATCCGCTTGACAAAGATAGCCGACTTCGATGCCACGGGCTTGTATTTGTAGAATGATTGGTGTTAAACTTTTGCCTAAGCCATAGCGTTTATCCGCGTGGCTTTCGCGAGTGACCATCAGAATTTTCATAAGAAAGAATGGACAAGGGATAGTGAATCGTGAATAATGGATAGTGGATAATGAAAGAAAACCTGACCGGGCTGGGCACTACTCTCCGGCGGAAGCCTCCAATCCCCCAATGCCAACAGTCCCAGGATGGCTTGGTTTTCTTTCATTATCCATTATCCATTATCCATTATTCATTATCCATTATGTATAGACTATTTTGGCTATTATTTTCATTACTACCCTTCCCCACTGTGGCCTTACAACTGACCGATGGACAAAGTTTTGTCTATGATGTAGGCAAAAATTGCGTTCTCACCGAAGGTTCCTTAGGCGCGTATGCAGGAATGTACCAATTACGCATAAATGACACCAATTATGCTGGCAATGTGATAGGTTTGTCACTCGATGGACGAGAAGTGCGGTGCAGTGCCTTCACTGACCCTGGCAGTGGGTTAGAAGTGCGGCGCAACGTGTATGTTTCTAAAACGCTTAACTTTGCCAGATTTGCCGAAATTTTAAACAATCCTACCGAGACAGATGTTACGGTGGCGGTGGAAGTGTTTGGCAATTTAGGGGCTGGGAATCGCACCGTCGTGGCAGTTGACCAAGGGAACTTTTTGATTACCAGTGCTGGTGTCAATGGGGAAGCCGCGAGTATGCCTGCCTTGCTACATTATCACTCACAAATCAGTCATCCCATGTCTGCCAAACACATTGTGAATGGCAATCAACTCAGTTGGCGTTATGCGGACGTTACTGTGCCTGCAAAATCGCAAATTCGCTTGATGTACTTCGTCGCCCAAAGTGCCACCGTGGAGGCCGCGAAAGAAGCCGCCACGTTGATTTTCAACAATCCTACCGCTTTATATGAAGGAGTAGGAACGGTGGCTTTGACGCAACTGCTTAATTTTATTCCACCGCAACCAACTCCTGCTAATGGGTTTGACCAGACGCCGTTTTTAAATGTGGGAGAACGACGATTGGGGGCGTTGGAGGAGACGGATGCTTTGTCACATGGCCGCGCCAGTACGCCCGCAGATGCGTATGCCTTGAACTTAAAGACGGGAGAAACTGTCACGCTGAGGTTGTCTGCGAGTTTCAATGCGTATCTTTATCTATTTGGGGAAGCCCAGGGGAAAACCGTGGTTGCCGTCAATGATGATGCGGGGCAAACCACGACCAATGCCGAAATGGTGTTCACTTCTCCTACCGATCAAACCTATTACATGGAAGCCACGGCCCATGATCGGCGGGAACGGGGGAAGTATACGTTGGAAGTGATTAAGGGGACTACCAATCAGTTACCACGGGCCTATCATTTTGAATTTTCCACCGAAAAATTAGTCGCCCCGGCCACCGTCACCTTTACTGATTTCAGTGTCGACCCAGATGGGCAAATTGCGCAACGGTGTTGGCAATTTGGTGATGGTAGTCTCCTCTCCTGTCAACCTGGGGAGACGATTACACATACATTTGAGAAAGCTGGTCAATACAGCGTTGGTCTGACCGTGCAAGACAATCAAGGGGCGTATGCTTACCACAGTGAATTGGTTTCCATCAATGCCACTCCCGACGGCGTGGTGTTGCCCATTTCAAATACCGTAGCCGGTGAATTGGCCTCTTCCGATCCCCGTTCCCAAACCCGTTCCAGTGCCTTTGCTGACCGCTATTTGGTGCAATCGTTGACTCCTGGTCAAGAATTGGTCATTGATATGAAATCCAATGAATTTGACAGTTATCTCTACCTATACGACGAATTTAATCGTCTCCTGGCCCAAGATGACAACAGTGGTGGTAGCAGCGGGGAAGAGAATGGCGGAAATCGACATGCACGGATTCGTTACACACCCATATCTAAAGGAGACTTGTTAATTGAGACAACCTCTTTTAAAGACAACACGTTAGGCAAATACTACCTCACGTTAGAAACGGCCCAAAACTATCCTGCTAAGGACATTCCCATTGAAGCCTCTACTTCCTTGACCAACTCGTTACAAAACCTATTTGTGGCGCGACTGCCCGATAGTTTTCAAACCAGTTTCCTCCTCTGGGACTTTGGTGACAAGAGTCCTGTGGTAGGCAGTAACGAAGCCGTCGTTTCACACCTTTTCCCACGCCCGGACCGCTTTTCAGTGACAGTGACGGCGGTGGGCGAAGATGGTCAAGAGGCAAAGGGGCAGCGAGAATTTATTATGATTAATCAATCCGTGGCCCCTACCACGCGGTTTCGTGCCACCCCCTTATTTGGTGAACGTCCCCTCCGCGTCTTTTTCACCAACGAATCGTTTTCCACTTTACCAGGAGATGAGTTGAGTTACATTTGGCAATTTGGCGATGGTGAAGTATCCACCGACACTCACCCAGCCCATACGTTTGTTCAAGAAGGGACGTATCAGGTGATTTTACAAGCCTATTCGAAACTTCACCAACAGAGTGCTTCTTACAGCATTCCCATTTCCGTCATTGACCGCGACAGTGGCAAAGTCCCCGTCACGGGCCTGTCACGAGTACGTCCACAAGTCTTAATGGCTGGTTTTGATCCCATTCTATTAGACTTGTTAGACACCGACATGAAAATTTTTGCCATTGTCAGACCGGGCCTGAGTCCAATACAAACCGTGCGCATTATGCAAAATGGCAGTGAATATACCGTCGTCATGCAACACGTCGCCACCTATGCCAATGGCGACCAACGTTATGAAACCGTTTGGACCATGACCAAAGGCGGCTTACCAGTCAGCACGTATGCCAATTTACTAGGTGATAAAGCGGGCCAATATCGGATTCAAGCCATTGACCAGGCGGGCCAATTTCATGCCTTTCCCAATTTAGAAATTGGGAACAATCCCAGCATCGAGACGGCGCCTATGTCTTTGAATATTCAACCGCTTCGCCAAGTGGGTACTCGCCGCAAACTCCCGCAAGTGTTAGCCAGTGGCTTTGACCCCGCGTTAGTGGACGTAGGCGATTCACAATTTCTAGTGACAGCCATTGTGCGAGAGGGACTTTTCCCCATTAAAAGTGTCACTCTCCAATCCAACCAAGGCGACTTTCAATTGCCGATGCACTTGCAAGAAATTTTTCCCAATGGTGACAAATTATATGTTGTCAGTTATACTTATCCTCGTGACAGTTTAGAAATAGGGACGTTGGGCAGCCTATTTGGTGACCAACCTAGCCCTGTGCAATTTACCGTGACGGCAATTGACCAAGCCGACCAAAGCCATCGTTTTCCGGAATTGAGGGTGGGCAATTTTCCGCCACAGTAACAATATTGAGATATAGTGATATTCTTATCCATTTGTACCCCCCAGCCCCCCCGTACACGGGGGGGCTGGGGGGTACAAAGGAATATTACTATTACCATTAACCACTACAATTGAGTACCTTACTATGAAAAACACCATATTCATCTGCCTGTTAATGACGTTTTTTCCTCTCTCGACGTGGGCGGAAGACGAAATATATTTAGACAGCATCGACATGTTAGGAAGTCAAAAAAGTGCCTACCTCTCCACAAAAGACGGTAGCAAAACTGAAGTGCGTGAAGGTGACAAGATCGGAATTTGGATGGTTGTCAAGATTGAAGAACAATCCATCTTTTTGACGATGGAAAGCGGTAAAACTATTGAATTGCCCCTACACAGCCGCCTCCCCACCACAGACGACCAAGATCCAAAATTAGTGGTCGACCAAGCCCCACCACTGACGGATCAGGAACTACCTTCAGACACTCAGGCGTTAGAAGACAAGTCCTCACCTGTCGAAGAAAAGGTAGCCGAAGAACCTCCACCGGCGGAAACACCTCCCTCCGCAACGGCTGAAGAAATTCCGCCAGGACACCGTAAAGTACACACCCCCTTTGGAGATTTTATCGTCAAGGAAGAGGAAACGGACGAACAGAACCAGGATAAATCCCAGACAGTTCCACCGCCCGCGAAAAAAGAGTTTGCCCCACTGGCAAAAGAAGAACCCATACCAGTGGACAAATCCACGGGTGTGGAGAAGTCCGTGCCACCCTCTTCACCCGACGACACCAAGTCTTCACCTGAAGAGGTGAAATCTTCATCTGAAGCGGAGAAATCATCACCAGATTCAACAACGCCTGCCAAGACCGAAGAACCCATCCCCCCAGGGTATCGCAAAATTCAAACCCCATTTGGGGAATTTGTGGTAAAGGATAAGGGGGAAAAAACGGAAACAAATAAGTAGTATTAGAAAGCGTTGGAGTGACGGCGTTGAAATAGCAACGTTAGCCACAATGCCATTAAGTTAACCCCGGAAATTAAAATACAGGTGGACTAGAGGCTTCAGCCGGTGGGAGTGGCCCTGCGATTTCGATCTATGTTCGGCCCCTCACCGGCTAAAGCCTCTAGTCCACCGGACTCCACCGGCTAAAGCCTCTAGTCCACCGGACTTCACCGGCTAAAGCCTCTAGTCCACCGGCTAAAGCCTCTAGTCCACCGGACTTCACCGACTAAAGCCTCTACTCCAACATTTAACGCCACTAAAATAGATGTTCATGATTGACCATTGACGGTCCATTATTCATTATCCCAAAAGACTTTGGTATACTGATTAGGGAAACATTAGACAACATTAGATTTGGTGCCATAATTATAAGGCCCTTATTAAAATGTTTTCTTAACCCTCATTATTTGGTAGTGAGGCAATGTGGGTGTACTGTCTGAACTCTGATTAGAATGATTTTCAGATGGACTCTGATTAGTCAAGCCTCCTTTCATGGCTATCATTTAATCCTCTCAATCAGAGTTCCAGACCGACGCGAAACCGCACGATATTTCACCCACATTGCATCACTACCCATTATTTCATGTTTTAACTAGGCAAATATACCCTATCTTTCTTCAAAAATAACTCTATGAAATACCAAAATATATCTAGGAAATGCACATTTCCTATATTCTTAATATGGCTACTAAGCACCATGCCTGCGCTTGCAGGTGACTGCGCCATAGCCGACCCCGCCAAAACCGATTCATGGAAAGCCTGTGAAGGCAAAAGCGTCAAAGTCAAAGGGCCACGCGCTACCATGGATGACGTCCCCCCAGAGTACACCGAAGCCGACCCCAGCTTTGCCGGTGGCAAAGGTTTCCAGGACTACATGACCTTTGACGACGACACCTCTTATGTCATCTTGCGTACCACCGCCTCCGTTGACTGTGCCGAAGACATGGAAGTCGAGGGGACCCTCAAATATCAAGACATCAAAGGCGATAAAGTGCGCGTGATTGAAGTCACCAAATTTGCTTGCAAATAACAGGAACTGCTTGACACATTAAACAGCCCTCCTCTCATCATCTCAACCCAAACCACTTGCTATCAGGAGAAACATCTTGAACATGACTAAACCAATCCTATCCACATTAACTGCCCTATTCATTGCCAACTCAGTGAATGCACAAGAATATGGCCTCCTGTTGGGCTTTCGCCACGGCGGCCATTACGATACCACAGTCCAAGTCGTTGAAGAAGAAGGACCGCGTTTAGAAGGCGCCGACGATTTTACCCAAGGGACCGCCTCTTATCGCACCCTCTGGCTACGCACCCAAGAAGGAAAACTCCAACTGGGTTCCGAAAAAACCAGCTTATTAGTCTCTCGTGAAGACGGATTTTGGCGCATGGACGTGAAACACAGTGCCTACAACGAATTTGCCGAAGACTTTATCTGGATCAATCCTCCCCCAGACCCAGACGCCCCGGTCAATCCCTTTTTGGCCACCAAAGAAGGCATCGAAGCCTTTGAAACCGCTACTTTGGTTAAAGAACAAGCCATTGATGCCAAACATGGAGAATCTTGTATAGGTCACTCTTATCGAGACCTCTTATTCGTTGAAAACAACTATGTCACCGTTGGATTTCTCAACATTGAGACCTGTCAAGGAATGGGCGAAGCCACTAGCCAAAGTGCCTTACAAACATTATCCATTGAAGAACTGGAAACCGTCGGATTTTCCGAGTTGCTAGGCCCAGACGCCATGTCTCAACTTGAAAAGGTTGCGAACAACTATAAGGAGAGTCGCCAAGGTAGCGATAGCCAAAATTGGGGCGAACTCAGTGGCGGCGTCATGCGCGGTCAAGGCCAATGGGTCATCAAAGGACACTTCCCAGACAACAAAGGACAATATGCCAATTTTACGGCAGACCTCCCCGTTCCTGAAAAATTGGTCAAATCCAACCAATTGACCCCCGACTGGGAAACCATCAAAGCCCAAATTCCTGACGCGGTGGACGCCTTGTCCTCACCTGACCAAAACCTGCTGGTCGTCCTTACCCCAGATAGCCTACTCAGTTTTACGGTAGAGAACGGCAAAATTCACTCCAAACCCATATTACACCTGACCATGAAACGGCCTGTCACCCTCGTGATGGCCCAATGGACCGAAGGACAGTTTGTCGATAACTGGTCTGAAGAGATTGACAGTCTAGGGCCTAAACCTCGCCAAAGCTGGTTTGTAGAAGCGAAAACCAGCGATGGCCCCAGTAAAGACAACATCCCACTGCTAGGCATAGTCGCAACCGACCCCGACGTGGTCCTCAATGTCCGCGAAGGCATAGGCGAACATACTCCCCTCCTGGCAAAAGTCGATAAAGACAGCAAACTCCGCATCCTTGACTGCTTAGGTCAATGGTATAAAATCCAACTGGAAGACGGCAAAATGGGCTATGTTCAAACCAGCTATATCAAATTGCTACCCAGATTGCCTTATGTCAAAGCCGGCTGTCTGGCAGAAAACTGTGCGTATGGCAAATGGAAACTAAAAGTTCCAGCTACCCTCTACGAAAGTCCCACGTTTGAATCTGCCACCTTGGCCCAATTAGAAGCCCAACAAACCCTCCAAGCCATAGAAGGGCAAGTCAACACAACCCAATATGGAGAAATTGTCGTCATCAAAAACACTCAAATCCAAGCCCTTCCCATAGAAGCCGCCGTCGTCGAAAACAAGGAACTTCTCCAGCTTTCACAAAGCGACTTACTACTGGACTTGGAACCCAAAGGACAAGGACTCCATGTGATGTGGTACAAAGGCCGACTGTACTACCTGGACGAAGCCTGGGACCCCCAAACCACTTCTCAAGCCGACCTATGGGGCAAAGTCGCCACCGAACGCAAAACCGACTGGTGGGTCAAAGTAGAACTGCCTGACCAAAATTTGCAAGGCTGGATCGCCAATCCTTCCGCAGAAAACGTCAGATAAAACAAGGTCTCCCTATCCATCCCCCCTTCAGGAGTCCTTCGCTACGCTTTGGACTCCTGAATCACTGAACTGCTGAAATTTCATTATGGATCTCAATCACCTAGACAAATACATCTTAGGCGAAACCGAAGAAGAAATATTCTGTCGATCTGACGAAGAAAACCAAAAAATCACCGTGGCTATGATTCAACAAGCCGAACTACACCTCGACCTCCTCAGCCGCGATTTTGATCCACTGGTTTATGACAATGAAGAATGCCGAGATGTCATTGAAGACCTAGCCTTACGCAGTCGCCACACCCGAATTCGCATACTACTCCACGACCCCGCCAAAGTCTCCCGCCGCGGCCACCTCATTCTCCAACTAGGCAAACGGCTAGGCAGCCTCATCCAATTCCGACGCCTCGCCGATATTCACAAATCCGTCCCAGACACCTTTATGATAGTCGATGGCATTGGCTATATGCACCGTCCCCATACCGATACCTTGATGGCCAAGGTGAATTTTAAAGACCGTCCCGGCGCCAAAAAACTCCTGTTGCTATTTGAAAAATTATGGAAAGATGGAGAATATGACCCTAATACGGGATCATTTATCATATAACAGAAACGCGGTTAGAGTGGAAAGTCTCCAGAAATTAAAACGGCGGTGGACTAGAGGCTAACGCCTGTGAAATTAAAACGGCGGACGTGGACATTTACCAGGACGTGATGCCAAACACGGGTACTTTTTATATCACGGTGGGTTATCGTCTAGGCGATAGGACGTTGGTCACCAGTGATGAGGAGATTGAGGTGACAGTGAATCCGCCGGTGGTGTCGACTTCGACTGGGGTGGTGCCTGCTGGTAATTGGGAGTGTTTGCCTGGGGGGCGTTAGGTGGTAAGTGATAATCTGGAATTGTGAGGTGTGTGATGAGAAGAGGAGACGTTGAGGGGATGCTGACACGTCTTTACATTCTCTCACATAAGTACCTATGCAAAACCAAACTGGTATTTCAGTTCTCTGTAGTAGTTCTCTGTAGGGTGGATTAAGCGTAGCGTATCCACCCTACAGTTGAGAAAACATGAATCCAAAGCGCAGCTTTGTCACTCCCACTCAATGGTTGCCGGCGGTTTCCCCGAAATATCATAAACCACTCGCGAGATGCCAGGGACTTCGTTGATAATTCGATTAGACAACCGTTCCAATAACTCATACGGCAATTGGGCCCAGCGGGCGGTCATAAAATCTACCGTTTCCACTGCCCGTAACGCAACCACATAATTGTAGTGTCGCGCATCGCCCACCACGCCTACTGATTTCACGGGGAGGAATACGGCAAAGGCTTGACTGACTTTATCATACCAACCTTGTTGGCGAAGTTCTGCCATGAAAATCGCGTCGGCACGCCGTAAAATGTCTGCGTATTCTTTTTTCACCTCCCCTAAAATGCGCACTCCCAACCCTGGCCCAGGGAAGGGGTGACGATAGACCATTTCATTGGGCAAACCCAGTTCTATCCCAATTTTACGAACCTCATCTTTGAACAATTCGCGTAACGGTTCAATTAACTTGAGGTGCATTTTTTCAGGTAAGCCTCCTACGTTATGATGAGACTTGATAACATGGGCTTTGCCAAATTTGGTGCGGGCGGATTCAATGACATCGGGATAAATCGTACCTTGGGCAAGAAACCCTCCGCCTCCCTCCCCCAGTCCCTCTCTTCCTAACTCACGGTGATTACCGTTAGCAGAATCAGGTAGAAAACTCAGTTTAGCGGCCTCTTCCTCAAATAATTGAATGAAGAGATTACCAATGATTTTGCGCTTCTGTTCAGGGTCCACAACACCTGTCAAAGCGGTTAGAAAACGAGTCTCTGCTTGTACTTGCAAGACTCGTATCCCTAGATGTTGGGCAAAAGTGGCCATCACTTGTTCGGCTTCTTGCCAACGTAGGAGGCCATTGTCAACAAAGACGCAATGGAGTTGATCGCCAATGGCACGGTGGAGAAGGACTGCTACCACAGAAGAATCGACGCCTCCTGACAGGGCGAGGAGAACCTTTTGAGAACCGACTTCGGCCCGGATTTTATCAATGCTATCTTGGATAATATTCGCCGGTGTCCACAAGGCTTGACAACCGCAAATATCGTAAATAAAACGTTGCAGGATGCAGGCCCCTTGCAAGGTGTGAGTCACTTCAGGATGAAATTGGAGACCATAGAAGTGGCGAGTGTCATCGGCCATTCCTGCAATAGGACAAGTTGCAGTGGAAGCAATGCGTTTGAAATGAGGTGGCAAGGTACAGACTTGATCGCCGTGACTCATCCATACGTCTAACAGCCCGTGACCTTCAAGACTGAGATGGTCTTCAATGTCACGTAGCAGTTGAGAATGACCTTGCGCCCGGACTTGGGCATATCCAAATTCGCGCACCTGCGCTGTCTCCACTTGTCCACCCAATTGGGTAGCCATCGTTTGCATTCCGTAACAGATGCCCAAAATGGGAACGTCTAAAGTGAAAATACGGTCTGGGGCACGGTAGTCAAGGGAGACATCGTGTACTGATTCGGGACTGCCGGAGAGAATGATGCCTTTTGGTTGAAAATGAGTGAGGGTGTCATCATCTAAGTGATAGGGATGAATTTCGCAATAAACCCCTGCTTCACGGACGCGCCGGGCGATGAGTTGAGTATATTGAGAACCGAAGTCTAAAATTAAGATGCGATGGGCGTGAATGTTTGGCATGTGAGGTGAAATAAATGTTGGTAAGATTTGACAACTTTTCAAAAGTTGTCAAATCTTGGTTTATCAAATTGGTGATAACTTCCTCCCTCACTTTTTAGCCGGTTTAGCTTTCCTAAACTTTGCCAGTTTTGGAATAGGAAGCCGATACAGTTTTGTTGAGGGACTTCCAAACCGCGCTAAAAATTCCTCCCGTGAGAGTTGGAAAAAGAAACTGGCGGATTCCTCTGGAGAGAGTTGTGACAACGGGTCGATGATTTTTTGTAGGGCGTCGTCAAGGGTGCCAAAACAGTGCTTTAGCAAGTTTTTCACCATCAGGCGACGGCCTTCTAAGCGACCTTTTTGGAGAGTCTCTTCCCGCCATTGTAAATAAGCTGGTGATAATTCCATCACTTACTCCTTAGCAGGTTTAGTTTTAGCAGGTTTAGTTTTCCTCACTCTGGAGGGTTTAGAAAGGCGACCCGGTTTTGAGGGACTTCCAAATTTCGCTAAAAATTCTTCCCGTGAGAGTTGGAAAAAGAATCTGGAGGATTCCTCTGGAGAGAGTTGTAACAGGGGGTCGATGATGTTCCGCAGGGCGTCGTCGATAGCACCAAAGCGTAACTTTAGCAGGTTTTCTACCCACAAGCGCCGGTCTTCTAAGCGGCCTTCTAAGCGGCCTTCTAAACGACCTTCTTGTTTCCCCTTCTGAAGAGTCTCTTCCCGCCATTGTAAATAAGCTGGTGATAATTCCATAACAAATTCCTTATAGTCGTTGGTGAACTGGGATTGTTTTTCTATCTCCTTGAGATAGTTGTTAATTAATTCTAGCACCCGATTGCGAAATGGATGGTCTTCTGGTAACGCTAACAATTCTGTCAGTGCCTGTTGCCGAACTTTGCCCTTGCCCAATAACCGTAACCACAGCGTGTCGGGCGTCGGTGGGAGTTGATTGATAGCGACGATAGCCGTTTTAAACGACTCGCCAAACCAGTATACTCCTGAACACCACGAGGGTGAGTTGGGGGCCGCCTTGAAACCGTCTCGGAAGGCTTCGGAAGCAGTATTTCAGGTAGGGTGGATTAAGCGAAGCGTATCCACCAATTATTGAGAACGGCTACAGAACGACAGAACGGCAGGTGGATACGCTACGCTTAATCCACCCTACAGAACGATAGAACGGCAGGTGGATACGCTACGCTTAATCCACCCTACAGAACGACAGAACGGCTACAGAGGGAACGACTTTCCTAAACCTTGCAGGTTTAGGAAAGTTATTTTAAGTGAGTTGTTTATCAAGAATCCACGCGATAATTAGGCGCCTCTTTGGTAATCGTGACATCATGCACATGACTCTCGCGCATTCCTGCTAACGTCACTCTGACAAAATGGGGTTTCGTGCGCATTTCTTCAATGCTGTGGCAACCCGTGTAACCCATGCTGGCACGAACTCCGCCTAGTAGTTGGTGGATGACACCTAGTAACGTGCCTTTGTAAGGGACTCGTCCTTCAATGCCTTCTGGCACCAATTTTTGAATGTCGTCAACACTCTCTTGAAAGTAGCGGTCTTTGGAACTGTGGGCTTGGGCCATGGCACTTAGGGAACCCATGCCACGATAGGTTTTGTAGGAACGACCTTGATAGAGTTCAACTTCGCCGGGGGCTTCTTCAGTCCCTGCTAATAGACCTCCTATCATCACACAATGGGCCCCGGCGGCAATGGCTTTGGCAATGTCGCCAGAGTAGCGAATACCACCGTCGGCAATGATAGGGATGGAAGTATTTTGAAGGGCTTGAGAGACATTGTCAATAGCGGTGATTTGAGGGACGCCAACGCCTGCAACAATACGGGTG
Source organism: Thiotrichaceae bacterium (assembly GCA_011391085.1). GTDB lineage: Bacteria > Pseudomonadota > Gammaproteobacteria > Beggiatoales > Beggiatoaceae > JAABRD01. The sequence continues at coordinate 28,906 of JAABRD010000025.1, read as the reverse complement.
GTGCAGATGGAACCGGGCCCAATGCCAACCTTAACTGCGTCCACCCCGGCGTCAGCTAAGGCCAGGGCCGCGTCACCTGTGGCGATGTTACCTCCAATTATTTGGACGTTAGGATATTGGTTTTTAATCCAGCGAATACGGTCTAAAACGCCTTGAGAATGGCCATGGGCGGTGTCCACCACAATGACATCGACTTCAGCTTCCACTAAGGCTGCTACTCGTGCTTCGGTCTCCTCTCCCGTACCGACGGCGGCGCCGACACGCAAGCGTTCTTTGCTATCTTTACAAGCGTCAGGTTTTTCCGTGGCTTTTTGGATGTCTTTGACGGTAATCATGCCACATAGTTGAAATTGGTCATTGACCACGAGAACCTTTTCGATGCGGTGTTTATGGAGGAGGTTGGCCACTTCGTCACGAGTGGCATCTTCCTGAACGGTAACTAGGCGGTCTTTAGGAGTCATAATGCGTGACACGGGGCTATCATAGTGAGTTTCAAAGCGGAGGTCGCGGCTGGTGACAATGCCGACGAGGAGTCCGTTGTCCACGACTGGAACACCAGAAATTCGATGGGCGCGGGTGATGGCCAGAACTTCTTGCACAGTGGTGGTGGGGGTCACCGTGATGGGGTCGTTGATAACACCGCTTTCAAATTTTTTGACCGCCCGAACTTGACGGGCTTGTTCTTCAATGGTGAGATTTTTATGAATAATGCCGATGCCTCCTTCTTGGGCCAAAGCAATAGCCAGACGTGCCTCGGTCACGGTGTCCATGGCAGCCGAAATGATGGGGATGTGAAGGCCAATCTCGCGCGTCACTTTGGTGTGCAGGAGGACTTGTTTCGGCAAAACGGTGGAGTGGGCCGGGAGAAGGAGAACGTCGTCAAAGGTGAGGGCTTCTTGGAAAATGCGCATATTAATTCTTGAATGAATAATGAATAATGAATAATGAATAATGAGATTTTAAATGCTATGTTGGAGTAGAGGCTTTGTTGGAGTAGAGGCTTTAGCCGGTGGGTGGGGCACTTTTCCGGCTGAAGCCTCTAGTCCACCCTGGGTTTTTCCATTATTCATTATTCATTGTTTTTCACAACGCTTGTGTTGCAAAATCTGCTAACCGGGAACGTTCACCACGTTGTAAAGTAATGTGTCCACTATGTTGCCAAGTTTTAAAGCGGTCCACTATGTAGGTGAGACCCGAAGTGGTTTCAGTCAGGTAAGGTGTGTCAATTTGGGCAATATTACCTAAGCAAACGATTTTGGTGCCAGGTCCTGCGCGAGTAATAAAGGTTTTCATTTGTTTGGAAGTGAGGTTTTGGGCTTCATCTAAAATAATATAGCGGTTTAAAAAAGTTCGGCCACGCATGAAGTTAAGTGAACGTATTTTGATACGATTATGAAGCAAATCAGCCGTGGCCGCCCGTCCCCACTCTCCGCCCGTGGTAGGATTGAGAACTTCCAAATTATCGATGAAAGCCCCCATCCAGGGGGTCATCTTCTCCTCCTCCGTACCGGGGAGAAAACCAATGTCTTCGCCTACGGGGACCGTTACACGGGTGACAATGATTTCTAAATAACGTTGTTGGTCCAGCGTTTGGGCCAGTCCAGCGGCTAAGGCAAGTAACGTTTTGCCCGTCCCTGCGGCGCCCACGAGGGTGACAAAATCTATCTCTGGGTCAAGAAGGAGATTGAGGGCAAAATTTTGTTCTCGGTTGCGGGCTTCAATACCCCAGACGTTGTGTTTAGGAGAACGAAAGTCTCTTAATTGTTCCAGGGTCGCTTGACCGGTTTGACAGTCTCTGACAATGGCTTCCCAAGTTTTGGAATTGGTGACACTGTATAAAAATTGGTTGGGATACCATTGGTTGACAATAGGTCCGGTGACCATATAAGAAGTTCGCCCCTGTTCTTGCTGAGTTAGATGAGGACCGTAAGTCTCCCAAAAATCGGCTGACAAAGATTGTTGACCTGTATAAAGCAAGTCGACATCATCAAGCACTTTGTCATTGGTATAATCTTCTGCATGAATACCTAATACCCGGGCCTTAATTCGCAAGTTAATGTCTTTCGAAACGATGGTAACTTGTTTATCTGGTTCAGCTTGTTGAATGGCTATAGCAGTACACAGCAGGCTATTATCAGGTTTATTGCCAGGCAACGTATCTGGCAAAAGGTCAGTAGGAAAGACTTCTGTTTGAAAAAATAAATGTCCTCCTTCCTCTCCTGTACTGCCGGCCGGAAGGGCAATGCCCATTTTGAGTTGGTCTTGAGATTGAGTCAATTCTTCCAGAAAACGACTGACTTGGCGGACGTTGCGGGCGACTTCAGACATTCCTTTTTTGGCAGCGTCCAGTTCTTCAAGGACGACCATCGGCAAATAGACCGCATGTTCTTTAAAACGAAAAATTGCCGTAGGGTCATGTATAAGAACGTTGGTATCGAGGATAAATAAGCGTTTGTACATAAATTTCAGTCTGGTCATCCACCATTCAGTCTTTTTCCTATTGACAACCATAACGGTGGACAGATACACTTAATAAGTAGTCACGGATAATACTTGACTGACAATGGATGGCCGTTTCGGTTCACATAATTATTTGACAGGCCATAACATGGCGTCTAAATTTAAGTCGTCACATAAATCCATAAATTCATTGCGCAAATCAGCGATGGATAAATTCGTGGGAACATGGATAGTGAATGTCAGGGTAAACATCAATGCCTCCGTTTGTGAGGCGGGGTAACGATGGGCTATCAGGTCTATCACAAGAATCTGACGACTAGCAAAAAAACTGGTAATTTCATAAACTATATGGGGATGATACAAAGCGACTATTTCTACCATATAAGGTAGGAAATTGGCCGAATTGGAGGGGACCTCGGTGCGTTTCGTGATAAACTCCAGGCCCAATTGCGTTTGTAGCCGAGGCATGAGAGATTCAACCCTGACCACGGCATCCCAACTCCCTGAGAGTCGCATCATGATCGTCATTTGGTCGCCCATGATAGTCGCGTAACAATCTGCAATATTGCCGCCACAGTCAAGCAATGCTTTGCTAAGGATTTTCAGCAAATCTGGACGGTGGGGGGCGGTGGCACAAACAATAAGTTGTTGCATGGAAATAATGAATAATGAATAATGAATAATGAATAATGGTGAAAAATGAATATTTGGTTTTTTGGTCATGGTCGTCCCTCACTTCGTAAGGGGTTACGCCATTATTCATTGTTCATTATTCATTTTAGACAATTGGGTTGTCAAGAGGTATTCATTCAGACAACCCCAATAAATTAGAGAATTAATATGAAAATCAAATCGTTATGTAAAAATTTAGGAATTATTATGGTCGCTAATCTGGTCATGGGATGTGCCAGTCAAGTTACCAAGCAAGGGGCCGCGGTGGCCCAGGAGACAGAATCTTCCTCTCCCTTGACTGGTACCGACTTACCCAAACCGGCAAACCCCGGCACCGCTTCATTTCTGTCCAGTCAACAAGAGTATTCATATAAATACTTGGTGGCTGAAGTGGCCTCGCAACGGGGTCAATATGGGTTAGCGGCTAAGTATTTTTTCGAGATGGCTGAACCACTGCGAGATGCGCATTTAGCTGAACGTGCGACCCGGACCGCTTTGTATGCGAAAGACGATGCCCTCGCAGTGAAGGCGGCCCGTCTGTGGGTCACGTTAGAACCCCAGAATCCCAATGCCCGCCAAATTCTCGGCGAAATCTTATTTCGTCTCGGCAATCATGGAGAAGCCGAAACCCAATTGGAGATAATGTTTGACAACTTGCAAGGCGATTCTTCTCAACAACGGCTAGATGTGATTGCCCTGTTTTTGGAGAAACAGCCAGACCAGCAACGTGCTTTGGAGTTGATGGAGAATCTTCTGAAAAAGCGACAAAAAAATCCCCTGGCCCTACTCACTTATACGCGGCTGTTGGTTCATGTCAAACAATTTGCCAAAGCCCAAAGTGTTCTTGAACAACTGTTTCAACTGGCCCCCGACCATGAACAAGGCATTCCTTTGTATGCCCATGTGTTGAATGAACAAAACAAAACCGACCAAGCATTACAATGGTTGAAACAAGCCTTGCAGAAACGTCCTGACAAGCATCAATGGCGTTTAGTATATGCGCGGTTGTTGACGGCCACCGAACAGTTTGACAAGGCTATCCAGCAATTTCAATTGTTGTTGGCAAAGTCTCCCAATCCTGCCGAGATGTTATACACGTTAGGCATCTTATCGCTACGCACGGAACGTCTGTCAGCCGCTAAACATTATTTCACCGAATTGGTTAAAACGGGAGAACAGCAAGATGCGGCTTACTACTATCTGGGTCAAATTGATGAAACGGAAAAGAAGTTGAGTGACGCCTTGTCCTGGTACAAGAAAGTCAAGGAGGGTAACAATTATTTGAATGCCCAAGCCCGGATTGCCCTGATTCTCGTCGAACAAGGTCGCTTGGAGAAGGCGTTGGAACATTTGCGGGCGGTGCCTGTGGAGAATGATCAAGATGCTTTGACACTGGTTCAATTTGAAGCCGAATTGTTGATGGACCAAAAACGTTATGACCAAGCCATGGAGACTTACAGTCGGGCGTTGGAAAAGGACCCAAATAATACAGCCCTGTTATACATGCGGGCGTTGTTAGCCGAACAAATGGGACTGATTGATTTGTTAGAACGAGATTTGCGGCACGTTCTCACGATTGAACCCAATAATCCCCAAGCCATCAATGCGTTAGGTTATAGTCTGGCGAATTTGACCGACCGTTATGAAGAAGCCCTCGAACTCATCAAACGTGCCGAGGAATTACGGCCAGATGATTACTATGTTTTGGATAGTCTAGGATGGGTGTTGTATAAAATGGGTAACTATCCGGAAGCCCTTATTTATTTGCGTAAAGCCTTGGCTAAACAGAATGACTCTGAAGTGGCTACCCATTTAGGCGAAGTGTTATGGGTCACTGGCAATCAAGAGGAAGCTAAACAAGTGTGGAACAAAGCAACAGAAGACTTTCCTAAAGATGAACAACTTGAAGAAGTGATGAAACGCTTTATTCCATAACCACAGGCCCTTTCTTCTATCTTCACCCTCTCTGATTATGATACAATTCTATCCGATTTTGCTGTTCATTTTGATAGGTAGTTTGACCCTCAGTTGCACCCAATTACCTTCCCAACCTTCCCCGGCCCTTCAGTCTCTTTGGCAAGTTCATCAAAGTCGCCTGGGGATCATACAGGCATGGCGACTCAATGGAAGTATTTCCATCACCGCGACCACCCCTGAGGCGGAGGAGAAAAACTGGAATGCACGAGTGTATTGGCAACAAGAAGGGGAGAGTTATCAGATACGATTCAATGCGCCCCTTGGGCAAGGTGCCGTGCGCTTGGATGGGAATGACCAGCAAGTGATTATGCGCACAGCGAAGAATGAAACGTTTGTGGCCCGTGACCCTGAGACGTTGATTCTGGAGACTCTTAAATTGGAAATTCCCGTTACTCATTTGTTGAGTTGGATTAGAGGATTGCCCGCCCCGCATCCTGTACCCAGTCAGTTTTCTTTGAAGGAAACAGGCAACTTACATGTTCTCGAACAGGATGGTTGGAATATTGAGTATCTTTCATATATCCAAGCGGAGGCGGAAGCGATTGAGTTACCGAAACGGATTTATTTGTATAATTCTCGTTTTGAAGTGAACATTGTCATTTCAGAATGGCAAATTGCTATTCCGAAACCGAGTCGTTTGTTGAAGTCTAAGTTAGTTGGTTATCCTTTGACTTACCTAACCGATGGTCGTTCCCCGTGATGAGGCGATGCTGGACTAGAGGCTAACCCCGGCGGTCGTTCGCTTTGATTTAATGAAATTCTGGGTAGTGTTGTACAAGTAATGGTATAGCAGTTTTGGAGTACGGAATTGATTCCGTTGGAGTACGGAATTAATTCCGTTGGAGTACGGAATTAATTCCGCTGGAGTACGGAATTAATTCCGCTTGAAACGGAATTAATTCCGTACTCCAAAACCCATAACCATTACCTTTGCAACACTACCACACCTGCTACCTGAATTGGACTCCTGGTTGAAGTGTTGGTCTGTTAAGTTGGTCTGTTAAGTCCGATACTCGGCATTAATCTTCACATAGTCATAAGAAAAATCACACGTATAAACCTGGGTCTGATGATGACCACGGTGGCCTAACCAGACTCGAATCACAATCTCTTTCCGACTCATCACTTCCCGACCTTGGGCTTCCGTGTAAGTATCGGCCACCGCACCATCTTTGACAATGCAAACGTCGTCAAGGTAAATGTTGACATCGCGAATATTCAAATGAGTCACTCCCGCCCGGCCAACGGCAGCCAAAATACGTCCCCAATTCGGGTCACTGGCAAAGAAGGCCGTTTTGACCAAAGGCGAATGGGCAATGGCATAAGCCACTTGAAGACATTCCGCTTCCGATTCACCTTGTTCCACGATAACCGTAATGAACTTCGTGGCCCCCTCACCATCCTTGACAATGGCCGTGGCTAACTGACGACACACCTCTTCCACACTGGCACAAAAATGACGATAGGTCTGTGTATCTGTTTGTGAGTCCAACGTCAGTCCGCCTTGACCTGTGGCAATCAGAACACAAGCATCATTGGTTGAAGTGTCACCATCCACCGTGATACGGTTAAAAGTGTTATTCACGGCTTGTTGAAGACACGTTTGGAGGAGAGGGGCAGGTACTTTGGCATCAGTGGCCAAGAAGGCTAACATCGTTGCCATATCTGGTTTAATCATTCCTGCCCCTTTGGCAATCCCAGTGATGGTAACTGGTTGCCCCTGAATTTCGGTTCGCAAAGAATACAGTTTAGGAAACGTGTCGGTGGTCATAATCGCCCGTGCCGCTTTTTCCCAGCCGTCAGGAACAAGAGAGGTAATGGCTTGTGGTAAAGCAACCCGAATTTTATCCGTGGGTAAAGGCATTCCAATCACGCCTGTGGAAAAGGGGAGGACTTCCTGAATAGCACACCCCGTCAATTGGGCAACGGCTTCGCAAGTTGTCATGGCGTCTTGAATACCACGTTCTCCGAGACCCGCATTGGCATTGCCAGAGTTAATGAGAAGATAGCGCGGTGTATGAGTTTGTAAATGAGAACGGGCGACGGTCACCGGCGCGGCACAGAAGGCATTCTGGGTGAACACCGCTACACCTGTACTATGGGGGGCGATTTCAAATACCGTAAGATCATCACGTTGGGCTTGTTTAATTTGGGCTAAGGCAGTGCCAATTCGGATGCCTGGAATGGGATAGAATGGGATCATAGTTTGATTGAAAAGGAGGTATCCAGGTAGGGTGGACAAGTGTTTTTTGTCCACCTTAAAAATTCAATTTGATGGGCAACGATAAACCTGTTGCCCACCCTACACAGACTACACAGACTTAGAAATAAGTATTCACCGCCGCATCCAATGTATCCCGCATATCTGGATCATCGGTGAGAGGACGCACCAAAGTCATCTGACAAGCGGCTTTCGGGTCCACATTTTTGGCAATGAGATGACCTGCATAAGCCAGTAAGCGTGTTGAAATGCCTTCGTCTAGCCCATGACCTTTGAGGTTCCTGGCGCGATGGGCAATGGCAACCAATTTTTCAGCGACTTTTTTATCGACTCCACTTTCATGGGCAACAATATCCGCTTCTATGTCTGCCGCCGGATAATCAAAATCGATGGCGCCAAAACGTTGTTTGGTGGACTGTTTCAAATCCTTCATCAAACTTTGATACCCTGGATTATAGGAAATGACCAATTGAAAATCCGCATGGGCGGAGACCAGTTCACCTTTCTTCTCCAAAGGCAACGTGCGCCGATGGTCAGTCAACGGGTGAATCACCACGGTGGTATCTTGACGGGCTTCTACCACCTCGTCCAGATAACAAATTGCCCCAATCCGGGCCGCCATGGTTAGGGGACCATCTTGCCAACGAGTGCCATTGGCGTCGAGGAGGTAGCGACCCACTAAATCGGAAGCAGTCATGTCTTCATGACAAGCCACCGTAATCAGCGGTTTTTGTAATTTCCACGCCATGTATTCCACAAAGCGCGTCTTCCCGCAACCAGTTGGCCCTTTCAGCATGACAGGCATTCTGGCGGCATAAGCAGCTTCATACAAAGCGACTTCATCCTGAACGGAACGATAATAAGGTTCTTCTTTAATGCGATATTGGTTGGTGTCGTTCATAGTTGTTATGGTTCTCCTTGGAAGTAAATGAATTGTTTAAATCAGAATTTGGGTAGTGAGGTAATGTGTGAACTGTGATGTCTGTGATTTGTGTGAGGTACATGAATGAAAAAATAAGAAGAAGGCTGTATCTTCAACGGTCTCGCGACCTTCCTCACCGAGGTCTTTATTCTTAGTTACACCGTTTTTTTCAACACATTCACCAATTCTCTCAAATCCGCATTTTGTTGCTTTAGATACTCGATTTCTTTTGCCTGCTGTTGAGTCATTAAGCGCATCTTTTCCAGTTCGTGTTGTAACTGTGACAACTGTTCGGAAGGAGAATTGCTGAACCAATTTTGTTGAGAATGATTACTGTAAGTTCCCCCAAAGTTAAAAAAATTTCTATCATCATCTCTCACTAACTCCACTAAATCCGTTTCAAACACTTGGGCGAGTTGTTCTAACCTTCTTAAAGTTGGATGGGTTTCACCTCTTTCAAGACAACCATAAGCATTTAAAGACATGTTGATTTTTTTAGCGGTTTCCTGCTGTGACCAATCTTTCTGTTTGCGTGCCTGCTTAATCTTTTCATGAAGTTTCATAAATACCCCGTAATATGGGTAAACTGCCCAGTGAGGGTTGGTAGAAAATTTGGCGTTCCAACCCCACATTATCAGGACATTCAAGTGATACCGTGAGTTACATCTTAACCCTTATCTGAGAAATTTCGTAGATACCCTGTAATATGGGTGAAATACCCAGTGGGGGATGGTAGAAAACGTTATCACTTGACCTCATTATACTGTGGCATGGGATGAGTAGTCAAGGGGGATTACACCATTTTTAGTTGACAGTCTATCAAAGGTATTTTAACACTGATGGAATATTTCTCTTTTATCTTTCATCTGAAATTGCAGAATCAAGGTTTCATCAATCAATGGTTCGGACCGTTTTTTGGAACATAAATCTAAGCACTGTGATAGCTTGAGGCAACGCTATCCAAAATTAAATGCCACTTTAGCTGAAAACCTAAATTCAATTTAATTCAGATTTGGGTTGTAATGTCTCATTTCATCAAATTAATAAGTTGTTCGACCCATTGCAAATCTTACCTACATTTTATCTTACTCGCATGTTAAAAACATGTTGTTAGCTAAACTTTCCTTTTTTTAAAGGGAATTTTTTATGCTCACTGAATCTACCGTCACTATTCTTAAAGCGACAGCGCCTGCGGTCAAACAGCATGGGGAATTAATTGCCGGGCGAATGTACGAATTACTGTTCAGTAAATATCCGCAAGTAAAATCGTTATTTGCCAAAGCCCCGCAAAATCAACCACAAGTGTTGGCCCGTGCAATTATCACCTATTGCGAAAATGTCGATAATTTGGATACTTTAACGGGCGCTTTAGATAGAATTTCTCGTAAACATGTTGCTATAGGCGTGACGGCTGACCATTATCCGTTAGTTGGTGAGTGTTTGTTGCAAGCGATACAGGACGTGTTAGGTGCGGCGGCCACGCCAGAAATCATGACGAGTTGGAAAGAAGCCTTTTTCTTTTTAGCCGGGGTGATGATTCAACGTGAGAAAGCATTGGCTACTCAAAACGTATAATTTTCGGTAGTGATGTAATGTGGGAGATGGAAGAACTGATAGTCCTTTGAGGATTGCCAGCCCTGATACTTCTTCATCACCCACATTGCCTCACTACCCCACCGTCAACCAAGGCACCTTTCGATAAATCTCCTCAATCGCACAACGAAACTCAATACACTTCATTTCGACCTCTTCCCCTCGCCCATAACGTTGTGCTGCCCAGTCACCCTCCTCCAATCGACGAAACACTTCCACTTGCATGGTGGTTTGAGTGACCAACACATATTCCTGTAAACTCGACAACGTTTGGTAATCCGTAAATTTCTCTCCCTTATCAAATGCCGCCGTGGATTTCGATAACACTTCGATAATCAACAGAGGCGCAAAAATAGCGTCCTCCGCGGTTCGTATATCTCGCTTGTCACAAGTGACAGAGACATCTGGGTAGTAATAACAATTCGCGGCTTGAAGCCGCACTTTCATATCCGAAGATTGTACAAGACAAGGCGAATTGCGCAAATGCGAATTTAACAAAGTGGTCAAATTACTGGTAATAATCGCATGAGGCTTAGTCACGCCTGACATAGCATACACTTGACCGCGCTTATATTCGTGTTTAATTGGACTCACGGCTTCGCCTGCCAGATAGTCTTCAGGAGAAAGATAAAAGGGTTTGCGTAATGGATGGAGGGACATAGTTTGTTATTGTTCAGTTTGAGGTAGTGATGCAATCTGGGTGAAATATCGTGCGGTTTCTCTTCGGTCTTGAACTCTGATTGAGATGATTAAATGAGGACTCTGAAAGGAGGTTTGACTAATCATAGTCCATCTGAAAATCATTTTAATCAGAGTTCAGACAGTGAACCCACATTGCCTCACTACCCAGTTTGAGAGTGTATTTGATTCAGACCACTTTACCAAAAATTTCCTCATCGGTCAAATAACATCCAGGGTCTTCGGCCCACGGGTCGCCCGTGACTTGATAAGCGCGAACCCGGGTGTTGCCACCGCATATATCCACGTATTGACAAATGCCACAGCGACCTTTGAGAGGACGTCTGGTCTGTTTCAATCCTGCCATCAGAAGGTCCGAAGTGTCTGGCCAAATGTCAGAAAAAGGACGTTGTTTGACATTACCCAAATGGTGCTGCCACCAGAAGATGTCCGGGTGAACATTGCCTAAGTTGTCAATATTGGCAATGTTGACGCCAGAGGAATTGCCTCCCCATTGACTTAACTTGGCCCGCAAGTGTTCTACACCTTTGGGAAAATGACGTTGCGCCCAAAAGAGGAGATAAACGCCATCGGCATCATTATTGCCGGTGACAAATTCACGCATTCGCCCAGCTTGCAAATTGGCCAAACAGGTGTCGAATAGTAATTCCATGACTTGGCGAGTCATTAGATGAGTCGCGTCCTCTTTACGATGCCGGTGGCCACGTCCGCCATAGTTAAGATGGGAGAGGTAAAATTTGTCTAAATTTTCGTCTTCCAGCAACTGTAACAAACGCGGCAAATCTTGTACATTCTCTTGCGTCAAGGTAAATCGCACACCAACTTTCAGACCTTGGTCTCGACAGAAGCGAATCCCGTGTAACGCTTTGTCAAAGGCACCTACTTGACGCCGAAATTTATCATGGGTGGCAGATATGCCGTCTAAACTGACCCCCACGTAATGATAACCAACGGCAGCAATCTTGGCAATATTCTCTGCATTAATCGTCGTGCCGTTGGTGGACAAGGCAACATAAAAACCTAATGCCTTGGCGTGGTGAGAAATGTCAAAAATATCTGGGCGTAACAGGGGTTCGCCGCCGGATAAAATCAACACGGGGACATGAAAGGCTTTCAAATCCTCCATCACGGTGAAAATCTCCTGGGTGGATAATTCACCCGCGAAGGCAACATCGGCAGAGGTCGTGTAACAGTGTTTACAAGTGAGATTGCAACGTCGACTGAGATTCCAAACGACCACGGGACCAGCGGGTTTTCGCGCCGGCGTGAGAGGCGTGGGGTGAAGTAATTCTTGGATGTAGTGAGTGATGCGAAACATAATTTTATAGTGATAGTGGATGGTACAAACCAGGAGTCCAAAGCGTAGCTTTGTACGGACAAAGCTGCGCTTTGGACTCCTGGTTTTGTGTGCTATTCACCCAAACGCAACCCCGTCTTCTTTAAAATACGTGTACTATACAAAATTTTATAACCCCGTTGGGAGGTGCCTAACAAAGTCACAATTTGTTCAATTTTCTCCTCCGCTTCGGGACGAGTGCGACCGTGTACCATCACGAATAGATTATAAGGCCATCGTGGCAAATGACGTGGGCGACGGTAGCAATGGCTGACAAATTCTAATTGCCCAATTTGTTCCCCGAACGTATCTATGAGGTCGTCAGGAATGTCCCAAACGGTCATGGCATTGGCACGATAGCCGAGTGCATAATGGTTGGGAATGACACCCAGGCGACGAATGATACCTTCTGCTAACATTTTTTCCAAGCGAGTCATCACTTCTGTCGGTGACAATCCCAGTTGTTCGGCAATGGCATGATAGGGACGCGGTGTCAACGGTAGCCCAGTTTGGGTGAGTTGAATAATCCGGCGGTCTTCTGAGTCAATGGGGGTGGTATGATTCATGGTTTATTCTCTAAAATAGATTTTTAAAATTTTAAATAAATTCTTGACAGTTTGTCAACCTGTGATAATATGTTGACAATATGGGATGGGTGATATTTTTCTAAACCAACTATGCGGCAGATGGTTTTAAAAATTATATAAATCCAAAGTGATTCAAACTAACTAGCAGAACACCAACAATGACAACCACCGATAAAGATGATGAACTCATGGAGATTGAAGAAGGGGAAAATGATGAAGACGTTACCCCCGATGACAACCCATCCCCTGCTTTCAACCCTAGAAAAATTGATATAACGGCTGAACAAAACAGTTTATCCACTATTTTGGCAATGATTGAAGATGGCACAATAGACCTCAATCCTGAATTTCAGCGTAAAGGTAATCTATGGTCCGAAACTTCGATGAGTCGTTTGATAGAATCCATTTTGTTACAAGTTCCCATCCCCGCTTTTTATTTTGATGCTTCTGAAGGCGCCAATGATGAAAGATGGTTAGTCGTGGACGGTTTACAAAGACTTTGGACCCTAAAAAATTTTGTTATAGAGAAGGGTTTGGTTTTAAGAGATTTGACCTTATTAACCGATTTGAATGGGAAAAAGTTTGATGAGTTAAATATCAACTTACAAAGGCGGATGCAACGGTATCAAATCACCACTTATTTGATAAAGCCCAACACGCCCAAAATTGTGCGATATGACATTTTTAGGCGAATCAATACGGGTGGTCTAGTCTTGACACCGCAAGAAATACGTCACGCATTGAGTCAGGGAAGACCCGCAGAGTATCTAAAAAAAGAGTATCTAAAAAAATCGTCCCCCGCAGAGTATCTAAAAAAATTGTCCGAGGATGAACGTTTTAAAAATGTCATTCGTGTGAATGATAAACGCATGGCTGACCGCGAATTGATTCTGCGTTACCTGGCCTTCTCTAATAAACATCACACTAAATACCAACCTCCTTTTGCTACATTTCTTGATGAAGGGATGGAAAATTTATATGAGTTGAATAACCAACAGTTAGATCAACTTGAACAAAATTTATGGAAAGCACTAGAAATATGTCAATATTTATTTGGGGAACATATTTTTAGCAAATCTATCTTAGGCAGTGGCAACCGGCGTAAATTGAATACGGCACTGTTTGAAGTGTGGACGGTGCTTATTGGACCTTTGAGTGATGGAGAAATTAATAATTTGAAGTCGAACAAAAATGACTTGATTAAAGATTTCCAATCATGTTTGAAAGAAGATAACTTTTATCGTTCAATTTATGCCGGAACAGCAAGGAAAGATGCCGTTTTCACCCGTTTTCAAACCATCGAATCACTTATCAACAAGTACAAACAATGATCAGCTACCTCTACCTGAAAAATTTCAAAGCCTTCCGTGAGGCTGAAATATCGCCCACCCACTTAAACATTTTGACAGGATTGAATGGAATGGGCAAATCAACCTTCTTGCAAGCCTTGTTGTTACTTAGACAGTCCTATTTGCAACATACGTTAGAAAAAGGATTGTTACTCAATGGCAACGTTCTTGAACTAGGCAAAGGTAAAGATGTCTATTCGATGTATGGCACAGACGACAACTTGATTAAGTTTGAAGTCGAATGGGATGAGGAACTAAAATTGGCCGGTGAATTTCAGCGTCAAGATGAGGTTGACTTGCTTCCATGGAAGCGTCCATTGACACTGTCTGATCCAGACAAAATTTTCCAACAATCTTTATTTACCAATCAATGTCAATATCTAAATGCGAAGAGAATCAGTCCAAAAGATTTTTTTCCGGCCTCGGCTTATCATATTGAACAACTGCGTTCTCTGGGTAATCATGGACAATTTACGGTTCACTTTATCGCTGAAAATCAGCGTAAGCAGATACCGATAAAAGAGTTATCTCATCCCAAAGCAGATTCTTTGGTGTTGTTAGACCAACTAGATGCTTGGATGAAGGAAGTCACCCCTGGGGTTAAGCTGGCGGCTTTTTTATATGATGAATTTGAAATCGCCAGATTATCTTATCGATTTGAAGTGGGTGAAAAACATACCACCGAGGGTATGAGACCGACCAATGTAGGTTTTGGACTCACTTATGTCCTGCCCGTTGTCACAGCCGTGATTGCTGCCCAGCCAGGAGATTTACTGATCATTGAAAATCCAGAATCGCATTTACATCCGCAAGGGCAAGCCTTGTTGGGTAAATTGTTTGCCTTGGCAGCAGAACATGGCGTACAACTGTTTATTGAGACTCATAGTGACCATGTGTTAAATGGGGTACGGGTGGCAGTGAAACATAAACATATCTCACCGGAGAAGGTGGGAATCTTCTTTTTTGAAAGGGAGGCGGAGGCGGAGGAACATGTGACGGAGATTATTCGACCGTACCTGGATGAAAATGGGCGAATTGATGAGTGGCCCACCGGATTTTTCGATGAATGGGATAAATCGCTGTTTGAGTTACTTTAATAAGAGGTTGCCCCCAATGGAATGTATTTTCAATGAACTTTCGACCCGACCTCCCGCTAAAGACAAATCACAAGCCAGAGAATGGATGATCACGTTGTTGCATACTTGCAAAGAAGTTAACAAGTTATGCACTAAGATGATGAAGTTAAGGGTGAACGATAATTTCCAGCAACTGGCAATTACTGACAGTTATACCATCAAAGACTGGCTTTTCGATAAGGTCACAGAACGTAATTCAAGGAGTTTATTGCTTCGCATAATGGACTCGCCTTGTATCGGTAAAAAAATTCAGGAACGAGAATATATCCTGATGAAACAAATAATTTTCAAGGATGCTGAAGTGGAATTGAAAACGGAAGGATTGGGGATTGCTTATTTGACAGGAGAAAATGGTAGTTTGTCGATGAGTTTTAATTCTCATCCTCAATGGGATAGACATCTCATTCCTTTGCTTTATTTTGAGAATGGCGTTTCACAACCGCGGAATGTAGAAGTCAGACATGTCAGCAAATCCGAACATGTAGCGGTGCATAAGGTTTGGATTCTAAAATCCAACGATTTTGATTGGACCAAATGGCAACCATCGTTAGACAAATTACTGCCGCGGGCCTATTTATCTGACCAACTGGTAGATAATGATTGGGAGGCATTTAGGAAAGAACTCTCTCAACGTCCTGAAACCAAAAATGCTAAAATTGACCAGATGGCTAAACAAGTTGCCGAGATCAATGGCTATCAGTTCAATCAAAAATTAAGTTCTCATAATCAGCGACTTAAAAACAGTCTGAGGGCCATTTATGAAGCGGGCGAAGAACGTCAGAAAATGTACTTATCAACAGATTTTGAGAAAGGTGCTTTTGAAGTATGTGATTGTAGAGGAAAGCATTTGGGGGAATACAATTTTAGTGGCAAAAAAACCGGTGATGCAGATAAGGATGGTTGGCACGACATTGTTTTAATTTTAAACAGAAACTAACCAAATTTATGTCGGGTACATTGGTAAATATTTGCCAATAGCATCTAATACCAGAGGTGCCTGTTGAATATTGTCAATCATGCAACTGTCAGTTTGACAACAAGGTGAGAAATTTGGGTAACCTAATGGCAATGATTTCTCTGTCGCCGGTGTCTTAGAACAAGAGTCATAAACTCTTGACAGCCTATCAATACCTGGTAAGATGATTGAGAAAGTCCACCTTTAATTCAACGATGACCTTATCAACCTATATCAACACCTTTGGACAAGATTTATTGAAACGTTATGGGCAACGAGTCCATAAATTGGCAATTAACGCAGGCTTGACTTGTCCTAATCGAGACGGTAGCAAAGGGAAAGGAGGCTGTACTTTTTGCAATAATGCTTCTTTCAATCCTAACGCCCGGCGCCCTCCGTCTGTGGCGACCCAAATTGCCGCTGGACGACAAGTGATTGCTAAACGTACAGGGGCAAAACAGTTCATTGCGTATTTTCAAGCCTATACCAATACTTATGCAGATGTCAACTATTTGGCAACTCTTTATGAAGAAGCTTTGGCAGAACCTGATGTCGTCGGTTTATCGGTAGGCACCCGTCCTGATTGTGTCCCCATGGAAGTGCTGGATTTGTTAGTGAGTTATCAACAACGGGGTTATGAAGTGTGGTTAGAATTGGGATTGCAATCCGCTTTTGAGGAGACGTTAGTGCGTATTCAACGTGGTCATGGTTTTACCGAATATCAGCAAACGGTAGTGGCCACGAGAGAACGGGGGATTCCTGTTTGTACTCATTTAATTATCGGTTTGCCAGGCGAAGAACGTGGGCATAATTTAGAAACGTTGTCTCGCGTGCTATCATTAGGTACGGATGGTCTCAAATTACATCCGTTGCATGTGGTGAAACAGACTATTTTAGCTAAACAGTGGCGATTGGGTGGGTATCAACCATTGGAGTTGGACACGTATGTTTCCATCGCTGCCGATTTGATTGAACGGACGCCGTCCACAGTGGTCTTTCACCGTGCCACTGCCACTGCTTCTTTGGACATTTTATTAACTCCATTGTGGTGCCATAAAAAATGGATGGTATTGAATGCGATTACGGCGGAATTGCATCGGCGGGGGAGTCGACAGGGGCTGTTAGTGTCAATGCCATTAAGTTAAGGATTAACGGGAATCAGCAAGCGTAGGGTGCGTCCCACGCACCATTCTCTAATATTGGCATCTTGGTAAGAATTTGGCACCTTGAGAGGAATTGGGAAAGGTGCGTGGGACGCACCCTACTTTTGGCTTGGTAGCAGTGTAGGTCGCGCCTAACACAGTTTGGTTTTTTTGGACAAGTTCTGCTAAAGTATACATAGGAAACTTTTTAAATTAAGCACTATCACTCGTAATTTATTGGCAATAGTTCGGACAGTTTTTAATTAGGTTAAATGAGACCTCACAACCTGTTGATTTCACAAAGCTGAATTAAATTGAACTCCAGCGGTTAGCTAAGTGGTATTTAATTGGATGGCGTTGAATCAAGCTATTACGGTGCTTGGGTTTATGTCCCAAAAAATTGTCCGAACTATTGATTGGAGAAATCAAATGAAAGTACCACGGCTACTGACCTTAACTACACTTGGCCTTAGCGTAAACAGTGCGCTGGCCGGGCAAATCAATCAAGAAGAATTAGACCGTTTGTTGGACATGACCCTAGAACAATTGATGCAGGTCACTGTCACTATCGCTTCTAAAACTGAACAAACCGTTGCCCAAGCACCTTCCTCGGTAACGGTGTTTACCCGTAGCCAAATCGATGCACTGGGTATGACCAAATTGGATGAATTACTCAATTACATAGCTGGCACCCAAATACTATTTGATGTGGTTCCCAACGGGCCCTCCAGCCACACCTCGGTGCGCGGTTCGGTTGGGTTTGGCAATGATGTGCTGTATCAACTCAATGGCCGACGTCTGAACAACTACCACAGCAATGCTGCCAACATGATTTACCGTCACATTTCCTTGCACAATGTTGAAAAAATAGAAGTCATCCGCGGGCCAGGGTCAGCACTGTATGGTTCCGGCGCGTTCGCAGGAGTAGTCAACATCATCACCACCGAGGCTGACCAGAAGCGAAATGAGGTGACGATGGAAGCGGGGGAAAATCAGAGTCTCCGGGCCGCCGCCAATGTCAGCCACCACACCGGGGAATGGGGCCTCGCCATCTCGGCCCAGACCATTAGCGACGAGGGTCAAAGCTATTCAGGGTTGTATGATCGCTTCAACCGCACCGGCGGCAATGCCCATGACCCCCAGCGCGGCCACGATCTGATGTTGACTGCTAATTATGGTAACTTGAAGTTCAGCGTCCTCAACAGTGTATATAAAACTGAAGATTATTACCTCTTCCGCGGTGGTCTCAGTCCCCGTAATTATTTGGAAACCGAGGCAACCCTCTTCGATCTTAGCTATCAGCATAAGATTGGCACGGCCTTGAAGGGTCATTACCGTCTGGGGATGCAACATGGCAAAATAGATGGTGCAACCTTAAGTGGACTGGGTAACAGTGTGCCGTTCCCGCAAGATGATGTGTTCGCCGGCCCGGATTTTGAACACGATATGCGCAACGGCGAAGCCTATTGGGTCTGGGAGGCACATCCCGCACACACTTTGACCTTTGGTTTCAATCGCGAGGAGGCAGATTCCCCACGCGCCTACACTCAGTCCAATTATGATGTTTTCAAGGGGCCGCCACCTTTCCCGTATTTGACCACGGTTACCCCATTGCCGTCAGGAAAACGCTTGGTAGCAGACGAAAAAATGGTTATCAACGGGCTATTTGCCCAAGACGAGTGGCGTATCAATGATACCTGGTACCTGACCACCGGCTTGCGTTATGACGATTATAATCTATCAGACAGTGTATTCAGTCCCAGGGCGGCGCTGGTGTATCGCGCCAATGAGTTGGAGGTCTTCAAACTACTGTATGGTCAGGCGTTTAATGCACCTTCACTGACTGCGTTATACAGCACCACCGGCGGCAACCCGAATATACAACCGACCACGCTTCGTTCTTGGGAGTTCGTCTGGTGGCATGAACAAGACCACTTCCGCAACGGTCTCACCTTTTTTTATAATGAAGTCAATGATGCCATTGCCTTGGTGCCCACCACGAGTGGGTCCTTTTTGACAGTGAATGCCGATGAACAAAAAACGTCAGGATTGGAACTGGAAGCCACTTGGCAACCGACTATCAACTGGCGAATCAGTACCAACTACACTCATTTATTCAAAAACCGCACGTCCTTGCCGGTGGTAGCGGGAACGCCACGTCCGGAAGATTGGTTGGCCAACCGGTTCGGTTCAATCATCGTGAATTACCAATATGACAAATGGAATTTTAATCTGAACGGTATCCTCCACGCCGAAGCTAAGGCATTGCCGCAGGGGGCCACCACCGTGTTTAATCTGATGTCTATTTATCATTACACGCCAGCATTGGAATTCTTCGTGAATGTCAAAAATTTGTTTGACGAAGACTATGACGCGATTGCCACTGGTAACGGTTTGGGTGTTGTTAATGGACAAGTCGTGCGCGAACTACCATGCCGAGGCCGTTGGTTTTATGCCGGGTTAAAATATTCCTTTTAGCCAGCGTAGGGTGCGTCCCACGCACCATTTTCTAATATTGGCACCTTAGGAGGAATTGGGAAAGGTGCGTGGGTATCTACCCACCAGATTGGGGAGGCATCCCAAACTTAGAAGACACCGAATTTGGTGTGTAGGATGCGACCCACGCACCATTCTCCACATCTGCACCATTCTCTAATATTGGCACCTTGGTCTGACTTGGGAACAGTACGTGGGACGCACCCTACATTGTCTGAACCAACTACCTTTACCGCCTAAACGGATAACACCTGTTGCCCCTCCCTCGTTGCGAACACGGAACTATCTCGATTTCAAATAATGTCGGCCACCATTTGCCGGTGACAAACAGACGTTTTCCTGCCTCATCATAAGCAATTCCATTTAGCACCTTTTGCAGATTGTCTTTAGGAAAGGGTGACAGACCAGTTAAGTCAATCCATCCTAGCACTTGCCCCGTTTGCAAAGAAATGCGGGCAACGTAATTAGTTAGCCAAATATTGGCAAAAAGTTCTCCTTGGACATATTCTAATTCGTTGATATGAGTGACGGGTGTGTGTTGGTCACGCACTAGGAGTTGCTGGGTGATTTCAAAACTCGTTGGATTTAGAAAATAGAGTATATCAGTCCCATCACTCATTATCAGTTGAGTTCCATCATGCGTGAGTCCCCACCCTTCGGTGGTATATGAGAAGGTTTTTAGCTGGTTAAAAGAGTCTTGTTGATAGACGATGCCTATCTTTGTTTTCCATGTGAGTTGTAACAGTTGATCCTTCCAAAGTGTGAGTCCTTCTCCAAAATATTGCGAGTCCAGTTTAGTGACTTGCAACACTTTGCCAGTGTCCAGTTGAACCTTCCGTAGCGTGGACTGTCCCCACAGTCCGGTACTCTCGTAGAAATAGCCTTGATGATAAACCAATCCCTGGGTAAAGGCTTTCGAGTCATGGGGATAGGTGTGGAGGATGCGGTAGGAATACAAGGGCGTTTCGGTATCTTGTCCAAATACGAAATAAGGACGGGCAAACATGGTGAAGGAGAAGAGGAGAGTGAGGTATTTGGGGAACATGTTTAATTAGGGTGACTAATCATCAAGTATGGGTTGAAACGCAAAGTGAGAAACTAAGTTTCTTTTAAGGAAACTTAGTTTCTTGGTGATCGGCAAAGCCAGAAACTGGTTTTATGTGGTGCAATTCCCCAATTCAGTCTCTGCCATGGAATTAGGTAGTCCTTGCAATTTAATGGAGGTGTGTTAAAATAGCCAAACTAAGGTTAAGACTCCCCCGTTAAATATATAATTAATATGGTAATAGATATGTCCGATAAATTGAAATGCGAAACTAGACTTTTTTGTCCGTGTTCGGAGTGTACACACTACCACCGGCTTCCGCCTCTAGTCCAGCAACGTAATGTTAGGATTACGTTAACGTTGGAGTAGAGGCTTTAATCGTAATGCCATACCCACCCCCAATCCCATTCCTCCGCAACAACGCTTCAATCTGCGGTTCTCGGCCACGGAATCGCATAAACAACTCCATCGGGTCTTGTCCGCCACCCTGTTCTAAAATGGAGTGTAAAAATTGTTGTCCTGTCGCCCGGTCAAAAATCCCGTTCTCTTCAAATTTAGAAAAAGCATCCGCCGATAACACTTCCGCCCACTTATAACCATAATAACCTGCCGCATAACCGCCGGCAAAAATATGCGAGAAGCTATGGGAAAAACGGTTAAACGCGGGCGGCAGGAGAACCGCCACTTGACGGCGAACGTCGTCTAACACCGTTTGCACATCTGGCAGTGGTGGCGAAGCGGTGTGTAAGCGAAAATCAAACAGTGCAAATTCCAGTTGTCGCACCATGAGAAGTCCCGCTTGAAAATTCTTGGCCGCTAACAGGCGATCAAATAATTCTTGCGGTAACGGTGCCCCTGTTTCATAATGGGCTGCAAACAAGTCGAGGGCCGCTTTTTCCCAGCACCAGTTTTCCATAAATTGACTGGGCAGTTCCACTGCATCCCAGGGAACACCATTGATGCCTGCCACGGGGGCATAGTCAACTTGAGTCAGCAAATGATGAAGTCCGTGCCCAAATTCATGAAACAACGTGGTCACTTCTTGATGAGTGAGTAGAGAAGGTTGATTACCCACAGGTGGCGTAAAATTGCATACCAGATGGGCTACAGGCCGTTGTAACCCTTGGGAAGTGCGATGCCGAATCAGGCATTCATCCATCCACGCACCACTACGTTTGCCAGTTCTGGCATAACAGTCTAAATAAAATTGACCGCGCAATTCGGAATGGTCATCATAGACATCAAAAAATTGCACATCTGGATGCCAGGTATCAACTTGAGTGGGATGCGGTTGAATCGTGATACCATAGAGTCGTTGCGCCACGCCAAACAGTCCGTCTAACACTTTAGGCAACGGAAAATAGGGGCGTAACGTTTCCTGAGAAATTTCATAACGGTGATGCCGCAATTTTTCAGAATAGTAGGGAACCTCCCACATCTCTAATTGTTCTACCCCATAATGTTGTTTGGCAAACGTTTTTAACTCTTCCAAATCCCGCATGGCAAAAGGCTTGGAACGGCTGGCCAAATCGTACAAAAAGTCAAATACTTGTTGAGGCGTTTTGGCCATTTTAGTGCTAAGAGAGTATTCTGCATAATGGGCAAAACCTAGCAACGTCGCCAATTCATAGCGTAATGCCAAAATCTCTTGCATGACGGCACTGTTATCCCATTTGAAAGCGTGCGGTCCTTGGTCTGAAGCGCGGGTGAAATAAGCCACGTACATTTCATGACGCAGTTCTCGATGATCGGCATAGTTGAGAACTGGTAGATAGGAAGGAATATCGAGGGTAAATAACCACCCTTCCAAATGTTCTTGTTCCGCTTGTTGTTTGGCCAGGGCCTTCGCGGTGTCTGGCAATCCGGCTAACAGCGATTCATCGGTGATGTGCTTCTTCCAACCATGCGTGGCATCGAGGACATTTTCGGAAAACTGACTGCCCAGTTTAGACAGTTGTTGTTGAATCTCTTTATAACGGGCCTTCTTCTCAGGCGGTAAATCGATACCTGACAGGTGAAAATCACGCAATTCATTTTGGATGACCTTCTGTTGGGCCGGGTGCAAAGTAGCCAATGCGGGGCTTGCCGCAATGGTTTGATACCCCTTGAAGAGGTTTTGATTATGGCCGATTTCACTGCGATAATCAGACAGTTTCGGCAAGCATTGATTATACGCTTCTCGCAACGGTTCAGAATCTGCGACGCTGTGTAAATGGCCGATAGGAGACCAAAGGCGGCTGAGACGGTCATTGAGTTCATTGAGAGGTTGCACAAAGTTGTCCCAAGTCGGTGGTTGGGCAGTGTGTATCAACTGGTCAATGTGGGCACGATTTTCCGCCAGTACCTGGTCAAGCGCAGGTACAATATGTTCTGATTGAATTTTGGAAAAGGGCGGTAGCCCTGAGATTTCTACTAAGAGAGGGTTGGACATTTGGGGATAGTGAATAATGAATAATAGATAATAATGAAGTAGTATAATTCAGTACCTTGTGTGCAATACCTATTTTTATACATGAATACAACTACACTAAAGCCTGGTACGCTGGAGTGGAGGCTTTAGCCGGCCGGCCGTAGGCATACTCCATATTTCAAGCCTTGTACGGTGGAGTGGAGGCTTTAGCCGGCTGACCGTAGGCATACTCCACATTTCCAGAGAGAGGAGGCACCTACGGCCGGCCGGCTAAAGCCTCCATTCCACCGTACCTTAACAGTGAATATGGAAAATAGAGATAATAGTTCAGGTGTCCAAAGCATAGCTTTGTCACGCACCAAGCGACGCTTTTTCCTCCCGGTCATGTTCTGGTCACGTCTTCAATCTCTGAATCTTCGTCACCACTTCCAGACGTCGCAAATGTCGGACAATAGCGGCCAAATGTTTGCGATGTTTGACTAAGATACCAAATTTGAGGGCGTTGTTGATTCCATCACGTCTTTCATTGGCGACACTTTCAATGTTACTGCCCATCTTACTAATAGCGGTGGCAACCGTGGCTAACACGCCCAGTTGGTCCTTGACTTCGACATGAATGTTAACTAAAAATTCTCCTTCAATATTCACTTCCCATTCCACAGGTAACCACTTTTCGCGCCGCGGATGGTGATCGACCACTTGCTTACAATCTGCGGTGTGAATAATAATACCGCGTCCCGCGCTGATAAATCCAACAATGGGATCGCCTGGAATGGGATGACAACAGCGTGAAAAATGGACGACGGTACCATCGGTACCTTTGATAATTAATTTTTTGGTCGTTGCTTCCCCTGGCTTTGAGGTTTTCACAGGAGGGTCAGGGGTGGAATCAAATTGACGGGCCACAATAGCGGCAATTCGGTTGCCCAAACCAATATCTGCCAACAGTATGTTGAAATTTTCTACTTTAAATATCTTTAATAAATTATCGCGTTGGTCTTCAGTCAGTTTATCTACCGATAACGAGTAGGCCGTCAATTCTTTATCTAACATGCGTTTGCCTAACAAGATCGCTTCGTCACCTTGGAGATTTTTGAGAAATTGACGAATGGCCAAGCGGGCACGGGCACTGACGACAAAATCTAACCAACTGGGATTGGGGCGGGCCCAAGTGGCCGTGATCACTTCAACAGTTTGTCCACTGACTAAGGGGCTGGAAAGGGAGACATATTGATTGTCAATTTTGGCCGCAATACATTGATGACCGACTTCGCTGTGAATAGCGTAAGCAAAATCCAGGGCGGTAGCACCCTTGGGAAGTTGTAAAATTTTTCCTTGAGGCGTGAACACATAGACTTCTTCTGGAAACAGGTCGTTTTTGATTTGATTTAAAAATTCGAGGGAATCACTGTCACTATTTTTTTCTATGTCAACCAAATTGCGTAGCCATTCTTTGGCATATTGACGGGCAATGGCGTTGCAGGATTGTTGAGAACTTCCTGTCTCACTGTCGATTTGATATAATCCTTGGGCGGTGATGCCCTTTTCGGACAGTTCTTGCATGGCAGCGGTGCGAATTTGCAGTTCAATCAGGAGACCATCGGCACTAAACAGGACGGTATGTAAAGATTGATAGCCATTAATTTTGGGTATCGCAATATAATCTTTAAAGCGGTCACAGACGGGTTTATAGAGGCTATGAACCACACCTAAAGCGCGGTAACAGGCATCTTTATTATCCGTAATGATGCGAAATGCACAAGTATTAGTGACCTGCGCAAACGTTTTGCGTTTATCCGCCGAGGTAGTTGCTTTTTTCTCCCGCATTTTGTCATACAAGCCATAATAATGCTTATCTCGGCGAACCACTTGCGCTGGAATTTGATGTTTGCACAAGTTTTGTTCCAGCGTCGTTTGAACCGTGCGAAACAAATCCGCCCGTTTGTGATAAATTTTCTGCGCCCGTTGTACAATAATCTGATAACGTAACGGATATAAGGCTTCAAAACAGAGTTCTTCTAATTCAATGCGCATTGCATTCATGCCTAAACGACTGGCGATAGGGGAATAAATTTCTAAAGTTTCACGCGCAATGCGCCGCCGCGATTCAGGTTTCATGGCGCCTAAAGTACGCATATTGTGAAGACGGTCTGCCAGTTTCAGGAGAATAACCCGAATGTCACGACTCATGGCCAACAACATTTTATGAAACGTCGCTGCCTGGGCTTGTTCACGAGTTTCAAATTGAACTGCGGACAATTTGCTAACGCCGTCAACCAACTCGGCGACGGTTTCACAAAATTCAGTAGCGAGTTGGTTCTTAGAAATGCAAGTATCTTCAAGTACATCGTGCAGTAACGCGGCGCATAAAGTCTGGACATCCACCCGCAGTTGTCCTAAAATATGGGCCACTGCCAAAGGATGAAAAATATAAGGTTCTCCTGATTTCCGCTGTTGCCCATCATGGGCGTCGGCACTGAACAAATAGGCGCGATAAACTTCCCTGATCTGCGGCGGTTCAAGATAGGTATTGAGAATATCACTCAAGTCACTGAAACAGACTTGGTGGGGAAGGGTAAGGAAAGCAGACATAATTGTTGCAGGTGAGTTATGAAGGACTGGTGAGAAGAAACTAAGTTTTTTAAAGAAACTTAGTTTCTGGGATGCCCCCCCTTTATTCCAAAGTCCTACTTATCAACCCGTCCTATGTTTATCATGAAAAATGGGATGTATTTTTTCAAAATTTTCTGGCGTGACCTTGCCTTCGGCAATTTCACGTAACGCGATGACGCAGGGCTTATCTCTTTCCGCAGGAACTAACGGAGTTGCCCCTAACGCCAATTGACGGGCGCGTTTGCTGGCTAACAACACTAAATTAAAACGATTGTCCACATGTTTGAGACAATCTTCGACAGTCATTCGGGCCATATTTTTTCTCTAAAGTCCATTGATTAATTTGGACAAGTTATTTTAAACATACGAGTGGTCTTTTGCATATCATTCTATATTGAATGTTGCAAAATAGCAACCTAATTATACAACATTTTACGATTTTTAGCTTTCCTAAACCTTGAAGATTTAGAAAAGCTGACATCAATATTGACAGAAACAAACCTCATGAACTACGAAGTTATCAATACGCCAAACGCCCCTCAAGCGATAGGCACCTATTCACAAGCGATTAAAGTAGGTAATACCGTCTATTTATCAGGTCAAATTCCGTTAGTACCCGATACGATGACTTTACCGACAGGCGCGATGGCAGACCATATTCACCAAGTATTCCGCAATCTCCAGGCGGTGGCCCAAGCCGCGGGGGGAGAATTGAATAACATTGTCAAACTCAATGTCTATTTGACGGACCTCGCCCATTTTCCCTTGGTCAATCAAATCATGGCAGAATATTTTAAATCACCCTACCCGGCCCGGGCCGCCGTGGGCGTGGCCGCTTTACCCAAAGGGGCAGCGGTGGAAATGGATGGGATTTTAGTGTTGCCTTGATACCCCAGACACCCCCAATTAAGGTAGGGTGGATTAAGCGTTAGCGTATCCACCAGTTTCGATGATGGTGGATACGCTAACGCTTAATCCACCCTACTTAGAAGCATAATTTTCTGTGACCCAAAGATACCCAACCCTGATACACCCAACACATTTTTTATGATGAATACCCCAGTGACTAGCCTGCCTGGCATCACCACACGAGTTGCCGAATGTCTTACCCGTCTCGGTCTCCAAACCATTGAAGACCTGCTGTTTCACTTGCCCTTGCGCTATGAAGACCGTACCAAAGTCATTTCCATAGACAGTTTACAAGCAGGTGAAGCGTCCTTGATTGAAGGCACCATTCTCTCCTCGGAAATCAAACTCGGCAGACGACGTTCCCTGGTGTGCATGTTCAGTGACAACACGGGGACTCTGATGCTACGTTTCTTTCACTTCTACCCCGCCCAGCAACAACAATTGCAACCAGGCGTCAAATTACGTTGTTTTGGAGAAGTGCGCCATGGCTATCACTGTTTGGAATTGATTCATCCAGAATATCAACGCATCAACGGTGACAACCCCTTGTTGACCGTTCAGACTCATTTAACCCCTATCTATCCCAGTACCGAAGGGTTACAACAAAATCAATTACGTTCTCTCATTGACCAAGCGTTAGTAGCCCACCCTCTGGAAGAATATTTGCCGGAACCCGTGTTGACACGTTTCAACTTCCCTAAATTGACCGAAGCCTTGCAAACACTTCATCATCTGCCCACCGATATTTCTACAGAAGAATTAGAAACGGGTCAACATCCCTGTCAACGGCGGTTAGCCTTTGAAGAACTCCTGGCCCAGCATTTGAGTTTGCACCTCCTCCGCACCCAAGTACGCACTCGACTGGCGCCCAGTTTAACTCAGGTGGGTCCCCTGTCTCAACAATTTCTGGCCAACTTACCTTTTCAATTAACCGTAGCACAACGGCGCGTCTATGCCGAAATTGCAAATGATTTACGGGATACTCATCCTATGCAACGGCTAGTGCAAGGTGATGTAGGTTCCGGTAAAACCGTCGTCGCCGCCCTCAGTGCCTTACAAGCCATTGAATCTGGCTACCAAGTCGCCGTCATGGCACCCACTGAATTATTATCTGAACAACACAAAAATACATTTACCCAATGGTTCCAACCGTTAGATATTCAAGTCACCTGGTTAACCGGTAGCTTAACCAAAAAGAAACGTGAACACGCCTTCGAAGCCATTGCCACCGGTCAAGCTGCCTTAGTCATTGGCACTCATGCCCTCTTTCAAAAAGACGTAGAATTTCACAAACTCGGTCTCGTCATTGTAGATGAACAACACCGCTTTGGCGTCCATCAACGCCTGGCGTTACGCAATAAAGGCAGTCAAGATGGTTTTTATCCCCATCAACTGATTATGACCGCCACCCCCATTCCCCGCACCCTGGCTATGACTGCTTATGCCGACCTAGACACTTCCAGCATTGACGAACTTCCCCCCGGCCGCAGTCCCGTGACCACCGTCATTATTCCCAATACGCGCCGTGAAGAAGTTATGGAACGCATTTGCCACGCCTGCACTCAAGGTCGCCAAGCCTATTGGGTCTGCACCCTTATTGAAGAATCCGACTTTCTCCAATGTCAAGCCGCCGAAAACACCGCCCAACAATTGAAAGAAGCGTTGTCAGAATTACGCATTGGCCTCCTCCACGGCCGCATGAAAACCAAAGATAAGGAACCTGTGATGACCGAATTTAAAGCGGGACAACTGGACTTATTGGTGGCCACGACGGTCATTGAAGTAGGCGTGGACGTTCCCAACGCCAGCCTGATGATTATTGAAAATGCTGAACGCTTGGGGTTGGCCCAACTGCATCAACTTCGAGGACGGGTAGGCCGCGGTGCCCAACAAAGTCATTGTGTCCTCCTCTACCAACCTCCCTTAGTTGAACCCGCCCTCTCACGTCTCGCCACGATTCGGGAAACCCATGACGGTTTCGCCATTGCCCAAAAAGATTTAGAACTCCGCGGCCCTGGGGAAGTGTTAGGCACTCGCCAAACGGGCGTGATGAATTTACGCATGGCAGATTTACAAAAGCATAAAGATTTATTAGGTCTGGTCACCAAGGTAGGAAAACTGATGACGGAAGAATATCCGCAACCGTGTCAGTTATTGATACAACGTTGGATAAAACAGGAAGGGTGGCATTATGGGGAGGTTTAAAAGATTTGAAAAACCTGGTAGTCACGCACAAATCAACACTGCTGGACTAGAGGCTTCAGCCGCAATGCCATTCAGTTAAGGTACGATGGAGTGGAGGCTTTAGCCGCAATGCCATTAAGTTAAGGTAGGGTGGATTAAGCGTCAGCGTATCCACCATCCCCGACACTGGTGGATACGCT
>JAABRD010000024.1 GCA_011391085.1 Thiotrichaceae bacterium | reverse complement strand
CCCTATCGACGGTTTGAAGGAATTATAAGAGAAGTTTAACCTTAATCCAAACGACTGTCAACTCGCACCCATTTCAAAGCGCCAAAAAACAGCGGCAGACTCTCTAATTCTGTCGCTGTTTTCACACGAGAAGTGTCTGGGGTATGAGGGATGAAATGGGTTCTGTTAAGTCAAGTAAGACGGACAAAAGCGAAGCATTGCCCACCAAATCCAACCTGTCTCGACAGAATGGTGGGCAACCAAAACACGTTACACCCCCACTTGGCTAACCTTAACCACAGTTGATAACTTCAAAAGATTTATAATGGTACCCCATACGAATACGATACACCGCAAAGTCTTTCCGGTCAATCGTAAAAATTCGCTGAATCTTCAAACTTTGTGCCGCTACGACCAAAGAAGCATCCGCTAAATCCATTGGGCAATCGTGATATGTCTCCATCAGTTCCAAAGCTAACTGAAGTGTTTCTTCATTCAAGAACCAAATCGTTAGCCCTCCCCGGCGAATAAATTCTCTCAAGTTCTGCGAACCTTTACTGGCCGGTGAAAGTATATGGAAGGCTTCTGTCAAAACGGGTACCGTACTAATCAAAGGCTCCTTAACCGTTCGCAACACCACCTGACAACATTGATGTTGCGGGTCTTTTGGGTCAAACAGCGCCACCAGCGGTCCAGTGTCTGTTAATATCATGGTTGTAACTTCCTTTGCAGTGCCATTTTGACACCTTCCTTCACTTTGGCAGAAGAGACAATAGCATAACCTCCTTCGCCTTGGTCTAGTTGTTGGTAAATCTCAAAAGGTCGAACTGTTGGGGGGTCAGTTTGATTCTTGAAACGTTGCTGTAACAGGATTAATCCTTGTTTTAAGGCTTCCGACGGACTTAAGCCAGTCAGGTGAATGACTGCTTGTAAGAGTTGTTCAGTTTCTACATCTACACCGACGAGTTGATGAGTCGTTATCATGGTTGGAGTTATCTCTGGTTAGAGTGTTTAAGTTTTCAAGTGATTAGTGAAGTTTACACTCACTCTCGACCAATGTCAATTCTCACCAACCATCAAGGCGCAAAAAAAACCGCGGCACACTCTCTAATTCTGCCGCTGTTTTTAAACGAGAAGTGTCTGGGGTATGAGGGATGAAAATGGATTCCGTTAAGTCAAGTAGGGTGGAAAAAAGCGAAACGTTGCCCACCAAATTCAATCTGTTTCGACAGGATGGTGGGCAACTAAAACACGTTGTTGCACCACCCTACCAGGTTGACTTCAGTAAAGAGAATTAGCGTTCACTCATCTTCCCAACTTGTCCACTACCCATCCGTTCTTGCAGAAACCTGGCAAACTCTTCGGCATCTTCCTCCTTTAAAAAAGAGCCCACCTGTATGTAAATTTCGCCCTCAGCCGTCGTTTTGCGAAAAGCGTCACGACAATAGTGAGACCGAATCTTTTTCAAATTATCCTCACTGTTATCAACCCATACAGGATACCACTTATTTGTTCCGCCTGGATTGCTATCCCCACATGTCTGTTTGGGAAATTTATTTGCGTGAACACTTGCAGGAGACAATTCGATAAAATCCTCTCTGGCATAACCAACAGAATTATTGCCATTCTGAACTTTGTACCAGTTGTCAACCTTCCCCAAAATTTTCAACGTCTGACCTTTTTGCGCTTTATCAATGACCTGATACTGTTCCCCCGCACCCGCACGGATATTGAGGTGTGTGCTTTGGGTGGCCACCACACCAGATTCCTCCTTAGAAGGAGAAGGTGGAGGGTTTTCAGATTTTCTAGGTTCTTGTTCTCTTCTTGGCGAGGCCGAAGGTGTGGACGCAATAGGAGTGTTTTTTGAATCTGAATCTCGCGTACCTGGTTCAGGATGCGTTGGAGAGTTTGCTGAACCTGAATCTCGCCACCCCAGTTCAACCTGGGCACCAGGATTAGGTGGTGGCACATAAGATACCTCGGAACAAACGCCACCGGACTCCACCACTCCTCCTGAAAGTGATTTGGCTGCCGCAAAGATGGCGTGACAAGTAGCCTTTGCTGCTATGTTCGCCAATACGGGATGCCTTTCAAAGAAATCTGTTTTTAACACCTCCATAGATTCAGGAGGAATCTTTAAAACGATTTTTTCCGTCTTGGATTTATGGGCCTTAACAAAATAAGTTAACGCCGTGATAAAAGGAATCACTCCTGCCTTGGGTAACTTAGACAATCTAATGTCATTATCGGCACTCTCATTAATTCTGAGTGCCCATCCGCTCAGGGACACACCAACTTCATAAATTAGCGTGAGAGATTGGATGTCATCAAAACTAACTCTGTGCAATCCCCCCACGAGGTTCTTCCAAAAAATGGCTTGCGCGGTCAAGGCAATACCTCTGGAATGTGATAACACTCGCCCAGTGTCGTAATAAAAATAGTAGTTATCAGATGGGTCATGAACATCCGAAAACAAATTTTTTTGTTCTTCCAGGTGAGTTTCAAAATAATTCAGGAACTCAAATTCCATTTCTTTTAGATCATGGATGGAAAGGACGGCCTTAAAATTCTGATATGCCTCCTCTGGAGTAACTTTATGCTGTTCCAAAATCTTGGCCAGCAAATCATTGAACAACTGAAGGTCCTCTGCTACGGGCACTTCAGAAGTGCTTATACAGTTGTCAATTTCTGATAAAGCCGCTTTGTAGTCTTGTTTCTTTATAAACTGCTTGACATAGGTGGATTCTCCACAAGTGACTGCACAGGCAGTTATGGAAGAAAGTGAAAGCCATAAAGTAAGGCTTCCAAGTCCTAGTAATTTTCGGAGAGTCATTAATTTTCCTTTTTTCACATTAGAGTTATACCACACAACAGGTATTTGAGACCTGTTGCACCTAGTTTTAGTGGTTTCCACCAAGAAGGTGGAAACTACCGTTAAGACGCTCTGCCGTTGCCTGGAGGAAAGGTAGAGTGTCAAAGTCAAGTCAAGTAAAGCGGGCAAAAGTGCAGCATTGCCCGCCAAATTCAATCCTTTCGACAGAATGACGGGCAACCAAAACACGTTGGCCACCCTATTTGGCTGAATTATTTCTTCTTACTTCCACCCGTAACCATCTCAATTAGTTTCCCCGCGCTGTCTAACGTGCCTTTGACACCTTTTTCCATAATCACATCCGCTGCCGTTTCTAGCCCATATTTAAACATCTTTTGGCCCTCGCTAGGCCCTCGGTACTGACTATATTCCGCCAACAAATTATCCGTTTGATGACGTTTGTTTTGAAGGCTGTCCAGATTACTCCGGAGTGACGAAACTTCCTTTTCCAAGCCCTTCTTTTTGTCCTCTTTGGCATAGGACAAATCGCTTTGTTTAGCCCGCAATGCACGTTGGTGATTATTAATGTCTTCCTCCAGAGAACGTTGGGCTTGTTCTACGCCTGCGACATACGCTTTGAGGAACTCTTCCTGTAAGTTGGCAGGACAAATACCTTCGTAGGTTTCCACTTTTCGTCCTAATTCAAAGCCGTTATGGGGAATGCAATACAAGTTCAGTCCTTCGGCCCGTCCTCGTTGGTAGGCGGTTAAATCAGGACGCACCCTGTGTTCCGCACAGGCTTTGGCGTGTAAGTCAACATAGTCAGGACGACGACCTTCTTTACCATCGGCTTTCCCAATGGCAAACCAGTCGCCTCTTAGACAGTCGTCTTTGGATAACGTGGCACAGCCATTGAGGAAGATACCACAGAGTAATAGACAAAGTAGATTTCGCATCAAGTTTTCTCCTTAGTAGTTGTTGATAAAAGACTGATTAACTCTTATGAGTTGAAGTTTTTAGTGGTGTTAGTGGTGATGGTATCAAATCCAGGAGTCCAAAGCGAAGCTTTGCCACGGACAAAGCTTCGCTTTGGACTCCTGAACCATACCGGCTATTTGAAGAAATAGATTATCGCTGAGAGAATGCCAATCACTAACAGCCATGGTAGCAACTTACCAAGCCATTTCACTAGCCATTTGGTCACACTCCCAACCACCACAAAACTAAGGGAGGCGCCAATCAGTGCCCCCAGTTTGCCGATTTCTTCAATATCTCCTAGCCATTCGTAGGCAAGCCAGGCCCCTAGAGTTCCACCTATCAAAAAGCCAATCAATTCAAAACGACGCAGTAGATGCCAAGCGTTCGCATCATCGGCGGTCTCGTAGGCACTGTGGGCACTTTGTAGTAGATTGCCCAAACGTTCTGGATCCATTTTATTCACCTGTAAAGTTTGTATAAAGCGAAGTGTTGCCCACCAAATTCAATTTGTTTTGACAGAATGGTGGGCAACCAAAACACGTTGTCCACCCCAGATGGCTGACAGTCTTTCAAAGATTGCCTGTCCTTAAACCATTACCCAGATTTCAGCACGACTAAATTACCTAGAAATGAGGAAGCAGGTTTTACCACATTATTATCCAAACGTACTTGGTCCACTTTACAAAGTTCAGCTAATCGCATCTCCTCACGTAGCTGTTGTGCCAACTCTTGGGCACGTTTACGTGATTCTGGAGACATTTTATTGCGTAACAACTGGTAGGACTTAGCCATAATCGTTTTCCTCTGCTAGAGTTTTTAAATGTTCATGGTATAGTTTATCGGCGAGAGGTATCAATGTTTCGTACCAATCATCCTTACCGGTTTTGTTCCCGCCAATGAGTAAAATGGCTATACGCCGTGGGTCAAAAGCATATAAAATTCGATAGGGATGACCTTTGTGTTGAATCCTCAGTTCGCGCAGATGTGAATGTTTTGAACCTCTGATTTTGGAACTATAAGGAAATTTTAATTGGGGACCATCTTCCATGAGTAAGTCTATTATAGCATCAATGCTTTCTTGTTCGCTTTCATTTAGGTGGTCCCACCACTGTCCAAATTCATCGGTATATTCAACTTCAAAATTCAAGGGTTACATTCCTTTTTAGATTAAGATTTTAGTCAAGCCAAAGTAGGACGGGCAAAAGCGAAGCGTTGTCCGCCAAATTCAATTAGTTTCGACTAAATGATGATTTGGTGAGGTGCATTAAGTTGACTCCCTCTCCGTGGATAATTCCGCAGTGGCTTGAAGGTTTAACCTGTCAAGTGATTTTGGAAGTCTAAATCAATTCCAGACCAATGTCAATCCTTACCAACCGTCAAGGCGCAAAAAACAGCGGCAGACTCTCTCATTCTGCCGCTGTTTTCAGACGAGAAGTGTCTGGGGTATGAGGGATGAAATGAATTCCGTTAAGTCGAGTAGGACGGGCAAAAGTGAAGCATTGCCCACCAAATCCAACCTTTCTCGACGGAATGGTGGGCAACTAAAACACGTTGCCAAACCTATTTGCACTCTGGCTGATAAGCGGAGAACACCCAACATTGGAAGGCTACTGGTATCAAGAAGAACATCATTATTGGATTAATCTCCATTAATTTTCGACACATTTCAGGTGACCATATAACCGGCCCCGTAGTAGTTATCCCTACCATGTTCGCGTTCATAATAGACCTCGAAACAGTATTAGCCGCATTGTCCTGACACGCCTTCGGTTCAACCGCATCCGCACAGAATTTCTCAATCTGTTCAGTTGAAAAATTTAGCGCATCGATAGTCAGTTCAACCGTCTTTCCATTAGGGAGAACTTTCTCAAGTTTCCCTTTTACACATGCCAAGACCGAGTTAGCAAAGGTTAGGAACATTAATGCTAACAACAGCGTACTTAACTTCTTCATGTTTGTTTACCTCATTTTAGTTTGATGTTCCTACCATCTTAGGAAATAGTGAACAACAAAAAACGTTGTCCACCCTGCCTGGCTTAATCATCAAAGAATAGCCAAGTAACACCCTCAGATACACCATACCCAACACCAGCGACGATTACACCGCCAACAATCACGGGCGAAACAGCAAATCCTAATGTAGCCGCTACTGGCGCTCCGATAACGTACAAAGTTGTAGCACCAGTGACTCCGCCAGCGCCTGCTATTATGGCCCGCTCTACACCCTCGGAGATAGCAATTTTAGCCGCACTCTCACCGCACTGTTCTATGGTTGGATTGCTAACACAATCATAGAACTCTTCACCATAACCTGCGGCCTTCAAAGCATTTCTTCCAACAGTACTATCAGTTCTACTGTCTGCAAAAGCTGGATTAGCCAAAGCCAAAGACGACACTATGGCAGCAGAGATTAACAGTTTTTTCTTCATAAGAATTTCCCCTTAAAAAATGACGCAGAGCGTCACAATGACATTTCCACGCAGAGCGTAGGAACAAGATGAAGTAATATTTTCCATGCCTCGTTTGCAACTTCTTCTGGACTACTATTAGCTGTTATTTCTAACTTATGCCATTTTGTACTATGGATACGAGGTATAATCTTTGTGTTACATATTTCATCATATGCACGACGCATCTCTCTTGATCTTTGTACAGTTTCATCAATGTCGAGCGGTTGTCCGCGCATATTTAATCTTTCCCTCAAAATATATTCTGGTAAGTCAATGTAGAATATATGGTCAGGTACTGGAATAAAAGGTTCACAATAATCAACAAAACGGATAGTGAGTCTTGCACTATTCCACCATCTCCTCCAACGTGTAACATAGCTTGTTACTATACTGCGATCTCCAAGTATTAGAGGTACATTCCAGTTAGTATTTTTAGCTACTTGTTTTGATCTTAAAGCATAAACGCAGGCACGAAAGAGGGATGCTTTTCTCAAAAAAGCAAAACGACTAAAAACCCTTTCAATAAGAGAATCTGTCCTGATTGGCTTAGTAGGACAAGCAATAGAAAATAATATATGCTGTTTTTCTAATCTTTCTACTAGGGCTTGCAACAACGTACTTTTACCAGCACCATCAAGCCCCTCAATACAAACATAGGTACCTGTTTTAGGAATCATTATTTTTTATTTATCCGTTACAGACAATCTAAAGGATCTGAAGGGCTGGCTTTTCATATATCAAATGTCTTCTTTTGAGTGGGAGAGGTGTAAATAAACTTTGTTTCTGGCGTTGCGTGATCTGTTGATACATAACCCATTGACTGTAAATGTATTTCGTAACTTTCTAAAACAGATTCTAATTGATCACGAGAAATATATTTAAACTCAATATCTCCAGGATTTCCATAAAAATAGAGTTTTTCAAGTGAACACATGGGTGGTAACTTAATTCCAAAAGAAACTGCGTTATCCCAATATATAGTTCCTGGTAAAGGAACAAACAAGTGAATGGCGACCTCATCTGGTCTAGTTTTATCAATCAAACTTATTGATTCCAAATGTTCAGAAATGTTGGCAGCACCTGGTAAGCCAACAATCCACCACGTTTTAACACGAAGTCCGCCATTTACAGCACATAAGATACCTTGTTCTATTTTTTCTCTTGTTAAACCTTTACTGATTGATTTAAGTATATTATCTGATCCAGATTCAGCACCTAAACAAATCTTGACACAGCCTGCTTCTGTAAGAGCATTTACAAGTTCTGAGTCTAAATTGTCAGCCCTTAATTGAGCTGTCCATTTTAGAGGTAATTTCCTATTTTTTAGTAGAGAGCAAAAATGTAATCTGTCTTTCTTATTAAAGAAAAACATATCATCAGCCCAATAAACATCAGTTGCCCCATATTTTTCGACTAAAATTTCTAGTTCATTTAGGATTTTTTGAGGTGAAGCCATACGTCCTTTACGTCCACCTGGTCCCCAAGAACAACAAAATTTGCAGCGGTAAGGGCAACCACGGCTTGTAATCATGGAATGATGTGGATAACGGCTTAAATCAAAGACGCTTCTATCAACGGGTGGTAACTCATTAATGTTTACAGATTCATTGCAGATGTTGGTTTTTCTGATAGTCCCAAACTTATCACGAAAAACAAGGTTGGGTATATGACTAAATTTATCCAATACATAATTACCTACTGACGTTTGGTCTAACAGTTCCAATAATGGTAACCATACAAGTTCACCTTCGCCAGTAACTGCTATATCGATACCTTGTTCAACGGTATCTTCAGGAAAAATAGAAACGTGTATTCCTCCAGCAACTAGATGTCCACTATCTAATTGACACAATTGCATTATAACAGTCGTAGCAGTCGTAGCAGATGTTGATAAAAAAGATATACCCGTAACATTAGGTTTAAAATATTCAACAACCTGACTTATAGATGTACTATCTACGGCCATATCATGTATATAAACGGTATGACCTGCTAGTTTTGCGAGAGTAGCTAGAATACCTATTCCTAAAGGATATTCGGCATAAACTCGTCCTTGCCAATTTTTAGATACATGTATAAGAAGAATTTTCATTTTAGACAATGCCTTATATTGTTAAGGTAGCCAACCCAGTCCTTTACCACCAAAGGTCCAGGTCGTCCACCCCAATCAGTGCTAATCACTGAACATCCAATAAACCGCTCCCCCAATCGCCGCCGCTAACACCACCGGGGCCGCAACCACTGCTACTGCACCCGCCGCCATACCACCACCGACAGCACCTCCAATTGCGGCTAATCCAGCAGGTCCTGCACCCACAGTGATTACCGTTCCCAGCGCCGCAGTGGTCCCTACCGCTGCACCTGCATAAGTGCCGTTTTGGGCCGCATCACAAGCCTTTTGGTCTTGGCAATTACTGTAGAGATGTTTGTTCATCAAATCCGCAGCAGCAAATCCTGCTACACCAGCGGCTACAGGCGCCCCCACTACTGAACCACCACCGTAAGCGGCCATGGTACTCATAATACTTGATCCAGAGGCGCCTGCTACAGCGGCGCCTGTACCAACCACTGCGCCAACCTCTGTTGCATCTTTAACAGTACCGGCTACTGTACCAACTGTGCCGGCGGCTTTCTTAACATCTTTGTTATCAGAAACCATTTCAATCACATTAGCAACACGTTCAACCGAACCCGCAACCTTAATAGTCGTGTCCACGTTGCTATCTGCAAAAGCCGGATTAACCAACCCCAAAGACGACACGATGGCAACAGAAATTAATAATTTTTTCTTCATAGGAATTTTCCTCTCAAAAAAACTTGACAACACCCAAAACACCCCTTAAAATAATCCCAACCATTAGTCACAAAGTCAAGATTATACCAGCAACCCAACGTAAAATAAGAATTTATGGATTTTATAGCCCCATTCACTCAATTTACATTGGTTGCTATCTGTCACAATATAAGGATAGAATGATTAAATATCAACAAACATTCATCAGTGTTTTAATCAGTGTTTTATCTGTTTTTCTTTCCATATTAGGAATGTTACATTTATGGTTGCGCCCAAAATCAGAAAACATAGTTAGATTCCATTATGATTTATTGGAAACCTTTCATATATAAAGAAGAAATATATGATTTGACACATCTTCATCCTTTTAATATGATTTATAAACAACCAGCTAAGGGGAATAAGCCAGAACAAATTTACCATTTAAACGTTTCCTTTAGCCTTCATTGTTTCACCCAAAGAATCGAAAATTTAGAGACCTTAGATAAGGAATTGTTTTACCAAGATTTCCGTGAAGTAAGAATCTTTGATTTTGAACGTTATCAACTTTCTAAATCTCTTAAAAGGATTGTATTCGAACTTGATAAACAAAGATGTTATCATACTGGGAAGGGAAACTTCTTTATTGTTGAAATGATAGATGACGCTGGGCAAAAGAGAGAATATGAGGTATTTTTCACGATGTCACACGCCTCTAACAGGGGCAAACTGAATTTGTTTGTACAAAGTGCATATTTGAGAGATGAAGAACATAAAGCCAATCAACCTAAGAAAAAGCCTATCAATTTTTATGTGATTGCTTACAATACGTTAGTTGGTCGTCCAATCAAACCAGCCCCTCAAAAAAAGGAAAGCCTCCCTTTTGAAAAAAGGAGGCTTTTTAATCGGAACCTCTTATTTATCCCCACTCTTGGGTAGAGACCTACGAAATTTCGTAGGCGGGAAAGTGCATAGCTTAAAATTCTAAAATCTGTGCTTAAACAACGATTCAAGGGTTTCCATTTTTAAACTATTCCGTTTATACACTGTTGTCAATTTAAGTGTACTCTAGTTATTCAAGGATGTCAAATTTGTTCTTTTAGAACGAGTACAACAAATTTTTGGGATATACGGATAGTCAACGGGAAAAATCCGTGTATCCCTCAAATCCGTTGTATTCATCACAGGAATAGAGGAAATCCTAATTACTTGAACATCATATAAAGAACATCATATTTATGACCACTCCTGTCCAAAAAAAAACCAAACGCGAACAATTCGAACAAGCTGAACAGCAATGGGATTTGGAACGTTTATACCGTGATTTGGTCAAAGCCGATGTTAAGGGGCGAAAGTTGACCAATATGGACAAACTTCACCTGCGCGGTCTGTTATGTGGTTGCAGTCCCGCCGAGATAGCTAACAAATTGAACAAAGATACCCACGGGGTGGAATCCGATTTGAGTACCAGGCTGTATTCACGAGTCAAAGACCTCCTGGCAGGTCAAAAAATTGACAACTGGCGGGATGTTACGCAATATCTGGAAGAGGTCGGGTATAAAAAATCGCCCTCTTTTCCTTTGAAAAAATTACAAGGAATCACTTTGCCGATAGAGGCTTTGGAAGGGCTGATTACGTTCATCAATCCACATTATTGTAACAATCAAAAGGGCGTTGAAATTAATCTTCGTTTGGTGTTCCCAATGCCAGACGGGGAGAAAGAGGAGGAGTCTTAGGAGTGAGTCGGATTGGTTTCTGACCTAAATGAAATCATCTTAAATGGAGAAATAGACTATGCATGCCATTACTATAGAAAGTCTGCCTACCAACCATTGAAACAAGCCGCCACTTTGCACCGGCGTTGCGCGTTGAAACAACATTACTAACAAGAACAAGAGGAATCAGATGGCCTTTAGCGATTTCAAAACTATCAAGCAAGTGCTTCAATACTGTCCCACCGTCAAACTCCGACTGGCCCGCTTCTTGCCGGACGTGCAACTGGATTTGCCGGAGTTATTTGTTGAAAATCTCAACTTTGCGTTGGACAATCGAACCATGTTTGAAAATGAACAGTTCTTTTGTGAAAGTTTTATTTTTCCATTCTTACAACAGACTTGGAAACGGCATAACCAGCTAAGATTATGGTCTCATCAGGAATTGGTTTGTGACGACAAATTGTCTGGTGCGCCGGATTATTTAGTCTCTGTCTGGCAAGGTGAGATCATGGAGAAACCCGTTCAGATTCCTTTGTTGG
Source organism: Thiotrichaceae bacterium (assembly GCA_011391085.1). Taxonomy (GTDB): domain Bacteria; phylum Pseudomonadota; class Gammaproteobacteria; order Beggiatoales; family Beggiatoaceae; genus JAABRD01. The sequence goes on along the minus strand of JAABRD010000024.1, from coordinate 62,600 downwards.
CGGTAGTGGAAGCCAAAAAACAGGATTTTGAAGGCGGGTGGGCGCAGTGTCTAGCGGAACTCCTGGCTTGTCAAAAATTGAACCAAGATGAACAGATTACTGTCTATGGTATTGTGTCAACCGGGATTCTTTGGGAATTTGGGAAACTCGAAAAGGACGTGTTTACTCAGCATACCCTTTCATATTCAGTGATGGAACCCAAAAAAGTGTTTGGGGTTTTGGACTATCTGTTTACTGAATGTGAGAAACAGAACCTTTTTAAACAAACCACTTGACTGGAGGATGATCATGTTGAAAAGTGATGAAGCCATCCTGGAACATAACCAATTGGTACGCTGGCTGGAGTCTTCTGATTAGGGTTCTACTGGGTTTAAACTCTTCCTTCCATTGAATGAAACCATCTTCTGGAGAACTGAATTATGCCTGCGATTACTATAGAAAGTCTGCCTACTTCAATCTATGAACAATTAATGCAAGCCGCTACGTTACACCAGTGCAATCTCACTCAAGAAATTGTGAGACGTCTGGAACTGAGTTTTTCTCCCCCGCCCGCCGGGTCGAGGTTGCCACGTCACCCAGACGCTATCATTGCCGAAGCCCGTGCGTCAAGAACGTTGCATCCAGCACTGGCGGCAATTACCGGTATTCTGCCCGAACAACTGGAGGTAAGAGACGATTATTACCAACATCTTTTACGTAAGCACCAATGAAAGTCATGATAGATTTAAACGTCTTACTGGATGTTCTGCATACACATTCTGCGGCAGTGCTAAGTGATTATGTGGTGACCCGTAATACCAGCGATTTTGAACAATCCCCTGTTCCTGCGATATTACCGGCGCAATTGCTGATACTGATGCAACAGAAACCTGACGATGCTTGAAAAATAACCGCCAAGTAGTAGAGTGGGCAACGGGGCGGTAAGGGGGCAATCAACTTCTATCTAGTGGAGACCCAGTTACCCATTGAATCCCACGTCTCATAATTTCTTCAGCACTTGAAAACTCAAACCAGAGGAGTCTCAACTATGTACAACATTCCCAAACCGACTGTCAAAACGATGCCTACCTTCACCAAAGCCACGTCGGCTGAGGGAGTTCGGCAGAATCTAGCGTGGCTAAAAATTCATGCCAAGGAATATCAAGGACAATGGATAGCCATGAATGAAGGAATCTTTTTAGGGGCCAATGAAAATTTTCTGGAACTGTATAAAACTATGAAGCATTCCGGTCAGTTGAGTGTCGCCTTGTTTATTAACTTAAAATAGGTGGCATGATGGCGGACCTTTATCGTGTCAACCATACTCTTTCACAATGGAGTACCGGTGGTGCTTATTTGCATTTTCTACATGAGATAGACAACTACAAGTTAATCACGGGTGTCGAATGCGAGTTTCCTGCCATCAAAGCGAAACAAATCGCGTTGTTAGATACGGGCGCGGAACTCTCAATGGCTGGTAGTCAGATTTATCAAGCTTACTCGTATGAACAAGTCTTTTTAGGTACCCCAGTGGGCACCGCTACTATCAACACCAGACTGGGTAATTTCACCGGTTCTTTACACCGTGTCGAGGTCAGTTTAAAAGCCGATTGGGGAGAAGAATTGATTATCGATGGCACCTTTCTCTTTTGTGAGGCGTGGACAGGGCCTACCGTGTTGGGTTTGCATGGTTTTCTGGAACGGATACGGTTTGCGATTGACCCGGATTATGAGAATATCGGGGGTATTTATTTTGCGGCCACTTAACTAATTCTGCGGTGGTGAGGAAACGCAGGTGGATACGCGCAGCGAAATCCACCCTACTAATTTCTAATTTCGGCGATTACTATAGAAAGTCTGCCAACTTTAATTTATGAACAACTTGTCACGGCAGAAGAACTTGAGTTGGCGAAAACGGAGGGACGATTATAACGGCAGATTTTATTCTTTACAAATTAAACCATTTAACTGGAGAATCCTCATGTTAAAAAGCTATGAAGCCATTTTGGAACGTAATCAGTCCGTGCGCTGGCTAACCTCCGCGCCACCAAGACACGCCACTGATATACGAATTATCATTGTGATGGAGGAAACCCACCCTGTTTCACCCAGTTCCTCACCTAGTTCTCGTGAGATATTACGACGAACTCGTGGGGCCTGGGGGCGTGGCAAGACGATTGAAGAAGTGGATGCGGAAATTCAACAAATGCGTTCGGAATGGGAAAGAGAATGGAACTCATTGACCAAGGTTGTGTCATTGATACCAACCTCTTGATTTACCACTTGACTGATTGTTTAGGAGAGGTCGGTGAAAGGTGGTTAGAAGAAGCGTTTGACGCTGGGGCGTATGTTTCTGTCATCACTCGAATAGAGATACTTGGCTGGTCTAAACACAGTGCGAAATCTTTGAATGAAGCCGCAGAGTTATTGACAAAAGTTCAAGAACTCTCTTTGAGTGAAGAAATTATCAAGAAGTGTATTCAGTTACGTCAAACGACTTTCTTAAAATTGCCAGATGCCATTATTGCCGCCACTGCATTACATTTGGGACGACCTTTAATGACGCGCAATATTAAGGATTTTCAGGCCGTTTCTGACTTGATGTTACTTGACCCGTTTAGTCCCGCCGCCGGGTGACAACTGAAAAGGTGCAATTTCGGCGGTTGCAGAAGGCCGCTTAATGAGTCGAGAAACTCAGTTTCTTTAAGAAACTGAGTTTCTTTGGTGATGACTAAATAGCTTAAAATTCTAAATCTGTGCTTGAACAACGATTCAAGGGTTTCCATTTTTAAGCTATTCCGTTTATACACTATTATCAATTTAAGTGTACTCTAGTCATTCAAGGATATCAAATTGTTTCTTTAGTTAGTATTTTATCAACTCTCTTTCCATAGATAATGTTACATTTATGACCACCCCCATCTAACAATCTCCCAAACGCGAACAATTCAAACAAGCCGAACAGCAATGGGACTTAGAACGTTTATACCGTGACTTGGCCGGCACCAAAGACCAATACTTGACACCCGTGGAAAAGTTGCATTTGCGAGGCTTGTTATGTGGTCACAGTCCTACTGAGATAGCTGATAAATTGAAGAAAGAACTTCGTAGTGTGGAGAATGCGTTAAGTGCCACCATTTATTCGTATGTCAAAGAACTGTCGTCGGTGGGTAAGAAAATCCGAAATTGGCAAAATGTTTCAAAATATTTGGAAGAGGCGGGCTATAAAAAATTGCCCACCGTCTTTTCCTTAAACAAGTCACCAGAGGGAATGGGTTTGCCAATTAAAATTGAAAATATGATGGGCGCGATTATTATCAACCAATATAATCATTTCAATCAACGGGTTCTTGAAATTCGTATCGTTACCCCGCCTGCGAAGGAAGAGGATAAGGAGAACAAAGTGGAGGAGTCTTCTGATTAGGGTTCTACTGAGTCTGAAGCATGTGGCATGTAGGGTGGATTAAGCGAAGCGTATCCACCAACTTGGAAACTGTCCAAAAAAAATAAACTTAGGACTATTCAATATCGAATTTTTGAGAATGATTTATGTGGCAAGTGACAGAGAAAAAAATACACCATGACAGATATTAGAGAACTTGTTCGACAAGCGGCCCAGAAAAACCTCCTCTTTCTCCCCCATGCGATACGTCAAATGTCGCGACCTGAAAGAATGATAAGGGCTAACGATGTTGAAAAAGTTGTGCAAGAAGGAGAAATGATTGAAGACTATCCTGAAGATCAACGTGGACACAGTTGTCTTCTCTTGGGTTTTGATGCACAACAACGCCCCATTCATGTCGTTTGTTCTCCTAAAGAAGATTATTTGGCCATCATAACCGTTTATTTACCACATCCCAACAAGTGGAACCCACATTTTAAACAGAGGCTATCTCCATGAAATGTATGTACTGTTATGCCACCATGATACGGCAATCTGCCCCTTTTCAAATTACGCGGCCGCACTATCATGTCACTTTAGAGAGTATCCCCGCCTGGACCTGTAGCCAATGTGGTGAAGTCTATTTTGAAACGCCTGAGGTGGAAGCGATTCAGAACTTGATAGAGTTATTGGAAGTGCAATCTCAGGTATTGCGGAAGGCGGCTTGATAGGGGGAGAAACTCAGTTTCTTTAAGAAACTGAGTTTCTTTTCTATCAAATATACTTAGAGGTATAAACTATGCCATTTAGCGACTTCAAAAATCTCAAGCAAGTGCTTCAAAAATATCCACTCAAACTCCGGCGAGACAGATTTTTGCCGGAAGTTCCAATGGAACTGCCGGAATGGTTTCTGGAAAATCTCAATTTTGCGTTGGACAAGAGAACCATGTTTGAAAGTGAATTTTTCTTCTGTGAAAGTTTCATTTTCCCATTTTTGCAACACACTTGGAAACGGCATAATAAGCTGAAACTATGGTCTCATCAAGAACTGGTTTGTGATGATAAATTGTATGGCGAACCTGATTATTTAGTCTCGGTCTGGCGAGATGAGGTCATTGAAAAACCTATCAACACCCCGTTGTTAGCGGTAGTGGAAGCCAAAAAACAGGATTTTGAAGGAGGGTGGGCACAATACTTAGTGGAGATGATGGCTTGTCAAAAATTGAATCAAAACGACCAATTAACCGTCTATGGTATTGTATCAACCGGGATTTTTTGGGAATTTGGGAAACTGGAACGGGAAGTGTTTACTCAGCATACCCTTTCCTATTCAGTGACGGATCCCAAGAAAGTGTTTGGAATTTTGGACTATCTGTTTGCGGAATGTGAAAAACAGATTCAGATTCCGTAGGATGGACAAGGCGAGAAACTCCCTTTGCGTTCCGAAACAGAGTTTCTTTCCTATCAAATAGACGAAGAGGTATAAACTATGCCATTTAACAATTTTAAGAATATCAAAAATGCCAGAACCTTTATACCAACGCTTACAATCGTCGCGTCCATGTCGATAACCATTTTCATTTTATTGAACAGATGATAAAATACTTGTTTAGGTATTAGATACCTTGGTTCACAAATTCAAGGTTACCTTTCACAACTAACCATTTCAACACTATGCAACCATTTACTCTCTTAACTGGCCTAGTCGCCCCTTTAGATCGGGCGAATGTGGACACCGATGCCATCATCCCTAAACAATTTCTAAAATCGATTCATCGAACTGGTTTTGGACCTAACCTCTTTGACGAATGGCGTTATTTAGACCACGGTGAACCGGGTCAAGATTGCAACAAACGTCCCCTCAATCCAGATTTTTTCCTCCATCAACCGCGTTATCAGGGGACTACTATTCTACTGGCCCGGCGCAATTTTGGCTGTGGTTCCAGTCGTGAACATGCCCCGTGGGCCCTGCTTGATTACGGTTTTCGCGCCCTCATCGCCCCCAGTTTTGCCGACATTTTTTATAGCAACTGTTTCAAAAATGGCATTTTGCCCATTGTGTTAGATGAAACGACGGTGGATATGTTGTTTCAAGAAGTCGAAGCCAATCCTGGCTATCAACTGACCATTGATCTCGCGGCCCAAACAGTGATGACCTCAGAAGGAAAGATTTGTGGGTTCCACATAGAATCTTTTAGGAAACATTGCTTACTCAATGGTCTGGATGACATTGGACTGACGTTGCAACATGCCCAGGAAATCAGAAGTTATGAACAACGGCGGCGGCAAGAGGCACCGTGGGTGATGGAAAATAGGGTAGTAATGCAAACTGGGTGAAATATCGTGAGGTTTCTTAGTCTTGAACTATGATTTATATGATTAAATGAGGGCTATGAAAGGAGGCTTGACGAATCAGAGTCCATCTGAAAATCATTCTAATCAAAGTTCAGACAAAGAACCCACATTGCATCACTACCGATAAACTTATCCAATTCCCACTTACGCACAATAAGCATTATTGCGCAATAATGCTTATTGCGCTCCAGCGTAAATTGTACAAGTTTGAAAAATATTACGACACTCCAATCTCTTCCCCGCCTCCCTTTCAATCACCGCCCGTTGTGCAGCCGTCATTTGGTTCAATCTATCTAACTTTTGCGAGGCGCCATGCAGCGAAGGAGAGAAATGAAGTTCAGGTAACTGCAAAAAACCTGCTATCTGTTGAAAAACGGCGGAAGGATCAGTTATTATCTCCTCATAACGAATTTCCAAAAATCGTTTCAAACAACCCATATCCTCTTGCAAAATCTCTAAACTACGCGCCCAATGCCGCGCCGTCCTTGACAATAACAAAGGTTGCACACCATATTGTTGCTGAATCCTGTCGCGTAACTCCAACGCCACCGCATAACCATTGCGAACAATATGAATGAAGTAAGCATTCGGAAAATGCTGTTGCAACCACTGCGTTTTAGCCATAGATACCGCCGCCGAATAGATAACGAAACGAGTCGGAGAATAATCTAATACCTTTGCCCAACGTCGTTTCAACAAATCCGCCCGATGAGATAAACCAGAGTCAGCCACATAACGAAACTCCTCTTCCCATTCAGTCCAAAGTTCTACAATATAACGAAAATGAGGAGATACCGGAGTGGAGGCTTCAGCCGGTGAACAACATCCCGAAGTGGAGGCTTCAGCCGGTGAACAACATCCCGAAGTGGAGGCTTCAGCCGGTGAACGCATATTCAATTTCGCATGAACTTCCGCAAAAAAATCGGCTTCTGACACACTGACTATAGACGAATGTTGAGTCAAAATAGATTCCAAGAAATGGCAACTGGTGAAATCGTTGCCAAGTAGAAAAATAACGGAAGGTTCGGACGAAACTACGCTGTTTCCTCCTAGAGAACTGGTTTTTAAACGACGACTGCTAACATTTAACGCCTCCGCCCATTCATCTAAATGGTCTTCTAGTAACCAATATTTCTTTACCCACTGCCTTAATTCTTCTCCTGCTTGCTGGGCCGCTTCCAAATCATAAATATGTTCACGTACAGCCTGCAACCAGGCTTGCGACGTGTTAGGAACACGAGTCACAGGGGCCGATTGATAAGGATAAATATCTGAACATATCACTGGCCAACCTAAGATACCATATTCTAACAAACGCAAGTGACTCTTTGCTTCATTGAACGGGTGAATCTCTAACGGTGCTATCGCCACATCCAAGTTCAAACTGGCCAATTTAGCAGGATATTCGTCAAAGGGAACCATTGGATGATATTCGGAAACATAAGGCCGTAACTCCTCTGGACACATTCCAAAGAAGACCCATTCCACCTCCTCCTTCGAAGCTAACGTGATGACCAATGGAATAATCAATTGCAAATCTCCCTGATGTTGCGCTGCCCCAGCCCAGCCCACCCGCGGTTGGCGTCCCTGGCGACGGTGGGAAGTGAGAAAATCCCAACGGTGACGTTCTAAATAATTCGGCACGATCCGAATGTCGGAAGCCACATATTGATAAATCTCTGCCAACGGTTCGGTCGTGACCAACAGACGATCACAGTGAGAAATCGCTTTGCCAATTCTAGGTTTCAGGTCCCGATAATTGAGACGACGATAAGGATTGGCCTTGGGCAAGGCAAACAAAAGGTCATCTTGTCCAAAAATTTTGAAACCTGGCACCACCTCTTGATACTGTTTCAATCGTTGCAATGCCTCATCCTGTAACGTATTATGTAACAACACCGTATCTGGTTGCAACCGCGCCAATTCTGTAGGGGTAGGAATGCGACCTTCTTTATCATTGGGCATCAAAGCATATTCTATCATGGAAGCCCGTTGCAACGCCCGTAATGGCGCCCGCACTCGATATTCTCCGCAACCCCAACTGTCATAAGGAAACGCAACCACCCGTGGACGATCCTGAAAATGAGGATTCCAAGGTACTGTTATTTGACTGTCAGGTTGCCATTCAGAACCATGTAAACTGAGATGCGGATGATACGCCGGGTCCTCTCGAAGGTGTGACATCCAACGTGTTTGAAGACGCTCCACCTCAGTTTCAAATTGTTGATTATTCAACGAATTATCCCGATACCGAATCACACTGCCAGGTCCGTGTTGCAGAAGGGTGGCAAAGGGAGTCCAGACCATTTTTTTACCTGTAGCAGTGATCTTTAAACAGAACTCCACTTCATTGAACAAATTGAATGTCTCCTCCATGCCACCCACTTCTAAATAGAGAGACTTTTCAATCATCAAGCCAGTATCTGAAATAGCGGAAAAATTCTGGGCCACTTGATTACGTCCCAGATAACCCAGTTCATCGTGCCCCAAACCATGATGAACCCGTCCTGCCACCCCAGCTACCCCCATTCCCAATATCAAACCAGAATGCAATAATCGATGATCGGCCCCTAACAGGCGCGGTCCCACGGCACCTACTTCTGGACGCAAACAATGAGACAATAACTCTTGCAACCCTGACGGTTGGATAATTTGAGAGTCGTCATTGAGAAAGCAGAGGATGCTACCTTGGGCGTGGGCCACCGCGAGGTTAAGCAGTTGAGACACATTCCTTTCCTGTTTACTAAACAACACTTGAATCTTCTCATGCTTCATCAACCCCATTAGATACGTCCTCATCTCCTCCGTGGTACTGTGATTGTCCACCACGATAACTTCATAATGCGGATAAGTGGACACGGTCAACAGACTGTGGAGGCAACGTTGCAACGACTGAGGGTCATTTCGAGTGGTCAGAATAAGAGAGACCAGTGGCGTTTTTTCTAACGAATATTCAATACAATACAGGTTGAAAAAATCCGTTTCATAGACTTGCGCCGAGATAGCTTGACGTTTACAATGTTGTTGTAAAATCGCGATAGCAGACTCAGTTGTCGCCGGCCAATACTCCAGCGCATTGACCGTGGCACGATGATAGAGGACGTAAGGAACATGTCCAAGTGTCGACTCCCCATAACGTTCCCAAAGTTTCAAAGCCAGATCAACATTTTCCAAAAGAGGATAATTCGCATAACCTCCCACCTGTTGCAACGCTTCCCGTTGCACCAAGACGAAACCGCCAATATAAGGCGTGGAACGTAATAAATCTAAATTCCAGTCCGGCTTAAATTGCGGGGCATAGTGTTCTCCTTGAGGAGACCATAAATCCTCATCGGTATAAAGCAACCACCACTGCGGATAACGGTGAATATAGAGTACACACCACCACAGTAATTCAGGTGCCAACGTATCCCCCGCGTGCAACACTGCCACCCACTCGCCTCCCGCCTCTCCCTCAGTTGGAAGTGTCGGGAATGATAAATGAACTTGCCAATGAGGATAAGTTTGATTATGCAAAGAAGCCAGAGTAGCATTCAAATAGAAAACTGATTGCCCAGGACGTTGCACAATGAATAAATGAAAGGTAGGTAACGGCTGTGCTAAACATGGCAATGGAGGCTGATTCAACACGGGTGACGTTTTCCCATTTCTATACCCCCCTAACTCCCTGTGTACGGGGGGAATGACTTCCTCCCTAAGGGAAATGACTCCCCCCCGCGTGCGGGGGGGTAGGGGGGGGTACAAGAATGAAAGAACATCACTACAATGTCTTTCCAAATAAATTTGGTAACTTTTGTCTGCCAAATAAAACCGTGGCCGACGGATTGCAAATGCTTCAACAGCGTGCCGAATCTCCCCCACCGATTGCAACCCTTCACACCTCCCTTGGGCCGCTTCACAAATGACTGAATAGACCGATTGACTCCAGCTTAACAACATCTCCTCGCGTCCCTGTTTTGGACATTCTTCTGTATGATGATGTCTCAAATTGGGGGTTAAGAAATCTTGCACTTGGGATTGCACTGAAGTCGGCGTATGGGGCCATTTAAGAGTCAACACCGACGCAATTTTGGTGACGGTGGCTTGCCAATCGGTTAATAATTCGTCATAAGTCACCCACACTCTAGCATAAGGTTGCGAATACTGTTCGGCTTCTAACATGTAGGTTAGCCATAACCACAAAGCTGTTTCATGCAGAAAGAAGTCATCACGACGTTTTAAAGAGGCGGCTACTTCTTCAGGCGGTCTGGCGATTATCACAAATTTGGGCGACATTCCCAACGAGTCTAAAATTGGTAACCAAAAAGGTAGCAAACGACACAACCGCGGGTCTTTCATTCCCCACAGAGGACTGTTAGCAAACTGATGATGCAACACTTGCTTCATTTGCACTTGCAAAGCCGTCAAGGATTCCGATTGCCACCATTGAGGAGGCAAAGGTAGCGGGTTAAACCAGGTGGAGTGAAGCAATTGGAAGATGGTTTCATGGGCCTGGACCATGGGGAACCACTCCCAAAAACCAGTTTCATTGGTATGATGTTTGGGCAAGAGATGAGAACCGATTTCCACACCGAGTAGATTTAGCACACGCATTAAAGCGGAAGTGCCACTACGGTGCATTCCAAGGAGGATAAGGGGGGAAGGGGTCATAGTTATGAGAAGCGGGAAGATTTTCTATATTGCATAGTATTTATAGTATTTGTAGGGAGGGCAACGCGGTTTACCGTTGCCTTCCTATTTCACCACCTAAATGGTGGGCAACAAAAAGACGTTGACCACCACGTCAAAGTCATCTATCGAGGCCAACACAAACGTATTACCCGTGGGTTAATGTGCGTAAACGGATTGTCACACCGCTAGACTTATCACTTCAGCAAGGGTGGGATACCAACTTTCCATTTCTATCACTTTCATAATTTTGTCTCCTGGCCGGCCACCAGTGTGCAAAGTGTTGTGAGCTTTATGGCCAACCGGTTTGATTTTCACAATGTGTTTTTCTTCAGTTATCACCAAATCATAAAATATTCTATATTTGTCAACACGTAGTTCCCAATCAGAAATGTTGTTATATCTTAGACGCTTTCTATTTCTAGTTTCCTGATGAGGTTCATAAACCAATTGTTCTTCGATGGCATCCAGAATCAATTGTTGTTCAAATTTGCGCAGTGCCCGTATATGGTTGGTAGCTGTTTGAGTAAATTTAATTTTAAAGGACATGGTTGATTGAAATTAACCAGAGTTTAAAATGCTTTATGATATAGACTGTTGAAGTTTCTGTCAATTCCCTGGCTTAATGGCAGCCAGGTAGGGTGGGCAACGCGCCTTACCATTGCCCCCCAACCCCCCCGCCATCAAAATCCGTGGGCAAACCAAAAGACGTTTGCCCACCCTACCTGGCTGAAACTCAGTTTTTTCAAAATACTGAGTTTCTCGAACGGAACTTAATCTCTATGAGGTTTGCCAGTGTTAAACGAAATTGAACACTTTGTTAAACGAAAGTTACCTATGATTTAACACTTGATGCCCTTATATTTAGACCCACGGGCACAACAAAAGAACCGAAACTCAGTTTCTTCAAGAAACTGAGTTTCTCGAATTGAACTTAATCTATATATATAAGGAATACAGACGCAGGTCAACACCCAGGCTGACCCCCTATCATCAAACACAACGGCAGTCTTTGCCAAACTCACAGAATTAACCGAATCACCATTCTGCTAATTCTAACATTCTGAAAATTCTGATTCAGACAACTAACACAAAAGGAATACGAACATGTCTTGTTCAAATCTCAATAAACACGCCTCTGGTAGAGGAGGCCAATTACGGGCGCAAGCCCAGAAGGTCGGGTGGCGAGAATCCCTGACACAGTGGCTAATGGCTGGAACACTCGCCATCTTTTCGGTCTGGCTACCGGCGGTCAATGCCGTCGATTTCCAAGGTTGCGTCTTTTTGGACCAGAACAGCAATGGCACTTATGATGCCGGCGAACTGGTTCAAGCCAATGCCGTGGTTTACCTGATGGACAACCAATTAGTCCAAACTGGCCAAGGTGGTTTTTTTACCGCCGTGACTGGTGGGGACGGCTGTTACTATTTTTTTGGTAACAATGCCGGTGATTTTACCCTTTGGATTGATATACCCCCTGATATGCGGCAAGTTACGCCCGTGGCCGGGGAGGTTGGGCAACCGGCGTTTTATGATTTGACGGTGCCAAAGACCAGTCAAACGATCAAGGTGAATTTTGGCCTGATCGGAACTACGCCCACGGAAATTTGGTCGATGCGTGATGATGGGGTGATGGTGTCCAACAGTGAGTATGATATGTTGGTCAAGCCCAATAAGGATGCCACAGAAAAGACGGAAATGCAAGTCAATCAGGTGGGTGATACTTATCAGGGCGATAATCAAGCGTCCCAAGTTTATGTGTCACCTAACGATGGCACTCGTTCGCGTCGTAGTGACACCAACGAGTTTTCTATTTTGGTGGGCAAGAATGTGAGTGAGACCGGGGAGGAGATTGCCTTAGATGCGCGAACGAATCCTGATGGTTCGGTTTCCTTCATGGACCCTGAGTTTCCCACCGTGTCTGTCACGGCCAATCAGGACGGGACTTATACCGCGGCAGATAGTGAGTCGCCCACGGTCACGGTAGCGATTGATAGCGCCGGGAATATCACGGCGACTGACAGTGATGACCCCACGATGTCTTTATCGTTTGATAAGACGACGGGGGTGAAGACGGTCACGGATTCCGAATATCCGACTGCGCTGGCGGTCATCAATCTTGATGGCAGTTACACGGTCACCGATGAGGAGTTTCCTAACCTGATAGCGACGGTTTATGGGAATAATGAGTACAAGGTTCAGGACCTAGTGAACAATATGGTCGTGCATATTGATTCGCAGGGCAATTACACCATGATAGACAATCAGAATGGCGTGTGTGTCGTATTGCCAAAAAACACGAGAGGCTTTTTTAGTAAGCTGTGGAAAGGGATAAAAAATGTCTTCAGCTCAGTCACTCGTTTCATTGGCAAAGTCGCCGGTTTTGTGGCGAAGGTGGCCCGGTTTGTGGTTAAAGTGACGCAAGTAATTAGTGCTGTAGCCAAGGTAGTAGCATCGATTGCTAGAGTGGCCGCTGTACTCTTTCCACCCTTATGTCAACTGTTTTGCGCGGTAGCAGCGTTTGCCGAAGGAGTGGCTAAAGTTTCTGATGCAGTAGGAGAATTTGCGAAACGAGTAGCCTATTTTGCCGATAGGATAAAGGAAGGCGCTGAATTGATTGGGTGGTGGGTAAGTCCAGCAAGGCAAAAATCCGCCTGTGACTTTGAAACACCGCAACGTTGTTTTGGTGCTTCGGGTCCTGGGTGTCAAATCATTCCGGATCCAGTTCATCCTGTGACGTTAGATACTTCTAGCTGTATGGCCAAAGGATTTGTCACTGTTGGTAGCATTCTCCATGACATTTGTTGTTTCAAACAGGAACAAAAAGGAGAAGGTGGACACATGTGCAGAGGTAATCTGCTTGCCACTGCCTGCAAGGCGGAATGGGACAAAGCGGCTAACGATACCACGAATGACTTTCCTTATGGACATGGTTGGTATGTCAACTTTGGCCCGTACTTTTTAGGAAGTCAAGGTGACGATGTTTCACCTGCCACACAATCCCTTAGAAGAAGTCAACTAGGAACGGTTCAAGAGTTGGCGGCGACCATGAGATTGAGTGCGCCACCAAGCACTAAACTTGACATTACCGATGCCGACTTTTGTCAATCTGGTATGTTTTCAATGGTGGCAGCAGATTATGGGGTTTGTCAATAACAAAACCAACTAAGTTGGTTTATTAGCAGAGGTCAACTATGAACTACTATCAATCACGAAATTTAACTGTCTGTTGCCGCTTTATTCATCTGTGGTGCAGACCGTCGGCAATCAGTATCACTGCCTGTTGCTTATTGCTTTCTCAACTGCTTATGGCAGGTGCTTATGCGGAGGACATAAGTAGCATTTCTTACAACCCTGAGAACTGCCTAAAACCTCCCTTCATTGCCCTTGACTACCACACCGCCAGTCCCACAAACATTGGCAACCATCTCACCTGGGCAACTCTTCTCGAATTTGGCAATAGCGGTTTCAACGTCTATCGTCAAGAGAAAAATGCCGCTGGTGAATGGGTCAATAAGGTTCAAGTCAACCCAGACCTGATTCCAGCGCAACTCGAAGCCAGATGGGGTGCCACGTACACCTTTGACGACACCTCCGCCGTGCCAGGGAATACCTACTATTATTCACTGGAAGACGTGGACGACAATGGTGAGAAGACTTGGCATGAGGACTTCATTGCCGAAGCCAAACCCAATGAACCTCGGCCCGCGGCTTGCTTACTCTACGGGGTGCAAGACCAAGCCCTCAATGACAGCATCTTCTTTGTGCGCAATTCGTTTGACTCCACCGTTAAACAACTGGGGCAGACTTGCAAAGGTTGCGATATTGAAGCGTTGGCCATCCATCCTGTCACTAGCGAAATTTACCTGGGTTCAGGGGACGATGCGTTTGGACATCCCAAAGGACATTTGTACAAACTCGACCCCAATACCGGTGAATTACGTTCGGTTGGTAACACGGAATTTGCCGACATCAGTGGCCTCGCCTTTGACAATCAAGGCATCTTATGGGCTTGGGCTAAAGGTCAGGGATTGGCCACCTTGGATATTGACACAGGACAGGGGAAGTTAGAACTGCCCTCCGCCGTGGAATTAGCGGATTTAACCTGGGATGCCGCCTCCCAAGTGTTGTATGGTGTGATAGGCAAAGAATTGTGGAGTTACGCGCCGGCTAATGGCAAAGTTGCCAAAGTCTGCGGCGGTCTCCCTCCCAAAACCGAGGCCGTCAAAACATTACCTCCCAATATCTTGCCCGATGGTTTGGTGCTATTAGGGTCACACCATAGCAAGAAATTGGAATTGCAAGCGTATGACATCGCCACCTGCACACTACGTAAAGAGTTCAATCTTTCCATTGGTTACGATGATGTGGAAGGGTTGGCGATGCCGGTGGGGGCTTGTGGGCAGTAAGAACCAGATGCCATCTCTGCCAGGGAGGGTATCTACTTTGGACGGAGTCCAAAACTTGTTTTGGACTCCTCAATCGAAACAATTGAAACAGGTATCAAAATGAATTTATGGCAATTACCACCCGCAACCTTGATTGAAGCAATGAAAGACAATCAGCGGGAACGTGCATTTATAGTGACTCATCCTCAAACAAGACAACTACAGGGCAGTCACCCAATTTTGCAAAATGTGGTTGAGGCGTTACAAGCAGATACCAGAGACTATCAAAAACATCAAGGGATGTTTTTTGAGATCGGTCGTCAAAGTGGTCATTTACTCGGCACTTTTATTCACCTGACGCTACGCGGACAAGCGGCGGGTGGGGTTCGGTTGTGGCATTACGACCGCTTAGAAGACTATATCCGAGAGGGCCTACGCCTCAGTCGTGGTATGGGACAAAAATGTGCCTTAGCTGGTTTATGGTGGGGAGGAGGCAAGGGTGTTATTGCGCGACAGGAAGGGAATGATTACCGCCATCCCGAATTACGCAAAGCTATTTATCAAGACTATGGGCGTTTTATGTCTAGCCTGAGGGGATGTTACGTGACTGCTGAAGACGCCGGAACCGTGCCTAACGATATGGCACAGGTGTTTTCTACAACCCGCCATACTACTTGTATTCCAGCAGAATTTGGCGGAAGCGGTAATCCTAGTATTTTAACTGCAACTGGCGTCGTGGTGGCTATTGAAGCGGCACTTGAATATTTGGGACTGGGCCGGTTAGAGGGAAAAACGGTTGTCATACAGGGCGTTGGAAATGTGTCTTTTTACATGATAAAAGAATTACTCAACCGCAGAGTTGCCAAAATAATTGGTTCGGATGTTAATCCATTAGCACTTGATAAGGCTAAAACACAATATGTTGGGGCACCATTAGAGTTACGCTTAGTGGCGCCGGGGGATAATTCTATCTTGAAAGAAGCAGGAGATGTATTGGCACCCAATGCGTTGGGCGCCACTCTCAATTCTGCAACTATCCCACTGATTCAGGCAAAAGTGGTTTGTGGCGCCGCAAACAATCAACTTGAAGACCCCAAAAGAGATGCCAAACTCTTTCCCAAAGGTGTCCTCTACATCCCAGACTTTCTCGCCAATCGAATGGGAATTGTTAACTGCGCTAACGAACAATATGGCGTAATCGAAAATGACCCGGTGATTATGGCCCATCTCCAGCAACAAACTCCCACCGGTATTTACCAACGTTGTTTAGAAATATTACATCGTGCTGAAGAATCAGGACGTACACCTGCCGAGGAGGCTGAATTACTGGCGGATCAATTGTCTCTCGAACGGCATCCTATCTGGGGCAATCGTGGACAATTTATTATAGATTCTTTGGTGCAGTCCGGTTGGGCCGAGGCTACAGTAATAAGAGAGTAGGCGTAGGGCAGGCAAATGTTTGTTGCCCACCCTACTCGACTATGCACGGAGTAGGAACGTGGTGACAGTTCAACCTAACTTAAAAACGGATTTTGAATGCGTATACCTTCAATGATCTGTCCATGATTAAGGTCTTCGGTCAGAAGAATATTGGCACCTCCCTGTCGTGCGGCTGCAATAATCATAGCATCCCAAAACGATAAACAATGACGTTCCTGAAGCTTTGAGGCAAATAAAATGGTGTCAGGCGTATTGATTTCTACTTGCCAACTCAAGTAGTCAGTCAATATCTCTCTCACCCTTGCCGGTGAAATGGGAGGAGAAATTTTGCGTGTCGCATTGACATAAAATTCTTGCAACACTTGGGTACTGATGATGCCCGTTTGGGTTTCCCAAAGTTGTTTTAACCAGGTCACTGCGATCTCATGTTTCTCATTGGCGTCTTTATCATACCCATACAGAAGCAGATTCGTGTCAACAAAGAATTTAGCGTTCATGGCATTCTTCTCGTGGTAAGTACATGCCTCCCAAATGACAACCAATTTCCATTTGTGCGAAAGCATGTTGTTTGGTTTGTTCGTAATGGTTGGCAGCTAATTGATTAATCAACCGTGTCAGTTCTTCACTCAACAGTTGTGACACGGTGGTGGCATGAGAAGCAGCAATAAAAGTCGCTTTTTGAATTAAGGCTTCGTCTAAGGAAATAGCAAGAGTTTGTTTCATGGAAAGTGACGGTTTATGAGTAGAAAGAAGTTTTTCTATATGATACACCAAAATATTTATTGCAACTCATTAGTAGGCGTAAGGTAGGCAAATGTTTGTTGCCCACCGTCCTTAACTCAAGTCGGCGAAGTAGTGGGCTACCCGACTGGTAAATTACCCGAATAACTCTGCCACAGGCACTTGAAAACCAGGTAATACTTCACCGCCTGTCAACGTGTCTTGAACCGTCAACACGTCCAGGTCAGTGAGAGATCGATACACATGGAGACGTTGCCGACGTGGGGCCACGACCCATATCAGTTTCGCACCGACGGCGAAATATTCTTCTAATTTCTCGTGAACTTCGTCCCAGGTGTCGTCGGGGGACATGACTTCAACAATCAATTCTGGGCAAACATCCAGAAAACTTTTGGATTGCACTTGGGCTAATCGTTCATGAGAAATGAACGCAACATCGGCACCTCGCACGGTATCGGGATGGCGTTGAGTATAGATACCCACTTCGCCAGGTAAAACGCGACCCAGCAGTTTGTGTTCGCGCACGAATATACCTAAAGCAATAGTAATATTGCCTTCGTAAAAACTATGAGGATGTCCGGTTGGCATAAGATAAATAATTTCTCCTTTGACTAACTCAGTGCGTCCAATATCTCCCAGTGCGGCTAATTCTTCACCTGTGATTGGCGACGCTTTGACGACGGTTCGCCGTGATGAAACAGTCGTTTGAATGGGTTTGAGGACAACGGTTTCTGCTAACATGGAAAGTTCTCCAGTACGTGTTTAAATTAAGGACAAACGTATTATATTTTTTTGAACTGTGATGTTTGGGATGAGTGTGAGAGACCGTAATCTACGGTTACAGTCCTCTCATCATGTCACACCTATCATGGTTCAAACCTTTTCAACCATTCATTTTAACAGAGGAGATTTCAATATGAAACTCAAATCAAAACGTTTAATTACTTCACATTGGGCGCCACGTCGGAAATTATTGGCTTCTGCTATTGGGGTAGCTTTGATGACTGCTAGTTGGGTGCCGGTCGCTGAAGCGGTTAACATACAGAATATCTTTTGCAGGATAAATTGGTTTGGATGGTCTTGTCCCAACCCCGTCTATATTCCCCCAGCACCTCAAATTAACCCAACTCCTCAAGTCAACGCCGGTTCAAATTTGGACGTTGAAGTAGGACAACAGGTTGATTTCAATGGTTCCTTTACCGATGGTGATAAAGATGGTCCTTACACCTATACCTGGACCTTTGGAGATGGTAACAGCACCACTGGCACGGTCAGTCAAGTGGGCAGTATTCCTGTGAACCATACCTACACACAAGCAGGTCAGTTGACAGCTACCTTAGAAGTGACTGACCGTTCGGGTAAGAAAGGGTCGCGGCAAATCACGGTAAAAGTCGTCGCCGTTAGCGATGATACCTGTAGTTCCGCAGTCATCACTATTCGTTCCAAGAAGCCGGTCGGCATGTGGAATATCCCGACGACCTGGGACAAAAATCGTCTGCCCAATGCCAATGATTGGGTGTTAATTCAACCTTCTAACACAGTCATTTTGCCTAATGCGCCTGTGAATGTCAAAGGTCTCTGTATCGAACAAGGTGGGGTTCTGCAAAGTGCTTTTAACAACCTCCTGTCACCTACCACTGCGGTTGATCTCTCGGCAGGTGCCATTCGCAATCGAGGCACCATTCAAAGTTCAGCGGGGGTGAATAGCGGTTTAGTGGGGAATGATTACAAACATGCCACGGCGGGCAGTGATATTCGTATTACCACGGGTCGTTTTGTCAATGAAACCACCGGTAAAATCAGTGCCAGTGGTCGGGGTGGTGACGATCTGCCCTATAACTTTTATGTAGCAGGTTCAGGGGTGGTGGATGCCATTGGGGGTAATGGTGGCAATATCGACATTCAAACCGAAGCCTTTATCAATCAAGGCACCGTGGAAAGTGGTAATGGAGGTGATGGTGATACCTTTGACTCCTGGAGTAAGTTCGTGTATGGTAATGCGTATGGTGGCAAAGGGGGTTCGGTCAAAATCAACGCCAGCAATTTGGCAATGTCCATGAATGGCCCGACAGGCAAAATTAAGGCGGGGAATGGCGGTCTAGCCGATGGCATTTATCGGTGGTTGCAACTCAATTTGGTGTACAGCTGGAACCCGTGGTGGGGATGGTACATTGCAACTGGTTGGTGGAACAGTGGCAAAATGTACAATGTCGTGGGTGGCACCGGTGGCAGTGTTTCCGTCAATTTAGGTAACATCTCCGGCGTGATTCAGGGCAGCAAAGGACAAGAAATCCGCCGCGATTTGCGTTATTCCAATGTCATTTGGATTGAACCGACCACCTTGACAATGGATGAAACTACCCGCGTCAACGATGCTGACCAAATCATCATTTTTGGGGGTGACGATTGGACGATGGACTTACGCAAACTCAGCCCTGGGGCTATCCAAGCGGACCAAGTGGTTACTCTAGCGGTTGGTAACAACAGCACCATTGATTTACGAGGCGTGACCGGCAAAGTCTTCGTCGCTGCGGAGAAAGTGGAGATTTTTGCGGATAACGTGATGTTAGACCCTGGGGTCACTTTACAGGACTTGGCCGAAGCCCCCGAAGTGGTTCAACAACCCAGTAAGATTCTTTACCATGTTGAACTAAACCATGCGGAAACCGTGGTCGGTGAACCTAATGCCACTTTGCCAGTGCAACTCAGTGTGCTTAACAATGGACCTACGGAAGACACTTACACAGTGACCCTCAGTGACAATCAAAGTTGGCAAATGATGCCTCCTCCTGAACAAGTCACAGTAGGCGGATTACGTCGCACGGATTTGACCTTTGAGGTCACCTTGCCTTCGGCCCGCGGGGCGCAAGACGAATTGACCGTCACCGTCACTTCACAAAACGACCCCACCGCAACGGCCACGGCAACCCTTCGGGTGGGGGTGAAGGAAGCCGAACTTATCACTCCTCGCACGGGCCAACAGGCCGATATGACCATTGTGGTCAATAACAGTGTCACGATGGCGGGACTGTTCCAAACGGTAGCTGATGCGTTGGAGAAATTCCTGGCCGAACAGCCAGTCAACTCTCCTTCTGATAAAGAAATGGTCAACTTCTTGACTCAGTTCAATGAAGACAATCCACCCACCAAGGAAGCGGTGGAAGGTTACTTGGCAACTTTCAAAACTGAACCACCTAAGTTACCCACTATCGAGTTGATTACTTTCACCGATAACTGGATTTCTCGCGTTGTGACTAACAATTTGGCGGACCTCATTGGGCGCATTCGGAGTCTGCAACCGCAAGATGGGGGAGAATGTCCAGATGCCACCGTGGGCACCCTCAATTACGCCTTGGACAATCTCAATGACAACGGGCAAATTATTTTGGCCACGGCCTCCTCCGCGGAGACGGCGTTGGATGCTGACACGCAGTTAAAATTGCAAGCCCGCGGTATCAAAACTCACGTTTTGTTAGCTGGTAGCTGTGATAACAGTGAAGCGACGGATAAGGCTTTTTACCAACATCTTGCAGACCTCACTGGGGGCACCTTTAATTGGTTGCCACAAGGGATTACCGCAGACACTGAAGTGGCGAAGGTCTTCTCGGAAGTGGTTAGCGAAGTGGTGACCACTACCACGCCCTCTGGAGGTGCAATGGTGTCACCGCCACATCAATATCAAGTGTCAGGCACGATTCAAGATGAATTGGGTAATCCCCTGGTCTCCGCCACCGTACAAGTGGGTCCACACACCGTGACCACCGATGCTACCGGCTATTGGGAAGTCAAGGGATTACCTGAAAACCGTTATACGGCCACCGTGACCAAGACGGGTTATGGGCCCTTCACTAAAGAATTTGAATTGGGCAACCATCAAGATGCCGTGATGAGTTTCAAACCGCAGTCCTTGTTAGATGTGAAGGTCCTCCCTTCTCCGCAACCACCCGGTCAAGGGGATGACCTCACTTATACCGTAACGGTTAAGAACAATGGCAAACTTACAGCCACCGGTGTGATTCTGTCAGAAGCGTTTCGTGAAGGTACTCAGTTAGTCCGTTTGGAAACAGGCGACGGGCAATGTGACTTGACCACGGCGACTTGCACGTTGAATGATTTATCACCGCGTGCGACGGCGACGGTGACGATAGTGGTTAACTCGCCAGCGGCCCAGGTTTTGGAAAATGCGGTCATCGTTGCCAGTATGGAATACCCGACCAGTGCCCAATTGACGGAAACTCAAATTAAACCCTACTTGACGGTCAGTGTGCAAGACAGTTCAGACCCTGTTGCCATGCAAGGCACTTTGCAATATACTTTTCGGGTGGCCCTCCATGAGAAGGCCCCAGAACCTGCTACAGAGGTGCAATTAGCGGTACGCCTGCCCAATGGGGTGACCTTAAATTCGGTGAACAGTTCCCAAGGTCAGTGTGAATCTGGCAAACTGCCCCTTCTCACCTGTCAGTTGGACTCGTTGAATCCAGGCGAACAAGCCACGGTCACGGTCTCCATCAAATTAGTGGAAATGGGTTTACTGGTGCTAACCGTGGAAGCGACTTCCAGTGCCTCTGGATATGTTGACTATTTGGTGCGAGAACGGACTCATCTGGCGATTCCACTGGAAGCGAAAGCGGATATTTTCCTGCTAGTTGACACCACTCACAGTATGCAGGAAGATATTAACGCCACGACCCGGGCATTGAAGGGTTTTATCGCCCAAATCGACCCTGTCACGGCCACCACGGTGGCTTTGATTACGTTCAAGGACGAGGTGAAACTGGAGGCTTATACCAAGGACCTGAATCTGTTAAGCCGAATGGTTGGCAGACTCGAAGCACAAGGGGGAGGGTTATGTCCCGAAGCCAGTGCCGAGGCCCTGGAATTGGCTATCGACCATCTGAAAACAGGAGGCAAAATTGTTTTGATTACCGATGCGTCTCCTTATGAAGATGCCGATTTAGAAGGGCTGAGTCGGCGGTTAAAGGCGCAGAATGTCAATTTGACGGCCATCATTACGGGGGATTGTTCTCAAGGGGGAACGTCGTTAAATGAAGTGACAAATAGGTAAAAACCTTTACCTAAAGACTTGACGTTGCTTCGAAACGCCATTGGACCCCTGTTGTATGTCAAACCAGGCGGTATCATCTGGTTCTCCACCGATGCTTCCCCGTGTCCGGATGCAGAGATTCAACCCGTTCTGGATTTGATGCAAGGGAAGAATATTCACTTCAATGCGACGGTGACTGGGGATTGTACCAGCGTGGGGAGTGCTAATGAGGAGGAATGGGCGATGGTGGTGAATCAGTAGGGAATGGACAAGATTTGACCACTTTGGAAAAGTTGTCAAATCTGCGGTCAACAAAAAAACCGGGAAACCCCGGTTTTTCAATTGCAAATCTCTAGGTAATCTATTCCTTCTGATTAACTTTCTTCTACAGCCTCTTGTGGCCTTCCGACAAGTTCTACCAATGCCATCGGGGCTTTGTCACCGACCCGAAAGCCAAATTTAAGTATACGCATATACCCCCCTGGCCGTTCTTTATAGCGTGGCCCCAAGTCATTAAACAACTTGGTGACAATGTCTCGGTCTCGCAACCTTGCAAACGCTAAACGTCGTTTTGCGACGCTGTCTTCTTTAGCCAAAGTAATTAAAGGTTCTACAACCTGCCGCAATTCTTTTGCTTTGGGCAAGGTTGTCTTGATGACTTCGTAGCGCATTAAAGAAACGGCCATATTTTTAAACATGGCCTTCCGATGACTGCTGGTACGACTCAAATTTCTACCCGAACAACGGTGACGCATGAGATTTTGTTCCTCGTTTCAATTGACGATGTGACTTTGACAGTTCGTTCACTTAATATTTAAAATCAAGAACTTACCTTACGCTGTTCATACAAACCAGACGGTGGCCAGTTCTCTAATCGCATTCCTAAAGAGAGTCCCTTGGAGGCTAAGACATCCTTAATCTCGGTCAGAGACTTCTTGCCCAAATTAGGCGTTTTCAACAACTCCGCTTCCGTTTTTTGCACCAGATCGCCAATAAAGTAAATACTTTCGGCTTTTAAACAATTGGCGGAACGGACGGTTAATTCCAACTCATCTACGGGCCGCAAGAACACTGGATCAAACGCTAAATGACCGGTCAGCGATAAGTCTCCTTCCGCCCGCCCTTCCAGGCTGGCTATGACCATCAACTGGTTCTGTAAAATGGCGGCAGCTTGTCGGATGGCAAATTCAGGGTCGATAGTGCCATTGGTTTGTAGTTCTATTATCAGTCGGTCCAAGTCAGTACGCTGTTCCACCCGCGCACTTTCTACTTTGTAGGCGACTCGCACAATGGGGCTAAACGATGCGTCTAGTTTCAACGTGCCAATCGGACTGCTGTTGTCAGTTTCGACATGACGTGAACTCACAGACTGATAACCACGACCTTGTTTGACCTTCAACCACATATTCAATTCGCCGGTCTTAGTCAAATTCGCAATCAGGTGGTCAGGGTTCACAATCTCGACATCATGGGGCAACGTAATATCGCCCGCATAAACCTGCCCGGCCCCTTTCTTTCGCAATGTCAGCGTCACTTCTGGCTGAACGCCGTGCATTCGGATTGCCAATCCCTTTAAGTTCAACAATATCTCGGTCACATCCTCTTGCACTCCTTCAAGCCAGGTATACTCATGCTGTATTCCTTCAATTCTTGCTTCTACCACGGCCGCCCCCGCTAAAGATGATAATAGCACCCGTCGCAAAGCATTACCCAGGGTATGCCCAAAACCACGGTCCAAGGGTTCTAAGGTAACGGTGGCGGTTGTTCCATTGAAGCGTTTAATATCAACAATACGCGGCTTTAAAAAATCCATCATATAGGATTGCATATCTTGTTTCTATCTCACCTTTGAGAGTGAATAGTAAATAGTGAAAATAAGCACCTGTGCAGAACCGATTTCGGTGTTTTCCTCTGTTTGTTCTTTCTCGCAGATGACCACAGATGACACGGATTTAGCAGACTATTCGGTGGTGTTATAGAGGTAATGGTTCGGGAGTCTAAAGTGTCGCTTTGTCAGGTCATAGACAAAACGACGCTTTTTTCTCCTGGATTTTATAACACTACCAAGGCGTTAGGTAGTGTTTGCATTCGAAAGGGACGGTGACTTCTTTCTGGTTAGTCTTACTTAGAATACAACTCCACCACTAATTGTTCATTGATGTCGCTGGGTAACTCCATGCGTTCTGGGACCGATTTAAATACTCCCTGCATTTTGCTGATTTCGACTTCTACCCATTCAGGGAAACCATATTCTGTGGCACTTGCCAAAGCACTTTTAATTCGCAATTGTTCGCGACTTTTCTCACGAATACTAATCACGTCGCCGGGTTTGACTTGATAAGACGGGATGTTCACGCAACCATTGTTCACTAAAACTGATTTGTGACAAACCAGTTGTTTCGCCTCTGCCCGGGTGGCCGCAAAGCCCATCCTAAATATTACGTTGTCCAGACGACTTTCTAGCAACTTCAACAGATTCTGCCCAGTAGAACCTTTTAAACGACTGGCTTTTTCATAGTAGCCATGAAATTGTCTTTCCAACACGCCATACAGTCTGCGCAACTTCTGTTTCTCGCGGAGTTGGGTACCATAGTCAGACAACCGTTGACGTCTGTCGCCGTGTTGGCCTGGCATCTTCTCTAATTTACATTTGGAATCCAACCCTCGTGCCCGGCTTTTCAAAAACAGGTCAACACCACCTTCACGACGACTCAATTTACATTTTGGCCCAAGATATTTCGCCATATTGTTTCCTCTTAGTTTTCCATAGTTTTGATTTTTGATTTCCGATTTATCAATTTAGCCCGCGCCGAACGGTCCCGCGATTTCCGAAATCCAAAACTCAAAATCTAAAAACAATCTTTACACTCTACGCTTCTTTGGGGGACGACACCCGTTATGCGGGATGGGAGTGACATCCATGATGTTAGTGATTTTAAAACCGTGGGCATTGAGAGATCGCACCGCTGATTCTCGCCCAGGGCCCGGCCCCTTGACTCGCACTTCCAAATTTTTTACTCCAAATTCTTTAATGACGTTGCTGACTTTCTCTGCTGCCACCTGTGCGGCAAAGGGGGTGCTTTTACGTGAACCACGAAAACCACTACCACCTGCCGTTGCCCAGGCCAAAGCGTTGCCTTGACGATCGGTTATCGAAATGATGGTGTTATTGAAAGAGGCATGGACATGGGCAATGCCGTCCGAAACGTTCTTTTTTACCTTCTTACGTGTACGTTGTTGTGCTGCTGCTGGTTTAGCCATACTTATATGGATAATGAATAGTGGATAGTGAATAGTGAATCATGTTGGCAGTCTCTGCAAAAACGATAGGTTAGAGGTGTCGCCCATCATAAAAATCTATAAAAGATTGACGAACACATCCCAACATGGCCCCGGTGGAGTAGAGGCTTCAGCCGGTGAGGGTGGTCCCGGTTTTCGGGGGTGTGCCAACCTTCCACCGGCTACCGCCTCCACTCCACCAGGGCTATGTCATGGTGGAGTAGAGGCTTCAGCCGGTGAGGGTGGTCCCGGTTTTCGGGGGTGTGCCAACCTTCCACCGGCTACCGCCTCTACTCCACCGGGGCACGTTTCATGCTATTGTCAAATTGTCTAAAATCTCCATGACAGCCTTATGATTTTACAGGGACCACTCGCATACTACTACTGTTTCCGCATCGATCTGCGTGGCCCTTTACGAGTACGTGCATTGGTTTTCGTTCTCTGTCCCCGCACGGGCAACCCGCGACGATGGCGTATCCCACGGTAACAGGCCAAATCCATGAGACGTTTAATACTCATGGCGACCTCGCGACGCAAGTCCCCTTCCACGGTGAACTTAGCGATTTCTGCACGCAGGGTATCTAATTGTTCCTCTGTGAGGTCTTTCACCTTGACACTCGGCGTAATTTTCGCGTTGTCACAAATCGTTTGGGCGCGTGTGGAACCGATACCATAAATTGAAGTCAATGCAATGACAGTGTGTTTTTTCTCTGGAATATTAATGCCTGCAATACGAGCCATTTTTTTCTCCCCTTACCTGAGTGTTACTCTAATTTACTCTATCCTTGTCTCTGCTTATGTTTGGCAATGGTGCAAATCACTCGCACTTGACCTTTGCGGCGGATAATCTTACAGTTACGACAAATTCTTTTTACAGAAGCTCTTACTTTCATAGTCAATAATGTTACCAGTTAGAGGAGTCCAAAACAGGTTTTGGACTCCAAAATGAATTAACGCAAGATTGGACTCCGTCCCGACCCTTTCAAATTGGCCCGCCTCATCAAACCTTCATATTGATGAGACATCAAATGGGCTTGCACCTGGGCCATAAAATCCATGGTGACAACCACGATAATCAATAGCGAAGTGCCACCGAAATAGAATGGGACATGCCATTGCAAAGTCAAAAATTCAGGCAACAAACAAACACTGGTAACGTAGGCGGCACCGCCCAAGGTTAACCGTGACATCACCCGGTCAATGTATTCAGCGGTTTGCTTACCTGGTCTTACACCTGGAATGAAGGCACCTGACTTCTTCAAGTTCTCTGCTGTCTCTCTGGGGTTAAACACCAGTCCCGTATAAAAGAAGCAAAAGAATATAATTGCCATGGCATATAGCATCACATAAATGGGCTGACCTGGCGATAACATTTGAGAAATATCTCTTAGCCATTCCATCCCCTCGCTACTGCCAAACCAGCTTCCCAAGGTGGCAGGAAATAAGATGATACTCGATGCGAAAATGGGTGGGATAACCCCCGCCATATTTACCTTCAATGGCAAATGACTCGTTTGCCCAGCATACAGTTTGTTCCCAATTTGTCGCTTGGCATAATTGACCGTAATTCGTCGTTGCCCACGTTCCACAAAGACCACAAAGGCCGTTACGGCCAACACAATGACAAAGATTAACAACACCATTAAAAAATGGAGTTGTCCCGTCCGCGCCATTTCCAACGTGCCAGCAATGGCCTGTGGCAAACCGGCCACGATGCCCGCAAAGATGATCATGGAAATACCATTACCTAATCCTCTTTCCGTTACCTGTTCACCTAACCACATTAGGAACATGGTTCCAGTTACCAAGGTAACTGCCGCGGTGAGTCGGAAGGCCATGCCTGGGTCAACTACTACCCCTTGACTTTCTAACGCAATCGCAACCCCCAAAGATTGAAACATGGCTAAGACCACCGTGAAATAACGAGTGTATTGGGTAATCTTACGTTGTCCGGTAGGCCCTTCTTTTTTCAATTGTTCCAGTTGCGGTGACACCACCGTCAACATTTGAATAATGATGGAGGCCGAAATATAAGGCATAATGCCAATGGCAAGCACGGAGAAGCGTTTTAATGCACCTCCGGAAAACATGTTGAACATGTCTAAAATAGTGCCACTTTGTTGTTCAAACATCTTTGCCAGGGCGTCTGGGTCAATCCCTGGAACAGGGATAAAGGAGCCTATGCGAAAAACTAAAATAGCACCCAATAAAAATAATACGCGCTGTTTTAGTTCAACGACTCCTCCTAACTTACCCAGTTTGTCTGACATTGAAAGAGTATTCATAAAGTCTCTTCAATTCTCCTAATAGTACAACGGATTGACGAAATCTCACGGATTCCGTGAGAACGTCCGTTCTGTTGAGATTTATCCAAGATTTGACAACTTTTTAAAAGTTGTCAAATCTTCTCTCCTAAGAGTACAACGGATTCCGTGAGAACGTCCGTTCTGTTGAGATTTATCCAAGATTTGACAACTTTTTAAAAGTTGTCAAATCTTCTCTCCTAAGAGTACAACGGATTTCGTGAGAACGTCCGTTCTGTTGAGATTTATCCAAGATTTGACAACTTTTTAAAAGTTGTCAAATCTTCAAATCTGTCTAACTTTCTATACTTCCGCCCGTCGCCTCTATAGCTACCTTAGCCCCTTTGGTGACGGCCAAACCACGAATTTTAACCGCTTTCGAAAGTTTCCCAGACGCTATCACTTTAGCACGCACACAGGTGGCTGGCACAATATTCGCCGCTTTGAGGGATGGCAAGTCTATCACTTCTTCGGTCATACGTTCCAACTCATGCAGACGCACCTCCGCGGTCAACCCCCGTTTCGGAGAATTAAAACCAACTTTAGGCAACCGTCTCTGCAATGGCATTTGGCCACCTTCAAAACCTCTTTTATGAAAACCGCCGGCCCGGGCCTTTTGACCCTTGTGACCGCGTCCACACGTTTTACCCAAGCCACAACCGATGCCACGTCCAACCCGTTTGGGAGACTGTTTAGACCCCGACGCTGGTTTTAAAGTATTCAATTGCATAAATGTATTATCCATACCTCCTCAATTCTGGATTTGTGACAATCTACCTTGAATTATCCCAAAACCCAAAACGAAAATCAAACGTTCTCAACTTTTAAGAGGTAGGCTACCTTATTAATCATGCCTCGAACCGCTGGCGTGTCTTCTACCTCTACTGAATGATAAGTGTGTCGTAACCCCAACCCTGCCACACAAGCTTTGTGTTTTGGTAAACAGGCGTGGGTACTCCGAACTTGTGTTACTTTTAGTTTATTCTTGTTGGCACTCATGAGACTAACTCGTAATTTCTTCTACTGTCTTCCCACGTTTGGCCGCAATCTCTTCAGGTGAAACCATCTGAGACAGGCCCTTCATCATCGCTTGAACCACATTAATCGGATTGGAAGGACCAATCACCTTGGCCAACACATTGCGCACCCCTAGCACTTCAAACACGGCCCGCATTGCGCCTCCTGCAATGATTCCGGTCCCTTCTGCCGCAGGTTGCATAAAGACCTTGGCGGCCCCCTGTTGCACCGTGATAGCATACTGTAAAGTAGTGCCTTTCAGGGGGACATGGTACATGTTTTTCCGCGCACTGTCCATTGCCTTCTGGATGGCTAAGGGAACTTCACGGGCTTTGCCATAACCAAAACCCGCCTTGCCTTTGCCATCGCCGACCACGGTCAGCGCGGTAAAACTGAAGATTCGACCACCTTTGACTACTTTAGCGACCCGGTTGACCGCGACGAGTCTCTCCAAGAGGTCATCATTCCTACTGCTTTGAATATCAAAGTTAACCATACTCAACACATTCCCATAAGGAGTTCAAAGAGTCTTGAACCCCTTACTCAATTTAGAAACTTAAACCTTGTTCACGGGCCGCTTCAGCCACTGCCTTGACTCGCCCATGATATTTAAAGCCCGACCGGTCAAAAGCCACTTTCGTGATTCCTTTTGCCTTGGCACGTTGGGCCACCAACCTACCCACAACCGACGCCGCTTTGATATTACCGCCATAAGCAACCTCTTGCTTAAACTCTTCGTCTAAGCTAGAAGCACTGGCCAGCACTTCGGATCCCGTGGGGGAAATCACTTGTGCGTAAATATGACGTGGCGTTTTATGTATACATAACCGCGTAGCACCCATCTTCTTAATGTGTAGGCGAGTACGACGGGCACGACGTAAACGGGTTTCTTTTTTGTTCATTAATTACCTCCCAAACCCAATCTATAACCGTTAATAGCTAACGGTTAATTGACCTATTTTGACGATTAACCATGACTTACTTCTTCTTAGCCTCTTTTAGGACAATCACCTCATTGGCATACTTCACACCTTTGCCACGATAAGGTTCAGGAGGACGATAGGCGCGAATGTTCGCTGCCACCTGTCCCACTTGATGTTTGTCTAGCCCTTTCACTATTACTTCCGTTTGACTGGGCGTTTCTACAACTACCCCGTCAGGAATCGCAAACGCGATAGGATGCGAAAAACCCAGCGTCAGATTTAAAGTTTTACCCTGGACCTGGGCACGGTAGCCAACGCCAACCAGAATCAGTTTCTTTTCAAAACCCTGGCTAACCCCTTTTACCATGTTGAACACCAAGGCCCGGGTGGTCCCTGCCAAGGCGTCCGCCGTAGCCACAGTATGACGTGGGGTCACGGTTAACTGACTGTCGATTTTCTTCACTTCTACTGGGTCAGCAATCTTGTGGTTGAGAACCCCTTTGCTGCCCTTGACCATTAGCTGCTGGCCTTGCAGTGTAATTTCTACACCTTTGGGTATAGATATAGGTACTTTTGCAACTCTTGACATAGTTGTTAACTCTCATCCTGTTTTTAGCGGATAGCGGATAGCGGATAGCGGATGTCCAGTTAACTCACCCAACAGAGGACCTCGCCCCCAAATCCCTGCGTCCGTGCTTGACGGTCTGTCATCAGGCCTTTGGAAGTAGAAACAATGGTTGTTCCTAATCCACCCATGATTTTAGGAAGTTTGTCTTTGGGTTTATAAACACGTAACCCAGGCCGACTCACTCGTTGAATTTCAGAAATAACGGGTTTCCCCTGATAATATTTTAAAGCCACCGTCAAGACCGGCTTAACCTCTTGTGTCACACCATAGTCGCTAATGTAACCTTCTTGTACGAGAAGTTGGGCTATCGCTTTCTTCATTTTCGAAGATGGCATTTCAACCCGTTGCTTACGGGCCATTTGACCATTGCGAATCCGGGTCAACATATCTGCAATAGGGTCTGTCATGTTCATAGTGATATAGTAAACCTTAGTGAATAATGACGGGGCGAGATTTGACAACTTTCAAAGAGTTGTCAAATCTGTTCGCAGACCATTCAATATTCATTGAATTGTAATCAATTACCAACTGGCCTTCACCAAGCCGGGCACCAGTCCCTGCATGGCAGCCTCTCGTAACTTGTTCCGACTGAGGCCAAATCTCCGGTAATAACCGTGAGGGCGGCCCGTGATACGGCAACGATTGTGCAACCGACAAGGACTTGCATCACGCGGCATACACAAGACTTTCCGCCGTGCCGCCTCACGTTCTTCCTCAGACAACGTCATGTTGGAAATGATACTCTTCAATTCGGTTCGTTTCGCCGCATACTTTTTAACTATTCGTAAGCGTTTTGCTTCCTTATTTTTCAGTGCCAGTCTCGCCATAGCCACTCTACCCCTTGTCTCGTAACGGAAAGTTGAAAGCCGCCAATAAAGCACGCGCCTCGTCATCGGTGGCGGCCGAGGTAGTGAAGGTAATATCTAATCCCCGCACCGCATCGATCTTATCGTAGTCAATTTCAGAGAAAATGATCTGTTCTCGCACCCCTAAACTATAGTTGCCACGTCCATCAAACGCTTTAGCACTAAAGCCACGAAAGTCACGAATCCGCGGAATGGAAATGTTGATCAACCGATCCAAAAATTCATACATACGGTCGCGACGTAGCGTTACTTTACAACCAATCGGCCAGTCCGTACGAATTTTAAAGTTAGCAATGGACTTGCGCGACAACGTGACCACCGGCTTTTGGCCTGCAATCACTGCCAAATCGGCCACCGCCCGTTCAATTACTTTTTTGTCTGCCACTGCCTCTCCGCAACCCATATTCAGGGTGATCTTCACAAATTTGGGCACTTGCATGACGCTTTGGTAGCCAAACCGCTGTTTGAGTTGAGGCACGACCACATCGTGATAATAAGTTTGTAACCTTGCTGCCATATTAATTTCGTCTTATATCCAAGAATCGACCATCGAAAATCCAAAAACCCAAATCATACGTCAATCACTTCGCCATTTGACTTGAAGAAACGTACTTTATTGCCGTCTTCAAGAAATTTAAAACCTACTTTGTCAGCTTTATTCGTAGTGGGGTTATAGAGTGCCACATTGGAAATGTGAATGGGCGTCTCTTTATCTATGATTCCCCCTGGCTGGTTATGTATAGGATTGCCTTTAGTGTGGCGTTTCACCACATTGACATTTTCCACAAAGACCCGGTCATCCGCGCTGACTCGAATGACTTTACCACGTTTTCCTTTATCTTTACCAGTAATCACGATGACTTCATCGTTTCGTCTTATTTTACGCATAGTAGTCTCTGTTCACTGCCTTTAAAGAAACTTAGCTTCATTTAAAGAAACTAAGTTTCTTTGAGAAACCCATTAGTTTCTCATCACTCTTGACGGCCATAACGTTAAAGCACTTCAGGCGCAAGAGAAATAATCTTCATGTGGTCTGCGCGAAGTTCACGCGTCACGGGCCCAAAAATACGAGTCCCAATGGGTTGTTTCTGATTATTCAGCAACACTGCCGCATTACCGTCAAACCGAATCACAGAACCATCCCCGCGTCTCACACCTTTGCGCGTTCTGACGATCACCGCATCATAGATTTCTCCCTTCTTGACTTTCCCACGCGGGATAGCTTCTTTGATGCTAACTTTAATAATGTCACCTACGCTGGCATAGCGGCGACGCGAACCACCCAACACTTTGATACACATCATGCGACGGGCACCACTATTATCGGCGGCTTCTAGCATAGTACTCATTTGAATCATACGCTATCACTCCTTGGCTACGGCTGGCTGGCTAGTAGAAACAATTTCATGTAACCGCCACGCTTTGGTTTTGGAAAGAGGGCGACATTCTTCAATCGTCACGACATCTCCTTCCCGACAACGGTTCTCTTCATCATGGGCATGAAGTTTGGTCGAACGCCTCACAAACTTCCCATATTTCGGATGTTTGACCAAACGTTCCACCAGCACCGTTATGGTTTTATTCATTTTGTCACTAATCACTTGCCCCGTCAGGGTACGTTTCACACGCACGGTTGCTTCTGTCATACGGTTCTTTCCTTTTCTTTCAAGACGGTCTTGACTCGTGCAATACTACGCTTTACCTGGCCCAGCAGGTGATGTTGCTTGAGTTGTTCGTTAGCCTTCTGCATTCGCAGATTAAAGTGTTCACGATGCAAGTCCAGAAGTTCTTTTTTGAGGTCATCAACGTTTTTTTCACGTAATTCACGGGCTATCATCACATCACCATCCGACTGACAAACATAGTGGGAACAGAAAGTTTAGCGGCGGCCAAACGCAAGGCGGCCCGCGCCTCTTGTTCAGTGACACCATCTACTTCATACAACAACCGCCCTGGTTGAATCAATGCCACCCAGTATTCAACGGCGCCTTTACCTTTACCCATACGAACCTCTAAGGGCTTTTTGCTAATCGGCTTATCTGGAAAAATTCGAATCCAAATTTTTCCACCCCGTTTGATATAGCGACTAATGGTACGCCGGGCCGCCTCAATTTGACGCGAGGTAATTCGTCCCCGACCAGTGGCCTTCAGTCCAAAAGCACCAAAGCTGACCTTATTGCCACGTTGGGCATTACCGCGGTTTTTGCCCTTTTGTTGCTTCTTGAATTTAGTACGTTTAGGTTGTAACATATATCTTAGTTCTCAAGTTCAGGAGTCCGGCGGTTAGGAAACAGGAGAAATCAGGAATCAGGAAGTCTGTCTGTCAGGCTGACATAATCGCCTGTTCCCCTGACCACCTGTCCTCCTGTCCTGAACCCCCTACTTCTCCTTAGCAAGCATGGTCTCGGAACCTTGCTTGCCTAACACTTCGCCTTTGAAAATCCATACCTTCACACCAATAACGCCATAGGTGGTCATCGCTTCAGCAAAACCATAATCGATGTTGGCGCGTAAGGTATGAAGAGGCACACGACCTTCTCGATACCATTCCATCCGGGCAATTTCGGCCCCATTCAGTCGTCCACTCACATTGATCCGGATTCCTTGGGCACCTAGCCGCATCGCATTGCCTACGGCACGCTTCATGGCCCGCCGAAACATAATCCGACGTTCCAACTGCTGGGCAACTCCCACGGCCACGAGATAGGCATCTATCTCTGGCTTACGAATTTCCTCCACACTGATGTGAACGGGAATCCCCATCATTTCGGACACTTCTTTACGCAGGGCATCAATGTCCTCACCTTTCTTGCCAATGACGATGCCAGGACGTGCGGTATGAATAATGATTCTGGCGTTACGTGCCGGACGTTCAATCCGCACTTCACTCACGGAAGCCTGTGCTAACTTTTTCTTAATATACTCTCGTACCTTGAGGTCACTATTGAGATATTCTGCAAAGTCTTTGTGATTGGCATACCATTTGGATGACCAATCTTTCACAATTCCTAAGCGAAGACCTATTGGATGAGTTTTTTGACCCATATATGGACACCCTCTAATGGTCTGACAAAGTCACAACAATATGACTTGTGCGTTTATAAATGCGATTGGCCCGACCTTTTGCACGCGCCTGAATACGTTTAAAACTAGGCCCATGATCAACCATAATGCGGGAGACACGTAACTCGTCAATATCCGCACCCTCATTATGTTCAGCATTGGCCATAGCTGCTTCCAACGTCTTCTTAATCAAACCGGCTGCCTTTTTTTTGCTAAACGTCAGAACGTTTAACGCACGTTCTACCGGTAAGCCACGAATCTGGTCGGCGACCAGACGACATTTTTGCGGCCCAATATGGGCATATTTGTAAATACTAGAGACTTCCATTTGAATATCCTAATTAAATCAAATCATGCCTAAACCGAAGTTATTTCTTAGCAGGCGCAGACGCTTTTTTATCCCCAGAATGACCTCGAAAAGTACGAGTAATGGCAAACTCTCCTAACTTATGACCTACCATATTTTCTGTCACAAATACGGGAATATGTTGTTTCCCGTTGTGAACAGCCATGGTAAGCCCCACCATTTCCGGTATCACCATGGAACGACGCGACCAGGTCTTGACAGGACGTTTACTATTCGTCGCAATGGCACTCTGCACTTTTTTGAGTAAATGTAGGTCAATAAAGGGTCCTTTTTTAATTGAACGAGGCATAATATACAACAATCAGTTGAAAGTTTTCAGTTAACAATATCATTTCATCCAGGGAGAAGCAACTGTGAATCTGTTAAACTGGACAGATAAATGTTGCATGTCCTTGTTTCAGAAACTACCAGACTTTAACCGGTGGCGAAAATCACCAGAGTAGAGGCTAAAGCCGGTGGTGTGGAGGCTTTAGCCGGCGGTAGTCATACTTTTTAGTTCAATCGTTTGCCTACTCCCACCGGCTAAAGCCTCCACTCCGGCCTATGATCCCCAATATAGTTCGGCGACTCACCTTTTATCCCTTAGGAACGTGCCACAATCATGTTATTGGTACGCTTATTATGACGAGTCTTGCCTCCCTTAGTTGGGAATCCCCACGGGGTCACTGGATGACGGCCACCTTTGGTGCGACCTTCACCGCCACCATGTGGGTGATCCACAGGATTCATTGCGGTACCGCGCACAGTGGGACGTATTCCACGCCACCGACTCGCCCCTGCTTTACCCAGGGAGATCAGATTGTGTTCATTATTGCCAACTTCCCCGATGGTAGCGCGACACTCACTGAGAACTTTGCGAAGTTCTCCGGAACGCAAACGCAGGGTGACATATTGACCTTCTCGTGCAATCATCTGGGCCGAAGCACCAGCACTGCGGGCCATTTGGGCGCCCTTGCCAGGTTTTAGTTCTACACAATGAACTAAACTGCCCATCGGCACATTGCGCAATGGCATACAGTTACCTGGCTTAATTGGTGCTTGATTACCAGAGATGATCAGGTCACCGGCCTTGACGCCATTGGGGGCAATAATATACCGCCGTTCGCCATCAACATACAAGACCAGGGCGATATGGGCACTTCGGTTCGGATCATATTCAATCCGTTCCACCTTGCCTTGAATATTGTCCTTGTCACGCTTAAAGTCAATGATTCGATAATGCTGTTTATGTCCTCCACCTTGGTGACGCACCGTGATTCGCCCAAAGCTATTCCGTCCCCCCCGCTTGGTTTGTTTTTCCAACAGCGGGGCATGGGCCGTCCCTTTGTGCAGATTTGGGGTACTCACTTTAATCACGAAACGTCGTGCTGGTGAGGTAGGTTTTGCTTTAATCAGTGCCATATTATATAGTGGATAGTGGATAGTGGATTTAGTGGATAGTACTTTTATTGGTGGATAGTAGTTTTAGTGGATAGTGGGAACTGAAAACCCTCCACTATCCACTATCCACTATCCACTATCCACTAAACTCACTGCCCCCCAAAAATGATGTCATATCCCTCTTCCAAGCCCACGTAGGCCTTTTTCCAATCTATCCGTCTTCCCCAAACCCAACCATATCTTTTCTGTTTGCCCTTGACGCAGACAGTCTGTACATGTCGCACCTTGACGTTAAACAAAAACTCCACCGCCTGCTTAATTTCGGGCTTCGTGGCGTTGGGTAACACTTTAAAGACAAATTGACGATGTTTATCGGCCACTTTGGTGGACTTTTCCGAGACGATGGGCGACCTGATCACTTGCAATAGACGTTCTTGATTTTTCATGCCCAAATCTCCTCAATTTTCTTTAAGGCTGGTAAAGTCACCAAGACCTTTTCAAAACCGATTAAATCTACTAAGGATAACGCAGTCACTGATGTTACCCGGACCTTATACAGGTTACGTGCTGCCAATGTCAAGAAGTTATCTATCACTTCTGTCACAATCAGAACGTCTTCCAGGTTCAGGACTTTTAACTGGTTCAATAATGCACGAGTCTTCGGCGCCTCTAGTGGGAATTGTTCTACCACTACCAAGCGTTGTTGTCTAATCAGTTCTGAAAAGACTGAACGTAACGCACCTTGGTACATTTTCTTATTCAGTTTTTGCGAATAATCGCTAGGTACGGCCGCGAATATTTTACCACCTTTACGCCACAAAGGGCTTCGAATGGTACCAGCACGGGCGCGACCTGTGCCTTTTTGGCGCCACGGTTTACTACCACCACCACTGACCTGGGCACGGGTTTTCTGTGCATGAGTACCCGCCCGTGCCCCTGCCAAGTAAGCAGTCACCGCTTGATGAATTAAGGACTCGTTGAAGGGTTTAGCACATAAAACGTCGGAAACGTTAATGATACCTCCACTTTGCCCTGTCGGGGTTTGCAGACTTAGTTCCATATTCCACAGTCCAAATTTTTTATACTTAAAGTTTCTGGTTTGAACCACATTTTAAGAGTTAGCAGGATTCATAGTCGTTATCTATCTAGTCGGACTAAACCTACTTGACTCAATCAGTTTGCGGCCACCGCGCAGGCTTAGGAAACCCTATTTATGCAATCTTAGAAGCCCTGCTTTTAACAGCGGGACGCACTAACAAGTCACCGCCTGGCGACCCTGGGACGGCACCCTTTATCATCAGCAAATTTCTTTGACTATCAATCGCCGCAACTTCCACATTTTGAATGGTGCGACGCACATTTCCTAAATGACCCGCCATTCGCTTGCCTTTAAAAACTCGACCAGGACTTTGGTTTTGACCAATCGAACCGGGGGCGCGGTGCGACAGAGAGTTACCATGAGTGGCATCTTGACTCTCAAAATGGTGACGTTTAATGACACCTGCAAAGCCCTTCCCTCTGGTGACACCAGACACATCAATTTTTTGTCCCACTTGGAAGACGTCTAACTTGATTTCTTGCCCCACTTGAACCTGGCCTGCTTCTTCCTCTGACAGAAGAAATTCCCAGAAGCCCCGGCCGGCCTCCACCTTTGCCTTAGCTAGATGGCCGCTGGTGGGTTTGTTCACACGTATCGCCCGTCTTTGACCCGTCGTCACTTGGACCGCCCGATAACCATCACGTTCTTTCGTTTTGATCTGAGTGACCCGATTGGGCGCGACTTCTACTACCGTGACCGGGATGGCCCCGCCCTCTGGCGTAAATATTTGGGACATGCCACATTTTCGTGCAACAACGCCAATCGTCATTGAAAACTCCTCTTTAAAATTTTTTCGAACACTGGAGTCCAAAACACGTCTTGGACCGATTAGTTCAATTTAATCTGAACATCCACTCCTGCTGCCAAATCGAGTTTCATCAACGAGTCCACGGTCTTGTCAGTAGGGTTAATAATATCTAACAATCGTTTATGAGTACGAATCTCGTACTGGTCACGCGCATCCTTATTTACATGCGGAGAAACTAATATGGTAAATCTTTCCTTCTTCGTAGGCAACGGAATCGGGCCACGTAACTGGGCGCCCGTGCGTCTCGCTGTTTCTACAATTTCCCGCGCCGACTGATCAATCAAACGATGGTCAAACGCCTTTAAGCGGATTCGTATTCTTTGGTTAGCCATAATTCAACAACCGGAGTCCAAAACGAGTTTTGGACTCCAATAAAATTATTCGACAATCTTTGCCACCACACCTGCACCCACAGTACGGCCACCTTCACGGATGGCAAAGCGCAGACCCTCTTCCATAGCGATGGGATTAATGAGTTTCACCGTCATTTTCACATTATCACCCGGCATCACCATTTCCACTCCTTCTGGAAGTTCACAAGAACCCGTCACGTCGGTGGTGCGAAAATAAAATTGGGGACGATAGCCGTTAAAGAAAGGCGTATGACGTCCACCTTCTTCTTTACTCAACACATACACTTCACACTCGAAATGCGTGTGCGGCGTAATGCTACCGGGTTTGGCCAACACTTGACCACGTTCCACGTCCTCGCGTTTGGTGCCGCGCACGAGAACGCCGACATTGTCACCGGCCACGCCTGCATCCAGAAGTTTCCGGAACATTTCTACACCAGTACAGACGGTCTTGATGGTTTCCTTAATACCCACAATTTCAACATCTTCACCGACCTTGACTGTGCCACGTTCCACACGCCCTGTCACGACCGTGCCACGACCAGAGATAGAGAAAACATCCTCGATCGGCATCAAGAAGGGTTTATCAATACTCCGCTTAGGTTCTGGAATATAGTCATCCATGGCGGCAACCAGCTTATGAATAGAAGGTTCCCCTAATTCACCTTTATCACCTTCTAACGCCTTCAAGGCGGAACCTACCACAATGGGAGTATCGTCTCCAGGGAACTTATATTTACTGAGGAGTTCGCGGACTTCCATATCTACCAAGTCAAGGAGTTCTTTATCGTCCACCATATCTGCTTTATTCAGATAGACGACAATGTAAGGAACACCAACCTGGCGGGCCAGAAGAATATGTTCACGAGTTTGAGGCATCGGGCCGTCCGCCGCCGACACGACCAGAATAGCACCGTCCATCTGGGCAGCGCCAGTAATCATATTTTTGATATAGTCAGCATGACCAGGACAGTCAACGTGGGCATAGTGCCGCTTATCGGATTGATATTCAACGTGGGCGGTCGCAATGGTGATACCGCGTGCCTTTTCTTCAGGGGCGTTGTCAATTTGGTCGTAAGCTTTAAATTCGCCACCGAATTTCGTCGCCATCACTTTGGTAATGGCGGAAGTCAGAGTCGTTTTGCCATGGTCAACGTGGCCAATCGTGCCCACATTGACGTGAGGCTTCGTCCGTTCAAATTTTTGTTTAGCCATAGTTCAATCAGTAGTTCATTAGTTTAGTAGTTCAGCAGTTCAGTAGTTCAGTCAGCAGTTCAGAAGACAGGAAGGTCATCAGTAGCCAAGACAGTTTTTGGGTAGTGACGCCATGCAGGTGATGGGCAAGGACTGGCAGTCCTTTAAGGACTGCCAGTCCTGAATACCTCTGTCACTCAGATGGCATCACTACCAGTTCTTGAACTGTCAGTCCGCCGGACTCCTGAACTCCTGAACTTCTCAATCTAATTTATTTGTGTTCTTTTAATCACCGCCTCCGCAATACTCGCCGGCGCATCTTGGTATTTAGCAAATTGCATCGTGTAACTCGCCCGCCCTTGTGAGAGAGAACGAACATCAGTGGCATAACCAAACATTTCTCCCAAGGGAACCTCCGCCCGAATGATTTTACCGGTGGCAATCACGTCCATGCCTTGTAGTATACCACGCCTGCGGTTCAAATCGCCCATCACGTCGCCCATATATTCTTCTGGAGTGACCACTTCTACGGCCATAATCGGCTCCAATAAGACGGCACCGGCTTTCCTGGCCCCTTCTTTAAAGCCAATCCCGGCGGCTATTTTGAAAGCCATTTCACTAGAATCGACTTCATGGTAGGAACCATCAAAGAGAGTCACCCTGACATCTACTACGGGGAAACCGGCGAGAACACCATTTTGCAGTTGTTCTTGAATGCCTTTGTCCACCGCATTGATGTACTCTTTGGGTATCGCACCACCCACAATTTCATTGACAAATTCGTAACCACCGGCGGACGGTAGAGGTTCCAGTTTAAGCCAAACATGCCCATACTGTCCACGTCCACCACTTTGACGAATATATTTGCCCTCTTGTTCCACCTTACGACGGATAGTTTCACGATAGGCAACCTGTGGTGCCCCAATGTTGGCCTCCACATTAAATTCGCGTTTCAGTCTATCTACAATAATTTCTAAATGCAACTCACCCATCCCAGAAATAATGGTTTGCCCAGTTTCTTCATCGGAACGGACACGAAACGAGGGATCTTCATGCACCAGTTTGCCCAAGGCCATACCCATCCTATCCAGATCGGTCTTGGTTTTGGGTTCAACCGCAATCGATATAACAGGTTCTGGAAACTCGATCTTTTCCAGAGTAATCACCTTGTTCTTATCACACAACGTATCACCCGTGGTCACATCTTTCAGGCCCACCGCGGCTACAATATCGCCCGCGAAAATTTCTTTCAGTTCCTCACGCGAGTTGGCGTGCATTTGGAGAATGCGGCCTAACCGTTCACGGCTTTGTTTAATA
Source organism: Thiotrichaceae bacterium (assembly GCA_011391085.1). GTDB lineage: Bacteria > Pseudomonadota > Gammaproteobacteria > Beggiatoales > Beggiatoaceae > JAABRD01. The sequence goes on along the minus strand of JAABRD010000024.1, from coordinate 22,006 downwards.
GGGTTGTATACCGTATCACCCGCCTTGAGAGTGCCAGAATAGACACGGAAGTAGGTTACATTGCCCACAAATGGATCGGTGGCTACTTTAAAGGCCAAGGCCGCAAATGGTTCGTCATCACTGGGCACACGAGTTGCTTCCGTTTGATTTTTATCATCCAGTATACCACGCACAGGCGGGATGTCCAGCGGTGAGGGTAAATACTCAACCACGGCATCCAATACCGCTTGCACCCCTTTGTTTTTAAAGGCTGAACCGCACAAAACGGGGACAATTTCATTGGCTAAGGCACGAATCCTAATGCCCCGGCGAATTTCTGAAATTTCCAATTCACCCGTTTCTAAGTATTTTTCCATCAACTCTTCATTGGCTTCGGCGGCTGATTCCAATAATTTGGACCGCCATTCCTGGCACGTCGCTTGCAGTGCAGAAGGAATGTCACGTTCTTCGAACTTCATGCCTTGCGTAGCTTCATCCCAAAAGATGGCCTTCATTTTGACCAGGTCAACAATGCCTTCAAATTTTTCTTCGGCGCCTATGGGACATTGTAAAACCACAGGGTTAGACCCTAGACGATCTTTGATTTGTCCTACTACACGAAAGAAATCCGCCCCAGCCCGGTCCATCTTGTTGATAAATGCCAAACGTGGCACTCGATACTTATTCGCCTGGCGCCAGACCGTTTCGGATTGAGGTTCGACACCACCAACCGCACAAAAAACGGCTACTGCGCCATCTAACACACGCAAAGACCTTTCCACTTCAATGGTGAAGTCCACATGACCTGGCGTATCAATAATATTGATGCGGTGTTCCGTATACTGTTGGGCCATCCCCTTCCAGTAACACGTCGTAGCCGCAGAAGTAATGGTAATACCACGTTCACGTTCTTGCACCATCCAATCCATCTGCGTGGTGCCATCGTGAACTTCCCCTAACTTATGAGAAACCCCAGTATAAAAAAGAACGCGTTCCGTGGTAGTGGTTTTACCCGCGTCAATATGCGCCATAATCCCAATATTACGATAGCGATCAATGGGTGTCTTTCGTGCCATATTCAGTTTTCAATTATCAGTTTTCAGTTTCTATAAAACAACAAAAATAAGTTTCCAGTCCAGTTATCGTTGAGTTCCTTAATCATAGATAACTGAACTTTGACAACTGAACTGACAAAAATCTACCAGCGAAAATGTGAGAAAGCCTTGTTTGCTTCGGCCATACGATGCACATCCTCACGCTTCTTTATGGCTGAACCCTTACTCTCTATCGCTTCCATTATTTCCCCAGCCAGGCGCAGGCCCATAGACTTTTCACCCCGTTTCCGAGACGCGTCTGCCAACCAGCGCATTGCCAACGCGGTACGCCGCGAGGCCCGCACTTCCACAGGGACTTGGTAATTCGATCCACCGACTCGGCGTGACTTGACCTCCACAATAGGACGCAAGTTGTCCAACGCCTTGTTAAATATTTCTAACGGATCCCCTTTGGTTTTCTCCGCCACACGGCCTAAGGCGCCATAGACAATACGTTCAGCTATGGCCTTTTTACCACTTTTCATTACCACATTGATGAATTTCGCTACCGTCTCATCCCCGAATTTGGGGTCAGGTAGAATCACTCGTTTGGGTATAATTCCTCTTCTTGGCATCTTAATCAAAATTCCAGGAGTCCAAAACGGGTTTTGGACTCCAAATCGATAGTTTCTAAGAGTTTCTAAGATTTCGGACGTTTCGTACCGTATTTGGAACGGCCCTGTTTTCTGGCATTTACGCCTGAAGTATCTAAACTGCCTCTAATCGTGTGATACCGCACACCTGGAAGGTCTTTAACGCGACCGCCACGAATGAGTACCACCGAGTGTTCTTGTAAATTATGGCCTTCTCCGCCAATGTAGGTTGTCACCTCCATGCTATTCGTCAGGCGCACACGCGCCACTTTACGCATAGCAGAGTTAGGCTTTTTCGGGGTAGTGGTATACACGCGAGTGCAAACCCCCCGTTTTTGTGGACAGCCTTCCAACGCGGGGACGTTACTTTTCGTAACTTTATCCTGGCGTGGACGACGTACCAACTGATTAATCGTTGTCATACTTATTCCACATCTTCATTGAGAATTGACAGGCTTTGGAAAATGATAACTGTCAATTAAACCTATAGACAGGCCATACACTATTTTAACTTCCGCCTCTCTAAATGTAAAGAGGGAAAGTATACTTTAAAAAAATTCGTTGTCAACTAGCTAGAGTGAGATCATCAAAAAGAATGATGGCCATATAATGTTCATGGCCACAGACGGTTAACCTTGAGGAGGGTATATGAATTGCTTTTGAGGTTCTAGCACGGCTATATAATATAGATTGTCAAGAGGACTTTTTCAAGTAGAACTTATAAAAAATATTTTGTTAATCTTCATTCACTCTTTTATAGAGAGGCTAATATTTGATTGATGCAAATTATCCTCTGTCAGTTTTCGTTTGTCAATAGTTGAAAAGAAAAATAATTAACTGTTATTTTTTATAGTTAAATAAAGGAGATTAATGGTTATTCACATTACGAAAAAATGGTTAAGAAACTAAGTTTCTAGGGTAAAGAATTTATGGATAAGCACCGAAGTCAGGACTGGCAGTCCTTAAAGGACTGCCAGTTCTTGAAAATCCCTTCCCTTTCCCTCTCCCCTCACTCCCTCTCCCTCACCACCCGAATCCCTTCCCACGCCGGGAGTTTGCCTGCTTCACGGGCTATGACGATTTGAAGCCAACTGTAAAGCATAGACAGTTCCCGTTTTTCTCGTTGGTAACTGGCTTTACCACGTAACCGTTGCCACCAAGTACGTTCTTCTTTCTCTAACATTTCATAACCCATCACTGCGTATTCTACCAGGTAAGCCGCATATTGTCGCCATGCTGAAAGCAGTTGTAGGTTCGTCGTGGCCATCAATATTTTTAACAGGGCTTTCAACAAGTTTACTCTTCGTTTGTCATAATCAGAAGAGGGAGAGAAGGTTTGTAACTGCTGGTAAGCCTCTTGAAAGTTTCTTTTTTCTATGCTAGAATACACCACGCTGAGGGCGGGGCCGCGGTCGCGGACGCGGTCGAGGACGCGGTCGCGGACGCGGACGCGGTCGAGGTCGAGGTCGAGGACGCGGTCGAGGTCGAGGACGCGGTCGAGGACGCGGTCGCGGTCGAGGACGCGGTCGCGGACGCGGACGCGGTCGAGGTCGCGGACGCGGTCGAGGACGCGGTCGCGGACGCGGTCGAGGACGCGGTCGAGGACGCGGTCGCGGACGCGGTCGAGGTCGAGGTCGAGGACGCGGTCGAGGACGCGGTCGAGGTCGAGGTCGAGGACGCGGATGCTATATTTAAATTGTGGTATTTTAGTATAGATGAGGTTAACCTCATCTATACTAAAATACTTATTCACATACAAATTGGCAAACAATTTTGCGAGGTTCGACCTAACCACCCCTTCTTCCTGTGATGATGACCACCCCAACTCATATTCCCCCTCTCCCACTTGACACCCAGTCGCCACTTCCCTCTCCTCCAGAGACTGATTCTCTTCCGCCTCCTCCCTAGTAGGCAACCGATAACGCACCCCTTCCCTTTCAGATAACCACTGACAAAACGCCACAGCATCTTCTGCCCGAACTCCCGCAATGGGCCGCAATGCCTCTCCCTTGGGAAATTGAAATTCCAACCAATGGTCAGGTTGATAAAACTTACCTTCAGCCCGTTTCTCATCCAAAAACAACTGATACTCCGCACAACTGATAAAATGCAAATCAATCTCCCGATGTTCATCCAGCCGTTGCAACCGCTTTAACCGCTGTTTTAACTTCACTTCCGCCGCTAACTTCCGCTGTTCATTATCCGCTGCTTCCAAACCCGCAATTAACCGCTGTTCCGCCGCCTCCCGCACAGTGGCATCCAATTTCAACGCCTCCTCCAAACAATCGGCGGCTAATGTCAAAGCCAATACACTCCCAGCTTGCAAACAAGCCCGAACAATCGGCGTGGCATCGGCTTGGGCCGCGTATAAACGCAAGGTCTCCTGCCACCAACTTTGCGCCACCCGAGAGGGGCACGAGTCCTCTGATAACGACTGTCCAACCCAATGGGCCGCGGCCAAATATTCCTGAAAAGTCAAATGCGCAAATCCCCAGACGCCCCGTTCCCGTTCCAATAACAACCCACTGCCCTTTTGTACCTCCTCCAAAAAACTCTCCACCTCCGCTTCTCCCACCCCCACCGTTTGCAACGGCGCCCGAATCACTGCCAACGCCTCTGCCGTCGACAACTCACGCACTTGCGATTCCATCATCTTGGCCGCCAATGGTTGCAAAGCCACTCGCTTTTGCGCCGCGGTCAACTTCTCCTGTATCCCTTTCGCTTCTCGCCAATGACTTAACAACACATCACAAATTTCCGCATACAACTCCACCCGTTTCCCAGGCAACTGCCCGCGATAACGATGCACCATCGTAATCATGGTCAACAATAACGGATTCACCGTCAATTCACTCAACACGGGCCGGTGTTGCAACCGTCGCCATAAATCCTTCGCATCCTGTTGCGCCCGCGACACCACCCCCGCATCCTGTTTGCCACCAAAACTCATCACCTCATTGGCCAAATACCACGCATCGATAAATTGACGCACCTGAGATTGATTAAACGGTTGCACTTCCAACACATCCACTCGATTCAACGGCGCCTCTTGATAACCATAAGGACGCGAGGTAATGATAAACTGACACCGTGGATAATTCACCATCTGTTCATCAATCCACTCCGACACTTGCCGACGTTGACTGGTTTGGGCCACTTCATCCAGTCCATCTAACAACACCAAACACTTCCCCGTTTGTAATTGCTGGGCAAACCAACCCTCTGGAGGAGACAAATCGGGATAACGGTCTTTCCCACTGAAATGCGTTTGGGCAATGTCAGCTAACAACTTCTTTTCCAAAATGGCCTGCGTATGCTGACGCAAAGCCAACAGCAACGGCACGGTCGTATTAAGAAATTTGACCTTAAAGCGTTTTGCTTTACCCACGGCCAACACCAAAGCCAGATACTGTAACAAAGTCGTTTTCCCACTGCCCGGCGCCCCAATGATAGCAACCTGCAACGGTGCTTGTCGCTGTTTGGTATACCGTAAAAATTGCCAAATTGGTTTATTCCCTTGTAACTCCTTCACCCCCACCAAACTTGAATCAGGCCGATTCGGATTAGCCATCGGCGCAATGCGTAACTCGACAAAGACGTGTTCTAATTCAATGGTATAAGTCCCACGAGTCCGCAAGCCTTTGATATTAAAGACGCGGTGTTCAAAGGAGACATGGCGTAAATAGGCTTTGCGAAAGCAGAAGCGAGGGAAGAGGCGGCAGAGGAGGGATTTGTTGGCGGTGATTTTGCCTTGGACAACCTCCTTTTGCCAGAAATAATCAAGGAATATTGAAACGAACAGTAAAATGACTGAACCGTTGTACAGTAAAGTCCAGTCTGGATCAATTGCGGTTGCACCACCAATGAAGGTAGCAATAAGACCTGCTAATATAGTGATGGGGTGTGCTACGAAGTGTTTTATGGAATTAATCATATTTTGGTTGTTTTCGGTTGTAATAGGTAAAATGGAATCATCCAAATATAACTCGATGTTCAAGTTTTTCTTTAATCAAACTCTGCGGGACTAGAGGCTTCAGCCGGGACCAGGACCGGCTGAAGCCTCTAGTCCCGGTCCCGGCTGAAGCCTCTAGTCCTGGTCCCGGCTGAAGCCTCTAGTCCCGGCTGGGACCGGCTGAAGCCTCTAGTTAATGGGAATTTGTCACCAACTCATGGTTCACCCATAACGCAACCGTCAACAATGCCACCGCCCCGCCTTGATGGAACGCGGCTAACCAGATGGGGACAAATAGCAATAATGTTGCAATCCCCAACGTGACTTGAATCAGCATTATCACCAATAACCAGTGGAAGGCCCACCGAGTTCGATACGATAACGTTTCGGTTCTTCCTACCCACCATAATGTCACCACCATTCCAAAAACGACTGTCGCCAGCAGACGATGGTCAAATTGCACGGTGGTGATGTCCTCAAATAAATTTCGCCACCACGGGGACAGGGCAAACAATCCTTCTGGAAAAAAGCGGCCGTCCATCAATGGGAAAGTATTGTAGGCATAACCCGCCTTGAGTCCTGCCACGAAACCACCTGCCAATGCGGTCACAAAGATGAAACAGGTGACGATAAAGGAGAAGTTTCTGACTCTTCGCAGAGATTTCTTCATCATCTGAGGGGAGGAGGTGGGTCGTAACAGGTCTAAGGCAATCCAGAAGAGATAGCCATAAATCAGTAATGCCAAACCTAAATGGGCAGTTAGTCGATATTGACTCACATGCGGCTGGTCAACCAAGCCACTTTTGACCATATACCATCCCATCAATCCTTGAAGTCCTCCCAACAGAAACGCTACCAACAGTTTTTTGGTCAAGAGTTTGTCAATTTGGCCACGGAGGGCGAAATAGACGAGGGGAAGGAAAAAAACGAGGCCAATGAGGCGTCCTAGAACACGGTGGGCATATTCCACCCAGAAGATACTTTTAAATTCTTCCAAGGTGAAGTGGGAATTTTTCAACTGGTATTCTGGGAATTGTTGATACAGTTGAAAGGTGTGTTCCCATTCCTCATGAGTGAGAGGTGGGATAATACCGATGAGAGGTTCCCATTTGACCATGGATAGACCTGATCCAGTGAGACGGGTGACACCGCCTAGTACCACCATGGCAAAGATTAAGGCACAACAAATTAATAGCCAGAAGGCCAGGGGACGACGGTTGTGTAATTCAGTGGAGAATGGGGGAGTATTCATGTTTGTTGTGTAAATGATTATTTTTAGGGGGTATGGGCATAATTTATATTTCTAATATGTGTGTATTTAAAATAATTTTTTGAAGTTCAAGAAAAATTGACTTATGTCAATGTAGTCCATAAACCACAAAGGGTATTTTTTGTCCTGTAGTATGTTAACTTAAACACTTTCCACAAATCAACATAAATGGAGGTTACTCATGAACCACGATACCCACACATCACCTGGCACTGAGACAGAACCCGTGCCGGCGATGCAACAAATCCTTGACAATCACTTCCTATTGCTGTTTCTAGGAATTGCACTACCCACGGTGCTTTACATTGTCTGGGGAATTATGGAAGTCGTTTCCATCCCGATTGCTAAATAACTAACAAGAGGAGATTTTTTATGAGCGCAATTTTACCACCCGCTGAACGCTTATGGTGGAACACGCCCGTTGGTCGACAAGAAATCGTCTGGGTAGGCATCGCCCTCCTGTGGTGTCTTATCCTGTTTGCGATGATGCCTTATTGGCATGTGTATGGCAAGCAAAACTTGTCTAACGAAGCTTACAAGATCTATCCCGCCGCTTATGAGACGAAAGTCAAAGCGATGGTGGACCAGTACAAAGTCCGTGAGGAAGGTCCGCAACTGATTCCCGTGGTCCATCCACCTGCTGGTAGCGACGTGTATATTCTTGCCCGTCTCTGGCAATGGTGGCCCATTTTGGAGTTGGAGAAGAACCAAACCTATCGTCTCCACCTGTCCTCTCTGGACTGGCAACATGGGTTTTCCTTACAACCCCTCAATATCAATTTGCAGGTTATCCCTGGTTATGAAATGGTCGTTACCATGACGCCTGACACTTCTGGCGAATATACCATCGTCTGCAATGAATATTGTGGCATCATGCACCACACCATGTTAGGCAAGATTTTCGTTAAGGAGTAGAATCTTATGGCACAATTTCGAGTATGTCCTCAAAGTGGTTTATACTTTCACAAATCGGCTGAAAGCCTGATGAAAGCTAATGCGGTCGCGGCGGTAGTCTTTTTACTGCTGGCCGGCGTTCTCGCCTTGTTAGTCACCCTCACCCGGTGGCCGACGGTACATTTGTTACCTGCGGACGCCTTCTACATGGTGTTAACCGCCCATGGGATTAACGCCCTGTTGTTTTGGATTATCTTTTTTGAAATGGCGGTACTGTATTTCGCCTCCTCCACCCTGCTACGGAGTCGACTCGCCACTCCGCGGTGGGCATGGTTAGGTTTTTGGTTAATGATCATTGGGGCCATCACCACTAATGTCGCCATTTTTCAAGGCGCCTCTAGTGTGATGATGACCTCTTATGTGCCGATGCCAGCCGAACCTCATTTTTACTTGGGACTGATTCTGTTTGCGGTTGGTGCCTTAATTGGCTGTTTTGTCTTCTTAGGTACGCTGGCCGTAGCAAAAGGAGAGAACACTTATGACGGTTCGATTCCGTTGGTCACTTTTGGCGCCCTGACGGCTTGTATCATTGCCATTTTCACCATTGCCTCCGGCGCCATCATCCTGATTCCCACCTTCCTTTGGTCGGTAGGACTCATCAGTTACATTGACCCGGTCATGTACCGAATCGTATGGTGGGCTATGGGACACTCCTCCCAACAAATCAATGTGGCGACCCATGTGGCCATCTGGTATGCGATTGCCGCGATTGTCTTTGGTGCCAAACCGATGTCGGAAAAAGTGAGTCGTGGTGCTTATTTACTTTACATTCTGTTTTTACAACTGGCTTCGGCCCACCACATTTTGGTGGATCCTGGCGTCAGTTCGACCTGGAAAATATTTAACACCAGTTATGCCATGTACCTTGCCGTCTTGGCCAGTATGATTCATGGTCTTACCGTCCCAGGCGCCATCGAAGCTGCGCAACGCAAAAAAGGTTACACCAACGGTATCTTTGAATGGTTACGCAAAGCCCCGTGGAGTAATCCAGTCTTTTCTGGCATGTTCATGTCCCTCATTATGTTCGGCTTCTTAGGTGGCATCACGGGCGTGGTCATGGGTACGGAACAAATTAACATCATCATCCATAACACGCTGTATGTGCCAGGTCACTTCCATGCCACGGTTGTGGCAGGGACAACGTTAGCCTTCATGGCCATTACCTACTTCCTGGTACCGGTGCTATTCCGTCGCGAGTTAATCTTGCCGGGGTTAGCCAAATGGCAACCTTATATTTTCTCCATTGGCATAATCCTATTCACGTTGTTCATGATGGGCGCAGGTACGATGGGCGTTTCACGTCGGCACTGGGATATGAGTTTTGCCGACGCCTCTACCATACTGGGTATGACCTTTGAGTATCCAGGTACGGCGAAACTAATGATGGGCATAGTCGGTATCAGTGGCGTTCTCTCTATCATTGGTGGTGCTATGTACGTCCTCATCGTGGTAGGTTCCCTGTTGTTTGGCAAGAAACTGGAAGCTTCGGCGGGCTTCTGGCAAAACTTTGGGGTCCCGTTGGCCGATTCTTGCTACAGTCCCACGCGACCTGAACGGTTAGGCAGACCCCCTGTCATTGAAGAACACGGTTCGGCTGGTTTTGAGGCGCCGGGTACGTTTGTCTTAGCCATCGTTTTCCTAGTCACCTTTGTGGTCTATTACTTCATTAACTGGAAGTATCTTGCCTCCGTGTGGCCGATGAGTTAAGAAGAGAGTTTTGAGAATCGGGTGAGAACCCTTCTTAAATGGAAAATGGAAAATGGAAAATGGAAAATAAGTACCGGACTGGAGGCGTTAGCCGCAATGCCATTAAGTTAAAGTACGGTGGAGTGGAGGCTTTAGCCGGCCGGCGGTAGGCGCCCCGCAATTTTAGTGGGGGGTGATGCCTACGGCCGGCCGGCTAAAGCCTCCACTCCACCGGAGTTTTCCTTAACTTAATGGTATTGCGGCTAACGCCTCTACTCCAACGTCATTTTTCCATCATTCATTATTCATTTTCCAAATCACCATCAAACTCTAAATGAGGATTCAAGATACTATGGTCCAGCAACTCTACAATCTATTCAAACTCCGGATTGGCCTCCTCATGGCGGTCACTGCGGTGGCCACTTTAGCTATTACCCCAGGTCCTACACCCACTTTTACCCAAGTCGTGGTGCTGGCTTTGGCCATTCTCCTCGCCTCTGCCAGTGCCGGCGGTTTTAACCAATATATGGAACGGGACCTAGATGCCCAAATGCGCAGAACCTGTCGGCGCCCCTTTGTCACAGGCGAGTTCACTCCCAATCCCTGGTGGCTAGTGTCATTGGCTACATTACTGCTGGTCGGTGTGATAGCGGCCCTCTTCGTATTAAACTGGATAGCCGCCCTGCACATCTTTCTGGGTGCATTTTTTTACGCCATTGTGTATACTGTTTGGTTAAAACGACGCACTTGGTTAAACGTCGTAATTGGCGGTGCCTCCGGTAGCTTTGCGGTCCTGGCAGGGGCCGCCGTTGTCGACCCAGAACTTAGCCCGTTACCTATTATTTTTGCCATTGTCCTGTTTTTATGGACCCCCTCCCACTTTTGGAGTTTGGCCATTGCGCAACACAAAGACTACGCGGCCGCCGGCGTTCCCATGCTACCTGTCGTCGTGGGAGATAAAGTAGCGGCCCAAGTGATTCTGGTCAACACGTTAGCCTTGGTCATTATTTCCCTCTTGCCAATTTTTTTCGGGCTACAATGGATTTATTTGCTAGGGGCGTTGACAGGGGGGGGACATTTTTTGTATCGTAATGTGCAACTGGTACGCGACCCTTCACCTAAAATTGCCATGTCAAATTTCTTTGCATCCTTGTCCCAACTTGCTATACTATTAGTGGCAGCCGTGTTAGATAACCAACTGCTGGGGTGAGGGGGGTTATTTAGTTATTGTCTAAAGAAACTAAGTTTCTTAAAGAAACTTAGTTTCTGGCCCCCTTGTGTCAGGTGAGTGACCCAAACAATCTAAAGCTATCTCTAATATTTACTATGACTCAACCCCATGACCAATTTGCCAAACAGTATTTATCAGAATTGTTAGAACCGTATGGCAATGTGGAAGTCAGTCGCGAAGTTCATGAAGCCAGTCGTCTCATTGACGTATATTTTTCGCCCACTGCACAGGCGACGAAACTTCACTCTCTCGGTCTGTTAGGACGAATGGTGTCGCACCCGCATTGCTTACTCGAACCCTTTCGTAATCAACCGACACTCACCGAGGTTCGCAACTGTATTTTAAAACTGTTTTCGGTCCACAATGACTTGCAGCATCGTCAAACCAAACAAAAGAAACCTCCTTTGCCAGAGGCAGAACTACCACGCTTATGGATTCTTACCACTTCGGCTTCTGACACGTTGTTGTCAGAGTTTAACGCCCAACTGAACCTAGAAACGTGGGGGGCGGGGGTTTATTTCTGTCAGGCACCTGCCTTGAGAACGGCGCTAGTGGCAATTAATCGTCTGCCACCCACGCCTGATACATTACTATTAAGACTGTTGGGAAAGGGTGCGACGCAACAACAAGCGTTTAAGGAATTACTAGCCCTGCCCAAGGATCATCCATTGCGTGAAGGTGTTGCACCCCTGTTACATACTTATCGTATCCGTTTGGAAAAACCACACTCGTTCACAGAAGAGGAGCGTGAATTATTTATGAGTTTATCACTGTTATATCAACAATGGGAAAATGAAGCCGTACAACAAGGCGTACAACAAGGCGTACAGCAGGGTCGATTCGAAGGCCAGCGTCTCTGGATAGAAAATTTGCTGAAGTTCCGCTTTGGGTCCTTTGATGAAGCCTTGTCGAAGATAATTGTGCCGGTGTTACAATTATCGCCGGAGGAGGCGTTACCCTTATTGCTGAATTTGTCACGAGAAGAACTGTTGAAAAAATTCCTGGCTTAACATCTTCTTAATTCATCCATTCTCAAGATTTTCCGTTTCTACACCACAGACGGCAAACTGGGAAAGGTAAAAGAAGAAAAAAAGCCGGTGGATAGAGGCTTCAGCCGGTGCCACCGGTGGACTAGAGGCTTCAGCCGGTATCACCGGTGGACTAGAGGCTTCAGCCGGTATCGTGTCCCCCCACCGGCTAAAGCCTCTACTCCACCAATGTGTCCCCATATTCTAACTGTTCCAACTAACTTCCCCCTTTTTACATCCCCAATATGTCACCATTTACCTCATTTCTCCAACTTCTGCTTCTCTTTCTTTCAATTCTCCCACCCTCCACGTTAGCCAACCCCCACACCACTTCTCCTCCACCAACCGAATTTGACTACAAAGCCGTCTTAAAATATAGTCAAGCCGCCCTTGGTAAAACACTTGGTCACTACACTTTGATAGACTCCGCCACAGGCAAACCGATTTCTTTCGCTCAATTTCGTGGCAAGCCTCTGGTCATTAGCCTTATCTATACCAGTTGTGCCTACACTTGTCCCATGACCACCAAACAACTGGCTAAAGTGGTCAAAATTGCTCAAGATGCTTTGGGAAACGACAGTTTTGCGATAGCTACCATCGGTTTTGATGTTCCTCAAGATACTCCTCCAGCGATGCGCCACTTTGCCACTTTGCAAGGGGTCCAGGATGACCATTGGTACTTCCTCAGCACTGATGCTAACACAATGAAGGCCCTCACTCAGAACCTTGGTTTCACCTATTATCCTTCTCCGCGTGGTTATGACCATCTTGTCCAAGCCACCGTCGTCGATGCCCAAGGTAAAATTTATCAACAAGTTTATGGAGAAGTGTTCTCTACACCACTTTTGGTGGAACCTCTCAAACAACTGATATTAGGGGAATCTAAACCAGAACAGCCCTTTTTGGAAGACTTGATCAACAAAGTACGTTTTTTCTGTACCACTTATGACCCTAGCCGTGATGCTTACCTGTTTGACTATTCACTCTTTATCGGGATTCTCGTCGGACTTTCCATCATTCTCTCGGTGCTTATCTTCCTGGCACGAGAATTTCGTCGAACTCGCCATGACTCTGCTAATAGAAATCATTGACAACTCGTTTCGATGATATTATACTCCCCAGAAGTCCCAAATCTAGGGGGCTAAAGCAAATCCAGGAGTCAAAGCGTAGCTTTGTGCCTTGGCCCCCTGAAATTTGCAACACTACCGTATCTTTCTTTCTATTCTGAATGTTTACCACACCACTATACAACAATATTAATGTTAACGATTTCAACTCCAACTATCTTCGTGGTTGACGACGATAAAACTATTCATGTCCAGGTCAAAGCAGTCGCCCACTTAATCGGTATTGATACAAAAGCCTATATTTCACCAACTACCTTTCTACAAGAATATCGTCCAGATCAAGCAGGCTGTTTAGTGTTGGATTTTATGTTTCCCGATACCAATGGGATGACATTTTATAAAGAGTTACAGACGAAAGGCATCTTCTTACCCGTCATCATGTTAACAGGAAATGCAGAAGTATCTACTGCTGTCGAAGCCCTTAAAGAAGGAATTTTTGACTTTATTGAAAAACCTGTGACTAGAAATCATCTTGTAATATCCGTACAAAAAGCTATTGAACATGACAAACAAGTCCGCCGACAAGTATCTTTGCGGCAAGCCTGGGTTAAACAACTAGAAACGTTAACGCAAAAAGAATTCGACGTCCTGATGGGCGTATTGGCAGGAAATACGAACAAAGAAATCGCCCGCGACTTAAATATTAGCCCTAAAACAGTTGACAAACATCGCCTGGTGTTAATGAGAAAACTACATGTCAGAAACCAATTTGAACTATTATGTGTAGCCTACTGGTGTGAACTCATACCTCCTTGTCGAGAAATCATTTCCAGACTAGACCCATTTTTTCCCAGTGATACTGTCAAATAACGTAGGTTGGACTTCGCTTACGCAACATCCAACCTAAGCAACTTCTTAGGGGTGAGGAGGAGGAGTGTTTTCTGTAGAAGGAATATTTTTTTGAGATGGATGCGAAGGGTGAAGGTGAGAACCAAATAAGATAAATAATCCAAATAAAATAACGAGGGCACCTGCGACTCTACGCACCCAGATTTGTTGGGCAAAACGAGTTAGCCATTGGGCTGTGGCACCCATGGCCAGTAACATCGGTAAAGTTCCAATACCAAAAGCAAACATCAACAATCCCCCTTGCCACGCATTGGCAGAAGCCAGGGAGAAAGTTAACATGCTATAGACTAGACCACAAGGCAACCATCCCCAGACAATGCCGAGTCCAAAAGCTTGTCCGGGCGTTTTGACCGGCAGAAAACGTCGTCCAAGGGGTTCAATTTTTTGCCATAAGTAACCTCCAAATTTTTCTAAAAGGGCAAGGGCTTGCCACCAAGCACCCAGGTAGAGTCCTAACGCTATCATAAACAGTCCTGAGACCCACATTGCCACCAGGCGCGGATTTTCCAGCGGTAGCCAGTTAGCAAATTGGGCACCCAGAAAACCCATGAACAAACCCGCCACCGTGTAACTGCCGACACGTCCTAGATTATAAGTCAACAGATAAGGCCAAAGATGCAAGTGAGAGTGACGCACCTCTTGGGATAAACTCATGGTTAGCACTCCAACAATGCCACCACACATACCAATGCAGTGAGTGGAACCGAACAGCCCTGCCAAAAAGGCTGGAAGTAAGATAGTTTCTATAGTCATAATGAAACGAATGATGGACAACGGCGATTCTTAATGGATAATACGATTTGGGCAAATGATAACCTGATTTTACCAGGACATCAAGTGAAGAGGTTGCAGAAGTTCTTTTAGTAAAATTTCGTTGGTGGAAAATGGTTGACGTTCGGTAAGATTCATTGGATTCACTCCTCTAATGAGATGGCACTAAAGTTAATGTTGGTGGATACGCTTCGCTTAATCCACCCTACAAACTATAGTTGGTGGATACGCTTCGCTTAATCCACCCTACAAACTATAGAGTTGGTAGATAGCGATGTTAAACCTGACAGGTCTAACAGACCTGTCAGGTTTGAGGAGTTAGGTAAGGTGGGGTGTGCCTAGTTAGGCGTTAAGAAATGGGGTGAAATTCCCCCTTCATGGAGTGAAAACCAGAAATATCTTTAATCTGGGTAGTTTATGAAGTCCTTACTCTCAGACCTCGGAGACTCTAACCAGTCATTTGGGTGTACCGCGAGAGGAAAACTGCGGAATGGCGAACTTAGGAGGCTCTGTTTAACGTCACCACCGCTTGGAGAAACCGTTATGGTGAGCTTCCGCAAAGTCTTGGTTGAAGCCTCAAAAAACTTACAGGGTCAAAGACACCTATACAATGACGTCCCACCACCATTGTAACACTCTAAAGGTGTCTTTAGTAGAGAGACAACCTAACACGGTCAATAGATTCTTAACGACTGAAACTAGGGATGAGGTGACTAAGTGTCCAATGGACTAGGTGTTAGCTAATTCTTAGTTATCTCACAGAGGCGTAATAGTATGTAAGTCAAGGGAATGATTAATTTATCGTGGTTGATAGAAACACACGAATCCCATGGCAGAATGGAACCAAAGTACGCTAGGAGGTTTCTTAATTCATGAGAGTTCTTTGGATTTTTAACCAGCCTCAAGGTAGTTGATTGAGAGCCTACTTTTATGGTAGGAGAATCAACTTGATGATTAGCTTGGTGCTACTAAAACGGGTTACTAATCTACAAAGACCGTGAGTTAAGGCCAGCCGTTTGTTTTTCTAAAACCGGCTGGTGGTCATTGGGTCTGCAAGCCCCGACCAAAACCTTTGAAAGCCGTGTGAAGCGAAAGTTTCCTGCACGGTTTGGGGTGGGGGGAAGACCTAATCTATAACGAGAGGATGTCTTTCTCTATCACCATCAACAGTTTTACCATGGCCGTTTCTAGGTCAAAGTTAAAATGGATACGCATAATTGTTCCGTCCGTTTCAGAAAAATATTTTCTTATGTTAAGTATGGCTTGTAAAAACGCGCTTGTCAATATTTTCTTCGGTTTTCCTGTTTGTTATAACGACTTAAAATCTCCTTGACTTAGCACGAAATCTGCTATATTCTTCTCCATTCGCAAAAATTCTGGAGTCATCACTATGGACCTGACCATTAACACCACTAAATCATTTCAGAAAGACCTTCAAAAGAAGTTTACCACACTACCAGAACAGCACCGCATTTTGGCCAAGATAGAACAATATGGTCGCCTCTTTGTGGAAGATAAGGCCGCATTCTACCAACATGCTTACCAGCCTTGCTTAATTTACTTAGGTAAATGGGAATCTTCTTTGTATGTGTTGCGGCTGGATCACCAAATCAAGGTTTTGATAACCATAGATGAGGACCCGCTGTTTGAACAAGTTATTCTCACCTTAATGAGAATCGTCCGAACTGGAAACTTGGAAAAAGTTTATCGTGCCGTAGCAGAATCGCTGTATCAACCAAACTTCCCGCAGCTCATTGCAAACTCTGGATAACTGAGATGGCACAAACCAAGACACTCATTGATGAACATGGCGTTATTTATGAAGCTTGTAAAATTCTCCCTGATGAAAAACATCGAGTCAAATTTTTGGAGGCATTGGGGGAACTGGAGGACAATAACTGTTACGTCACCAAAACTTGGCCTAAGACCAGATTACATCGTATTGTGGGGGTGAAACAAGTCGTTTATCGGGCGGATATAGATAAAATTTCTGGTTGGCGATTGCATTTGCAACTGTTGGACGGGAATCTGTACTTGCGCGATGTGATTAAGGGTTCTCTCCATGATGAGGCGAGTGAGGTGGTGAATAGGAAGAAAATTAGGTACAAATAACCAAACTGATTGGGGTAGTTAGGTAGTTAGGTAGGGTGGGAAACAACTTTATCGTTGCCCACTATTTCGCAGATTTGATTGAACGAAGGTGAGGCGAGTTAGTTTACCAGAAGACAGGGTTGGCGGACAGTGGTGTTAAACCTGACAGGTCTAACAGACTTGTCAGGTTTGAGGAGTTAGGTAGAGTGGGCAACGACTTCGCATTTAAAAAATGGTGCGTGGGACGCACCCTACCAGTCTATGCCTGATTTTCAAAAGGATTGAAGAGGGTCAAATGAGGGACTTTTTGAAAGTCACTGACATTGCGAGTCATCAAAGGTAATCCTAGATGCAAAGCTGTGGCAGCAATGATGGTATCGGGAAGTTTCAGAGGAGTGGTTTGTCGTAACTGGATACACAAATTCACCACTGCCTCATTTAAGGATTGTTCACTCAGATGATTTAGCAACTCTTTCGCTTGGCGAAACGACGTTGGACTATGCTGATGCCAGCCAAGAACTTCTATCCGAGTAATGGTGGAGATAAACGCCTGCTGTTCTATCGCCTCTTCCACTTGTTGGCGAACGGATTCCGTTAAGCTGGCATTCAGATAGTAGATAAGCATATTGGAGTCAAGTACATACAACGTGGTCATTGGTCCCACTCCCTTTCCCATTCATGACGCATTACCTGAAGTTCTCGGTCAATGTCATCCAGGGACTTACCCGTCCCCAGACAGCCCCAAGCTTGTTGTAATACTTCATGCAAATGGTGTTTGGTTGGAGTTTTGGCTTCGACTATCTCTGCTACTACCAAAACCCGTAGTTCTTGGTCAACTGTCGGCGGTGCTTGATGAAGCCACCGTAATTGACCTTGACGGTAAATCGCTTCGTAACTTTTCAACATGGTGATTCTCCAATTGGAAAAATGGATTGCAAATTAGGTGACCGGGTTAGTTTACCATAAGACAGGGTTGGCGGGCAATGGTGTTAAACCTGACAGGTCTAACAGACCTGTCAGGTTTGAGGAGTTGGGTAAGGTGGGTAACAGCTTTATCGTTGCCCACTACACTAACTAAGCCGCAATTTTAATTTTTGATTGTTCTACACAACTCAACCAATCTTCCCAAGTCGCGGGGTCTGCCGTCAGACCGTCTCCTAACAATTGCATATCGCCAAGCAACGCACCCACATCATCAGACTTGGTACGTTCATAATAACTTTCTAAAAACGAGCGCATGGCCACGAAGGCTTCTTGAGTGGTGAGTATTTTCATGGATTTATCTCTTCTTGGTTATGGAACGTGGGAACGTGATAGTCCGGTTTGCAGATTAAATGGGCGTGGCATCGAATTGAGACCACCATTACGGATTTGACCATTTCGCACTGGTACCCAGATTTGCGAACCATCAGTTAAAGTTTTAGTGAACCATTCGTTACCATATTTATCTTTACCTATCAAGTTTTGGGTACTTGAGGCGGTGGCTATCAGTAAATTCCTATTGGCAGGGGTGTCTGCAAGATGGCCAGGGGCATTGCGAAAAATATGATTAGCATGTTCTTCAGCAATGGAATATATCACGCTAGGTTTCCTCATTCGGTAGTGACGAAATGTGGGTAAGAATTTTAGTTAAGCAGTTAGGTAGGGCAGGCAACAGCTTTATCGTTGCCCACTATTTTCGAATATACTTAGATTTAGTTAGAAGACGGGCAAATAAACTCTTGCCCACCTTACTACTGAATACTAGGCATAATAACTGGTATAAGTTGATTACCATGTTTGCGGTAAATCCGAAAATCACTGTCTAACGTCAAGATGGTACTGTGAGGAAATTGTTCCGACATTCTGACTAAACAGGCATCGGCAAAAGACATAGGCAAATTGGCATATTTGGTCATCAGATTCTTGATAAGTGCGGTCTCCTGCTTATTCAAGTGGAAGGGTATTGAGATAAAGTCTTGATGTACCATTTCCATGACCACCGGTGCTTTAAAATGCTTGCGTAACAAAAAACAGGCTTCCGTGAGGACTGCCTCACAAGTTAACAATGGGGATTGAATCGTGGTTACTTGTTGCGTTACCCAATCGTGATAGGCATCCCGTTCACTCAGAAAAGCTACTAAAGGTCCAGCATCGAGTATAATGGATTGTCTCATAATCCAAAGCCGTCAAAATAAGCCTTATTAATAGACAAGTCTGCTGGAGCATCCTTGATGCAACCGACATATTCTTTAGCTGCTTCTAAAAACGAAATAGCTTTGGTTTCTGTCGTCACCAGGGTGTTATCCTCAAACTCCTGCCGGCAGGTTTCCAATACTGCCACAATATCACTAAAATTCGCCGTGTCGGGCAATTCCAAAATTGCCTCGGCAACTATTTGCTTTATGATTTCCATCAGAATGACCTCTTAGTAATTTTGACTGATACAGCCAAGTAGCCAAGTAGGGCAGGCCACCGCTTTATCGTTGCCCACCACTTCGCCGATTTGATTGAATAAAAACGGGCCAGGTTAGTTTACCATAAGATGGGATTGATGGAGGGTAGCGGGGAAAATCTTTCGAAAAATTGTCAAATCTTTCTCCTAAAAATACATGAAAATTCATGATTCAGTACTCATATACAAAAAAATGGCGATGGTAGTACTACCATCGCCATGTGCATAAATATCACCAACGGCTTATTGGTTACCTGACAAAATATGTCAGGATATTTAAAATTATTGATACGACGTTAACCAACATCGTCAACCAATCACGTTGTTCCTTGTGGTGACCATCGGGAGATAACATCACGAAATTTTTAATATAAATCATAATTTTAATAATTAATTAAATGGCAATGTTACCACCAAACAAAATGTCTGGCAGGCACCGCCATTATCAAGTGTAACACCAAAATTAAAAAATAGCAACCAGTTTTTTGACTGAGTACCACTTTGCGCCTCTCAAATATCCATAAAAATAATTTCTATATGAGATAATTTCTGAGAGGCTGTCACTTATCAAAAAACATCTGCCAACCTCCCAGTAAGCTAAACCACAGGATAAACGCATTGGATAACAGTAGGGCAATGAAAGCCGTTCTAGCAATAATGGAAGGTTCGCCAGTTTTTAGGCTGGCTGCTATGCTTACTGCTACAGCAGCCATTACAGCGGCCATCATCAAGTATACAACTACTATACCCAACACCCCGCCCAACACCATACCCAACACCACGCTCAACACTATGCCCAACACTACGACTCTTGCCACGCTGAACGTTACACCGAACGCCACACCTTCCGCCATGATTAATGTCACAACACACGCTACTCCACCTACTACGTTTTTCACCACTGTCAAGCCGTTTTCCACATCGTTGAACATGAATACCATCCTGAGCGTCACCCCTCCCGCCATCTCTCCCGCCATCTCTCCCGCCATGACTCCCGCCATGACTCCCGCTATGACTCCCACCACGATTCCCGCTACTTTATTGTTGGCCAGCGCAAATATTCCAGTCAGTAGCCAAGCGATGCCAATTACACCGACAGCCATCCAGTAGTATACTACGCTCAATCTGTCGTCAGGAGGTATCCATTCCAACGCCATCCCCAATGTTGGCCACAACAACGGCAACCATATCAAAGTGCTGACCAAACAACTGCCGACGTATTGTTCTTGATCCCGGCCCAAAATCTCACGATGTACTTTCAAATGTTGAGGAGACCATAACACCCACACTAACAAACGCCACCAATCTAACGGATTAAAGGCTGATAATTCTCTGAGGGTTAGGGCGATATGTTTAGTTTGTTGTTCCTTTTCTGCCGCTTTTTTTGCCTCCGCTTCCACTTTGCGTTGTGCTAGTTCTACTTTACGTCGTGCCAACACTTCAGCGACATTTGCTTTTTGCGCTTCTTCTTCGGCCTTACGTCGTGCCAACAGTTTCGCTTCCTCTTCCGCTTTGTGTCTCGCAGTGTCACCCGTTACCGATACCAATGGTTGCAACACCTTCAACAACTCTTCGGCCCGTTGAGGACGTTCATCCCGCGGATTTTCCAAACAGTCGATAATCAAAGCCTTCACTACGTCTGGAATATTGGCTTCTCTCAGATTGCGTTGCACATATTGCGGCGGTTGCAACTTATGCGTCACCAATTGCCACAACAACGCGCCCAAGGCATAAGTATCATCAGTAGGATGCGCGGGCAATCCCTTGATTTGTTCAGGCGATGCATAACCCGCACTACCAAAACTGGCCATCGTTAGCGATCTGGAAAGTAATAAACGAGTTCTCTCCTGTTCCACCATCACTTTACCAATGCCAAAATCAGTAATTTTAGGCACACCCGCCTCGGTCAACAAAATATTGGCCGGTTTCAAATCCCGATGCACAATTCCCACCTTATGCACGGCACTCATGCCTTCCACAATGGGGAGAAAAATCGCCAATACCTCTTGCCAAGTCAAAGAGGCGCCCCGCATCAAGGCTTCCAAAGTACCGCCTGGCACATATTCAAACGCCAGCCAGTACGGTTCCTTATCCAACTGCAAATCCAACAAACGCACAATATTAGGATGTTCGGGCAACTCTTTACGCAACCGAAACAAAGCTGTGGCCTCCTGTTTCAACACCTTAGCACTGGCTTCATCTTGACAAAACTTCACCGCAAAACGGTCATTCAACTGCGGATGCCGGGCTTCCCACACTTCCCCAAAACCACCCGCGCCTAACAATTGCACCAATTGCCAGGGTGGGTTACGGTGCGGCACCCAATCATTTTCCCGAAAGGCCGACCGCCGTGCTGGCAACAATGACTGATAAAACTCCGCCCGTTCCTGTGTACTGACTTGTTCACCGACAGGAAGCACCGTATGTAACGCTGTCCCATGTTGTCGGGCTTGACGCAAAGTCGCTTGAGTGCGTTCACGAATGGCGGCGGGCATGGAAGAAGCCAAATCAAGCACGGCTTCTTCTTGTTCAGGAGAAATATCCACGCCCAATCTACGTTGTTCTGCAATCATCTCTTGTGCCATCTTTCGCACTTCGTCAGGCAAACACAACATCGCCTGTTCTATCTGTGCCAGACGTTCTTGAACTTTGAGATTCGCTTGTTGATTCAACTGAACCTTGACGTTATTTTGCCAATCGACGGCAAGTTCTACCGCGGCACCGACGATAGGTACTTTCTTGAGGCCAAAAATCACACTGTAAATGAGAAATTGATAGAGTTGTTTGGCTTTTTCTTGAGGCATAGATGTTATTCCTTTAATTGATTGTCTGAATCAGAATTTACAGAATTTTAATGGTGATAGAGTAATACATCCTCTCTAGTGTGAGATTAGGTATTCCCCCCACCCCAAACTGTGCGGGACACTTTCGCGTCACACAGCTTTCA
>JAABRD010000023.1 GCA_011391085.1 Thiotrichaceae bacterium | reverse complement strand
CGCGAAAATCTCCCCTCTCCCTCTGGGAGAGGGGCCGGGGGTGAGGGAATCATGCTACATTTCGCCGCAAACAAGCCATAACAAATCGTTTGCGCCAACATGTCGGCGAATTGTTCTGGCGTCAAGGTATCAATTAACACCTGGCGAAAACTTTCATGCTGCCCATGCAACGTCCCCGTCTTCTCCTCTTGCTGATAAGCGGTCAACATCACGTCCCTCATTAACCGGGCTAGATGCGCCATCTTTTTAGCTAACTCTTCAGGACTCCGTAACGTCACCACTGGGGTCGTCACAAAGGTGTTTATCAACGTCTCAAAACGCGAAAAATGCTCTGCCAGTGGTTTCAGTTTGCCAGTCTTTTTATCCACATTAGCTAAAATGACCGTCATCTCAGGTCGAGACTCCCCGTCGACAAACCAACGGAACTCTAAATAATCGGTGAGTAACAGATTATTCAAGGAGGGGAGATAACGTTTCAATTGTTCAAATTTTTGGACTTTCTCTAAATCGACACCAATGTCTTTAGCTTCGATATGCCCGATGGGTTCTTCGCCCTTGGCAATTTCAAAATCGGGGGAACCGCAGGCAATGCGGCGTGGTTCATTGGTAATGCGATAGTTGGGTAGCAACGCATTTAACAAAATTTGTAATGCGGGGCGATGCGTATGTTCCGTGGCGTTGCCGGCTTGTAATTGGGTAGCAAGGGTTTGGAGGTAAGTTTGAATGGGGGAGGTCATAAAAGTTTATGGTTTCCTTTATTTGATTGAGTAACTAAATAACTAAATAACCAGGAGTCCAAAGCGCAACTTTGACTGGCCAAAAAGCTACGCTTTGGACTCTTGAGAACGTTGAAAAAGGGGTAGTGATGCAATGTAGGTGATATGTTTACCCTCACCCCCAGCCCCTCTCCCAGGGGGAGAGGGGTGAAAACCACGGGTACCGTCGTTCTCCCCACGCCTGTAGGGGCTGGGGGGAAGTGTCTATCACCCACATTGCATCACTACCGAAAAAAGATTGTGAGTTACACTTTCCAAAATCTCGCCCCGGTCCAAAACGGACGGGTCTGAAAAATCTCTGGGCTAAAATGTTTTCCCCCCACTTGCAAATGACGAGTGAGTACAAAATCAAACAATAATGAGTTATACTGACGTATTTGGGCTAACACTTCGGCTTGCGGGGCTGTGATATATTGTTTCTCCTTCAAGAACTTCAAAGAAGTGGCGGGACCGACGCCTGGTAAGGGATAATCGGAACCATACAACAAGCGTGAATGCCATTCTTGACGAGATAACAGTTTCTCCAAATCTGGTCCAGCACGGGTGACTTGGTTCATGGCAGAAATATCTCCGAACAATAATTTCTCATAACGCGGTTCTTCCAATAAGCGAGTAAAGAGGTTAAAATTTCTCTCCCGTGGTCCATTTTCACCGCGGTCGGTGTCCTTACTCTTACCGACGGAAGCGCAATGGGCAACGACGATTTTCACGCCCATTTCCAAAGGGTATCGCAATGCCAAAGGATTTCCAAAGGTTTGTTGATTCATGCCATAGACCGCATGTTCGACACCTCCATGACACAATAAGGGGAGATCCAAGCGTACCAGTGCTTCGTAAAAACGTTTGCATAACGGCGACGCAGGGTTCATTCCCATCGATGGTGGTAGCCACTTGACGCCGCGGGCGCCTTGAAGAAAAGCCATCTCCAAGGCTTCCACACAGTCTTGACGATACGGGTGAATGGAGGCTATCCATTCGAAAGTGTCCGGCCATTGTTGATGAAGATAGGCAGCGTAGTCATTGGGGGTATAAAACGCACTGCGCTGCGGTAAGCGTTCCCCTGTTTCGCTATACGCATAATCAAATGCCAATAACAGGAGACGTGTCCCGCCTCCCCAACGCAAACTGTGAAGACGTGCGACATATCCTTCATCCACTGACATGTTTGGGACGGGACAGGAGGCATTTAGGAAGAAAATAAATTGGGTATGTAACCATGGATGTGACCAACTTTGGGAATGCGGGTGTACCCAAATTCCACTCTGTTTACTGTCACCCAGGCCGATTAAATGTATATGACCATCCCATATTTGCGTTGTGTCCACGCCTTCTAAGGCTGATAAAACCACGTCATGGTTAGCCAAAACGTCCGGTAAATGGCTTTTACAGGGGTTAAAAAATATGCCATTGTCAGGCCAATATTTGGTGATACCACAAGAAGAAAGTAAGGGACTGCTTGCGGTTAGCAGTCCTAAGAAACGAAGAAAGTGACGACGGTTCATAATAGTGGAAAGTGGAGAGTGGAGAATCGGTGGTGATAGTATAACATACGGGACTAGAGGCTTTAGCTGCAATGTCTTTAAGTTAAGCAAAACAGCCCCTGAAATGAATCGACAGGTGGACTAGAGGCTTCAGCCGGTGGGGGGCAGAAGATAATTGAAATCGCCATGCCCCCCACCGGCTGAAGCCTCTAGTCCACCGCTGTTTTAATTGTTTCGCCACTTCAATTCCTTAACTGAATAGCATTGCGGCTGAAGCCTCTAGTCCAGCGTATGATTTTTATCATTCTCCGCCATCCCCTCTCCATTCTCCACTACCAACCACGCGGCCCCTCTGACGCCGCTGGAATCACCATGAATTGCAGGTTTCAACAATGTATCCACACGGTCTGAAAAAACGTAGTGTTGCCACAACTGGGGGACTCTGGTGTATAAATAATCTAAATTAGAGACTCCTCCGCCTAAGACGATGACATTTGGATCCAAGATGTTAATGACGCTGGCTAACCCTCGTGCTAATCGGTCCGCATAACGTTCTAAACAAGCATGGGCATCGGTATCTCCGGCCTTTGCGAACGAGTCGATCTCTTTCGGGGTGAGAATTTTCCCTGTTGCAGTTTGAAAGTCTCGTGATAAGCCAGGACCTGATAGAAATGTTTCAATGCAACCTGGTTTTCCACAGTAACAGGGTGGTCCAGGTAATTCTTCAGGACGGGGCCAAGGCAATGGGTTATGACCCCATTCACCGGCAATGGCATTCATTCCTGTTAAGACTCGTTGTCTAACCACCACCCCTCCTCCAGTGCCAGTGCCAAGAATGACTCCAAAGACGATTTCGGCGCCAGCGCCGGCCCCGTCAACGGCTTCTGAGAGGGCAAAACAATTGGCATCATTGCTAAGTTTCACCGGACGTTGTAAGGCCACACTGAGGTCGCGGTCTAACGGTTGCCCAATCAAACAAACTGAGTTAGCATTTTTAATAAGACCCGTAGCCGGAGAAATGGCCCCAGGGACGCCGATTCCCACTGTGTCTGGGCGGCCCAGTTGTTGTTCTGCGCGGTAAATAAGATGAAGGATAGTTTGCACGGTAGCGGCATAATCTCCTTGCGGTGTGGGAACGCGTTCCCGAAGGAGAGTATGCCCGTGGTTATTCAAAGCAATGATTTCAATTTTAGTACCGCCTAAATCGATTCCGAAACGTAAAGACATGGGGAGGGTGGGTAATGAATAATGAATAATGAATAATGAGAGAAAAGGGAAACGGAGTTTCTGGTCATTGACTATTATACTAAAAATCGTTTAAGGTATTATAGGGTCAGGGGTTGACGATTATAAGTATTTTTGCCAATATCTCCAGATATTTCTTATATCACATATAGTAATATTCCCACAAACATGCACGATTCTCACTGGAGCGCAATAAGAATTATTGCGCCGTGCGCGAAGCGCAATAATTCTTATTGCGCTCCAGCAGACATGTACAAATTTGTTAGGAATATTACTGTATATCACAGTTCAACATAATTGAAAATCGGCTATCCGCTATCCACTATCCACTATCCACTATCCACTATCCACTAAAGCCGCTATCCATGAATCCTTTTCTTCAAAAATTGGTTGAAGATTTAAAAGCCTTTTCCACAGAATTATTAGCCCCTGGGCTACATGCTGTTCAACAAGTCTCTACTGGTATGGGTACAGTGGCCAGCACTGCCGCGTTGTTGAAATCCATAGACTTTCTAAGTGCCCTAATCCCGAAACTGATGGCGGAGTTGCAAATGACCGATGCAACTCATAAGTTCATGGTCTATTATACCACTTCTCCTAAACAAGCGACTTTTTCCCGTCGTGCCAGTGATTATCAACAAGATTCGGCAAAACGTCTGTTGCCGGCCCATTGGCTGAGTGTTTTGCCCGTAGCAGAGTTGGATACTCGTCCATTACGTTGGCTTCTCTATTTACTGGAAGTGCAACAAGTGGCGTTAACCAAGGTGTATAACCGCACGACCAAATATGTGGAAGATTCCTTACTGAGTCAGCAAGGTGAATCTACTTATGCGGAAAATGACCGGGCCACGTTGTTAAATATGCGTTCTCGATTGGACGAGGCACAGTCTAAGTTAGCCCATGCGAAAACCACGTTGTTACGGGTGGTGCAACAGAAATTAGCACCGTCTCCGAACGTTCCGTATCCCTACCCGTCGTCACCTGCATGGACTCGGTTGAGACGTTTTGCCCAACAATTGTTGCATCCCAATGATTACCTTCCCAGTTTTCTCCACAATTTATTACATGGCACCGTCGAAATTGCCGATACACCCTACCTATATCAACGTTGGTGTGGCATCAAATTGCTGGCTGCCTTTGAGTCATTAGGTTGGGTTTGGCATAAGGATCCCACAGGTGCCATATTTTTGGGAGGTGAAATTTGTTTATACAAAGCCGACGTTCAAATCAGTCTATGGATTGAACCCCGGTTTTCGAGACGAAAGGCCCATCCCAGTGGTTTTTCTTCCCAAACTGCCGAAACTCATCCTGACTACATGGTTGTCACCCCAGGTCCTAACGGCGTGGATGCGTTTATTTTAGACCCCACGACCACGGCCAATTCGGAAGTGCGTTATAGCAAGGGAAAATATCTCAACACCATAGAAGCGATTGGGATGGGCAGTGTTGCAGGGATTCCCGTCGTGCGCAATCCACTACGTGCTTGGTCGGCGGCGCCGTTGCATAAATCACATTGTGAACTGGAGGACCCGGCCGGTTGTATGGGAACGATTCCTATGCACCCTTTAGATTGGTCGCCCCAACCGTTAGTCGAGTGGGTACGAGATATTCACAACTATGCGTTAGCTTGGGGCAAAATAGCACGATTGACTGCATAAGCAAGATATAGTAATATTCATTCCAACCTGTACGATTTCCGCTGGATCGCAATAAGAATTATTGCGCTTCGCGCCGTCGCATAGCGGGCGCAGGGGGTGCAATAATTCTTATTGCGATCCAGCGAATTATGTACAATTTTATATGAATATCACTATACCAATACCAGGAGTCCAAAGCGCAGCTTTGCCAGGTCACGGACAAAGTTACGCTTTGGACTCCTGAATCGATAAGGCAATCCCAGATGAGAATCTTACAACTAGAATTAGCTGCCTTTGGCCCCTTCACCAATAAAACGTTAGATTTTTCCAAAGGTCAACTGGGCCTACATGTCATTTATGGCGCCAATGAAGCCGGCAAAAGTACCATGCGGCGGGCGGTCACCTATTTATTGTTTGGTATCCCAGAACGCACTACCGACGCTTATCTACATGCCAATGACCAATTGCGAATCGGCGCCCGCCTCCAAAATGACCAAGGTGCAGAACTGCTTTGCTATCGGCGCAAAGGACGTAAAAATACTTTGTTAGATGCCGATTCTAAACCAGTGGAAGAGGCTTATTTACAAACGTTTCTGGGTGGTATGAACGAAGCCCAGTTCACCGCCTTATTTTGTTTTGATCATGAACAATTGCGTCAAGGTGGAGAAGATTTATTGCATGGTGGAGGTCATCTAGGCGAAAGTTTATTTGAAGCAGGTACAGGTAGCTTAAAAGTTCATGAAATCTTAGCCCAATTGGATAAAGACGCCGAGGAACTCTTCAAAGCCCGTGGCACTAAGCCATTGTTAAATCAAACGATTCGTATTTATAAAGACGCTTGCAAACGAATTAAGGACATGTCGTTATCGGCCCAAACTTGGAGTGAACAAGCCCGCAAATTAGAGGAGGCACGTCAACAACATGACCGGCTGGGTCAGGAATTGCGGCATTTGCGGGCCGAACAACATCGTTTGGAACGCATTCAACGCACTCGTCCCCTGTTGCAACGTCATCAAGAACTTCAAGATGAACTGGCGAGACTGGCAGAGGTGCTGGAGTTACCTGACAATGTGACGACCAAACGCTTTGAAATCAACCTCGCCTTGCGCAATGCCCAAACTCAAGAGGAACAGGCCCTGCAAGATATTGCCAAGTTGCACACGCAATTGGCCAGTATTTCGATTCCTGACACGTTACTGAACTACAAGTCCACCATTGATGATTTACGCGGACGGTTAGGGAGTCACCAAAAAGCGGCGCGGGATTTGCCCGGTGTGCGTACCGAAATGCGTACCGTGGAAGAAGATGCGTCAAGTCTGTTACGGCGGCTGTATCCACATTTGGAATTGAACCAGGTTCATCAAGTTTGCATCACGCAAGCACAACGGGATCGGATCAAGTTCTTGGCCGATCAATTCCCAGCCCTTCAGGAAAAACAGCGTAGCGTGGCGACTCGATCAGAGGAATTGATTCAGCAACTGACTCAACAAGGTCAGACCTTCGAGTCACTGTCGTCTCCCCCAGATTTGACCCACCTTCAGGCGACGTTGGCCAGGGTCTTACGGTATGGTGAACTAGAAGACTTGTTAGCTAAAGAGGAGAAAGAATATCGGTTGCAAACGGTAAAAGCCGAAGTGAGTCTAAAACAACTGGGTCTCTGGACTGGCACGTTGGCACTGTTAGAACAAGTTCCTTTGCCAGGGGCTGATCGCATTGAAAGTTTTGACCGACGCTTTAAGGACCTGGAAAATGATCGGCAACGTATTAAGGAACGCATTTTGGAAGCCCGTCAACAAGACAGTCGGGCCACGCAAAAAATCCAAGGGTTACGCTGGACTGGCGAAGTTCCTACCGAAGCCAACCTGCTTCAAATTCGGCAACGGCGTCAACAATATTGGCAAAAAATTAAACCGTCCCCCGCTTCGCCGGCGTTGTCCTTATTCCCTTCGCAACCTTCCTCCGTTTCGGCTAAAGAGGGTAATGAAAATGACCTCTATCAAGTGTTTGAAGAAGCGATTTTAGCTGCCGATGACATTGCAGATCGCTTGCGCCGGGAGGCCCAGCGCGTGGCAGAATATGGGATGTTATTGTCTGAACAACAAAGCGCCCAGCGGGACTTGGAACAATATCAAGAGAAGTGGAGACTCAACAGTAAATCCCAGACCGCGCTTGAACAAGAATGGGAAGATTGTTGGAAGTCTTTGGAAATGAAACCGTGGTCGCCGGCAGAAATGAGAACGTGGTTAACCGAGTGTATCAATCTCCGCCAACAAGCCAGTTTGTTACGAGAACGACGTCAACATATCGACGAACGCAAACAGTTAATTGCGGACCTCACTCAAGAATTGACGCAAGCGTTAGCTAAATTTCCCAATGTGACCCCGTTGTCGCAGTTTTCTGATTTGATTAAACAAGGTCAACACTATATTGCCCAAGTGGCCCAGTTGCAACAACAGCGTGATTACTTAGATAGAGAAATCCGAAAATTGGGAATGGATCAACAACGTACCGTGACTCTTCAGCAACATACGGCGGCGGCCTTGACTCGTTGGCATACCGAGTGGGGACAAGTTCTGGCCCCGTTACAATTGCCTGTAGATACGGCGGTGGAAACGGTTGACACCATTCTGCGTAATCTCGACCTGGTGTTGAACAAAATCGACAAAGCCAACGGCTTGCGTCGCCGTGTCGATTTGATGGAAAAAGATGCCCAAGTCTTCCGCCAGGACGTGGAAACGTTGGTTCAAGTGATTGCCCCTGAGTTAGTCAATGAAGGTGCCGAATATGTGGTTCCCGAGTTATCTAACCGCTTAAATCAAGCGGAAAAGGACCTCACTCGTGTGGATCAACTTCAACAACGCTTACGGGTCGAACAGCAACGTCAGCAACACGCTTCGCAACAAGTGCAGACTTTGCAAGCGCATTTGCAAGCGTTGTTTGAACAAGCCCATTGTCATGATCTAGTGGCTTTAGAAACGGCTGAACAAGCGTCTTCCCACAAAAAAGCCATTCGTCACGAATGTCAGGAAGTCGAACAACAGTTACGCGAACTGGGTGAAGGTTTATCTCTAACTGAATTGGCCACTGCCGCGACTGCGGTTGAAATTGATCAACTGCCCGAACAATTGAAGAATTATACAGAACAAATTCACCGGTTGGAATTGGAACGTTCTGAGATTGATCAATACATTGGCGAATTACGTCTCTTACTCAAACAAATGGATGGCAATGCAGCCGCGGCTAGGGCTGCCGATGAAGCGCAACAAGCCTTAGCAGAAATGCAACAACAAAGTGAACGTTACATGCAATTGCACTTGGCGGCTTCAGTGTTACGGAGAACGATTGAAAAATATCGTGAACAAAACCAAGGTCCGTTACTGCGCCGCGCCAGTGAACTGTTTCAACGGTTCACATTAGGTGGTTTTGGAGGGCTTAAAACGGATTATCAAAGTGATGATCAGCCAGTGTTGCTAGGCTTACGCATTGCCGATGGTGTTGGGATTCCGACCACGGGGATGAGTGATGGTACACGCGACCAATTGTATTTGGCATTACGGCTGGCCAGTATTGAACGTTACATTCACAAAAATGTACCGCTACCATTGATTTTAGATGACATTCTTATCAATTTTGATGATGAACGTTCCAAGGCGACTTTAGCAGTATTGGGGGAGGTTTGTACGCAAACGCAAATTCTGTTTTTTACCCATCATCCAAGGTTGGTAGAGTTAGCGCAGAAAACGGTGTTGCCGGCAAATTTGGTGATGCACCAGGTTTGAGGGGTTGCAAGAAACTCAGTTTCTTTACTGAGTTTCTTTTTTATACCCACTTGGGAGTTACATTACAGATGAACCTTAACAAATTCGAAGCCCTTACTATCTGACAAATCAAACCATGAACAAACCTTATCCCAATCTCAATTACGAATTTTATTTCTTATTCAAACGTGACTTCCCTCTCAATATCCAGATTGACTGGCCATTGAACACTCAACAAGGCGGCAAACTCTATCTCTTTCGAAACGACAAAGACAAACTGGTATTTCGCTGGGATGCCGCGGCGCAAACGTTAGAACATTGGCAAGAACATCTGCAACAAGGTTGGGTGACCATTCGTCAGCTTTCGCACTCTGGAAATCAACGGGCATAATTTGGAACGTCATCTGATTTTGATGGTCGCCCTGGGGGAAGTGATTAAACTCACTCAGGAAGAAGGAAAACATGAACAAGGGGAACAGATGACCAACTGTTGGCAATGGTTGAGAGGCTGGTGGTCATGTGACACCCAAACAGCTTGGTGGCAACACGCCAGTGAATTTCTGCTGGGGGCCAATACTTACGTGATACGGCTGTTTTTCGCGTTAGTGTTGCCTACAGGATATTACTTAACGAAGTTTATTTGGAAAAAGGTCAAGTGTCTAGTCACTTGGCTACGGCATTGACTTTAAATAATCAGAACAGAGAAACGCTTATGAGTGATTTACATCGTTACTTACAACACTATGTTCAAGACTTACAACAGCTATTGGCGGAAGCCTCTGACGCCCAGCAGTTGTTAGATAAAGCGGAGGTGTTATGGGGGGCGAATGACTACCGTTATTTGGTGGTAGAACAAGCCATCAGGTCGCCAAACTACTCGAAGTTTTGCGAGCCTGCCAGTAAACCACCTAAACCGACCCCGGTGCCTGGGGAGGATAATAAACCGCAGACCTAAGACACAACTGCGTTGTGAACGCCTGGTCGGGCTAGACCCAGGTGTCCACAGCGTGCTTTGCAACTCATCACCCCTTCTTGATTTTAGGAGATTATCAGGCTAACTGCACAACGGTTAAGTAACGGGCCAATCTCGTTACTACTCAATAACGATTTAACCAAGTCAACGGCCAGGTCCTGCGACTTGGCCATTGATTTCATCAATCCGTAGCACTAGGGCGGTGGTGCGGGCAACGCCTGGGCAGGAGACCAAGTCGAACGGTGTCTGGAGTTCCTCCGTAACCCCAGGTCTTCCGCAACTCTCAACCGGGCAGAACGACCGGCGACGGCCCGTTTAGGTGTTAGGTCGCAGTCCAGAAAGTTGGCTGGCGATGCAAAATAATTATGATTTGTGGAAAGCCAGGGCGACTGTTGACTTGGAGGAACTAGAACGGCTAGATTTACCAATCCTTTAACACTCACTCAACAGGAACTTACTATGAAACAACCAATCATTGAATATGACTCTCCCGTTGATGCCCTCGTGGCACTGGCGAAACGCTTGAGTGTTTATGAACAACATTATCAGATGGACTCCGAGGAGTTTTTTGACCAATATCGGAAAGGACAATTATCCGATGAGAGTTCATGGGTCGAATGGGCGGGCGACTATCAACACTATGTCGCTATCAGTCAGCAACTCAAGAGGCAATTAAAACGTGCAGCATGATGATTTACTGTCCGGGTATTTCAAGGCCATAGCGGAGGTGTTATTTATCTCGTTTCCAGATGCCTGCATGGGAATGCCGGAGGGACGTGCCAGCGTTCCTGTCCCGCAACGCGGGCACATTGCCTCCGGCATTCCCACGCGGGCGCGTGGTAACGAGAAAAAAACTAAATTCTTTCCAGACATTTAGTTTCTGTGTTACTATCAACGTTTCTTAAACTTTAAAGCGGCTGTGAGGCAAACTCATGATGACTATTGCTGATGAAATCTACTTGCAAGTCAAGATTCTCCCTGAATCTATGGCGCAGGAGGTATTAACCTTTATTGAATTTTTGCAGTTCAAAGCTCACCTACCGACTCCTGTTACCAGTTATCATGACCGTTGGCAACAGCTAGTGCAAGAATTAGCCGGAGCGTGGCCGGATATGCCTACGGCGGAGGAACTTCGGAAAGGGTGGCCGGATAATTTGCCCAGGGAGTCTTTGTAAATGTACATACTTGATACAAATACGATTATTTACTATTTCAAGGGACAGGGACAGGTTGCTGAGTATCTGTCAAAAATACCTCTCACTGAGTTAGCGGTGCCTTCGATAGTTTGGTTTGAATTGAAAGTGGGGATTGCTAAGTCTAATTCCCATGGAAAACGTTTGGCGCAATTTAACGCGCTAATGGCTCCTCTGAGAATGTTGCCTTTTACTGATAAGGAGGCGGATATTTCAGCAACAGTACGGGCGAAGTTAGAACGGTTAGGTACGCCGATAGGGATGCTTGATGTATTGATTACAGGGACCGCTTTAGCACACGAGGCCACGTTAGTTACTCATAATGTAAGAGAGTTTAGTCGCATGGAAACGACTTCTCCTCGCGGTTACTGATAGAAGACTTTTACCAAGGTATTCTCCAGGGATTACCTCCCATCTTGGCGTTGCAACAAGCACAAGGGCAGCTCAAACGGATGCCTAGAGAAGAGGTGAAACAGCGATTACAACTGAAAGAAGCGATGCCTAAGATTCCTTATCAGCACCCCTATTACTGGGCAGGGTTTGTGGTGATTGGGGAGGGGAAGTGAATCTGGTATAGTGAAATTCATCTAAAACCATACCAAGAAGCAAGAGTGCAAGTGCAATAATTCTTATTGCACTCCTTCCCATCACCCATATTGCCTCACTACCCACATTACTACCCACATTCTGAAAGAGTAGAGTCCAAGCACCGTCTTGGACTCCAAGGTGTTATCGATACCGCTTGATCAACTCGCAAGTCTCTTCTAGTTCAAACTCTTTCACTCGTTGGCGAACTTGCGTGACGAAGTTAGCCAATCGCTGATCCTCTTCTCCTAATTTGTCCAGTTCTTGAAGCAGACCAGAAATGTCGCCGATATTAGCAAATCTCCATAAATTCTCTGCCTGGGGTGCCGAGGGACCTACTAGCGTTTCGGGTGACTGTACACTCGTTTCTAAGTCATTAGAAGGCAGGGGCGTGGTGGCGGACAAAGATTCATAAATCCAGGTTAATCCTAACTCTTTTTGGATCAAATCTAATAATTCCTCGCGTCGAATCGGTTTCCCAATGAAGTGGTCACATCCAACGGCTAAACTCTCTTGTCGGTGAGAGGTGAACACGCTGGCGGACGCGGCGATAATGGGGAGATGTTGATATGTTGGAAGACTTCTTACTGTTTTGGCAAATTCAAAGCCGTCCATGACTGGCATCATCAGGTCTAGGATAATTAAATCCACAGAGGTTTCTTGCAACATCGTTAGCCCTTCTTGTCCTTGGGTGGCTTCCTTCACTTGGAAGCCTAGTTCAGTCAATAATTCGACTAACATAGAACGATTTTCCAGCGTGTCGTCAATGACTAAAATGGTTTTTGAAGGACCTTCAACACCAAGAATTTCGGCATATTGTACCTCTGGAGAAAGTCCCCGCGTAAATACTTCAGGCAATGTTAACTCAGCCCAGAATAAACTGCCTTTGCCTACGACACTTTCTACCAGTAATTGACCACCCATCATCTCCACCAATTTTTTGGTAATGGGCAGTCCTAAGCCGGTTCCTTGTGCCTTATATTTAGGGTCGCCGGCTTGTTGGAACGGTTCAAAAATTTTGGCCAAATCGGCGGCGGCAATGCCAATCCCGGTATCTTCTACTTGCAGACGTAACTTACCTTGTTGATAGCCGATTTTCAAAGTCACTTGCCCTGCTTGAGTAAATTTGATGGCGTTTCCTAACAGGTTGATCAGAATCTGACGTAATCTCTTATCATCGGCCTTAATAGCGAAGGGAAGTGGAGACCAGGGTTGATAGACGAAGGCCACGCTTTTTTGATGGGCCCGCATTTTAAAGAGGTCCGTGAGGCTAGAAATGAAACGGCCTAAATGAACCTCGACGGGATATAATTCAATCCGCCCTGCTTCGATTTTAGAGAGGTCCAAAATGTCACTAATTAGAGTCAACAGATATTCGCCACTGCGGTGAATGACACGGATCCCATCCAATTGTTTCTCGGTCAAGGTTTTATCCAGTTGAAGAATTTGCGTGTAACCTAAGATGCCATTTAAAGGAGTGCGTAACTCGTGACTCATATTGGCGAGAAAGGCACTTTTGGCCAGGTTAGCCGCTTCCGCCGCTTCTTTAGCCAGGCGCAAGGCCGTCTCGACTTGTTTCGGTTCGGTAATGTCTTCTATATTGCACCAAAAGAATGGCGTCCTTTGTCGTTCTAGTAACACGCAGGAGACTCGAATGGGGATCACGTGTCCCTGTTTATGGACATACTCTTTCTCAAAAGGTCCACAACGCCCTGTGTAACATAACCTGTCATAGTGTTCTTGGTCTAATTTTTCATGTTTGTGAGGGGGGGTGATGTCCCAAAAAGTCTTCTCTTGTAATTCTGAAAGGGAGTAACCAATCATTTGTAGAAAGGCTTGATTGACTTCAAGAAAATAGCCCGTGTGGTTCAGCAACACTAAACCTATCGGTGACTCTTCAAGTAAGAGACGATGGAACTGGTCACGTTCCCGTAACGCCATCTCCATTTGTTTGCGTTGCGTAATATCCATAACGGAGACAATCATCTTGGCATAAGTGTCCTCAAAACCGGACATCACCGAAGCTTTTAACGAAACCTGACGATGGTCACCTTGTAACGTGACATTGGTGGTTTCCAACGCCCAGTGGGTGCGCCCTTCAGCAATGGCAACCATTTCTTTAATGAGGTTAGGACCTGCATTTGCCACAATGTTGCTTAAATTCGCAAATAATTCCGCCTTACTGGTGGCACCGTATAATTCCAAGGCCGCTTTATTCACATCGATCACTTTGAGTAAATTGACCAGGCGCCACAGTTCGTCAGGAAACTGCGTTAAATAACCGGCCAGGTCGGTCACCCCCTGGTGTTGAAGGCGCAGAACTTCGGTCTTCAGGGCCGAGAAATCTTCTTCCCACATGGCTACCGGCGAGTCTTCAAACAGCCGACGATAACGTATCTCACTTTGATGCAAATCTTCTTCCATTTGTTTGCGGGACGTGACATCAGTCGCCACTTCCAATCGCACCAGCCGGCCATCAGACCAGTGAATGGCACGGTCTTGGATATAAAACCATTGGCCTGTCAGAGTGTTCTGAAATTCCCAAGTATACACGCCAGTCGGAATTCCTTCGGGGGTCACTAATTTATCATTGGTACAAAAAGAACAAGGGTCGATTTGTTCGGTTTGTAAGACTTGCCAACAAATTTGGCCGTTCAAGTTTTCCTTAGCGGCAAGGATTCGTTTGACATAATCGTTGGCAAAGAGGATTTGGTGGGTTTGCATATCCACCACATAAACACTGGCCTCAATGCTATCTAACACAGTGGCAAACTTCTCTCGTTCTTGTTGCAATAAGAGATTTTTTTCGGCCAATTCGTATGTGCGTTCAGCGACTTGTTGTTCTAGGCGTTGGTGATATTCTTTCAACAACTCTTCGGCTTGTTTGCGTTCCGTAATATCTTCGGCAGTCCCTAATATGCCGATGACTTTGCCAACGTCATCATGCAAAGGAATCTTGTTGGTTTCTATCCATCTGGTACCTTGGTCGATTCGTAAAAAAGGTTCAACGAAATGCAATTTTGGCGTATCATATTGCATGACGCACAGGTCATCTTGGCGATATTGTTCCGCCAAATCTCGCCATACTAAATCATAGTCGGTTTTCCCCACAATCGCGTCGGGCGTTGACAAACCGCTAAGGTCGGCAACGTGTTGGTTACAACCTAAGAAGACCGAATCCTGGTTTTTCCAAAATATCAACAGTGGCAAATTGTCGATCACCAGCCGCAGAAAGTCTTGTTGAGAACGTAGGGCATCTTCGGTCTGTTTTTGCAAAGTTAAATCGGTAAGAGTGCCCACCATGCGAATGGGTGCCCCTTGTGTATCCCAGACGGCGGCGGCCCGGACTAGAATCCACAGGTAATGGCCGGCCCAGTGTCGAATGTGGAGAGTGATTTCATACGCAGGTATTTGTTTTTGCAAGTATGCCTGGGCAATGCGGTTCATTCGAATCATTTCTTCGGGAGGGACATGGGCAATAAAATTTTCGACGGAAAATGACTCATGTTCTGGCACACCTAACATTTGCCTAAATCGAAAAGAATAATAAACTTGATCTGCCACAATGTCCCAATCCCAAATTCCATCGTTAGCCCCGCGCATGGCCAATTCAAAACGTTCTTCGCTGATGCGCAGGGCATCTTCAGCTTGTTTGCGGGAGGTAATGTCTTGTACGCAAACGACAAAATAATCAACTGCCCCCGTCGCATTCCGTACCCCTTGAACCGAAAGGGTGGTATACACAACTTGTCGATCTTTGCGAATAAATCGTTTATCCATCGTATATCCACTGATCTCACCGGCCAACACTCGTTGGAATTGGGCCAGGTCCGGTGCTAGGTCGTCGGGATAAGTCAATTCGGTCCAAGTCAATTGAATCAGTTCCTCTCTGGGATAACCTAAGATGTCACAGAGTTTATCGTTGACATGCACCCAACCCTTCGTGAGGGAAGTCGTCGCCATTCCAATCAAAGGTAATTCAAAATATTTGCGTAGTTGTTCTTCACTTTGACGTAAGGCTTCCTCCGCTTGCTGACGTTTCACGATTTCGGTGCGTAAATGCACATTAGAGTTTAACAGTCTAAATAACAAGAGACTCAGAAGAATACCGGCCACTAATAAGATGGAAGGAGATTCATTATGAGTATCCACGTCAAATTGAGGCAAGGAGGAAAATACCAGCGTCCACTTGTGCCCTGCGATGTCCAGGGGGATGGTTTGAGTGAACCGATGTGGATATTCCGTATGATGTGGCATATCGTCATACATAAACGTATTGGCGTTGATTTTCTCACCATCATAGATTTCAAAGTCAATGTCAGGTTGCCGGATTTCTATGATGGCTTGCATCAAATCTTTAATCCGAAAGGCGCCATAGACATAACCAAATATGGCTTGGCGCCGGTCTGCCACAGTGTGTTGCGGTTGATGAGGCTGATAAACCGGAACATAAATAAGAAAACCCGCTTGGGGTTCTGAATTGGAAGCGTCTTGTATCAAAGTCATTTTGCCCGAAAGGGTCGGTTTTCCCGTGTCCCGGGCGCGTTCCAAAGTTGCCTGCCGGACGGGTTCAAAGAAGGCATCATACCCCAGGATGGTCATATTTGATGACGTGAAGGGTTCAAAATAGGTAATAATGACATATTCGTCCCGGTGCCCAACCGGTTTGATGGTAAAATCAGGAAAACCTTCGGCACGTCTTTTCGCAATGTAGTCAGGTAGTTCAGCAGGCGTAAGATGTTGACTGAAACCCAGAGTGACAAAGCCAGGGTAATATTGATCCAGTTGCAAACTATTGACGTAGTGACGCCATTCTACACGCGAGACCTGTTCTGGGGTATGGAATAAACTTGCGCCTCCTTGTAGCAGTTGTTGATAGGCCATCATGCGATTGACTATAATTGCCTTCAAACGTTCGACTCGTAATTGAAATTGGGCCTCATTGGCCTGAGTGACATCTTCTTTGGCAAAATGCCAACTGGCCACGGTACACAATAAAGAGAACACGAGAACTGGCCAGGGCCCCCAAAGATTGTGTAAAGATTTGGGGAATAGAAAGAGTTTAGGAAAGTTCATATTGTTAGTTTAGAATAATATAGGGTAGTGATGCAATGTGGGTGAAATGTCTGAACTTTGATTAGAATGATTTTCAGATGGACTCTGATTAGTCATAGCCTCCTGTCATAGCCCTCATTTAATCATCTAAATCAAAGTTCAAGACGAAGAGAAACCGCACGATATTTCACCCACATTGCATCACTACCTAATATAGGACTTACGCAACCGTTTTTGTAACTATTTGATTTTACACACCATCACCCCCCCTGCCCCCCGTACACGGGGGGACTCCATCCCCGCGTGCGGGGTGGGTTGGGTTGGGGTAAATACCGGCGGTTGCGTAAGTCCTGTAATAATGAGAGATGACGATTGACTATTCTGAAATATTGGTGATATGATAAACTAAATAGCGTTATAAATACAATTTTTCAGCAGTCCACAATCTTTCAGGAGTCCAAAGCTGCACTTTGGACTCCTGGGTACCCATATTATATGAAAATACTCATTTTAGGAATTGGCAACCTCTTACTTTCCGACGAAGGTATTGGCGTTCACGCCGCCCAAGCCTTGTTACGTGACTACAGCTTGCCAGACAATGTAGAAGTGATCGATGGTGGCACGATGGGCATCGAACTGTTGTCCGTGATTGCCCAGGCAGACCATCTCATTATTTTAGATGCCGTTAACATCGGAAAACCGCC
The DNA here is from genome assembly GCA_011391085.1 of Thiotrichaceae bacterium. GTDB lineage: Bacteria > Pseudomonadota > Gammaproteobacteria > Beggiatoales > Beggiatoaceae > JAABRD01. Next base: position 59,092 of record JAABRD010000023.1, on the reverse strand, counting down.
GGCGACCATGATTCGATTAGACGATGACCAGGTGCCGGCTTTGTTTCAGACTAAACTCTCTCCTCATCAAGTGGGACTAGCAGACGTTCTAGCCGCTTCTCAGTTGACGGGTGAACAACCTGACCATATCACCTTGTTTGGAGTACAACCGGCCTACGTGGGAGTGGGGATAGAATTATCAGAAGCTGTGGCGCCGCAATTGACACGTTTGATAAAAGAGGTTGTGGCAGAATTGGTTCGGTTAGGAGGAATCAATCCAATTTTGGGTAGTGGAACAACCCCCGGCTAAAGCCTCTAGTCCGGCATGGTACCGGCTAACGTCTCCCCAAATTTAAAATACAGGTGGACTAGAGGCTTTAGCCGGTGGGGGGCCGGCTAAAGCCTCTACTCCAGCATGTCTTTGTGACTTTTGCAACACCCCCAAAAATTTCGGAAGTCTTGACTTTTATAAAAAGGCACCTCATACTATCTTAATCACTCACCTGAGACGCCATGAATAGCAAGAAACTAAATTTCTGAAAGCAAACTTAGTTTCTATGATATTATTGCGCCAAGATGAGTGAATTAAACTACTTTTCATTTAGGAGAACTTTAAGCATGACATATCCACGCTTACCATTAAGCCTCGGTTTTTCCTGCCTTCTCTGCGTTGTACCCACAACGCTAATGGCAGGTCAAGTCCATGATTTTACACTGGACAATGGCCTTAATCTGATAGTCAAAGAAGACCACCGCGCCCCCGTTGTCACCAGCCAAGTCTGGTATAAAGTGGGAGGCGGTTACGAACAAGAAGGCAGGACAGGCCTTGCCCACATGTTGGAACACATGATGTTTAAGGGCACGAAAAAATATGGACCTGGCGAATTTTCCCGCATCATGGCCGCTAACGGGGCTAGTGACAATGCCTTTACCGCGATGGATTACACCGCCTATTTCCAAACCTTGGAAAAAAGTCGGTTGCCCCTGAGTTTTGAAATGGAAGCCGACCGAATGCGCAATTTGGTGTTGACTGACGCCGAATTTGCTAAAGAAAAACAGGTGGTGTTAGAAGAACGGCGCACTCGCACGGAAGACCAACCTAATAGCTTAACCTATGAACATTTCATGGCGACGGCTTATCAAACCAGTCCCTATAAAAATCCTACCATCGGTTGGATGAATGACATTCAAAACCACACCCTGGCTGATTTGCAACAATGGTATCAACGTTGGTACGCACCCAATAATGCGGTCGTCATCGTGGTAGGCGATGTGAATCCCGAAGAGGTATTAGAACTGGCCAAAAAACACTTTGGCCCCTTGCCACGCAGTGAGATTATTCCACCGCTGGCCCGGCCTGAAGTAGAACAATATGGCATCAAGCGAATCACCGTGAAACGTCCTGCGAAACTGCCCTATTTAGTCATGGGCTACAAAGCCCCGGTCCTCACTCTGACCACCAAGGAAGACCTTTGGGAAATGTATGCGTTGGCCGTCTTATCCTACCTCTTAGACGGGGGTGACAGTGCCCGGTTATCCAAACATTTGGTACGTGGGAAAGAAATCGCTACCAGTGTGTGGGCTGGTTATGACATGTTCAGCCGCTTAACTGACCTGTTTACCTTTGGCGGGATTCCTACGGAAAAGCATACGGTAGCGGAATTGGAAGCGGCCATTCGTGACCAGATTCAGCAACTGCAAACGACCTTGATCGACAAAAATGAGTTGGACAAAATCAAGACGCAATTACGGGCCGCCAAAGTCTATGAATTGGATTCCATCTTTTATCAAGGAATGCAAATCGGGGCACTGGAAACCATCGGATTAGATTGGCAACTCCTCGATGCCTATTTGGACAACATCGCCAAAGTTACGCCTGAACAAGTGCAGAAAGTGGCCAAGAAGTATCTTATCGATGACCATTTAACTGTCGCTGTATTAGAACCACAACCTCTCGACAAGAATCAATCTGTCACCGCCACTCAACCTGCCACTGGGGCCCTTCATTAATGAAATATTGTACAATTTCCGTTTATCTGTTCGCGGCCGGGCTACTGGGTATCACTAGCCCCGTATTTGCTATTCCCACCATTCAACATTGGGAAACGCCCAATGGTGCTAAAGTGTATTTTGTCCCAGCCCCCGACATCCCCATCGTCGATGTCGATGTCACCTTTGATGCCGGCAGTGCCCGTGATGCGGATAAACCAGGACTTGCCTCCTTCACTAACAACATGCTAGAAGAAGGGGCAGGAAAGCTGTCAGCAGACCAAATTGCTGAGAATTTTGACAATTGGGGGGCCAACTTCAGTCACTCGACAGACCGCGACATGGCTTCCCTGACGTTGCGTAGTCTCAGTGACCCGCCGTTGTTACAACCGGCCTTAGAATTGGTCGCATTGTTGCTGACACAACCGACATTTGAAGACGTCCCACTGGAACGGATTCGAGACCAAATGTTGGCCAATCTGAAATATCAAGAACAGTCTCCCAGTAGCATTGCGGATAAAAAATTTTACCAAGCCATCTTTGGTAAACATCCTTATGCCATTTCCGCTAGTGGTACCAAGGAGAGTGTCGCCACCTTAACCAAGGAAGAGGCGAAAGCTTTTCTGGCCCGCTACTATGTTGCCAAAAATGCCGTGGTAGCCATCGTTGGCGCCTTGGACCGGGCCGCCGCAGAACAGATTGCCATAACCGTGGTAGGCAAACTTCCCCCCGGCGAACCGGCCGCTTCACTTCCCCCGGTGCCAGACTTGAGTCAGCCACAGACGATTAAGATTACGCACCCAACGACGCAAACTCATATTCTCATTGGTCAACCGGGAATTGGTTGGAATGATCCGGACCATTTCCCGTTATACGTGGGTAACTACATTCTCGGCGGCAGTGGCTTTGCTTCTCTGATCTTAGAAGAAGTTCGCGAAAAACGTGGGCTGGCTTACAGTGCCTATAGCTATTTCTCGTTAGAACGAGTCCCAGGTCCCTTTATTGCCGGCTTGCAAACCCGCAATGATCAAACCGAAGAAGCCATCAAAGTCGTGCAAACCGTCATGCGCGATTTTCTGGAAAAAGGACCCACGGAGGAGAAGTTGAAATTGGCTAAACAAGGTATCACCGGCGGCTTTCCGTTGCGGATTAAAAGCAACAGTAGCATCCTTGGCTACCTGTCACTCATTGGCTTTTATCACATGCCGTTAGACTATCTGCACACCTTCAACCAAAACATTGAAGCAGTGACGCAAGATAAAATCAAGGAGGCATACAACCGGCACTTGAACTTGAATAAAATGGTGACAGTGATGGTGGGAGGAGAGAGTCAAACAGGTCCAGAGGAGAAGAAATAATAGGGTAGGGTGCGTCCCACGCACCCTTTGAAGAACCGCATCATGCCTAATCGGTGCGTGGGACGCACCCTACATATTAGAAAATTCACCAATGAGTCGTTTAACCGATTGTTTCAATAACTTACGCACCCAACGGCGCACTGCCCTCATCCCTTTCATCACCGCGGGGGACCCGACTCCGGCGTTGACAGTGCCCTTGATGCACGCTTTAGTGGAAGCAGGGGCGAACATCTTGGAATTGGGTGTGCCCTTTTCAGACCCGATGGCCGACGGCCCAGTTATTCAACGTGCCAGTGAACGGGCGTTGGCCGCAGGTACCAGTTTACATGACGTTCTTAACTTGGTAAAAACCTTTCGAGAACGCGATTCCAAAACGCCCGTGGTTCTCATGGGCTACCTCAATCCGATAGAAATCATGGGCTACTCACACTTTGTCCAGCAAGCGAAGTTGGTAGAAGTCGACGGCGTCTTAACCGTGGATTTGCCGCCAGAGGAGTCGCCAGAATTAACCGAACAGTTACGTTCGCATGGCATTGCACCCATCTTCTTGATTGCACCCACTACCACGGCTGACCGGATTCAACGGATTTGTGTACAAGCCAGTGGTTATCTATACTACGTCTCCTTGAAAGGGGTGACTGGGAGTGCGAACCTAGATGTCACCCAGGTCGCTAACAAGTTAGGCGAGATTCGTCAATACACCTCTCTTCCAATCGGCGTCGGTTTTGGTATCAAGGACGCCAAAACCGCGGCCCAAATCGCCAAAATTAGCGATGCCGTGATTGTTGGCAGTGCCCTAGTGCAACGGATTGAGAAGGGACCGCAAGACCAGTTGTTGGAAATTTTGCCGGCGTTTTTGCGGGAGTTGCGGGAGGCGATGGATAGTGGGTAATCAGGAGTCCAAAGTGAAACTTTTTCAGTCTCAAAGCGTAGCGTGGAACGCCTGGTTTAAGGTGGTTCTTGACAATTGTATATTTTTGTCTGAAACTGGCATTGTCAATTACGACAACACCCTTAATTAATTTAATTAAACATGACAGGTAATGAGTTTATCAAGAAGTTAAAAAAGTTGGCAAAACGTGAAAATATTCATTGTAAACTGGAGAAAGATCGCGGAAAGGGAAGTCATAGTACTGTGTATTTTGGTAACAAACATACAGTGGTACGCAATTTAAAGGATGAACTTAAATCAGGGACTTTGAGTGCCATGCTTAGGCAACTTGACATTACTTTAGATGATTTATATTGAGTTATCTATTGGATTTGTTGGATAGATTGACAAATAGGGGCAGTACCTTTACTGCCCCTTCCCATTAATCGCCGAAGTTGATTATTTATATAGATGAATTATGAACACTCTAGCCTATCCTGTCACCTTAACACCAGATACCAAAGATGGTGGTTTTGTGGTCACTTTTGCGGATGTCCCTGAAGCGATTACACAGGGCGAAACTGTAGCAGAATCTTTACAAGAAGCGGCGGATTGCCTTGAAGAAGCCATTGCAGGACGTATCCGAACCGGCAAACCTTTGCCCGTGCCTTCTCCCCTAACAGAAGGACAATATTTGGTGGACGTACCAGTCCAGACCGCTGTGAAAGCCTTACTCTATAACGCCATGCAAACTTCTCAGTTAACTCAAGGGGAACTGGCTAAACGTATTCAGTGTGACGAACAAGAGGTCAAACGTCTGCTTGATCCACGTCGTTCCACCAAATTATCTCATCTTGAAGTAGCGTTACGGGCACTGGGACATAGATTAATTGTAAGTACGGTCTAATTTGACACCACGATTGACTATGACCACTGCAACACGGCCTGGCTATGTAAAGTTTTGTGATGCGCCTAGATAACCTGTTATTTTATAACCACCTCACAACCTCCCGCCACAAAGCCAAAACTTTGATTCTGGAAGGCAAGGTGTCAGTCAATGGGGAAGTCGTGACCAAACCCAGTAAAGATGTTTCTGAAGAGGTCACTATTACCCTCTCTCTTGGAGAAGAAGGGCAACGGGTTTCGCGTGGGGGATTGAAATTAGAGAAAGCATTACAAGTTTGGAACATTTGCCCGACCCAATGGGTTTGTTTAGACGTAGGGGCCTCCACAGGTGGATTTACCGAGGTTCTCTTACGTCATGGCGCCCACAAAGTGTATGCCCTGGACGTAGGTCACGGGCAGTTGGCAGATATATTGAGAGAGGATAACCGCGTAGTGAATTTGGAAGGCATCAATGCCCGTCAAATAGCCCCTGACTTAATTCCAGAAGGGATCGATTTTGCCTGCATTGATGTGTCGTTTATCTCCTTGACACTGGTTCTCTCAGAAGTGCTAAAATGTCTGAAACCTCACAGTGACATCGTGGTGCTTATCAAACCTCAGTTTGAAGTGGGTCAAGCCGGCATTGGGAAAAACGGGGTGGTCAGGGATACCAAACAGCACGAATGGGCTATTCAAAAAATCCACGAATTGGCTAAAAAGTTAGCGTTGGAAGTCATGGGCGTAGAAGAATCGCCAATTGTGGGAGGAGAAGGGAATCGAGAATTTTTGATGTATTTGCGGAATAGAGGGACGCAATAATTCTTATTGCGTTCCAGAAAAGTAGGGTACTATTAGAAAGGATGAATAAATGTTTACAGGCATCATTCAAGCGGTTGGACACATTGCCCAACGAGATTCTACAGGCGTCGATGCACGTCTGTATATAAAAACCGGACGTTTGAACCTCCACACCGTGCAACTAGGAGACAGTATTGCCGTCAGTGGCGTGTGTCTGACCGTGGTGACTTTGCAAAACGACGGTTTTTGGGCCGACGTTTCAGGGGAGACACTGAAGCGGACCACGTTAGGAGAGTTACGAGTCGGTAGCGAAGTCAATTTGGAGACAGCGTTGACTCCCCAAACCCCATTGGGAGGCCATATTGTCAGTGGACATGTCGACGGGGTAGGAGAGATAACCCAACGTTCTGAAGAGGGTCGTTCAGTGCGTTTTCAGATTCGGACGCCGAACGAATTGGCCCGATATATTGCGCAAAAAGGTTCGATTTGTATAGAAGGCGTCAGCTTAACCGTGAACACCGTGGCTGGCGCCGAGTTCACCGTGAATCTGGTCCCCCACACGTTAGCGATGACCACTTTAAAACAAGCCCAGGTGGGACACCGGGTGAATTTAGAAGTAGATATTATTGCACGCTATTTGGAACGATTGCTATTAGGCGAAAAAGCCGCAGATTCCAATGTGGAGGGCGAAAATAAGGTGAATCTGGAATTTTTACAACGGTATGGATTTGCCTGATAAATAGTACTGGTGGACTAGAGGCTTCAGCCGGAGGGTGGGGCACTGCGATTTCAATTCTGTTCTGCCACCTCCGGCTAAAGCCTCTAGTCCACCGTAGATTTTTAGTCCACCGTAGATTTTTCTACTCTTACTTTTTTCGATTTTCCATTAACGACTCACTATTCACCCCCTTTAAGGAGAACCCACTATGCCAATCCCCTTTTTATCTGGCTGGAAGACCAAAATAAAACAAAAAATTCGCAAATTGTCACTGAACAGCGTACTGTATGAAATCAATAAAATCAACGTAGCAGAACTCAGTCAAGAACAAGCCATAGAGGTGTTGCCAAGACTAGAAAAGCTGTTAAGAATCATTCATCATTGGTGGAAATATTGGCCACCGGAAGAAATTGCGGAATACAAAAAGATGATGGTCGTGGTCCTGATTGCGGCTTTGGACACCTCTTTAGAAGTCAATGCCAAATCAGGGCAATGGCAAATGTGTTTGGCCTTGCTAACTGAAATGGAGAGAGTCTTACAAACGCATACCGAAAGCATAGAAGCCTTTACTCTCACCCGTTGGAAACGTTATTATCCACTGGCCAAACTTGGCAAAGTGACAGAAGCACAAGACGTTTTAACGGAATGTTTGCAAATTTACCAGGCCGTAGGTGATCCCCGTGGTCAGGCCAGAACGTTGTTTGCTTTATCGGAATTGAGTTATGAAAATCATCAATTGTCTCAATCGATAGCCTTAACCCGGCAAGCCTTACCTCTGCTAGAAAATATCCAAGAACCTCGTTATGCGATACACTTTCATGGGAACTTGAGATTTTATTTAACCAAAGCGGGGGAGAAGGAAGAGGCAGCCAAACACACACTGGCACAATTGGCCTATCATTTGGTGATTCAAAGTTGGCCCGAAGTGAAAGGCGATTTGCTAAACTTAACGGAACTGGTGCGTAGAATCTATCAAACCATGCCCTCTTATGAAATTCCCGGCCTTCAAGACTTGTTTAGCCAGCCAGCGTTTCTGGATTTACAACGTCTGTTACAGAAAACGGGAGGGCTTGCGAAATTACAAAGTGTCATTGATGAAGAAGTCAAATCAATAATGGGTCGTTGACCACCAATGACGTTCAGAACTGAAAGAGGTGACATTTATGAGTCAAGAACTGGCTTTGTTGCTGGAACAAACGGCACGGGACAAGGAAACACAACTAGATTTATCGGGACGCGGATTGATTAGTTTACCCAATAAAATTTTTCAACTTTCTCATTTGCAATGGTTATTTCTTGACGACAATCAATTGACAACGTTACCTTTTGGAATTTCGCGATTGTCGCGGTTGAGAAAATTAGATTTAAACAACAACCAGTTAATTACCTTGCCTCCTGAAATTTCGCGGCTGTCTCAATTGGAAGAACTTTACCTGGGAAATAATCGGCTGTCTTTTGTAACAGCGGACCTAGCGAAATTGTCTAAACTGAAACATTTAGAATTGGGTGGTAACTCTTTGACGAGTTTGCCAGCAGAGTTATTTCGTTTGTCTAACCTGAAAACGTTAGCCATCAGCTACAATCAGTTGAAAAACCTACCCACCGAAATTTCGAATTTATCAAAACTGAGATATTTGGATCTCAGCGGTAATCAGTTGGAAACGTTGCCAGCGGAGTTTTCAAAACTGTCTAGTCTGAAACAATTGTATCTGAGTGGCAACACCCTCACTTGTTTATCCTCCGCCATTTGTCGCTTGCCGAAATTACGCGAGTTGGACCTCAGTTATAATCAACTCTCGGTCTTATCTACGGAGATTGGGCGACTCTCGAACACATTAGAATGGTTAGATTTGCATGACAATTTGTTAACCGCAGTACCACCTGAAGTAGCACAACTCTCAGAATTGGAATGGCTAGACTTGACGGGCAACTTGTTAGTGGCGCCTGAGGAAATTTTGCAAAATGTAGAGGACCCTGAAGAGATTATAAAATATTTGTGATGCGTTTACAGGAGGAAAAAGCACAGCTTTGTCAAAGTGCAGCGAAGGATTCCTGAACTAACTATTGCTTACAAAGAGGTAACAACTAATGAATTCCACTTCCCCCCTCATTTTGGTGGTTGACGATACCTTAACCAATTTGGCATTGTTAAACTCCATCTTACAACAAGATGGGTATCGAGTCTATTTAGCGAAAACCGGTGAGAAAGCCTTAGCTATGGCCAACGAGGAACCTCCCGACTTAATTTTATTGGACGTGGCAATGCCAGGGTGGGATGGTTATGAAACATGTCGACGTCTCAAGCAAGAACCTAAGTTAATGAAAATTCCTGTTCTCTTCCTCTCCGGTCTCAATAACCCTGAAGACAAGATTCGTGCCTTTAAGGCTGGGGGAGTTGACTATGTTCACAAACCGTTTCAAGAGGAGGAATTGTTAGCCCGGGTACGCACTCATCTGGAACTCTATCATTTAGGGGAAAAGTTAGAAAAGGAAGTCAAACGGTTGGATGAATATGCGGTTGAGTTACACAAAGCTAAAGAACAAGCAGAATCTGCGAATCGCGCCAAGAGTCAATTTTTGGCCAACATGAGTCATGAACTGCGGACCCCCTTAAATGCGATCATCGGTTACAGCGAAATCTTAATCGAGGATGCCCAAGACTCTCAAGATGAACGTACCTCCACTGATTTGCAAAAAATTCAGGCCGCCGGCAAACATTTGTTGGGACTCATCAACGATGTGTTGGATTTATCCAAAATTGAATCGGGTAAAATGGAACTTTATCTCGAAACGTTTGACATCGAAATGTTGATTAACGACATTGTGACCACGATTCAACCGTTGGCAGAGAAGAAACAAAATAAGTTGGAGGTGCAAATTGTCAACTCACTCGGAAAAATGCACGCCGACTTGACGAAAACTCGTCAAATCCTGGTCAACTTGTTAAGCAACGCCTCGAAATTTACCGAACGCGGTACCATTCGTTTGGAAGTTTGCCGGGATCCTGAAAATGACCAAGAGTGGCTATTTTTCAACGTCTGTGATGATGGCATTGGCATGACACCGGAACAACAAAAGAAACTCTTTCAACCGTTCACTCAGGTGGATGCTTCGACGACTCGACGGTTTGGCGGGACCGGTTTGGGGTTGACGATAACTAAGCAATTCGTGGAAATGATGAATGGTATCATCAACGTCGTCAGCGAATTTGGCGAAGGGAGTACCTTTACCATTCAACTACCAGCCGTGGTTCAACATCCTGTAGTAGCCACTGGGGAAATGGTTTCACCACCTGATAACGTGTTAGAGGAACATGGTATCATCCTCGTCATTGATGATGACAAATTAGTACGTGAGTTGCTGAAAGCCTATCTCAGCAAACTGGGTTATTCCGTAGCCACAGCTAGTTCTGGTGAAGAAGGACTTCGCTTGGCGAACAAACTTCGCCCAGATGCGATTCTCTTGGATGTCAAAATGCCTGGTTTAGACGGTTGGTGGGTGTTGTCCACCCTAAAAAGTGATCCTTTGTTATCTGATATTCCCATCATTATGACCTCTGTGGAAGAGGAACGCCACAAAGGTTACGCATTGGGTGCTACCGATTATCTCGTCAAACCTGTTGGTCGTGACCAACTGGCTACTATTTTAAAAAAATATCACATCGGCCACGATTCACAAGATTTAATTATGCTGGTGGAAGACGACCTCATGAGTCGCGAAATCATGGCCACTCGCTTGAAGGACCAAGGGTGGCGCGTGTTCAAAGCAGAAAATGGCAAAGTCGCTTTAGAACATTTGGAGGATAAGAAACCAGTTTTGATTCTACTCGACTTACTCATGCCGGAAATGGACGGTTTTGAATTTGTTGCCCGGTTGCGCCAAAATCCCAAATGGCAATCGATTCCCGTCGTGGTGTTGACCGCGACCAATCTCAGTGTGCAAGACCAGTTACGATTGCATGGTTATGTGGAAACGATTTTTCAAAAGGAGGCGTGTGGGCGAGAGGAGTTATTAGATATGATTCATCAACAGATTGCCTCTGTCTCAAAATCAGACTCAAAACCAGAAAATGAGTTTCAGGATTTTTTTGCCCCTCAGGGGTTCAAAGTATAGCTACGTGTCCAGGAATCCAAAGTATCGCTTGGTCTGACAAAACTGCGCTTTGGACTCCTGGATTTGAGAATGATAAGTAGTGAAGCAGAAATTTTCTGGTATAATGACGCCCTTACCCTCACCCCCGGCCCCTCTCCCTACGGGCGTGGGGAGAAAACCACTGGTGTTGCCTGTCTCCCCACGCCCGGAGGGAGAGGGGCCGGGGGTGAGGGCGACGATTGAAAATACGGTAAAATTTCTGCTTCGGTACTTATATTTTTATGAACGACATTAAAGAACGCATCAAATCCACACTGGAGTCCAAAACCTGTCTTGGACTCCTCCAAGCGTTAGGTTATCACAGTAACCGCACCGGTCTTAACTTCGCCGACCTGGCCGAGTTTCGCGAACTGTTTCCTATCCAAACCGACGAATTTGCGACGGTACCACAACTGTTGTTTCAACTCACCTGGGAAGACTTCTTTGCCGATTCCACAGGTTCAAAACAAGTTGATAACACCATTATGGAATCTTACCTGTTTTTTGCCATTGAGTTGAAACAGTCACATTACTCCCGCACCGCGCTGGCAAAAATGACTCGCGACCTGAATCGCTTTGCCAAACAACCCGTGATGGTGATATTCACTTATGGAGAGTTTCTCACTTTATCCATTATCAACCGTCGTTTGCATCAACGTGATGAAACTCGTGATGTGTTGGAAAAGGTAACGTTGATTAAAGATATTTCGGTTAACCATCCACATCGGGCCCATTTGGATATGTTAGCCAATTTATCTTATCAACGATTACAGGAAGACCATCAGATTGATAACTTCGTGGCCTTACATGAAGCCTGGCAACAGGTGTTAGACACTCGTCTGTTAAATAAGCAGTTTTATCAAGAGTTGGCGGTGCTATTTACGCGGTTAGTGGGAGGCGAACGGGGGACTGGAAAGAAGGTGGTGAAAGAAACGGGGCGGTTGAAATTGCCCAGTGTTACCAACGAGAAGATACGCAAAGAATTTGCCGTGCGTCTGTTAGGACGCTTGTTGTTTTGCTGGTTTTTACAGAAGAAGACGTCGACCTCTGGATTATCGTTAGTACCAGAAGCGATTTTGTCAGTAGCCTCAGTGACGACTCCAAGAAACCTCGATTTTTATCATGCCGTGTTGGAACCGTTATTTTTTGAGACCTTGAATAAACCTCAAGCCGACCGTCAACCTCCTTTTCAAACCGGTGACTGGGCCGCGATTCCGTTCCTCAATGGGGGCTTGTTTGAACCGCGTATGTATGATTTTGATGATAGCAGTGGCACCCCCAATACGGTCATCGTTCCAGATGAGTGGCTGACGGAATTGTTAACCTGTTTCGAACGGTACCATTTTACCATTGAGGAGAATACGCCCATTGACGTGCAAGTGGCTATCGACCCCGAAATGTTAGGTCAGATTTTTGAGAATTTATTAGCCGAAATCAACCCCGACACGGGGGAGACGGCGCGGAAGGCGACGGGAAGTTATTACACGCCACGGGAGATTGTGGATTACATGGTGACGGAAAGTCTGAAATATTTTCTGCATGGTCAAACCCAAATGAATTTGGAGAAGTTGGACTCGTTGCTATCATATCAAACTAGCGAAGTGACGTTATCTCTGGAGGAGAAACAAGCGATTTTATCAGCCTTGGAACACTTGAAAATTCTTGACCCGGCGTGTGGGTCGGGCGCGTTTCCGATAGGAATTTTGCAAAAAGTGAGGTTGCTATTACAACGAGTGGATCCGGATTGTCAGCAATGGTTAATCAATCTCTTGGAAAATATTCCAGATCGAACCGCCCGCCAGTTGATGCAAAAGAAGTTGCAAGGGGAACCAGCATTATGGGATTACACGCGCAAATTGGGTATCTTGCGGGAATGTATTTATGGGGTGGATATTCAACCCATTGCCGTGGAACTCAGTCGCTTGCGTGGTTTTCTGTCCTTGATGGTGGAGGAAAATATCGTTGATTCCGAAGAAAATCGCGGCATTTTACCATTGCCCAATTTGGCATTTAAGTTTGTGTGTGCCAATACCTTGCTAGGAATTTCGGAGTTGGACTGGCAATTGTATGAACCACAAGTGCGCAACGAAGTGACTTTATTGGGGCACTTGCGCGGTGACTATTTGAATAGTCAGGGCGGGGGCAAAATGGCATTACAGAAGCAATTTCAGGAAGTGCAAAAATCATTGTTAGACAAAGTGTTGCAATGGGTGGGGAAGGATTCGGAAGTGTCGCAATTAGCGACTTGGAAACCGTTTGAAGATGACAGTTGTACCTGGTTTGACCCGGTGTGGATGTTTGGAGTGAAGGAGGGATTTGACCTGGTATTGGGGAATCCACCGTATGTGCGTCAGGAAGCGATTAAACATCTGAAAGCCGAGTTAAACTCTTATCGCGTTTATACCGGCACTGCCGATTTATATACTTATTTCTATGAAGCCTCCTTTAATTGGTTGAAAACAGGTGGAATGTTGGCGTTTATCACGTCCAATAAATGGATGCGAACCGCTTATGGCCAGCAGTTGCGGAACTTTCTCTTGACCGAAACGTCTTTATTGCAATTGATTGACTTCAAAGGTAAGCAAGTGTTCGAGGCCACCGTGGACACCAATATTTTGTTATTTACCAAGGGGCCTGCGGTAGCGGCACACACGTTGCGAGTTGGCAATGAGTTACCTGGAATTGAAACGCCTTTAAGGTTCATGCCACAAGCTAGTTTGAACAAGCAGTGCTTCAATTTGGGTGGCACTCAAGTGCAAGCCTTGAAGACCAAAATTGAAGCGCGTGGAGTACCTTTGAAAGACTGGGAAGTGAAAATCTATCGTGGCATTTTAACTGGTTTCAACGAAGCGTTTATCATTGACACGGCAACCCAGGAACAGCTTTGCAAACAAGACCCGCGCAGTGCCGACATTCTGAAACCGATTTTGCGGGGGCGGGATATTAAGCGGTATGGGTATCAGTGGGCGGGATTGTGGTTAATTCATTCGCATAACAATCCACCAGTTAACATTGACGACTATCCTGCCATCAAGACACATTTGGACAGGTATTATCCACAATTGGAGAAGCGACTTGATAAAGGTGTAACGCCCTATAATTTGCGAAATTGTGCCTATTTGCAAGAATTTGAAAGTGAGAAGGTAGTTTGGGCGGAAATGACAGATGGAAGTTGTTTTGCATGGGATGATACAAACATATTGATAAATCAAACTGGTTATTTTATCCCAAATGCTAGTAAGTACCTATTCTGCCTGCTTAATTCAAAGGTTATCTATGGTTATTTTAGCAACATCGCTACGGCCCTTGGAAAGGGTGCGTTTCGTTGGATTAAACAATTTGTGGAACAAATTCCCATTCCCCAAATTCCCAAAACCGAACAACAGCCGTTTATCACGCTGGTTGATAAAATCCTGGCAGCGAAAGCCCGTGGCGTGGAGACTAGCGAGTGGGAGAGACAGATTGATGAACTGGTTTATCAGTTGTATGAGTTGACTGAGGTGGAGATTGCGGTGCTTGAAGTAGGGTCGATTAAGCGTTAGCGTATCCACCGTCACCGACACTGGTGGATACGCTAACGCTTAATCCACCCTACATTAGTTGGAGATTCCTTAACTTAATGGCATTGCGGCGAAAGCCTCCACTCCAGAGGCTTTAGTCTTCACTCCGCCGGCGAAAGCAGTTGACTAGAAAACCATCCTAGATTATAATCTCCTTAAAACATATTCATCCCTCATTACCATTCAATCACATGGATTTTAAAAACTTACAACTCCTTTCCGACCTTTGTAAAGAAGTCATGCGTAGCGACCAATACCGCCTAGAAAAGCGGGTGCGGGCGTTTAAAGAGAAACTGAAAGCGCGTCAACCACTGGATGACCAAGAATATCAACAGTTGGCTACGGATATTGAAAAATCGCTGAAACGGCGTCAGTACCGGGCCGCGAATTTGCCCATTCCGCAATTTCCTGACGAGTTGCCAGTCAGTGAACGTCGGGCCGATATTGCCGCCGCCATGGCAACCAATCAAGTCATCATTGTCGCAGGTGAAACTGGTTCCGGCAAAACGACACAATTGCCCAAAATTTGTCTGACGTTAGGACGCGGGGTAGCAGGACTGATTGGTTGCACCCAACCCCGGCGCATTGCGGCACGTACCATTGCGACTCGTGTCTCCAACGAATTGCAAAGTCCCCTGGGACACACGGTGGGTTACAAAGTTCGCTTCAGTGACAAAGTGAGTAGTGAAACGTATATCAAGTTTATGACTGACGGTATCCTCTTGGCAGAAACACAAGGGGATCGTTTCTTAGATGCGTATGACACCTTGATGATTGACGAAGCCCATGAACGCAGTCTCAACATCGATTTTCTACTGGGCTATATCAAACAATTATTACCTAAACGTCCAGATTTAAAACTGATTATCACTTCCGCCACCATTGATACCCAACGCTTCTCAGCCCATTTTGAGAATGCGCCCATCATTACCGTGGAGGGACGTACTTATCCTGTGGAACTCCGCTATCGCCCCTTAGCGGGGGAGGAGGGAGAGGAAGACCGGGAAATGATGCAAGGTATTTTAGATGCGGTGGACGAAGTGACTTTGCATGACCGACTGGCTGATACCTTGATTTTTTTACCCGGTGAACGCGAGATCCGGGAAACGGCAGAGGCATTGCGCAAGCACCGGCATTCGCATATCGAAATTTTACCTCTCTATTCGCGTCTCTCGATAGAGGAACAAAATCGCGTCTTTCAACCAACTTCACAACGACGTCTGGTGTTGGCCACCAATGTGGCCGAAACCTCCTTGACCGTGCCCAGAATCAAGGCAGTGATTGACCCTGGGTTAGCGCGTATCAGCCGTTATAGCATTCGACATAAAATCCAACGTCTCCCCATTGAAAAGATTTCCCGGGCCAGTGCCGATCAACGCAAAGGACGGTGTGGACGGGTGGCGCCTGGGTTGTGCATTCGTCTGTATTCGGGCGAAGACTATAGCTTACGTCCTGAATATACCGATCCTGAAATTCTCCGGGCCTCCTTGGCCACCGTCATTTTGCAAATGTTATTCTTACGGTTGGGCGATGTCTATGAGTTCCCTTTCATTGACCCACCCAGTGCCAAAATGATTAACGATGGTTTCACCTTGTTGAACGAATTAGGGGCAGTCAATGCCAATAAAGAGTTGACGGAACTGGGTTATAAACTCGCCAAATTGCCCATCGACCCGCGGCTGGGACGAATGATTTTAGCAGCCCATCAAGAGGGTTGTTTGAAAGAAGTGCTAATCATTGCCAGCGCATTAAGTATTCAAGACCCACGGGAACGTCCTTATGATGCGCAACCAGCAGCGGATGCGGCCCATCAACAGTTTGTAGATGACCAATCGGATTTTTTAAGTTTCCTGAAACTTTGGCAATTCTTCCAAAACCACGCCCAACATTTGTCGAAAAACAAGCTGCGACAACTGTGTCACGACCATTTTATCTCTTATATTCGAATGCACGAATGGGAAGACATTTATCATCAAGTGTATGCGTTAGTGCGCGAAATGGGTTGGCAAGTGAATGAATTGGAAGCGACTTATGAACAAATTCACCGCGCTTTACTCACCGGCTTGTTAGGCAACTTGGCTTTTAAAACGGGTGTGGAACCCACTGAAGAGAAAAAACCGGAAGTGGGTAAAAAACCGAGTTACTCGCCGGCGGATACGGAATATTTGGGAACTCGGAATATCAAATTGAATATCTTCCCAGGATCCGGCTTGTTCAAGAAAACGCCTAAGTGGATAATGGCTGCCGAGTTAGTGGAAACCTCACGTTTATATGCCCGCGGGGTCGCCAAAATCTCCCCCGATTGGATTGAACCTCTAGCGGGGAACTTGTGTCAACATCACTATTTTGAACCCCATTGGGAAAAAAGCAGTGCCCAAGTGGCAGCCTTTGAAAAGGTGACGTTGTATGGGTTGACTATTGTGGCCAAACGTCGAATCAATTATGGTCCTATCGACCCCAAATTGTCCAGAGAAATTTTCATTCGTCATGCTTTGGTAGAAGGCGAATATCATTGCACGGCAGAATTTTTCAAACATAATCGGGAATTGGTCAGTGAAGTGGAAGCGATGGAACACAAAGCCCGGCGTCAAGATATTTTAGTGGATGATGAACATATTTTTGCCTTTTATGACGCCCGGATTCCCGACGGTATTTACAGTGGTAAATCGTTTGAAAAATGGTTAAAACAAATCGAACGTGAGGCGCCTCACCGGTTAAAATTAAGCAAGGACGAGTTAATGAAACACGCGGGTGAAAATGTCACGGCCCAAGCGTTTCCAGACCATATTTTCATCAACGGTGTGGGACTCTCCTTAAATTACCATTTTGAACCCGGCCATGAACGGGACGGCGTGACGGTGGACGTTCCGTTAGCGTTGTTAAATCAACTGTCTCCGCAGTCATTTGAATGGCTAGTGCCAGGTCTCTTAGAAGAGAAGATAACGGAGTTATTGCGCAGTCTGCCCAAATCACTACGGAAGACGTTCGTACCAGTTCCAGATGTGGCCAGAGAAGCCTACGATACCTTGAAAAAGCCGGTCGTAACGTTTCGCGAAGGAGGCAGTTTTTTAGAACCTACCAAGGAGTCACTGTATGACGCCCTGACTTTATTTTGTCAACGTCGGCTAGGCAAACCACTGCCTGAACCGGTGTGGAATGTGGAGATTTTGCCTCCCCACTTACTGATGAATTTTCGGTTAATCAACACGCAAAATCAATATGTGGAGATGGGACGGGACTTGGTTAAATTGCAACAACAATGGGGGGCCCAGGCCAGTGAAGAATGTCGGCGGGAAATGTCTAAACTATTTTCTCCAGTGGAGAAGCCGAAGGGGAAGGAAGGACAACCGGGACGCGAAGTGTTAGAGAAGGACCATTTGACCACTTGGAATTTTGGTGACTTACCAGCCCAAGTGACGTTTAAACTGAATGGCATTGCAGTGCAAGGTTTTCCCACGTTGGTGGATCAGGAAACTCATGTGGCGTTACGAGTGTTAGATAACCCGGTGATAGCACAACAACAATTACGTGGGGGATTACGCCGATTATTTTTATTGGCCTTGCCTACCAAAAAATTGTTGAAACAAATGCCGATTAAACCGCGCTTGTCGTTACAATACGCCAAGCTAGGTCATACGGAACAATTGAAGGAAGACATGTTGGCCGCTATCATTGAGGTCCTCTTTTTAGAGTCGCCGCTACCTTCTAAACAAATCGAATTTGAACAACGTTTAGCCCGTGGCAATCAACGTTTGATGACGGTAGCCAATGAATATGCTGCACATTTGGAAAATGTGTTGGAAGAGTATCACACTCTCACCCCGCTACTTCATAAATTTGCATCGCGCACCACGACGTTGCCGGAGGTCAAAGAACATCTCAAACATCTCATCTATGATGGCTTCGTCAAAGACGTTCCGTTGGCACAATTGAAACATCTTCCCCGTTACCTGAAAGCAGTCAAATTGCGGTTAGACCGATTAGATCAAGACCCGCAAAAAGATGCGAAGAAGACAGCCCAACTGGCACCGTTATGGAATGGCTATTGGCGGCGCCGGGCGACTTTGGAGACGTTGACGCCTGAATGGGTAGAGTTTCGTTGGTTGTTAGAGGAGTTACGAGTATCGTTATTTGCCCAAGAGTTGAAAACTGCGGTGCCCGTGTCAATCGCACGTTTAGAAAAGCTATGGGAGGGATTAAGTCGAGAAAGTTTGAACAGCGTGCGTTAAGGAGGAGGCCAAAACTTGTTTTGGACCCCAAAATTACCGTCCTATTTGGTTTGACTGAACTGATGCACCTGTTCACGCCGATATTTGGCGATGGTGGCTTGATAAGTACCTAGTTGACTGGTTAAGGAATGGTCCAATCAACTAACTCCAAATTTGGCACTTGTGCAAAATCTTTCCCATTTCGAGTGACTAGCACCCCGTTGACGGTTAACACGATTGCGGCAATCCGTAGGTCGTTAGTGCCAATCCGGATTTTTTGTTGACGTAAAGTTTCGTAACCCGCATTGGCAACCTGGTCAAAAGGTAGCACTCGGATAGAATTGAAGTAACCAATGGTTGCCTGTAAATCTGTATAAGCTTGAATGAGTTTGGGGCCGGTGGAAGCTTGCTGAATCAGTTTAAAACGGCCTTTCAGTTGTTCTTCAGCCGTGATAATGGTGACCGCTAAGGCACGGTATTCCACTTTAGCCAAATGTTGCAACACGATGGGATACTTTCGTTGTGAAAACGAAACCTGGTCAGTATCAAGCACGTACAGGGTCATACCATCTCCACCTGATTATCTTCGCGGCGAATTTCGGCCAGGGCCTCTAAAAATTCGTCCCAGTCGGTTGATTCGTTTAATATCTCGGCATACTTTAACCACGGATGTTCTCCCAGTGCCGGTGGCTGAGACGATGTGAACGTCGAGTTATCTCTCCCCAGGATAGTCTGCCCGGGTTGAAGCAAGCCTTCGGAAAAATGCAGGAGAGTGGGCAATTGTTCGGGCGGCAATTGTTCGATGAGTTGATGAATTTGCTGTTTTAAGTGGGTAGTAGTCAAAGAAGGAGTGTCCATGGTGTAATCCTCTCAGTTAAGGGTCCCCAACTCGATTTTGAGGACCATGCAGGTAGTATCTATTTCAAGTTGAGTTTATCATAAAGATTCTGAATAGTCAAGTCAAGTTGACAACGAGAAATGGCCAGGCTAAACCTGACAGGTTTGAGTATCACTCTCAAACTCGGTGTCCAAAACAGGTTTTGGACTCCACATTTGAGAACCTCTTATTAACACTCGAAATCTTGCTTCGAGAGTTTAGCTTGACGCACTCAAAAAGGGGTAGTGATGCAATGTGGGTGATGATACTCTCAGGACTGCCAGTCCTCAAAGGACTGGCAGTCCTAAAACACCACCCACATTGCATCACTACCACCGTTTGAAACTTTGACCGTTCCGATTCGTCGGCTAAAAAACCCAACTGAGTTAATAACGCAACTACTTCTCGTGGTTTTATGACCGGTAAGTTGGGCATCGTTAGGCCATCACCAGAGTTTGAGTGCCGATGTATTCAGAAGTTAATTCCGGTTCGCCCTCTTCTAACAGCATGGTAATCACTTCTTGTAAATTTTGTTGTAACTCCTCTAACGTGTCAGCCTGGCTATGGGCCCCAGGGAAACCTGGTACATGGCCAACATACAAGCCAGTGTTTGAACAACGTTCAACTATTGCAGTGTAAGTCTTTCGCATCGATTTTACCTCCTGGTTTAACAACATGAAAAGTTCCCCACTCTCTTCGTTCTGTCAAACTAGATGAGTGGGCAACGAGAAATGGTCAGATTAAACCTGACAGATCTCCCAGACCTGTCAGGTTTGAGTATCACTCTCAAACCCGGTGGAGTCCAAAACGTGTTTTGGACTCCATACTTCACATCTCAGCCAGGTAGCATGGACAACGATAAACCTGTTGACCACCTTATTTGACTTGACTACCTGGCTACGCCCTGCGTGGGAAGAACCGGAATCTCAGGCGGGTTGCCAACCTGAGTAGGTACTGTCCCTGGTTTAACAGGACTTTGAAAAAAAGCCAAACGTTCGGCCAGTGTCAACTGGTTGAGAAGTTCCCCCAATTCTTGTTTCCACTGCATGACTTCTAATAAGGATTTATCATATTTCATCGGCTACCTCCATAGGTGTGGTTAATTCTAATTTCTTGGAGTAACCCTGTTTGAGGTTAACTCCGTTAATTTTAGGAATGCGATTCAAATTGGCCAGATGCTTTAAATTCCAGCTAAGAAGCGCGTCCATTTCATTGACCGTAGCTACCGCCGCGTGAATCGCATCGTTAACGGCTGAAACTGGTAAAACACCCTCGTCAAGATATTGTTGGGCGAGGTTTAACACTTCGGCGGTGATTTCCAATTTAGTTGGCTGGTGTTGTTCAAGCAGAGTGAACAAGCGTTGTGACGTAGCGGGCGAAGCCCTGGCAATTTCTTTATTAACCAGGTCTGAAATAAAAATTTCATAGTTGGTAATATGGTCAAAGAATTGCACGGTCAGGGCTTGTTTCTCTGGTGCATCCTGGGCAAAATAGAAGTTCCATACGGAAGTTTCTAAATAAAGTTTGAATTTCTTCATTTGAAGTACTTAATGGCAAGTTGGTTGGAAGAGATTTGAACAGGATGATATAGCCATCCTCGTTCCCATATTTTTTGTTAGAGAAAAGACAAGTACAAGTCTCCCAGACCTGTCAGGTTTGAGTATCACTCTCAAACTCGGTGGAGTCCAAAACAGGTTTTGGACTCCACTTTTCACCGACTCTCTGCATAGGCGTAGTTAATTCCAAGGTCAGGTTTTCGTTCCCAGGGTTTGGTGTCGAAGTGTCGATGTCCCTTGGGAATGGGAATTGGGTCGCCAAATTGTCGGGCGGTTTCCAACCACAGTTGGACCGCTTCATTCGCTTGTCTCAGGGCTTCTGGTTGAGTCTGACCATGTGCCATACAGCCAGGGAGTTCTGGCACTTCGACCACATAACATTGGTCTTCTTGACTCCAAGAGAGAATTAGTTCGTATTTGTGCATTATTCTTCAAGCCTCAAATGGTATTTTAAAATGACCTGTCGCACCTGCCTTACCTGATAAGATTTGGCATGGTGATTGTCGGTTTGCAAATTGATTTTCTCTTCCATGCCTGCTTGACGAAACAGGTGGTGACTGCCACGGATATGTTCGGTAAAGCCCAAACGTAACAACAGTTGGCAAAGGTCTGCAAATGGAATGTTAGCCATCGAGTGACCTTGTAGAATTTTTTGGAGTAGTTTGGCATATTTACTCATCAGTTACCTGTATTGCAGTGTAAGTCTTTCGCATCGATTTTACCTCCTAGTTTAACCACATGAAAAGTTACCCACTCTCTTCGTTTTGTCAAACTAGATGAGTGGGCAACGAGAAATGGTCAGGCTAAACCTGACAGGTCGGAAAGACCTGTCAGGTTTGAGTTACTTAGATTTTATCCTTTTATAAATCTCGCGCCGATGCCCTATTCTGTGAATCACCAAAATTTGTTCAGTTCTAAATATCTCGTATAAAACACGGTAGTCGCCGACTCGAAATTTATAAAAAACCAGTAAATCTCCCGTCAGTGTTTCCAGTCGGAGGTTATCTAAGTTTTCAGCTAACCAGCGGAGACGTTTGACAATGCGACGCGCTATGGATTGATTCAACTGGGCTAAATCATCAATCGCCGCGTCTAACAGATGAAGTTGGTACATATCACTTTCCTTATTCCAATCCCAACTGTTGCAACACTTTATCCAATGGCTGACCACGTTCACCAGCCGCGGTGGCTTGTTGTTGTTGCAAAAGTTGGTGACGTACCTGGGTTTGGAGAGTCCAACCTTGGTCAGGGTCTGCTAGTAGTTCTAGCAATTTTTGTTCAATGACTTCTTCCAACAAGTCTCGAAATTCTGTGGTAGTCATTTGTGCAACGGTAGTCGTCATATTTATCATCAATTTTATCTCCTAGTTTAACCACATGAAAAGTTGCCCACTCTCTGCGTTCTGTCAAACTAGATGAGTGGGCAACGAAAAATGGTCAGGCTAAACCTGACAGGTCTCCCAGACCTGTCAGGTTTGAGCATCACTCTCAAACACGGTGGAGTCCAAAACGTGTTTTGGACTCCTTTCGGTTCAATCCCAAACGACCGAAATCTCTGCCACCCCCGTGAATAGTTGGTCACTGGAAATGATAGGAATCTCCAACCATTTGGCGGTGGCTAAAATGAGTCTGTCATGTAGTTCAGGAAAACTAATTTCCATGGCCACACGCAAAATTGCCGAATTTAAGTTGACGATTTCGTATTTACTAGAAGATTCCATCAAATCCAGGGTTTGTGGCAAAGTGACAGGAATCCGATGCTTCTCCGCCAAATATAGGATTTCCATTAGGCTAACCGCCGAAATGAGTAGTTTGTCTTCTCTGGTTTCGATATGGTCGAGAATGGTTGCGGCCTTCTGGCCTATCTTTCCGTGTCCAGAAAAATGCCTCACCACAGCTACTGTGTCCAGTAAATATTCCATTAGAATGGTCTCCTTTGCAAATTGGCGTTTAACTCGGCACGCAGTGTTTTCAGTTCGCCTTCAAGGTCAGAGAGTCGTTCAAATCCTTGGTGTTTCCAAATTCCCTGGAGGCTCCGATGACGTGTCACAGACGGCTGGGGGCTTTGGAATTGGTCAAGGTAACGATTGATAGAGTCCATCGCAACCGCCGGTAACTGTTCAATTTTTCTAACGAGTTCCAGTTGTTTCAATGCTAGTACATTCATAACAAATCCTCATGGTCAATTAAACGTCTTAAAGAAAATGCAAGTGGGTCAGATTAAACCTGACAGGTCTCCCAGACCTGTCAGGTTTGAATATCACTCTCAAATTCGGTGGAGTCCAAAACAGGTTTTGGACTCCACCTTTGAGAACCTCTTATTAACATTCGAAATCTTGCGTCGCGAGTTTGGCCTGACGCACTATCGACAAAAAGGTACCTTGGGGCATGTCTTTTTTAGGCACCGGCACAATAACGACCTGTTCGCCTTTCCTAAACTTTTGATGACTACCAGTTTGATTCACTAGGACGAAACCGTGTCGTATCAATACCTGAATAATGTGGGCGGAACTGTAGCTTTTAGGCATCCACCAGACCCTCTCCCAGAAAGGCTTCGTCCACCGTTTGAAACTTTGCCCGTTCCGATTCGTCGGCCAAGTACAATTTCATTGCATCGGTCAACTGGGCGATAGCTTCTTCAATCGTTTTACCAAAGCTAGACACTTCGGCATTTAAACATTGAGAAACATAATATTCATCTTCTCGATAAACAACGTATTTGAATGGTACCATGAAATTTTTCCTAGTTTAACAACATGAAAAGTTCCCCACTCTCTTCGTTCTGTCAAACTAGATGAGTAGGCAACGAGAAATGGTCAGATTAAACTTGACAGGTCTCTCAGACCTGTCAGGTTTGAGTATCACTCTCAAACTCGGCGAAGTCCAAAACGTGTTTTGGACTCCAGATTATGAAAATCACCACCCATAAACTTCACATCCTGGCACTGCTTCCTTGAACCGTGCTATCTCTGTTTCACTGAATTGGTTTTTGCCAACCCATAAACCTCGTAATTGAGTCAATCCCCGTAGCGGTTCTAAATCAGAAAGTTGTTGACGACTGACATTCAACTCTTGTAAGCTAAGGACCTTCTTTAACTCCTCGTCACTGGGTTGCGAACTAAATAACCATCCCCACCAACCTTGTCCAAAAATTGTTTTCCACTTGCTATCCAATTGACTCCACCAGTTTCTGAGTTCCCGCATCATTGCCCTTTCTGCTTCCTGAACATAAATACTTTGTGAGTAACGACTGATATATTGTTGATAGGCATAGAGAGTATTTGCCTGTAGGGTCCGTTTCCAAATTGCCATCTGGTCATCTTCAACTATCACCGTAGCCTGGTCAGTGAGATAGCGCGTCCCTTCCGTCGTTTCAAATCCCACCTCTCCCACTGCTAATCGTCCTCCACTATCTAATTTCAACACCAAGTCAGGTAACAACAACTCCGGATGTTGCCAACACTCACGGGCCAAATCACGAGAAATAGACACTTCTCCAGTGAATTGCACTTGTTTGGAAGTCCAAAAATTGCGCATAAGGAGAGTCAACATGAGTTTTTCCTCCTCGATTCGGTAATCGGTCAAAGTTAGCGATAAATCCGCCGGTGGCACCTCAAATCGCAATGCCAATAAAACCTGTTGTTGCTGTTGCAAGGTCGCCAATGTTTGTTGATAGGAAGTTTCCAGTTTTTGGACCATTTTTTGTTGCGCCTGTTGCCAAAACGCCATAATACGTTGCTGTTGCATTTCATATTCTTCCCGTTCACTGACCAACCGCGCTTCATATTCCTGTTGATACTCAAAGCGGTCCCGTGGTGCCGGCTTAAACTCGCCCAATTCCTGCAATGCTTGTTGAAGAGACCTCTCCAATTTAGCCAATTGCATTTGCTTTTCCTGCGCATATTGCCCATCGATGTCAGCCAAACTTTTCTCGACGGCTAACAATTCCTCTATCGCTGGTTGCAACTGTGGCGTTTCGGTTTTAGCCCAGGCTTGTCGTTTCTCCTCCACTTGTTGACGCAAGCGGGCTAACCGCACACTGGCTTCTTGTTCTAACTGCGCCCGTTCTTGCTTATCCTCCTCCAATGCTTGTTGATAACCCGCTTGACGAGATAAATCTCTCTCCTGTAATTCCTTGCGGGCCAATTCCTGCTGTTTGCGTAACTTCTCCCGTTCCAATTCCAGTTGCTGGGCCACCTCACGATGACTCGCGGCGGCAGACAAGCGGGATTCCAGAGTCGCTAATTCTTGTTCCAACGTCTCCACTTCCGCCCGTACCCGTTGCAAATCTTCCGTGGGCACTAATGGTTGCAAAATACTTAACAATTCGCCAGCTTGTTGAGGACGTTGCAGGCGTGGACGTTCTAAACAGTTCAATAACAAGTCCTTAATCTCTTTCGGTGCCTCTAATTGGGCAAGGGTGGCACTCACATAACGCGGCGATTTTAGGGAATGTGTGAGTAATTGCCATAAAATCACAGCCAACGCATATACATCATCAGTGGGATGGGCCATCTCCCCTTCCAATTGTTCTGGAGGGGCATAACCGAGACTGCCGGCACCGACCATAGTGAAACGAGTTTGAGAACGTTGTTGTTCTTGTTCAATCAACACCTTCCCAATTCCAAAGTCAGTAATTTTCGGGACTTCTTGGTCGTCCAACAAAATATTGGCTGGTTTCAAATCTCGATGCACAATGTGTAAACTATGCACGGCACTCATCCCTTGCAACACAGGAATAAACACTTGTAAGGCTTCCTGCCAAGTGAAGGTTTTCGCCCGCATTAAGGCTTCCAACGTGCCACCACTGACATATTCAAACGCCAGCCAATAGGGTTCCTGTTCCAATTGCAAGTCCACCAAGCGCACAATATGCGGATGTTCAGGCAATTCGCGCCGTAATTTTTTCAATGCTTCGGCTTCCCGTTGCAGGGTTTGTGTACTGACGCTATCTTGACAAAACTTGATGGCAAATCGGTCTCCCAATTGTTGATGACGCGCTTCCCACACTTCCCCAAAGCCGCCGCTACCAATCAATTGTATCAGTCGCCATTGCGGCGGTCCGTAGGGAACCGCTTCATTTTCCTGAAACCGTGGTCGGCGCATTGGCAACAGGGACCGATAAAATTCTCGTTGCGCGGTGTCATTGGAGGAGTCAGTGAGTGGTAACACCGTGTGGAGTGCCGTGCCATGACGACGCGCTTGCCGCAAAGTCGCTTGGGTGCGTTCACGAATATTAGCAGGTAAAGCACCGGCAATGGCCGTCACTGCTTGTGCGGTCTCCTCTGAAATGACCTGGCCTTGTTGACGTTCTGCCGCTATCATTTCCAACGCAATTGCCCGCGCTTGTTCGGGCGTGATGGCCATTGCCTCCTCCAATTGCGCCACTCGTTCTTCCAAAACCAAACGTTGTTGGTCCTGTCGTAATTCATCTGAAAATTTCCACCAGTCAGCGGCCATTTCTACCATGGCACCGGCTACGGGCACTTGTTTCATGCCACAGATGAGTATATGTATCAAGCGTTTATGTAATAATTTACCTGGTTCTAGTTGTTGAGACATCATGGTTAATTCCTCTGGTGGTGTTGTACAGATAATGGTAGAGTGATTTTGGAGTACGGAATTTATTCCGCCAGAAACGGAATAAATTCCGTACTCCAAAACCAACGCTATTATAACATACTTGTACTTTTAACCCACAGCCAAGTGGGGTGGGCAACGGGTTTTGGTTGCCCACCCTACCTGGCTATAGTAAAATTCTCATATACCTATATACCAATTCATTCTGGAGCGCAATAAGAATTATTGCGCACGCGCAATAATTTTTATTGCATTCCAGAGGATGTTGTTTGGTTTTAACTATCAATGACAATGGTTTTCAATCTCTTGACTTTTTATTCTTATTTATGTATCATATTATCATCAATTCTCTTGACAACCAACTATAGGAAATCCACCTATGCTTGAATTAACAGGTTACACACTCACCGACAAACTTTACGATGGTAATAAAACCGCCGTCTATCGTGGCTATCACAGCCAAGATAAACAAGCAGTTATCATCAAATTTCTCAAAGAACAATATCCTGACCCCAAACGCATTGCCCAGTTTTACCACGAATACGAGATCACGAAAGACCTCCAGTTACTCAGTGTGGTCAAACTTTTGGCACTGCAAAAACATGAAAACACGTTCGCTTTGATTTTCGAAGACCTTCAAGGTGACTCTCTCAAACATGTCCTGGCCACGCAGTTATTGGATTTATCCGCGTTTTTCAATATCGCTATTCAGTTGGCCAATGGGTTAGGAGAGTTACATGCCCATCAAATTATTCACAAGGATATTAAACCTGCCAATATCATTGTCAATCTCTCCTCTGGGCTAGTAAAAATCACCGATTTTAGTATCTCCTCCAAAGGATTTACGTTGTTAAATCAAGTCGTTAGCAACCCCAATTTGTTGGAAGGGACCTTGCTATATATGTCACCTGAACAGACGGGACGAATGAATCGCGTTCTCGATTATCGTACTGATTTTTATTCACTCGGGGCAGTTTTCTATGAAATGTTAGTGGGTCATCCGCCTTTCCCTGCGACGGATGCCATGGAAGTGGTCCATTCGCACCTGGCTAAATCACCTCCTCCTCCGCATCTGCTAAAATCGCAAGTACCTAAAGCCGTTTCTAACCTGGTGATGAAGTTGTTAGAAAAGAATGCGGAAGCCCGGTACCATAGTGCGGCCGGTTTAAAAGCCGATTTACTGGAGTGTTCACAGCAGTTTCTCACGACTGGGAAAATTACCGAATTTGTCTGCGGGCAACGAGATATTTCAGACCGGTTTCAGATTCCGCAAAAGTTATACGGGCGGGAAGTGGAAATAGCCACGTTGTTGCAAGCGTTTGAGTCGGTCAATCAAGGTCAGATTCAATGGATGTTAGTGGCAGGTTATTCAGGCATTGGTAAAACGGCGTTGGTGCAGGAAATCTATAAACCGATCACCAAACAACGTGGTTATTTCATTTCTGGCAAGTTCGACCAATATCAACGCAATGTGCCCTACTCTGCTATCGTGGCCGCTTTCACTAATTTGGTGCGCCAACTCTTGACTGAAACGGAAGACCAATTGCAACAGTGGCGGAAGCAATTATTGGCGGCCCTGGGTACCAACGGTCAAGTTCTCATTGACGTGATTCCTGAACTCGAATTGATAGTAGGGAAACAACCGCCGGTGCCCCAGTTAGTTCCCGTAGAAACCCAAAACCGGTTTAATCAAACGTTCCAAAATTTGATTCGCGTCTGTTGTCAACCAGACCATCCCCTGGTCATGTTTTTAGACGATTTACAATGGGTCGATTCGGCGACGTTGAAACTCATTGAAATCATGGTGACTGACCCAGATACCCGGTATCTCTTTCTGATAGGTGCGTATCGCGATAATGAAGTCAGTTCCACTCATCCCTTGATTCGCTTATTGGAAGAGTTAGCGAAGGGACGAGTCCTCATTCAAAGGATTACGTTGACTCCTCTGAGTCTTGCGCATGTCACTCAACTGATGGCAGATACCTTGCACAATGACCGTTTGCGGGTCACACCGTTGGCGGAATTGGTGATGCGTAAAACCCAAGGCAACCCGTTTTTTGTCAATCAATTTCTCAAAGCTTTATATGAAGAGAATCTCATCAAGTTTGTCCCGCCTGCGGAGTTTGACAAAGCGGTTATGTTGTTCCCAGGCGACGTTGCCAGTTCTCCCCGGCAACCATCTCAGTCTGTCTGGCAATGGGACCTGGAGAAAATTCAAGAGAAGGGAATGACTGATAATGTGGTGACCCTGATGGTTGGCAAACTCAAGAAGTTACCCCCAGTCACCCAACAAGTCATCCGATTGGCCGCATGTTTAGGAAACCGTTTTGACCTGAGTACGCTGGCCATTGTCCATGAAAAATCTCCGGCTGCCACGTTTCTGAACCTGTTACCGGCGCTTCAGGAAGATTTGTTAGTGTTGCCCACGTCAGGCTTGGAAGCCGCGTCTGAAGAGGAGACTGAGAAAACGACTTCCCGGTGGTTGATTCGTCACTATAAATTCCTCCATGACCGGGTGCAACAGGCTGCTTATGCGTTAATTGCTGACGCGGATAAACCGGCGGTGCATCTTAAAATTGGACGCTTGTTGGTGACGCACATGAAAGCGACTGAACAAGCGGACCGAATCTTTGAATTGGTGGACCACCTCAATGCCGGTCAAGAATTGCTGGCCAGTGCTACCGAAGCGGTGGAATTGGTCAAATTGAATTTAACCGCGGCCAAAAAAGCCAAAGATGCCACAGCCTATACGGCCGCGTTACAATATTTGACGACGGCTTTTCAGTTGGTGACCCAACGTGAATTATGGGACTCATTATGGCAAGACCATTATCCCATGGCGTTAGAATTACACACCGAACGCGCCGCGGTAGAATATTTAAATGGTCACTTTGAAGCGTCCGAAACCGTCATTCGACAAGCCGTTGCCAGGGTTAAAACGCCACTAGAACAAGCCGAAGTGTTGCATATGTTAATCGTGCAATACACCCTAAGTGCCCGTTATCCAGAGGCAATTCAAACGGGTCGGCAAGCACTCGCCTTAATCGGCATTGAAGTCCCCGACGACCATTTTGAGGAGGCCCGCGATAAGGAGATGTTGGAAGCGAAGGCAAGATTGGGCAACCGTCCGATTGCCTCCTTATTTGAGTTACCGGAAATGTCGTTGCCAGATAAACGCACGGCGGTGAAATTATTAATCACCATGGGACCGCCTTGCTATCGTTCGCATCAAAGACTGTGGGCTGTGATTGTTTCGAAGGTGATCAACTTGACTCTACAATATGGGAACGTGCCTCAAATTGGTTACAGTCACACGGCTTACGGGGGGCTGTTAGGTTATGTTTGGCGAGACTATCAAACGGGGAAGGAATTGGGGGAGGTCGCGACTCGGTTGATGACGGAGAAATTCACTACGCCGTCGGATCAAAGTGTGTTCTATTTGATGATTGGCAGTTCCTTACGCCACTGGTCGAAACATCTCAAATATGCCACGTCCGATTACCATGAAGCCTACAACATTGGCCTGGAATCGGGCAATTTGCAATATGCCGCGTATGCGTTTGGGCACAATATGTATTGCCGTTTCTATCAAGGCGTTAATCTGAACGAACTGTTTAAAGAAATTGACGGTTATTTGTCTTTTAGCAAAATCCGGCGGAATCAATGGGCGATCGATTTGATGGAAGGAGGACAGAAGGTCATCCTTAACCTCACTGGTGGGATAAAAGACTCCACCTCCCTTGACTTTGTGAAAGAAGGTGTCACGGAAGCCCAATATCTGGCCCAGTGTGAAGCCCATAAAAATATTCAAGTGGTGGCTATCTTTCATATTCTCAAAACCTGGGTCTTGTATCTACATGGTCACTATACGGAAGCCTGGAACAGTTTCCAAGAGGGTGAGACACGTTTCATTGCGGTGGCGACTCAGGGTTTGTTACCTTCGGCAGAACATCGTTTCAATCAGTCCTTACTCCTCTTGGCACGCTATCCACAAGTCTCCTCAGCCGAACAACAGATTTATTGGCAACAATTGGAAGACAATCAAACCTTGGCGAAAATTTGGGCGGATAATTGTCCTGCCAACTTCCTCCATAAATACCAGTTGATAGCCGCAGAAATGGCCTGCTTACAAGGGAACGATTGGGTAGCTATCGACGGCTATGATAAAGCGATAGCCAGTGCCAGAGAAAATGACTTTCTGCAACATGTCGCCTTAGCCAATGAATTGGCTGCCTACTTTTGGTTCCAGAAGGGCAAACCCAAAATAGCCCAACTCTATTTGAAAGAAGCGCATTATGCTTACCTCATTTGGGGGGCGAAACGGAAGGTGATGGCGTTGGAGACAAAATATCCACTGTTGTTAGAAATCACCTCCGACAAAGGCAGTAAACTGTCGACAACTTCGTCACAGGCCACGTTGACGACCCTGGCCACTCTCACCATCATGACAGGAGGTCTGGACCAGACGTCGAATATCTTAGATGTGACCACCATGTTGAAGGCTTCTCAAGCCATTTCAGGGGAGATTGTGTTGGGGCAACTGATTCAAACTCTCATGCAAGTTGCCATGGAAAATGCCGGTGCCCAGAAGGGCAGTTTGATATTGGTCAAACATGACCAATATTGGATTGAGGCCCAGGTTCAGGTAGAAGAAATTAGCCTCCAAAAGTTTTCCAAGAATTTGATATTAAAACCACTTCCTTTAGAAGCTGTCCACCCCGATACAGGATTATTTGTAGTGCCCGTCACTCTCCTCCATTATGTGATTAGAACTGGCAAGGAAGTTGTGCTTGGGGATGCCACTCAAGAAGGCTTATTTACCAGTGACCCTTATATGGCCCAACAACATCCTAAATCGGTGTTCTGTATGCCGATGTTTCATCAAGGGCAACTGATAGGCGTTCTGTATTTGGAGAACAATTTGGTGACCAACGCATTTGCAGAAGACCGTCTGAATGTCCTCAAACTCCTGTCGACACAAATTGCTATCTCACTGCAAAACGCGCTGTTGTATAGCCAACATGAACAGGCCCGCCAGGCCGCGGAAGCCGCCAATCGGGCAAAGAGTACCTTTTTGGCCAATATGAGTCACGAATTGCGGACCCCTCTCAATGGCATCTTGGGGTTCACCCAACTGTTCAATCAGGACAAGAATTTAACCAAGTTCCAGCAAGAACGCTTGAACAATATTCAACGGAGTGGTCATCACTTGTTGACATTGCTGAATGACGTTTTGGATTTGTCCAAAATTGAAACAGACCATATTGAACTGTATTCCAACGATTTTCATTTCTGGGAGTTTCTTAAAGACATCACCGAAGTCTTTCGGATGCGGGCAGAACAGAAGAAGATTGCGTTTACTTTCCAACCACTGTCGGTCTTGCCGGTTGGACTTCATGCGGACGAAAAACGCTTGCGGCAAATTCTCATCAACTTGCTTGGCAATGCTATCAAGTTCACCAAACAAGGGGGAATCACCTTGAAAATTGGTTATTGTGAAGATTTTTCGGCCCAGGACAAATCCAATGTGCAACGTCCCAAATCCATCCTTAGGTTTCAGGTGACAGACACCGGCATGGGCATTGCGCAAGAGGAGTTAGACAAAATTTTTTTACCATTTCAACAAGCCGGTGACCCCAATTATCGTCCTGAAGGGACTGGGTTAGGTTTGTCCATTACGACACGGTTAATTGAATTGATGGGCGGACAACTGCATGTCAAAAGTACCTTGGGAAAAGGCAGTGTCTTTTGGACTGATTTGAAATTGCCTATGGCCCACGAATTGTTCAAGGCGATCCGTGAAAAAACCGAAATTGTTACAGGTTATCAAGTGCCTGCGCAGGAAAAATCCAATCTCCAAATTTTGGTCGTGGATGATAAATCAGAGAATCGCACCATCGTGACGAATTTTTTGGCACCTTTAGGTTTTGCGGTGACCGAAGCCCAACATGGTCAGGACGGTTTGGAAAAGGTACAACAACTTCGTCCGGACTTAGTCTTGACTGATTTAGTGATGCCTATAATGGATGGATTTGAGTTTGCAAGGCAACTGAAAAAATTGTCAGGTGTTTCTGAAATCCCCGTGGTTGCTATGTCGGAGAGTGTCTTTGAGGAGGAAACGGAAGGAGTCGCCACTGGGTTTCATGGTTTTGTGCATAAACCCATTCGGTTTGAAGATTTGTTAGAAGAGTTACGCAAGCAATTGCATCTGACTTGGATTTATGAATCCGCAAACCAGGAGGACGTAACGAACCTCTCTGCGTCGTTGGAAATCGTGCCTCATGAGGAGGTAGCGCACCAGGTGAAGTTGTCGAAAACGCAGGCCCAGACGTTGGTGGAATTAGTTGAAATGGGTGATATTACGGGGATTGTGGAGTATGTGGAGAAATTGGAACGGGAAGATAAGGAGTTAGTGCCCGTGGTGGAGAAAATTCGGAAGTTAGCGGAGGAGTTTGAAATGGAGGAGATTCGTGAGATAGTGGAACTGTCGTTGTAAGCAGAGTAGGTTGGACGGCTGGTGGTTGCCCTCACTCCCGGCCCCTCTCCCAGAGGGGCCGGGAGTGAGGGCTGAAAATATGGTAAAATTTCTGCTTCGGTACTTATCTCCTCTTCACCGCGTCCCAAAACGTGTGTTGGGACTCCACCGATCTGAATAGTTGTCGCATTCCTTGACGAGAAGGCAATTCAAATTCTGTCGCAAACTGAATCCCTAGTGTCGCCATACAACTGTCGTTTGGACGTTGCCACGGATTTTCCAAAAACGCTTGCATCATGGACTGCGGACATTCTCCGCCACCAATCACGCCATGACCTACGCCAGGAAACGTATACGCATAACCTTGACGGAGATATTTTGCTGCCTCCTCCCCAAAACTAGGAGGGGTGATGGGATCCATCTCCCCTGACAAAATTAACGTCGGAATGTCACTTTCAACAGGATTATCGACATAACTTCCTAGAGGGGCAACCTTCCATATTGCACACCTCTCTCGCACATCATCAGCCTTTGCAATTGCCGCAATTTGGGGGTACAACCCTGTTGTGTCATAATCGGCATCGGTATAATCGGCATCTTCTGCACATATCACAGAATTACCCATGCCATCGGCAAACGTGTTATCAAACAGCAAAATGCCCAATAACCATTCTGTACTAGAATAATCACCGCCTGCCACTTGATAGATAATAGCAGGTAGGTAAGGAATCACCGAGGTGACATACAACAGTGTGAAAATTTGGCTAACCATAAAATCGTCTCCCGTAAAAGACAGGATATACGGTTTCCCCATCTGATCTTTGACAAACAGGAGTCCAGGATTTTGATTCAAGTAGTCAACTGTGTCAAAAAAGACTTGTTCCAAATTCAGAAAATGACGGTTGCACTCACTGTCTGCCGCACATTTTTGAAACAGCAACCGTAGCGAACGGTCTCCCGTGTTAGCTGTTTTCGGCACAAAATTGACATTCAAGGGGACTACTGAATCCAGTAGGACACTTCGCAATCGGTGCGGATAATCGCGCATCAGATGTTGGGCCAACATGGTGCCGTAAGAGACGCCATAAAAGTTGAACTTGTCATATCCCAACGCAGTCATCACCATGGCCATATCTGCCGCATTTTCCACGCTGTTATACGCAGATAAGTTGATACCGACAGCTTGAAAACGGTCTTGACAGGCCGTCAATGCTTCCTTCTGCCGCGTTTCTATCTCTTCTGCGGGCACTTCAAAATTCAGCATTTCTTGTTGCAATTGCGCAACTTCTTTACAAGTCAGAAACGGTTCTGAATACAAGGTGCCACGTTGTTCAATCAAAACCACGTCCTGTCGTTGCCGAAAAACTTGGAAGGAAGCATCCTCCAGATCTAAAAAATTCATGGCAAAACTATCCAATGTGGAACCGCCAGGGCCACCTTGTTCCATCACCAACGGGTCAGGTGCCGGCGCCTCACTGAGGCTGGGAAACC
Organism: Thiotrichaceae bacterium; assembly: GCA_011391085.1. Classification (GTDB taxonomy): domain Bacteria; phylum Pseudomonadota; class Gammaproteobacteria; order Beggiatoales; family Beggiatoaceae; genus JAABRD01. Next base: position 24,616 of record JAABRD010000023.1, on the reverse strand, counting down.
TGGCCACTGCCAACCGAATTGTGCGTCCTTGAGGATTGGCGTGAGTCTCAGGGACGGCCACGTAACCACATTTGACATCTTGACCTTCCAGAAATCCTTTGGGGATGTCAAAAGGGCACAGGGCCGCTTCAAATTGGGGAGTGAAAGACGGGGAATGAATAACTGCGTTGATACTTTCTGAAGAGGTCACCAACGTGCCATCTGACAAACGGTATCCAAAGAAGATCTGCAACGTGCCGGGGAGGTAAAAGGTGCCAGAATACAAGGACACCTGTTGGTTGGTTATCAACGTGACATTGGATTGAAACGCCATTAAATGGGTTGGATTCTGGTCCCACGCGAGAATCTTTCCACCGTTTCCCAACATATAAAATTGTTCGTCGGTGGAGGTGGTGAAAGAGGGCAATAATCCAGCATAAACCACTATCTCCGCCAGTTGGTCAAGGTGGGTCGGTGATACCTTGATATTACCGTCAATTTTCACGGTATCAGACAAATTCAGTTCTACTAGTTTCTGATAAGTCATCCCATTGACCGAAATGCCTCCTACAAAAGAAGTATCGAAGGCGAGTCTCTCGCCTTGAACGGTGGTGAGATGGGCCAATCCCAGGGACGGCAAAGTCTCTTCTGCGGGACAGGTCAATGAGGTTAAAGTCAACCAGAAGGGTGACAGGGTAAGGAATATTGGTTTTATTGACATAGTGAATAATGAATGGTGATGCAATGTGGGTGACGGAAGAACTGGCAGTCCCGATTTTTCTTCATCACCCACATTGTATCATGCTGAATAAGAAATCTATCCTAAAAATTATTTTCTCGTTTCCATATACCAGGTGAACCACCTGTGGCGGTTTTCCAAGAATTTGGGAACGATAGAAAAAATCAGAGTCTTTGGAGACAATAATCTCACTTTGTTGAATCGCGGTATTCCAGATTTCGGCATCCAACAGGTGGTCGCCATTAGGCAAATTTAACACATTAGGACTTACGCAGTCACCCCACCCCAACCCTCCCCCCACGTGGGGAGGGAGTCATTCCCCCCCGTGTACGGGGGGATAGGGGGGTCTAAAATCAAAGAATGACAAACTCAGTTGCGTAAGTCCTGCACATGTCTAGCCTCATGTCCTTTCTGAGGTATCCACGAATTCAACATTTTTGGTAATTGCATATCGATCAGAAATGGGTAGTGAGGCAATGTGGGTTCTCTGTCTGAACTTTGATTAGAATGATTTTCAGATGGACTCTGATTAGTCATAGCCTCCTTTCATAGCCCTCATTTAATCATCTAAATCACAGTTCAAGACGAAGAGAAACCGCACGATATTTCACCCACATTGCATCACTACCCAGAAATGGTAGTGATGCAATCTGGGTGATATTCATGGAGTTTCCCTCACCCCCGGCCCCTCTCCCTCTGGGAGAGGGGCCGGGGGTGAGGGTAAACATATCACCCACATTGCATCACTACCCGTAATTCGTTTGGTGTTCATAATTCTCCTCATTTCATCGTGAAAAGATTTGGTAGACAGGTAAACAGATAGGGTGTGGGCAAAGGTCCTTTGGTGTGCCCACCATTCATGTTCTTGATGAACCACTACTCAGCGGTGGTAAGCGGTGGGTACGCAAAAGGACGTTTACCCACCCTACTGGTGTTGGGCTAAAAATTCAGAAACAGTCAAATCAGCGGCCTTAATCAAGTTACGCAAAGTTCCTTTTGCCACCTCCTGATGGTCTGGGACAGACAGCGTAGCAATATGGTCTTCCTTAACCAAAATGATGTGACTACCACGTTGTCGGACCACCTGCCAGCCAAATTGTGCAAACATTTTCACAACCTCACGACCACTTAAACAAGGTAATGTTGGCATTAAATAGCTACCTCAATTTGTCGTGTTTCAAGTGTCAATGGCATCCCCCGTTCCGCCCTCACTTCTAGGCACAGGGTGATCGCTTCCCGAATGTTGGCTAACGCTTCTGCCCGAGTCGGTCCTTGACTCACACAGCCAGGAATAGCGGGGCATTCTGCTATCCAGATTCCATCTTCGTCACGGTCAAGGGTGATTTGAAATTTCATATAATATACTCATTTTGGTTGGAAAGATAGGGGAAAACTCAATTTTTGGGTCAGTCTATTGAAAAAATGAAGAGAAGGAAGTGTCTCCATCCTGTTCGCGTCTCCAATTCTCCTCACATACATCACACATATCATATACATCATAGTTCCAATCCATCACCCACATTGCCTCACTATCTGGTTGATGAATGTCATGTTATGAGGTTGCCCAACGTAGAGGGCAACCTAAATTCTTCGTATTGCCCTACTCAGTTTTCCGATACGCCCGAATCGTCGACACCACTCCAGCATAGCAGAGGAAATATCTTGACTCAAGTGGGTTTTAATAAACGAACAAAACCAGCTTGTTCAAAATGCTGATCGGTGGTGAGTGCCTCTTGGATTCCAAGTCGTTGCATAATCAAAAAGGAAGTGGCGTCTGCTAAAGACCAGCTTTTATCGGGTCGGTTCTTGAGAAGGGTCCACGCGGCTGTGTCTGCGGCTGTGTCTGTGGCAACGTCTATATGAATGAAGGTTACATAAGGCGCCGTTCTGACAGATTCTACAGATTCAAACAGGCGTGGCCGGGGTACGCGCAAACGATTATTTAGCAAGGCTACCAGTTCCAGTGCGACATAATTAGTGGTTACCATTTTCTGATCTAGCTGTCGGGCTTGTAAAAACCATTCAACGGCTTGGTGGTGACAGGAATCTGTGGCTATGAACAAATTGGCCCATCCTGCGGTGTCTATAAAGATTTTCTTTGGCATCTTGTCAGAGTGCATGAGTCAGGTAAGTATCATGATTTTCGCCCACATCGTTCACGTCGCAAGTTAACGTGCCCAAGAGGGGTAAAATGGGGTCTGTGACATGAGTTTGGTTACCTTTCACCAAAATCGTCTGGGTTAGCAATTGCAAGATCCAATGGGATAAGGATAAATTCGCTTGGGTAGCATACTCAAGGAGTTGTTGTTCTAGTTCTTCTGGTAGTTCTATTCGCAAAGTTTTTGTCATCTGGTGTCTCCCAAATTATTCTAAAACGGTAACTGTTCACTGGTTAAATGGTCGGCCATGACCTTCAAGAGGTTCAACTTCTCGAAGGTCCGCCGTTCTCAAACTTTATTCATCATCATTTTCCGGTAGTGTTGCAAAGGTAATGGTTATGGGTTTTGGAGTACGGAATTAATTCCGTACTCCAACGGAATCAATTCCGTACTCCAAAACTGCTATACCATTACTTGTACAACACTACCAGTGTTTAAAGGTGGGTGAGACATTTGAACTAGACAGCCCCTCACAGTTCATCTCAACTCCAGGAGTCCAAAGCTACGCTTTGGACTCCTGAACCATTACCTAATAGCTAAGTACTGAAGCAGAAATTTTCTCCTATTTTCTTTCGCCCCTCTCCCTCTGGGAGAGGGGTCGGGGGTGAGGGGAAAATACCGCAGAATTTCTGCTTCAGTACTTATTAAGGTAAAATTTCAAAACTGTGGCAATGCACCGGCCGATATAATCTGAAATCGCGTTGGTCAAGCGTCAACACCGTGCGACTACCATATCGTTCTACCACTGCCATCACACTGGCATCTACAAAGTCAATTCGGCTATCTGCATATTGGTCAAGTATCTCAGAGATACGTGTGACATCCTGGTCGGCTAACGCCGTTAATTGGAAGTGGCTAGTTGACAAATTGCGTAAGAAGTGTACCACACCAAGACTTCCTGCATTGCGACCAACCATATAGGCGACTTCTGCCAGAACGGTTTGTGGAAGTAAGATATGTTGGTATCTCGGTAGTGATGCAATCTGGGTGAAATATCGTGCGGTTTCTCTTCGTCTGGAACTGTGATTTAGATGATTAAATGAGGGCTATGAAAGAAGGCTTGACTAATCATAGTCCATCTGAAAATCATTCTAATCAGAGTTCAGACAGTACACCCACATTGCATCACTACCGGTATCTCGTGTATATTTCGACTACCGCAAGATGGTGAGAATCAGAACGATTCAACAAAGCGACCACGAAGCCGGTGTCTGCTATAACTATTTTTCTTTCCATGTCCATCCTGAATAGGGTGTGATTTCCTGATGTAAGATGTCTTCTGAGTGACTAGCTAAATTGGCTGGCCCAGAAAATAAACCGATCAAAGAATCTGCCGTTGCACTATGGCGTTCTGGCAAGTGAATGGCCAAGTATTGTGTGACGGCTGTCGTTAAAATTTCCTCCACCGTTTGTTGTTGTTCAGAGGCTAAGGTGATTAGCCCGGTTAAGAGAGTGGGTTCGGGTTGCCAAGTCAGTACCGTGTTCATAAAGAGTTAACCAGTAAAATGAATAATTTATTAAGCCCGGTAGGGTGGGCAAATGTCCTTTTGCTTGTGCCCATCCTACCTGGCTATAACACTACCGAGAATTGACTTCTGCCAACGGTTCTATGGTTTCCCAAACTTGCCGGCGTTCACCACGGTGTAACGCCTGCCACACATCCCATTGTAGTTGCCCATTCAGCCATAATTCAGGAGACGTGCCAAATAACCGTGACAATCGGAACGCCAGTGGCCATTGAATACCTCTGTTTCCCTGGAGAATGGCGCGGAGTGTCTGACGTGAGACACCCAGTCGATGTGCTAATTCGGTTGGTGTCAGACCGTCAGGTTTCATAAACTCTTCTAACAAAATGTCGCCGGGATGAAGGGGAGGGCGATGGGTTGGCATTCTCATACTTGATCTATTCTAAATATAATAATCTGTGATTTCGACTCGTCTTGCACCTTGGAGGGTCGACTTAAAACAGCCCTGTAGGGTGGGCAAACGAAAGGACGTTTGCCCTCTCTACCTCTCTACCTCTCTGTTCTTTACTGAACCATGCTGTCACGAATGATTTTCAACATTTTAGCAGATAGATAAAAACCATGATATTCAATTAGTTCGTTGAGTTTTTGTTCAAAGTCGCTGTTGGAGAGTAACCCTTGTTGTTGTGCCAGCCGTAGCACTCCCACCGTCCCCATTGGTCGGAGACCCAAACGTTGGGCTTGCTGACGGGCCAACAAGTCATCCATCAGCACGAAATCCGCGGGGGTCTCTTGGGCCAACACCATCACTTCCAGTTCACCTACATGTAAACGACCGGTGGCGCCTTTGACAAAAGCTTTTCCGACCGGAGAAATTAAGGCTGATTGAAGATAACTGGGTAATGAAAAATTGCCCAATTCCTTTACCACCGCGTGAGGCACAAGAATCCGGTCAAAACACTGTGGTAGTAATTCTAAGGCTTCCACTTTAGCCAAGAAAATCAGTGGGCTGGTATTAGAAACGACGATCATGGCGGAGATTTTCTGACAAGGTTAGCAACCGTTTCAAGGTCCTCCAAAACCACTTGGTCTGCTAGAAGATAGCCGATTTGAAAATGTTCTTGTAACCGTCGTAAAAACTCTTGCCAGGATAATCCTGCTAACTCGGCGGCCTTGGCAAAACTGACGACTTTAGCATGATATAAACTGGCCGCTAAAAAAAAATTGGCCGCATTACTGCCAAGTGGTTCAAGGACTTCTTGAAAGGTTGGATTGAGTGGTAGGTTTAGCATCAGTGAGTACCTCTAAAATCATGTCCTGTTGACTTAGGTTGCCCAACCTAGAGGACAACCTTAATTCTTCGTATTGCCCTACTCAGTTTTCCGATACGCCCGCAACGTCGACACCACCCCCGGTATAATCGGCAAATACGCCATCGTTTGCGCCGGATCCGTGGGAGACAATAACGGTATCTCCACCACTTCCCCATACGTGCATTCCACCAGTTCCTCAAACGCCTGTCGCACCCCCGGTTCTTTCCCACCATGATGAAATAAAATCGCTTCCAGATTCTCGTCAGACAGCGGCGGTAAATAGTCATGGAAGACCATCAAGCCACCTGGGGCTAACAATTGGAAGTAGTCCATCGCATCTCGCCACACGCCTTCATACGTGTGGTCGCCATCCACGAAAATAAAGAGAGGAAAATTCCCATCTCGTGCAAATTGTTGTTGCAATTGCGGGACCGCTTGGGGAGATAACATGGGTAAATGGGTAACGTAAGGACGGACGTGTTTCAGCACCTCCAGAAGTTGGGGATGGTTGCCAGGTTCAATGGCGAAACCTTGGAAGTGGGGGGTGACTCGTTTTAAGGCTTGACAGGTCAACCATAGGGAGGCGCCGGCAAAGGCACCAATTTCGATAAATCGTAAGGGGGCCGCCGCAGATGTCGGTAACAGTTTCCGCAAGGCATAGTATAATTGAAAACGTTCATTCTGGGACATTTGGCTTTGGAGGCCCAAACGCACCGGGTCATCTTGGAGAAATTCGTTAATCAACTGGGGAGGCAACACGGGATTCAATGGGAATTGGTCTGGTTTGACCATCCATACACCAGTGTCATCAATTTGATTTATTTCAAAGTGCAGTGAACGAGAGGTTTCAAATTCATGGATAGCTTGACGACACCCTTCCCAATAACCATAGTCATCCACTTGTAGGAAGCCGTTATTGACCACGCGGTCATAGAGATGATGCAAAATGACTTTGGTGGATTCATACCAGTCGCCATCTAAATGTAGCAAGGCAATCATGCCGACCCAATTTCGCATGTTAGGCAAGGTGTCTTGAAAGTAACCTTTGACCGGTTTAACCAAGTCGGCAATGTCTAGTTGCACACATAGATTTCGCAAATGTTCTTCAGAACCAGCACACGTACCCGTTGCCCACCCGGTGGCGAGGGCCGGCATTCCTTGATGCTTATCGGGTTGCGTCGGTGGGGGTAAGCCTTCAAAGGAATCAAACGCATATAGCCACCGCGGTTGTTTGGTATAACGTTTTATCACCAAAGCCATCAGGGCCGTGGAACCTCCTCCAGCGACGCCACATTCAACGATGTTGCCCGGCACATTTTCTATGCAAATCCGTTTGACCAGGGAGAAGAGAGAGTAGAGACGGGCTTCGCTTAACATGGTATGTGAACGGACCCGGTTAAATAATTCTTGAAACTCAGGGTCCTGGATTTGGCTGGTTTTCAGTTGAGGGACTTGAGTGTCGATTTGCCGAAGCAGATTTTTAGCGTCAGCATTGTTTGGAAAGTAACGTAACTCTTCAAGGAGGGCTTGCCAGGCGGCGCCGGCTTGATTGAGTTTGAGAAAACACATTGCCCGCAACGTGTCCAAGTTTTGGGCCGGTTGTTTGAGGGCTTTGGCCTGACTGAGGAGGTTTAGGGCATGGGTGGGGTCGTTGGCGGTGAGGGCCTGGTGGGCTTGTTGCATCAAGTGGGGCACCGAAACTGGCGGTGATTGAGACTTCAAGGGAGACGAAGCGAGGGCTTGATAGGCTTGTAACTCCATTAACAACTGTTTGCCTTTCTCATGGGTGGGAACTTTAGCAAGCAGTTGGGTTACAGTTTCCACCGCTTCAGAAATACGAGACAGTCGGGCCAATGCTACCGCTTTGCCGTAATAGAGGGTGACTAACTCCGGTTGGTTCTGAAGGACTTGGTTTAACAGGGTCAGGGCTTCTTGGTTTTGGTTGGCGTTTAGATGGGTGAGGGCTTGTTGGATAGCCGCGTCAGCATTTGATACGTTGCGAGAAGCAGACGACTTCGACAGATATTTTTGTATGATGTTGTTCAATTCCATCACCCGTTTTGACATCGAATGTTCTTTCAAACACCGTGCCTGGCCACGGCGGGCGATGGCTTCGCGGGCGTCTGGATGTTCCAAATAATAGTGAATTTTCTCAATTAACTCTGGGGGACTTTGGAAAGTTTCGAGTTCTACCCCAGGTTCAAAATATTGACGAATATTGACCATATCGTCCGTTAATAAAAAACTCCCCACCCCTGTAGTTTCAAACATTCGCATATTTCCTCCCTCCTTCCCCTTCTCTCCCTGGGTCAAGTCGATGTGAATGTTGAGCGCAATCCGAGCTTTTTTCAGGGGCCGGTACATCTCCATTCCCCAACGTGCCCCTTGATTGTACATCGACACTCCTGCGGGTAATACCTCTGGTGAAGATAAAATGAAATAGGCCAGTGAAAAATCACCTTTTGGACCTAACGGGGCTTTTGCCACTTCTTTAAGATAGGCCAACCGTTGCGTGTGGTCAGCATAAACTCCACCAGCAAATACCACATCCCACAGTTTTACTTCACTTTTCACCGCTTCGGCAAGAAATTCTGGGAAGCCTGGTTGAAAATATTCGGTAGCCTTGGCGCCACAAGCCAGCGCACGTTCTCGAGAGGGAGTATGATTGGAGAGGATAAGGTCAAATTCAGTCCAGTCGGTCCCATTTGGAATGGCCGCAGCCCGCCATCCCAACACCAAGGAAGGTTTCCAAGTTAAAGCGCGAACGAAACGACTGTCAAACGTGATTGGGTCACTTAAATAGAGAATATCCGGTTTGATTTTCTCCACCTGTCGCCGAGTGATTTCTAACAACCAATGTTGTTGAGAAATATTTGATAAGCCATTTTCTCTTGCCCAGGCCAGTTGAGACGGGAGATTGTTAGCAATGACCAGTTGAGAATTATATCCTAATCGACGTAAATGAGGTGCAAGCATATGGACTGCGGCAAAGCCATCTTGAACTAGCGCCGCCATTTGTTCGGCAAAGGGAACGTGTTGCAGATGGGGGTAACGAGTATAAAAGTCATCCAGGTAGTTGGAATAGAAGGTATGGATTTGTAGAAGTTTCATTGGTGTTGCCCGTGTTGGGGTGGAGCTGAGGATAATGGATTTATGAAATGAATGAATTAGTTTGTTTTGATTCTTGAAAAACAGGGGAGTGTTAAAATCTGGGAAGTGGATAAGGACTGATAGTCCCATGAGAACTAATAGTCCTGACACTTCTATCACCCGCAGTTCATCACCCCTGGTTCTTGGATAGCCCGATTTAATTCCATCCCTACTTGTTCTATATCTGCGGTTGTCATAAACAAGTGAAAGGGCAATCCCAACAGTCGTCCAGCAAGATGTCGAACTGTTTCCAATGAATCTGACCATGGCACTTGTGCAAAAGCGGAATGTTCGAAAATGGGAGGACAATACCAACGGCGAGTTTCAATCCCTTGAAAGGCTAAATAAGTGGCCACCGTTTGCCCATTTTGACCGTTTGGCAAACAAATGGGCAAAACGGGGTAAATTCCTTCTATGGGTTTGTTTTGTAAAATGATCTGGGGACACGCACGACATAAAATAGTTAGGTAATCCCTATACAGTTGTCGATACCGTTGTTGTTTTTGCGACCAGCGTGCCAGTGCCGCTAATCCTACTGCGGCATGAAGTTCACTCATCTTGGCATTTGTCCCCACTTGGGTCACGAAATGCGCCTGTTTGCTGATTCCAAAATTTGATAATTCCCGAATAGCGGCAATGAGATGCTGGTTTCCACCGATGATGAATCCTCCTTCTCCAATCCCTAAAGCTTTCGTGGCGTGTAAACTAAAAACGGTTAAAATATTCTTACCGACCTGTTGATTCCCAAAAGCGCCGGCCGCGTCGATCACCACGGGCACGCCCGTTCTAGCGAAAAACGACTCCCAGGCCTCTACTTCCTGCGGGCAACCAAAAGTGGCCACTGGCATGACGGCATGGTAAGGTTGTCGTTGCCAAGCTATCAAGGCTAGATCAGGGGTGAGTAACCAACTGTCGGGGTCAATATCTGCCAACACGGGTTGACACCCGGCCCGAATGACGGCAGTGGCAGTTGCCACAAAAGTTAATGCAGGTATGAGTACCCGGGCCCCCTTTGGCAAGTTGAGGACCTGCAAAGCCAGTTCAAGTCCTAACGTTCCGTTGCTGACCGTGGTCAAATACCATTCCCCGGCTTGAACTTGAGTGAACTGGTTTAGCAAAGATTGTTCAAATTCTCTCACCAAGGGACCAAAATTTGTGTACCAGCGGGCTTGTTCAATACGTTGAAGATAAGGTAACACTTCCGTAGCCGTAGGTAAATCAGGAACCAGTAAAGGAATAGAAAGAGGGTGATTCATAATGATAACGATTCTACCATGGCTTGTTTCAGTCGTTCCAGAGGCACGACATAGTTGGCTTGTTTGCCCATGCCCTGAGGATTTTGTGCTATGCCACAGACGACCCAGTGTTGATAACCCAGCAAGTCCAACGAGGTGGAAAAACTTGGGAAATTTTCTAAAAATTCGTTCATTAACAATACGATTTTAGAGTGCCGTTTACAAAATAACAAATGACAAGTTGCAGAACCACGCGGCGCCACCACCATATCGGCACTATTCAGCGTGTTCATTTGTTCTATAAAACTCATTTCCTCTAAGAACACTTCTTCAAAGCCGTAATGATCTTTTAGAAAATTGACAATCTCTTGTTCATTCAACAAAAAACGCCAGGTGAATCGTTTTCGTCGAGATAAATAAATTCTACGACGTCCTCCTTTTTTAGCAGAAGGTTCGATGGTTAATTGGGCCGCCTGCCCCAATTGGTTTTGTAGATAGTGTAACACCGGCGGAAGGTTTGGAAACAGATGTCGATTATGGGCTATGCCAGGTTTAATATGAGTCGGCATAAAAGTTGGAGTGGGTGCAATCACCAATTTCTCAAACACTATGGAGGTATTAGCAGGAATGTGAATAATTTTTCTATGATTGCCAACCAACATCCGTAGGGCTTCATAATGTGTCACAGGCATATCGGCATCCACATAAATCGGATCATTCTGGTACTCAGTAAATCTTTCATAGCATTGCCATTTGGGTAGATATTCCCAAATCCAGTGTCCAAAGCTACCACTGGCAAACCCCGACATCATAATGCCTCGTTCTGCATGAAGGGTTTTAAATTCAGAATAGTCAATGAGTAGGTTATCTTGAATATGGGCTTTGCAAACCGATTCTTGCACCAGCACCAGGTCCCGCAATGGGTGAACTAATCTATCGTAGAGGACCGCAGAATCTGCGGCCAGAATCAAATTATTTCGGTAAAAAATCCTGGCATTGGGAATTTCTGCAACGTATTGTTCATTTGATTGAGTAATCCCTTCGTCTATGGGCATGAATTTGCCTATAATGCGTTTGGGTTTTTCAATCAGAAAATCCTGTGCAGGGAAAATTCGTTGATAAGTTAACTGATTGGTTTCACACCAATTTTTCATACTGTGGAGACGACCAAGCACGAGAGTCTCTGCATGATGTTTATTGGCCATTTTGGCTTTCCAGTAGCAGGACATCGCCTCATTTAAACGCCCTTGGGCTTGCAGTATCATTCCCAATTGATAATGGGCGATAGCAATGGTTTTATCTCTTTGATGGCAAACCTGGGTCACTTTTTCCAAGAGATGACGCGCATTCACTTGTCCAGGTGCCAGTATCAAAGCACGTTCATAACAGGCTATGGCTTCCTCAAGACGTCCTTGCGACTCTAGCGCAATGCCCAAATTAGAGTGCCCTTCTGCATGGTCAGGTTTAAGATGAAGAGTCTTGGCAAACAGTTCCGTGGCTTCTTTTAAATTTCCACTTTGGGCTAAAATAACACCAAGTAAATGTATGGCATCAACCTGAAAAGGTTGTACTTGAAGTATTTGTCGACACAGATGTTCGGCCTGAGAGAGTTGCCCTGCTTGTTGATGTTGTAGGGCAACTTGAATGGCCTGTTCGATGGTCATGGTATATTCTGACATATTTTATATAATAAAAATTCTAAAACTTTGTAAATAGAGGCTTTAGCCGCCTCCCGACTAAAGCCTCTACTCCTAAAATTTTAACGTTACTAACAGTTTCAAGTCTATCATAAATTGGCAGGCCGTGCAACACCTGTACAATGGGTATGGGATAAAGACAGGGCACCCAACGTGATAAATCTCATAGTATTGCGTATAACAAACTTATCATGTTTTATCCAATTTGTCTCGTCCCTACGCGCCCGCGTGGCGGGAACGGGACGCTGGCGCGTCCGCACCGCATTCCCACGTAGGCGCGTGGCAACGAGAGAATTCTTCTTCTGGAAGGGCTGGAAGAGGTTGCTGGTCGGAAAGCCAGCTGTCAATATACAATTGGATGGCCTCCGCCATATTTTCAATGGCCTCTGCAAGGGTCTCACCTTGTGTATGGCAACCTTTTAAGGTTGGACAAAAAGCATGATAACCGCCTTCGGGTTCCGGTTCAAACAGAATGGTGTAATGATGACAATATGGAAGTTGTCTCGGTCTCTTCTGGGACGATGACACGGCCATCAGTGAGGGTGAAGGCGTCTCTTCGGATTGCCAAGTTAGTATAGAGTTCATCTCTTGTGGTCTTCCTTTGGTGTTTCAATCAAGGGTAGTGATGCAATCTGGGTGATATTCATGAAATTGCCCTCACCCCCGACCCCTCTCCTTCTGGGAGAGGGGCTGGGGGTGAGGGTAAACATATGACCCACATTGCATCACTACCCAATCAAGTTTCGGTGATGGTGGATACGCTGACGCTTAATCCACCCTACCTGATTTCGAAATGTCTTAACTGAATGGCATTGCCAGTTTAAGGTCCCTATAAGGTGGCCATCCACTCAGAGACTCGTCAGGTAACGTGCTTCAGATTCTGTCAGGTTAGTCAAGTTAACCAAGTTCACTCTCAGAAGAGATTTCCCGGCGGCGCAAGTCAAAGCTAGCTGGAATCACATCTGTCAACGAAAAATCCTTCCCTTTATAAAGCAATGGCTGGTCAAAACTTTTAGCCAACGCATAAGCACAGCAATCGCCAAATTTCAGTTTAGCAGGATGATTACCTTTCCCATAGCGTTGCCAGGCTAAAATGGCTTGTTGCGCTTGAGAAACATCAAAAGGGATAATGTCGGGGTTTAGTTTGGCAATAAAGGTGTTTAACACTGAAAGTCCTTTTAACCCGGCACGAGATTGTGCCACCATAGAAACTTCTACCAACGTCACCGCACTTAGGTAAAGTGATTCAGCTTCCAACAGAGTCTGGGTAAATGAAACGGCTTCCGGTTCTTTGAGTAAAATACTGATCAGGACTGAAGAATCAATGACCATCTGGTTATCTCCATAACCCAATGGGGCTTTTTTCATACCCCAAGATTTCATCAGGAGTACGGTTGTCGAGGATAGGTAACTTGGCAAATTCCTCTGCTATCGCTAGAATTTCTTCTACACGGGCAACCGAATTGTTTCTGGCATGAAGAGGGGCTGGCAAAGATTTTTCCAGGTATTGTCTGACGGCATGGCCAATAATTTCCTCCACCGACTGTTTTTGTTGAGAGGCCAATCGGACCAATTGGGTCAAGATGGCCGGTTCTGGTTGAAAGGTAAGTACCGCGTTCATATTTTATATGTCCTGTTTTTATATTTCAAGAAATTGTCAAATACCGTGGGCTGCCAAAAATTCCGCCACTGGGTTGTAAAGTGGGTCTCTGTTTAGTTACTCACCTGACTCCAAATAGTGGGCTATTTGACTCACTCTATTAAACTTTCGCGGTTTAGTCAAGGTAGGGTGGATTAAGCGTTAGCGTATCCACCAGATTCGGTGACGGTGGATACGCTGACGCCTAATTTGTTTATGTAAAACCTCAAAAGTTATTTAATTTCTGAAAAAATTCCTGTCAGTCCAACATCTTTTATCATCCCTGTCAAGGTCCCAGATTTTAGGGTTTTACCAAGTTTCTGAAAGAAACCTCTACCTGATCTACTTATCACCATAATGATGACGACATTGAATGACGGTAACGGATTCCTTATCAAACGCATAGACGAGGCGATGTTTCTCATCGATGCGACGTGACCAGTAACCTTGATAATTAAACTTGAGTGGTTCCGGTCTACCGATTCCTTGCTTGGGATGCTTACAGGTTTCTAAACACAGTAAAATGATTCGTTTCAACAGTTTTCTATCGTGTGCTTGCCACCATTCGAGATCTTCTAGTCCTATCTCAGTTCAAATAAGCCGTAACATCGATTTCCCTCACTTGTCCCTGACGATGTTGTTCGATGCCTTGGCGTAAGCGTTCCGCATTCAGAGGAGGTTGCGATAAATAAAGTGTTTCTAGGAGACTGCTATATTCATCCGCATCCAAGAGTACCACCGCGTGGTTTGGGCCCCGTGCCACCGAAATAACTTCATGATGGTGAGTGATGCGGTCAAAAATGGGATACAGATTATTCTGTAGTTCGTGTACCGTAATTTGTTCCATAATAACTCCTTAAGGTTGATGTTATTGGCTTAGAAGAAACTGGTAGTGATGCAATCTGGGTGAAATATCGCGCGGTTTCTCTTCGGTCTTGAACTTTGATTGAGATGATTAAATGAGGACTCTGAAAGGAGGCTTGACTAATCAGAGTCCATCTGAAAATCATTACTGACGAGATAAATGGACAAAAGCCAGATTGTCCCGTGGGAAACAAGGTCCCCCATACCCTAGACCCCCTTTCAGATATTTAGAACCAATGCGGCTATCTAATCCTAAGGCCGCCGTAACGGTATCCACGTTGCTACCGGGGAGATGTTCGCACACCTGCGACAGCATATTGGCATAAGAGATTTTGGTGGTAACAAAAGTATTGACAGCCAGCTTGGTCAACTCGGCATTCACAAAGTTCATTCTGGCAATCTTGGGTTGATTATCGCAAACTTGTTGATATAATTTAGTCAACAGGTCACCAGAACGCCCATCAGATTCGCCCATCAGAATAAAATCTGGGTTTAGCATATCACGAACGACGCTACCCAAGGCGATAAATTCCGGGTTATAGCACAGGCCAAAATCTTGACCACATCGTTTCCCCGAAAATTTTTCCAGGGCCGGCTGAACTTCGTTCAAAGTAGCCCCTGGCATCACGGTGCTAGTCAAGACCACCAAATGAAATGTCGTTTTCTCCCGCAACGCTTTGCCAATTTGTTCAATAGCCGTAAGCACATATTTGAGAGAAAAACCGCCTTCTGGTGTGCTAGGGGTAGGCACGATAATGAAAGTTATCTCGGTTTGAGTAATCGCTTCTTGGTAATCCGTAGTGGCCAGTAACCGAGAATGGCTTTGTTGAATCAATTCGGAAAGTCCTGTTTCAACCACAGGGGCTTTGCCTTGATTGACCAGTTGTACATATTGGTCATTCGTATCCACGCCGATGACAGAGTATCCCTTATAGGCTAATACGGCTGCCAAAGGGGCACCCAGTTTACCTAATCCAACAACTGAAATATTTTGGGGTTGCATTATTTACCTTTGCAATGATTTTTGATTTGATAAATGAGTTTAAGTATAATATTTGTTCTTTAAAAATGCAAGTAGCGAAACTTGGAAATTCAACTCAGAAACTCAGTTTCGGAAAGCAAACTGAGTTTCTACCTGATTACCTGGCTACAATTCCTTTCAAGATTTTCAAAATTGTTTCTGCATCATATTTTTCTGAATACTCTCTGGAATATTCCACTCGTAAGAGGGGACGGTCACTTTCTATCTCCTCCACTTCCGTCCGAACAAACTTCCAGGTATCGGCGATGGTATAGCAACCAAAGATTTCTTGAGTGGTTTGACCGTCGTTTTCAAAGTTGAGATGGGCCGCTGCTAACAATTGTCCATACAATTGAAAGACCGGATTTTGGCTTTCGATCCCTTTTTTGGTTTCGACAACGATTAAATAAGGGGTTTCAATTCGCCCGGCTACCGTTTTGCCTAATACACCATCTGCAATGCCTTCTATCTCAAATTGCACATATTGGGCGTATAAGGGAACTTCGCCCCAGGCTTGGATGTCACCATGTTCCGCTAACAAGAGTAACGGATAAATAGCCCTGGCCCATAAGGTACTCTCGTTCATCAACTGGATGTCAGAATTGATTAAACGAGACTTTATGTACTGTAATTGCTGTCTCTCTTGATCTGTGAGGGTGAGGGTATCGACGAGGGTCCAGGGATAGGACGCAATAGGTCCCTCTTGTAGAGTCACCAGACGTTTTAAATCGGTCAGGGAGAGTTTCGAAAATACTAATTTTTCCATCGTGTTTGCCTCGTAAAACCAATTTTCTAGGGATAATGATTTTTGAGTTGATAAACCATTTCGAGTATAATCTTTGTTCTTTAAAAATGCAAACACAGGTTAAGAAACTAAGTTTCTTAAAGAAACTGAGTTTTTGGAACCGCGGAGAAACTAAGTTACCGCGGAGAAACTCAGTTTCGGAGGTAGTGTTGTACAAGTAATGGTATAGCGGTTTTGGAGTACGGAATTTATTCCGATTGATTCCGTTGGAGTACGGAATTAATTCCGCTTGAAACGGAATTAATTCCGTACTCCAAAACCCATAACCATTACCTTTGCAACACTACCGTTTCGAAAAGCAAACTTGGGGCATGTTGCGGTTTTAAACATGGTGCGTAGGATGCACTCCACCTTATTAATGGCATTGCCTCTATACAGGGGGCTGGAGTAACGCCGGGAATGGCATCTGTTCTACCAGAATCTATTGAAGTACAAATAACTAGGAATCTTATGAATCCAAATGCCGTCAAACAATGTTTTCCACAACTGGTGGAACGTTTAACACGAAATCACCCTGAGAAAATCATATTATTTGGTAGTTATGCTTATGGCACACCTACCGAACACAGCGACATAGATTTATTGGTGGTTCTCAATCAAGACTCGGTTCCTCAAAACTATCGTGAAAAAACTCAACTGTACCTTGAAGTGGCCAAACAAATAAGAGATTTTAGAAAACAAATTTCCATAGATTTAATTGTCTATACGAGACCCATGTACCAGCAATTTATTGAACAGGGGAGTCGGTTTTCTAAAGAAATTTTACAAAAAGGTGTTCTGTTGTATGAAGCTAATCACTCAAGAATGGCTTGACCGCGCCGCAGATGACTTGGAAACTATTAGACAACTATTGCACCACGAAACACGTTTGACCAATGTGGTTTCATTTCATGCGCAACAGGCCGTAGAAAAGACTTTAAAGGCGATTATTGAAGAATGGGATATAGATTTATATTAGGACACATAGCCTCCTGCGACTTTATGAGTTGGTCAAACCTCACTACGAGGTTATCCAAGACCTCGAATGGTTGGAACAACTCGATACGGTTTATCTGGAATCCCGTTATCCCAGTCAACTTGGTTCATTGCCTTACAGTAAGCCGACAGTTGAGGAGGCTAACCATTTTTACGAATTTGCGAAGACGGTCCATGAACAAATAAAAATACGGTTGAAACCAGGATAAGCAACTAGGTAGAGTGGGCAACATTATGCACACTCCACGCAACTGTACTACAGAAACGGAGTTTCTATACCAGTTTCATATCCGTTTCTATACTTATTTGGGGAACCATAATGGAAAAATTAACTTTGTCTAAAATTTCCCCAACCGATTTAAATCGGTTTATCACTCTACAAGAAGTAGGAGTGGCCACTTATCCAGGGTTACAACAAATCGATTCGATACGCTTGACCGAAAACGAACTGCGGCAATTGCAAGACATTCAGGTTCGGTTACTCAATTACCGCACCCATTTGATGAATGAAGCTACCATTTGGGCCAGAGGGATTTATCCACTGTTAGCATTGGCCGAACAAGCGTCCATTCAAGCCTGGGCACAAGTGCCATTACAGGCACAGTACGCCCAATTTGAAATCGAAGGGATCGCAGATGGAGTCTTGGGAAAAACGGTGGCAGGTTCTATTGCGGTGCCTTATTTAGTCGTGGTAGAAGCCAAACGTGGAATAGAAGGACAAAATCCGCTGTTTCAATTATATGGACAACTCTTAGCCGCGGCCCATCTCAACTGGGAAAAGGATAAACCGGCGTCTCAGGAGGTCTTCGGCTGCTACACCATTGCAGATAGTTGGACCTTTGTACGGGCCGAAGTCGAAAACCTGGAAGCTAACTTACCCACTTTACGAGTCGAATATTCCAGAGAGTATGCCGAAAAAACAGAGGCGGAAACGATATTGAAAATATTGAAGTTCGTTGTTGCTAAATACCTTAATCAACTCTCTTGAGATAAGTGGAACTTACACGACTATACCAAAGAAACTTAGTTTCTATCACCAAGAAAGGTATCCACTCTAATGTCACAAACTACCCCCGATTTTAGTCATATTTTGATAGACAAGGTGCGAGAATATTGGAACCGCCGCCCTTGTAACATCCGCCATTCTCAATTTGAATGAATCATAAATCATAAATGAATCCTCGACGACAAATTCTCCAGTGGAAGTCACCTGGTTACATGATTCCCCTCGATTTGTTTCAGAAACTGTTTAGTACAATGTAAAATCTTTTTACGCGAGAAGAACAATTGCCACCGATTACCACCTTTTTGACGCCACAAGACCGCAGAACGCACACCTGCTAACAGAAGGGATCGCACTTTATCAGCATTATAGGAATTTTCTAAAAAACGTTGTTCCCCCTTCACTTGAATGCGAAAATCAAGGGTACTAATGGTTTGAGAATAGAGTTTTGCCAGATGGGCAACGATTTCGGGATGAGTGACAGCGTAAGATTGTGTTTGGTCAATCGCATGTTGAACGCCTTGCCGAATGGCTTCCAACAAGTCCTGACGTTTGCGCAACTTCCGTTCTAAGAGAATGAGTCCAAACACATAATGAATAAGTTCCATGTTTCTTTCAGAAACAGGTTCGATTTGTTCACATAAGACTCGTAAACCGCTTTTGAGACCTTCTAAACCATCATATACGGCTTCTGTAGAAGTCGCCTCAAGTGTTAAGATACTGTTGATGCTAGATTCAAACGGTGCTTGGTCAACCAAACCTTTTCGTGCAATTTGGCGAACCAAGTCAGCACTTTGAAAAATGCCGGCCAAGGCGAGGGTGCGGTCTTCTATACTACTCATGGGGGAGAATGAATGATGAATGATGAATCTTTTTAAGCAACGACA
The DNA here is from genome assembly GCA_011391085.1 of Thiotrichaceae bacterium. Classification (GTDB taxonomy): domain Bacteria; phylum Pseudomonadota; class Gammaproteobacteria; order Beggiatoales; family Beggiatoaceae; genus JAABRD01. Next base: position 5,684 of record JAABRD010000023.1, on the reverse strand, counting down.
CGACAGGAACTAAGTTTCTTAACAGAAACTTAGTTTCTTATATTATTTGACTGAAACTAAGTTTCAGAACAGAAACTTAATTTCTTACATTAAGAGATTTGGTGGAGGCGGCGGGAATCGAACCCGCGTCCGTAAGCACTCTACCCTTGGTACTACATGTTTAGCCATATCTTTTATTTAACCGTTGATACTCCGATTGGCAGGACTATTCAACGCTGAGTCTGGTAAAATTTAACGGAGTCACCCCAGACAGAATTTCCCCCCGATCTTGTGTGAGTCGACCCCTGAGTGAGGCGCACAAGCACGGCCATCATCAAGAGTTCAGCCGCCTAAGCGGCTAAAGCGTAAACTTCGTCGTTGGCGAATGTTTAATTTGCAGCTAGATTTACGAGGTAGTCTGCCCCTCGACATGCACCTTGAGTTTTGCAACCCACGTCGAAGCCATGTCGCCCCCTTAGGTGTTACCCTGTATTATAGGGTGTAGAAATGAATTTTTCAAGAGAAAAAAATGATAGCTTGTAAAATCAATGAGTTATAATAAATATATTCACATATAAAATAAAGTAAATGAAAATTTCCCGCACAGGTGGACTAGAGGCTTTAGCCGGAGGTTGTTCCCAGCGATTTGGTTACGTTCGGCCCCCCACCGGCTAAAGCCTCTAGTCCACCTATGCTTTATAATTATTTGGCTTTTAAGAACTTCTAGTTTAAAATAACAGTTTTTTAAAGTCGTCAATTTATCCATGAGTCCAAAGCGTTCCTGGAGTCGAACAAAAATTAGCATAAGGAGTAAAAATAATGATGATAACCTTGTATTTGACCTTTTTTCTTTTCATCTCACCGGCGTATGCTGCCGATTCGGACCTAGAACAGCGGGTACTCAAGTTAGAACAAGAGGTAACGTTGCTGAAACAGCAAGTGGAATCTTTACAGTCTTTGGTGCAAACACCAGCTTCTTCTGTCACTCCTCCGCCACTGTCAGCTTCGCCGGCCACCAATGGCGAAACTGCGGGCGCGGTTCAACTGACTTTGACTCACTGGACCTTTCGTCCCGTGATGATTAAGTTTGACACGTATTACGCCCTCGATGTCGAATTACACAACGATTTTAACAAGGCCATCAAGGAGGTTGAAGCGAGGGTAAATTTTAGAGACCTGCGCGGTGACCTCTTTTATAGTATCACCATCTCCCCTAACTTGGAGATTTCGGCAGGGGGAGGCATGACTGATGAGGGTAATCGTCGTAACAAGCGGCTGTTAGGTCGGGGACATCAGATGGTCACCATGAAGATAGAGAACATCAAAGCGGAATTGGTGGTGGAAAAGGTAGTGTTCGATGATGGTAGTATACTGACTTTTTAGACAATCTCCACTCTCGCAGTGGCAAGGAGTTTTCTCATGGACATTATCATGTTCACCACCACGAAAAAACCGCAACGGGTGGAAGATTTGGATGAAGAGTCAAACTTCCAATTAGTCTGGTTTGACTTCAGCCGTCAAGACACCAGTTGGTTCAAACAGGTCCGCGATTTATTAAAAAATTTTGAAGTGGACGAGAAGCATATTTTAGACAGTTTGAACGAACTTCATCCCTCCTTTTTTGACGGGATGCAAAGTTATGATATGGTGATATTTCGCGGTCTTTGTCAAGAAACTACCATAGAAAAGCTAGAAACGCAACCGACCGCTTTTTTCCTGTTTGAACGTTGTCTAGTGACAGTCCATTCGGAAAACAATTACGCCATTCATCTGGTCAAGAAACGCATGTTGAATAACCATTACAAAGCGCATCATCTGCCAGTCCATGCCGCTGCGTTGATGCACCAAATTTTGGATGTGATGGTCAATCAATTTTTGGCCTTGCGCGAACCTTTTTCAGAACAGTTGGACACCTGGCGCACCGCATTATTGAATGATGATTTCAAAGATTGGCAAGCGTTTATCAATCACAAACGACAATTGCGTAAAGTCGAAATGTTATGTGAACAACAACTTGATGCGTTACTGGCCTGGCGGGAAGATACGCGAGGCTTGTTAGATGAACATTTAGAGGTACGTTATAATGACCTGATTGAACACATTCATCGCATGTTAAACCATGTCAAAAATTTGCAAAACGAGATAGAGTTTCTCATTCAATTACAATTTTCCACCCAAGCGCAACGCACCAACAAAATTGTGTTACCATTAACTTTGGTCTCCATTATCTTCCTGCCATTAAACTTGATAGCGAGTATTTTTGGAATGAACTTTGTGGATTTGCCGTTATTGCAACATCATTTTGGTTACGTTTATGCCTTGGGAGGGATGTTAACATTGGCGGTAGGATTGCTACTCATGTTCAAATGGAATAAATGGCTATGAAACTCCAGTAGGACTTACGCAGTCACCCCACCCCGACCCTCCCCCCACGCGGGGAGGAAGTGATTCCCCCCCGCGTGTAAACCTGTACAATTCCCTCTGGAACGCAATAAGAATTATTGCGCGCTTTGCGCCGCAACATAGCGGGCGCAGGGGGCGCAATAATTCTTATTGCGCTCCAGCGGAAATCGTACCATTCAATTGGAATATTACTATAATCTAAAGTATGTAAAGTATCTTATTGAAAGTATCCTCATTCTCGAATTTATGACCTCACCAACCATTACTCTCGCCCTCACTGGCGCCTCAGGCGCCGCCTACGGCTTACGTCTCCTTGAACAACTGATTCTAGCCAAATATACGGTTTATCTACTGGTTTCCACACCTGCCCACCTGGTGATAGAAACCGAAATGGGTTTAATTTTGCCTCCTCAACCGAATCAGATGAAAGCCAGCTTGGACAATCTATATCAGGCCCTTCCAAACCAACTACACGTTTTTGGACTAGACCAATGGACGGCCCCCGTCGCCAGTGGCAGTGCCGCTTCTGAAGCGATGGTCATCTGTCCGTGTAGCAGTGGCACCTTAGGCGCCCTTGCTAACGGTTTAAGTCGCAATCTGATTGATAGGGCTGCCGAAGTCATGTTAAAAGAACGTCGCAAATTGATTTTAGTCCATAGAGAAACGCCCTTATCTCTCATTCATCTGGAGAATATGTTACGTCTTGCCAAAGCGGGTGCCATCATTTTGCCGGCCAGTCCTGGTTTTTATCAGCGTCCCCTGCAAGTCAGTGATCTAGTGGATTTTGTTGTGGCACGAGTGCTTGATCAACTGGGAATTGCCCATTCTTTATTATCTCCATGGGGAGAATACGATCGATAGGGTGGCATTGTACACAAGGTATTATTATATTATGAAATGCTACATTATCGACTCGTAAAAAAAATTTTCTTGACACCGTTCCCAAATGAAAAAAATGTGCTATCATTTGAATTAGCCTTATCTATGGGTAGTGATGCAATGTGGGTGATATGTTTACCCTCACCCCCGGCCCCTCTCCCAGAGGGAGAGGGGAGAAAACCACTGAGGTTGCCTGTCTCCCCACGCCCGTAGGGAGAGGGGCCGGGGTGAGGGCAACTCTTATGAATATCACCCACATTGCATCACTACCTATCTATAAAGGCGTCAAGACGGTTCTAAAACCAACATTTCGTTACTTAATCAACCACAAACCAACTAGGAGGATAGACAGTATGTATAAAAAACTAGCCGTTGCCACTTTGACGGTCCTTGGATTGCAAGCGAGTATGTATCTCCCGCCCAACCAAGCCTATGCCGCAGGTCCTAAATGGAGTTACTCAGGTGACACAGGGCCTGACCACTGGGGCGATTTGTCGCCCGACAATGCCTTGTGCAAAAATGGCAAAAACCAATCGCCGATAGACATCACCAACGCGGTCAAGTCCGATTTGCCGGCCCTGAAATTTGATTACAAGCCCATTTCGCTGGTGATTCAAAACAAGGAATTTACCATGAACGTCACGGCAGACGGGGCCGGGACGCTTACGGTAGGTGACCAGTCTTACAAGTTGTTGCACTTCCATAGCCATGTTCCCAGTGATGAAGCAGTCAATGGGAAGAGAACCGATATGGCGGTTCACCTGTCGCATAAAAGCGATAAGGGTCAAGGTTTGGGCGTCACCGTGTTTTTAAACGTCGCACCAGATGGCAACAATCCGGTCATAGACGCGCTGGCGAAAGCACTTCCCAAACCCCCAGGGGAACCTGAAAAACATAAGGAGGTCAAAATCGACCTGAACCAATTGTTGCCCAAGGACCTCAATTACTTTGCCTACGATGGTTCCTTGACCTGGCCACCCTGTACAGAAGGGGTTAAGTGGGTCATTCTAAAAGAACCCGTGACCATTTCTGCGGAACAATTTGCTAAGTTCCGCGACACCTATCCGGACACCGCACGGCCACTGCAACCTTTGGGGGACCGTAAGGTACTGTCTTCCAACTAAGGCATCGGTAGTGTTTATATAAATGTGATACCTCAGGCGTCCAAAGCTTCGCTTTGGATGCCTGATGATTCGATTTACAACTTCACCACTTCCAACAACGATTCATTTCCATACACCTTCCCTCCCTTCTCCCGACTTTGTGCAAAGTTGTTCAAGGCCGTTCTAAAGACTATCTCTTCTCGTGCCAAACGGCGCAACAGCTTCTTCCATAAACCACTTTTATTACTACGCGGTGGTAATTTTGACAACGCCACAGACGACCCTACTCCTTCAGGAGACATGCGACGCAACATATTAAACCAGACACTGCGTTTCCGGTCATATTGAGACAAGGCGAAGGTTAACGCATAAAACAACGGTTGTGCAGTACCCTTGGGGGCAAAGGAAAGGTTGGCTTTTCTGACAAAGACTAATCTCTCCGTTTCACCGCGTCCTTCAATATGGGAAAATTCGACACATCCTAACGTCTTCACAGGCATGAAAACGCCTACTACATTTGGCGTGTCCTTAATCAACGTCAACAAGGAGTGATACCTTTTCTCAAAGGCATTGAGTAATTTTTGACGATGCGATGCAGGACCTTTTAACCAGGTTTCACATTTGGTGACGACAAATAATACCAAATGATTCCGGTTGTTGGTCAACACAGGATGCAATAATTCATAAATGCGATGTGGCAAGTTGATTTTTTCCGCAAAAGCCCGACTGCCTTCTACTAACGCGGCGCCGTCTATCACATTCACAATCACCGTGGATTGCCCCAATTTTTTCTTAAAATCGGCAAACATCTCGTCTTCTTCCACATCGGCCCACACCAAGTCGCCAGGGCAGTCATAACATTTGAACAACAACTCCTGTTTGCCTTTAAAACTTATCTCAAATTGATAGGGTGTTAACTTTACCGTGCTGGGTAAAAAACGTCGATTCACTTGAGTGAACAACGGTTGATTGACCACCTCGCTTAATTTTTGATAAGACTCCTCCAGTGCCACAGTTGCCTGTTTCGACGCAGCAAATTTAAATAAAGAGGAAGTTTGTTCAGTGTTGATAAATTCTTTATACATGGTGGCCAACAAGGTGCTTTTCCCAACACCTTCAGGACCTACCACCATCATTGCCATTTCAGGTAGCATCTATGTTTTTTCCAAAAAAGTGGTTAATAATAAAAATTTGATTCGGGAATCCGGTAGTGATGCAATGTGGGTGAAATGTCTGAACTCTGATTAGAATGATTTTCAGATGGACTATGATTCGTCAAGCCTCCTTTCATAGCCTTCATTGGTAGTGATGCAATGTGGG
>JAABRD010000022.1 GCA_011391085.1 Thiotrichaceae bacterium | reverse complement strand
GTTGGATAAGCTTTCATAAAAAATTCCTCTCAAATTAAAGTTAACATTTAAGTTATTTTATCTTAGAAGTTGATAGTTAATCAAGTGAGAAATGCTATAACATATAAAACGAATCTGGCGGTTAGAGGAATGGACGCTAAACTAGCGGTTACGAAGCGTGATAAACCCTCGGCTAAACGAGGTAACTTAATGACACGAAAAAGTAAACCAAGGAACAACGGAATCAACATCATAACAAAGGCAGCGATTAAACCAATGGGCAAAATCAACATTATAATCAACATCATAACGACGATGATGGGGTAGCACATAATGAGTAATAATTTAACCGACCAAAACTCACAAAGAATCCGTGACAGTTCTGCCCGACTGCCATCTGCATCTACAATTTTTATGGCGAGTAAGCGTCGACCAAGGGTTTGGCCATGGTGATAGAGTAGCACCAGGTTGGTCATGAGAACACCTATAAGAATCAATACGCTCACTCTTACATAAATATCCGCCATTTCTCCGGAGACTAACTTCTGGGAGAGAAAGGAACTGAAGAATGCCCAGAAAATAATGGGTACTACCACAGTAAAGGCATCTACCATGACGGCACGAAAACGTGTACCAGATTTTGCCCGTTTAATCTCTGTGGTGTGTCTAGTTGCGTCGGTAAGAGATACGCTAGATGATTGTTGAGGAGGAACCTGAGTTTTATCCCTGTCAGGGGGAGATATGGGTTTCTGTTCGACCACGACGTTCTCTCTCTTCGGCGGTGACGGTGCAACTGGTGTAGAGGGTTTGACTGGTTGCCATTGAGAGTCATAAGCAGCGCGTGTTTCAGGCTTAGAGAGGTTCTCAAAAGCCTCCTTTATTTCACTTATTCGCGCTTGGGCCGCCGCTTTAATCTCGGCGGTGGATGCTAGTTTTTTAACTAACAAAATGGCATAGTGGTGGGGTGGCCCAAGGTTAGGTTTGGCATCATAAGTGGTGCGTGTGTCCGCATGAGACAACATGGTAAAAGCCGTTTTTATGTCATTACCCTTAGTCTTGGCGGCCTGTTTAATCTCCTCAAGATTAGCAGAGTGGCTGATACCAAGGATTTTATAATAATCTGGTGGCAGTCGATGAGGAGAAACCTGAGACCTATCAGGGGGAGACACGGGTTTCTGTTCTACAACGACGTTCTCTCTCTTCGGCGGTGACGGTGCAACTGGTGTAGATGGTTTGACTGGTTGCCATTGAGAGTCATAAGCAGCGCGTGTTTCAGGCTTAGATAGGTTCTCAAAAGCCTCCTTTATTTCATTCATTCGCGCTTGGTTCGCAACTTCAATTTGGGCGAGATTAGCTTCTCGACTCACGGCTAGAGTGTCATAATGATTGTGTTTAAGTTTGGCATCATAAGCGGTGCGTGTTTCCGCATAAGACAAATTAGCGTTATAAGCGAGGCGTGTTTCCGCATGAGACAACACGGTAAAAGCCGTTTTTATCTCATTAGCCTTAGTCTGGGCCGCCTGTTTAATTTTCTGAAGGTCCGCCGCGTGGCTGATACCAAGGATTTTATAATAATCTGGTGGCGTTCGATGAGGAGAAACCTGAGAGTTATCCCTATTAGGGAGAGACACCGAGTTCTGTTCGACAACCACGTCATTCCTCTGAGGAGGGATGATTATTGACGGTGAGTGCGGTATCGGCGACTTGGCTGCTTGCCCTTGAGAGTCATAAGCCGCGTGTGTTTCGAGCTTAGACTGGTTCTCAGTAGCCTCCATGGCCTTCATTTTCGTTCGGGCCACTGCCGCCCTTTTCGCTAGGGCCACCGCCGCTTCCTCTGTTGCTTCCTCTGTTGCTTTTCTCTCTCTACGAAGAGAAAAAAAGAAACCGGCTAACATGAGTAAGCCAATCCCCATCGTTATCAATCCTCCCTTCGAACTCGGAAGGGAGGAATTATGCTTGAGAACAGAAAAGTCACTTGCCAGGTTTTTGATGTATTTCCGTATCTCTTTTTCTCCCGTACCACTCTCCATACTATATTTACTCAACATTCGCCCAGATAATTCGACACTACGAATTAGTTTATCCATATTCTCTAGCGAGAATTGTAACTGCTTTGCTTCAGACATTGCCATGAGTTGACGGTAAACATTGAGGAATTCTTCATCGTCGGTCTCCAATAATAAGCTAACCGTATCGTTTTGAGTGAACTCAGCGGATTCGATAGGTATATATAGCCCCGTAAGCCCTTTTTCACTTATGTTACCGCTTTTATACGTTATCGTTGTCGTTACACCAACGGCTTCAAGTAGGTTAATTTTAGCGTCAGTGAGTACCACCCACTCTTTGGATTTGTCTGAATTTACATAGTCTGCTACCGTTGTACGTGTCGGTTCTGGGGCTTTCCAAGCCTTATGGACTTCAACAGCACCAGCGAGAAGCAAAAAAAAAGAAAAGAAAAGAAAAAAAGCAATTTTTCCTAACATAGAGTTTCTCCCCCCTTGGTCGAGTGTCAGCGAGACCGTGTTAGCAGGCTTGGAATTTGGGTCAGCGGGCACGACTTGCGTGCGGGTGGGTGGGTTGGTACATCATGTTGATGATACATATAAATTCTCCTTCACAGCTAGATTTGTTTGACAAGCTAGAGAGAATGGTCAACCTACAGGTGGTCTTCGGGAAGAGGGAGAGAGGAGACATCAACCGGTTCGGGAATGTCAGACGGGGGTTAATCAATCCGTATGTTTGACATGAGTCAAGAGGATGTGAGAGACTGGCCCAAAAGTAAGGACACAAAGTAATGTCACAATTTCTTTTATATAAGGCCGAAACATTAAAAAATCAAGTAGGGAAGATTATCTTTGGGACTTACGCAAACAGAATATCTACCTTGTGTGCAACACCATCTAATCTACGGTCATTTCACGATGGAGTCCCAAAACACGTTTTGGGACGGCGGTGGTGGAATCCCAAAACACGTTTTGGGACCCCATCTTCGTCGCCCTCATACCAAAACGTGTGTTGGGACCCCACCGTTACGACATGGCCATAAATTAGTGGTACACTTTTCCGAAATGGTTAAAGAACACACCGTTGGACTGGAGGCTTTAGCCGGCCGGCGGTAGGCACACTCCAGTCTTTGAGATAGGGGAACGCCTACCGCCGGCCGGCTAAAGCCTCAATGCCATTAAGTTAAGGAATATCCAGCCAATGTAGGGTGGATTAAGCGTTAGCGTATCCACCAATCTCGGTGACGGTGGATACGCTAACGCTTAATCCACCCTACCTTAACTTAATGGCATTGCGGCTAAAGCCTCCAGTCCACCGTACCTTAACTTAATGGCATGGCGGCCAAATCACAACGCCCCAGGGTCAATTCCCAACTCCCGCAACTTCGCAGCTAATTGTTCAGCCCGTTGTTCTGCTTGAGTCGCCCGCTGTTCCGCCTGAGTCGCCCGGTGCCGTTCCTTCACCGCGAGTTCCATCGCGGTTGGAATCCATTTCCCTGTGGCATCATACCAACGCAACCATTGATAGTCGACCTCGTCATAAGTTCCCTTCCAAACGCCTAACCCTAATTGGATTTCAGGAAGAAAGAAACGTTTCTCAGGTAACGACACTTCCTGATAACTGCCAGAGGTCAGTTGGAAGAGTTGAAAATGATTAGTGCGGCGGCTGAACACGGCGTAGTAGGGGACTTTGAGAATTTGTTCATACACTTCCCATTTGGTCGGTGGACGCCGGGGTTTGCGTTTGGTGCGGCCGAAGTCTTCTGCTTCGGTATCCACCGAGAGGAGTTCGACGATGATTAAGGGTTTGACTTTCTCTTGCCACATCACATAACTGTAGCGTAACTCACCTTGGTATAGATGCGGCACGCCTACCGCCGCAAACCAGTCGGGGCGTTTGTACCAGGCGGTGTGGTCGGGGTCGTAGTAAAGGTATAAATCGGTCGCCACGAAGCGTCTCTCCGCGGGGTAGGCGGGCGGCACAAAGGTTTCTGATAACAATTTCGGTTGTTGAATATGAAACGTATCCAAGGCATCCTCCGGGTGTTCAAACGGTAAGTCATACATGGTTGGTAACTTACCGGTTGGTTTAGTGAGGGTCTGAGTGGGAGTCCATTCGTAAAAGTGTTCTAAGGGGATAACGGCGGACATAAGAAGTTCTCTCAGTAGTAGGCGGGAATCGCTTCCCGCCGGTAGTTGATGTCTTGAGGAAGGAGTCGGTGTAACATTCTCAGAATGGGCACTCACCACGACCCAGGGTCAATTCCTAATTCCCGCAATTTCGCGGCCAACTGTTCCGCCCGGTGTCGTTCCAACCAGACTTGTTGTTCCGCCTGGGTCGCCCGTTGCTGTTCTAGCAAGACTTGTTGTTCCGCCTGGGTTGCCCGGTGTTCCGCCTGAGTCGCCCAGTGTTCCGCCTGGGTCGCCCGGTGTTGTTCCTTCGAAGCAAATTCCATAGCTGTCGAAGCGAGTTCCATCGCGGTTGGAACCCACTTCCCAGTGGCATCATACCAACGTAACCATTGATAGTCGACCTCATCATAAGTTCCCTTCCAAACGCCTAACCCTAATTGGATTTCAGGAATGAAGAAACGCTTCTCAGGCAACGACACTTCCTGATAACCGCTGGGGGTCAGTTGGAAGAGTTGAAAATGGTTAGTGCGGCGGCTGAACACGGCGTAGTAGGGGACTTTGAGAATTTGTTCATACACTTCCCACTTGGTCGGTGGACGCCGCGGTTTGCGTTTGGTGCGGCCTAAGTCTTCTGCTTCGGTATCCACCGAGAGGAGTTCGACTATGATTAAGGGTTTGACTTTTTCTTGCCACATCACATAACTGTAGCGTAACTCACCTTGGTATAGATGCGGCACGCCTACCGCCGCAAACCAATCGGGGCGTTTGTACCAGGCGGTGTGGTCGGGGTCGTAGTAAAGGTATAAATCGGTGGCCACGAAGCGTTTCTCCGCGGGGTAGGCGGGCGGCACAAAGGTTTCTGATAACAATTTGGGTTGTTGAATATGAAACGTATCCAAGGCATCCTCCGGGTGTTCAAACGGTAAGTCATACATGGTCGGTAATTTACCGGCCAGGGGTTTGGTAATAGAATGAGTGGGAGTCCACTCGTAAAAGTGTTCTAAGGGGATAACGGCGGACATAATAGATTTTCTCTTCGGTTGTTCAATCAATGTGTAAGTTCGATTGAGTTTCGTTGCGTTCAACAATAAGTAGTGAAGCAGAAGTTTTCTGGTATAACGACACCCTCACCCCCGGCCCCTCTCCCAGAGGGAGAGGGGAGACAGGCGGCACCAGTGATTTTCTCCCCTCTCCCTCTGGGAGAGGGGCCGGGGGTGAGGGCGACGATTGAAAATACCGTAAAATTTCTGCTTCGGTACTTACTACACTTTGAATCTCCTCAAATAAGTTCTCAAACAATCCGGTGTATCAGCATATTGACTCAGTACCGACAAAAAATTAGAAGTGGGAATCTGAAAACTAATTTTTCTTTTCTTTGGAAAATGTTGAGGAGAAGGTTGACACAAATCCTCTTTTTATAGCTGTTTCGGGAATGAGCGGGGTGAATTCCAGAAACCCCATCAGTGGTATAGGTGGCTGCTACCTAGTAGTATAGTATTAACAAAAACGGTGCCACGCACAGTAGACTAATACCTATTGCGTCAGTTAGCGACCCATACGGTGCATCATTTTGGCCAGGGAAAACCTTTACCACTATCGTATTGGCAATCATGTCATGCAAGCCTTGTCGATATTTTTTATATTGAATAAGCAACGGGTTAAGTGCAGCAATTGGAAAAGCGATTATTACAAATGGAGGACTTCCTGGGGGGGTCAAACCCTTGTTAAGGAGAATAAAAGCGATTAATAGTATACCCCAACTTACTAAAATTCGCACCAAGAGAATCCCTAATCCTGCCCGACTGCCATCCGCATTGACAATTTTTATGGAGTACTGGCGTTTACCAAAGGTTTGACCATAGCGATAGAGTAGCACCAGGTTGAGCATGATAACACCTATAAAAACCAATCCCTTTCCTATTTGGAAGGGGACAGGAACAAGATCGAGTTCTCCGTATGAGTGGGCAGATGAGTGGCCAGCAAAAATTTCTGGGTGGATGACGAAGGCAAAGAGGAACAAGAGGAACACCGATACAAAAGGGAAAAGAACATCATCTCTGAAGGCCAGCAAACGTGTCTGATATTCTGCCAGTTCAATCTTTTTGGTGTTTGTACCTGCGTCGATAAGAGATACGGTAGAAGGTCGATAGGGAGAAACCTGAGATTCATTCCTGTCCAGGGAAGACGCAGACTTCTGTTTAATAACTACGTCATCCATCTTGGCATGGCGGGGTATTGGCGGTGAGCGTGGCCGTGGCGATTTGGCTGGTTGCCATTGGGAGTCATAAGCCGCGCGTGTTTCAGGCTGAGACAGGGTCTCAAAAGCCTCCTCTATTTCATTCAGTCTCGCTTGGGCATCAGCATAAGACAAAACGGTAAAACCAAAAACACTCTTCATTTCATTAACCTTAGTTTGGACTGCTTGTTTAATTTCCTCAAGGTCAGCCAAGTGGCTAATTTCAAGTATGTCGTAGTAGTCTGGTTGCATTTTCTCCTCCTCCTGTAATCTTGGATAAATTATTCTCTGTTAATGGGGTCAACATTAGAGGATTCATTGGTCTGGTTTTGGTTGTTAAATGACTATTCTAAACCTAAAATTTGGGGTTTATAGTCCCTAATTTATGTACAAATTCACTTGCAAAACTTTTTATATCACTCACCACGTTTTCACAGAAACCATTACTCAGTACCGTGGGTATCCCAAATTCAGGGCTGGTTGCATAGCACGTTTTATTTTCTCGTAAATAAGTATCAAAAATAGGAAGTCTCAGCGACTTTAATTTCTCCATATAACTACGTTGCGTAGCTATGGGAGATTCGGCATAGACCTGAATCATATTAAAAATCACGCCCAGCACACGAGGATTAATAGCCCTTGCAGACTTTCCTTCATCAACCTTTACATACTCATTATAGTCTCTCTTCAAATTATCCAAACTGTTATTTAGATAACCAATTCCTAGTGTGGAGAGATAATCGGCTTTGGTGGGAATTAACAAATAGTCACTGGCAACAATCGCGGTTTTGGTGACGATATTGAGGTTATTAGGACAATCAATTAATACGAACTGGTACCTCTCCTTTTCAAGTTGTCCCAGTCCCTGCGCCAATCGCCCGTGTACTCTTAGAAAATTCCGGACGGCCTGCCGTAAAGAAGCACTACTCAACTGCACAGCCAGTTCTAAATCAATGTTAATCAGTTCCAAATGAGAAGCAATCATATCCACCTGGCCTGTGGCCCCCAATTGTTGTAATCTCTGATTGACTTTAGGAGGGGTAAAAATAAGCCGCTTCAAATCGACTGGAGACAAACCTTCTTCAAAAGAGTTAAACCATTCTCTGATGGTTTTGGTGTTGGCATAGTATTTTTCCCATTCTCCAGGCGTGATAAAAGACAGGGTTAGATTGGTTTGTGGGTCGATGTCAATTAATAAAACACGATAACCCCGGTTTGCCAATTCGGCCGCCAGATTAGCCGTGATGGTGGTTTTTCCGACTCCACCTTTGTAATTCATAACAGAAATAACGTGCATAGTTGCAGATTCCTTATTTGAGGTGTAACACAATTTATCTATCAGAATAACAGATTATAGTTAGAAATTCTGGTAGTGATGCACAAGGTAGAGGTTTAAACCTGACAGGTCTCGCAGACCTGTCAGGTTTGGTGACGGCTAAGTACCGAAGCAGAAATTTTACCGTATTTTCAATCGTCGCCCTCACCCCCGGCCCCTCTCCCAGAGGGAGAGGGGCCGGGGGTGAGGGCGAGGGCGTCATTATACCAGAAAATTTCTGCTTCACTACTTATCACTACCTTGTGCATCACTACCGAAATTCTACCATATACAATTAAGATTTGACAACTTTTCAAATCAAAAGTTGTCAAATCTCATCGTTGTTACGTCCCCGCCTTTTCACATTCCGCAATCAAGGCATCCAGTGACTTCACCGCCGTTTTTGCTTCCTGTTTAAGTTCCTTCAAAAACTGCAATTCGCTTTTTGAGACTTTCGCATCTGCGAAAATCGCTTTCCGCAAAATCTCGACTTCTCGTTCACTAACATGTCCATCTGTCAAAGCCAATGCTTTGGCTACGTTACGCCAATCTGCCATATATTTAGGTCCTCTTAATAAAGTTGTCATGGAGGAGTCCAAGACATGTCTTGGACTCCCGTAATATTGGTTACTCCGTAATCGTCACCTCCATCGCGTCCGCATTTTCCACTATCGTTCCATCGGGGAGGCGATACCCAAAGTAGATTTGGTAATTTCCTACGAGAGGTTGTAGCGTTCCTTTAAACATTTCCACAGGTTGTGTCCCTTGGAGAGAAACGTCCTGTTGGAAGGGTTCTAAGGTTGTGGGTTTTTGATCCCATTGTTGAATCACACCATGAGAGTCTAAACAATAATGCCCTGGTTCACCTTGTTGAGGTTGGTAAGTGGCACAAACGAAAATATCTGCGGTCTCCCCAATGTCAGCCAACGAGACGGTGATCTGGCCGATGACCTCCACAGCATCACTGGTTTTGATTTCCTGAGAAGTTTGGAAAACCTTCTCCTCATTGACCGCTATACCTCCTGCAAATTGGGAGGCAGTTATCACCTCTTCGCCATTTGCATTCATGGCTTCCCCATTACCCAGTTTGGGAAGAGTCACTTCCTCCACCGGTGGCGGAGTCGTGTTATCTTCCTCAACCGGCGGAGTGGTGTTATCTTCCTCAGTGGGTGGAGTGGTGTTGTCTTCCTCAGTGGGCGGAGTGGGGGTGGTGGTAACATCTTCTTCCGTAATCACCTCTTTCACAACCGCACCCTCTTCCACAACCACGTTATCCCCCAATTCGACATCAGACACGTCACTCCCCGTCACGATGAGAACATTGTCTAGTAACGCCGGTGCCGTGGCATCACCCGTGATAGTCCCTTGCAATTTGCCACCCGTGATATGAGTGTTCGGGGCCAGGGTGACATCGATAAAGGTGCCTCCCACTTTACTGTCATTGACGACTTCGCCAGCAAGAGTGCCACCTTTGATAGAGGCACCCACAAAGCGAAAGTCAGCCATGGTTCCTTGATTGGTGATGTAACCTGTCACCGTGCCGCCAGTGAGAGTGGCTTTGGTCGCAATGGTGACATTGGAAATCCAACCTTGACTGTCAATTGAACCGGCTAACACCGCATCGCTGACCAGACCCGATTTGCCAATGGTGACGGTTATGGTTTGACCATTGCCACGGCACATTTCATTGATGGTGCCTTTGGTCGGACAAGTGGCTAACGCGATATTGGCAGGTAGAGGTATGAACGTGGGTGCGGGCGTCGAGGTAGCCTTAAAAGTAGCTACACAATGGACGGAGTTCTTGTCGATGGTGACTTGTCCATCATTGCAATCCGCATCCCCTGTGAATCCATCAAATTGATTCCCCACCGCAGGCGTCGCTGTGAGAGTCACTACGGTGGCGGTAGGATATTGGGTTACGCAAGTGTCACCGCAAGAGAGTTGCCCAAGAGAGTCTGTGACGGTGCCATTCCCTGCCTTGGTGAGGTTCAACGTTAGCATTCCCTCTGCCGTGGTTGATAAACCAAAGGTTGCCGTACAAGTTTTCGCCGCGTCTAAAGTGACCGTCGTGGGATTGGTCGTGCCCGTGCAACCACCTGTCCAACTGGTGAAAGAAGAGGTTGCTTCAGGAGTAGCCAACAGAGTGACGACAGTGCCTTGAGGATAGTCGTAAGTGCATTGCGTACCACATTCAATACCGACGGGCGTACTACTCACTTTACCTCCACCAACGTTGTTCACCGTAAGAGTCATTTTAGGCGTCGTAGCCAACGCAAAATTGGCCGTACAAGTCAGGTTGGCCGTGAGGGTCAACGTGTCCGCACAACCGGCACCACTCCAACCAGTGAAAGTAGAACCAGCATCTGGTGTAGCGGTGAGGGTCACGACTGAACCAGGATTATAAGTTGCAGTGCAAGTGGCACCACATTGAATACCCGCACCCAGTCCCGCAGAAGAGGTGAGGATCCCAGTACCATTTCCAGCCTTAGCAGTGGTCAACACAACGGATGCAGAAGGGACAACTGGGGTGGTGTCATTACTCACCAGAATTTTTGCCGTAAAGGGTTCTAAAGTGAGACTACTTCCAACCTCTTGACCACCATTGACAAGGTCAACATACTTCTTCGTCAAAGTGACCGTCGTCTGGACCGCCGTGGGATTACTGAAGAGAGTCACCTGTTGCGTTACATCATTGCGCGTGGCCGTGACGGGTTCAAAGGAGACATTGTCCAGCCAATAGGTGTTAGCACTCGTTTCATCCGTGATGAACAAAAATTTGCCAGCGGTGGTAGTGATGGGAGAGGTTAGAACCATCTCATAATCTCGCCGTTGCATGTCATACGCAAAGTAGCGTTCCGCCAAAATTTGTGAAGCCTGACCCGTGACTGCTTCATTGAGACGCATCTGGAGATTGCCAAAGCCATTGCCAAGGATGCTGAACTTCAAGAGATAAGTCTGGTTAGCCGTCAAACTAAAACTGTTCGACACCACATTGGCATTGCCTTTGCCTTTGGCAACCATTTTGAGACTGTTCCCATTCAGTAGCGCCACCTCCGTAGAAATGGTGGCGGTGCCAGAATCACTCCAATTCGACACGTCGGCATCAAAGGTGGAGTTGACAATCAGGTTAGCACCCAAACTGGTGGTTGTGTACTCTTGTAAAGGGAAATCGCACTGTTTGGAATGCGGGTCATATTCAGGAAACTCGCTTTGCCAATGGGCCAGCGAATAGGGTTGAATCCCGCGTTTTACCACGATGTTGCTGAAGGGGTGACAATAGTAATTGTTGTCAAAGGTACCATGCTTGGTACTGGCATTGTCCAACGTTAGCGATAACCCAAGATGGTCCGGGTGCAGAGGAAACATGATGTTGTTTTCCACTTGGTTATTGGCCGAAGGGCCATGGATGTCTTCCAAAAATATCTGCTTCTCGTTGTTATACAACACGTTGTTTTTCACAATCGTGTTCGTGTAAGCGTTGAGACGAATACCTAAATCGGTATTGTTGGCCACCACATTGTCTTCAATCACGTTGCCCTGTTTGTTGTTATCGGCGCCCACTCCCATACCGTAGGCGGAATGGTGACCACAAGGAGTTTGATTGGGACTCATGCAACCATTTGACTCGTCCACATTGCCTACCGATTCCAACAGGAAGTTACCTCTGATAACGTTGCCATCGGAACTAATTGCGATAGCACCTCCGTCATTGAGAATTATCAACGCTTTTCGTATTACGTTGTGTTCTACGATATGGTGTCCTCCATCTTTCAAATAGATGCCATTCCAGGAAACGTTCTCGATGGTGTTTTGACGGGCCGTGAAGGCTTGCCCGAACATAGCGATACCGATGCCACCATAAACACCCTCATCTTGGACGCCATAAGTGGGATACATCGCGGTGTTGGTAATCACGTTTTGTTCCACCACACTATTTTGAACATCAAACTTGTCTTGGGCTTGCAACACGATGGAATCTTTCAATTGATGGTCAAAAGTGTTACCTATCACCAACACGTTTGTCGGATCTGAAACATAGACACCCACGAAATTGTGTTCCAAACGATTGTTTCGAAGCGTCACATTGTCAGAGGTGCCTATGAAAACGCCTCTGAACAGATAATGGCGAAAAGTGAGACCGTCGATGACAGTGTTGTTTTCTTGGCCAGACACGTTAAGACCGACTTCATAGGTGGCACCCTCTACCAATGCGGAATCAAGAACCACTCCAGCTTTCGGATAGAGATAAACTTTTTTAGCCGTGGCATCATAGAACCATTCACCAGGAGAGTCGAGTTCCTCTAACTTCCCATCTATGAAGTAGCCCCATTCGGGAAGTTGGTTGCCCAATTGCGAAGCCGTGATTTTGCCGTTGGCCGCGGTGTAGTTGGTGATCTCACTCACTGTAAAAGTCCAACTGTAATTTCGAATGCGTAACTTAGCCCCTTTCCAATAATCATCTGGTTTCCCATAAGCCACTAACGCAGGGTCAGTGAAAGAGTCTTTCCCGGCACTGGCGCCGACTTTCAGCCAATTTTTAGTGGCAGGGGAATCGACATTGGGATAGCGGGCAATGGTCATCAGTTCACCATTGACGAAGAGATGTTGAATGCCCTTATCGCCGAGAGGTGGTAGGGTGGCGACATTGGCTTCATAGACTTGTGAAGACAAGCCAGAACGGGTGGTTGGGGTCCACCCGGTGATGACCACACTGCCTGCGAATACTGGATTGTCACCGGTGCCATAAGCACTGAAGAGGATACCCACAGGGAATTTCATCAGGCTGAGTTCACCGCGAAACACATCGTTGCGTTTGAAGAGAATATGGGCGTTGTCAGGGAAGACGACGGAATTGACTTTGGCAAAGGTTTGCCAGGGAGTGGCTTCTGATAGACCATCATTGGCATCGTTACCAGTGGAACTGGAAACATAGTAGGTGGTTGTTTGCGCTATCAGTTGAGGAGACAGGGTAGCAAACAACAGTAGTAGAAATCCCGTGAAGGGGAGTAGATAGAGTTGTCTTTTAAGTATCATAAGAGTACCTGTGGTTGAGTGTGGAAATGAATGAAAACCCCCCGGCTAAAGCCTCTAGTCCCGCGTGGGCCCCACGCGGAACTACACGCGGGACTAGAGGCTTCAGCCGGAGAATGGGGTACGTCCCCCCGCGGGACTAGAGGCTTCAGCCGGAGAATGGGGTACGTCCACCGGCTGAAGCCTCTAGTCCCGCGGAGTTTTTTCAGGTGGTATCATATACTAACTTTCATGTTTCATACTAGCCTGCCACTTTCTAATCGAATTCTCTACATAAGCTAAATCTGGAAGCCAGACCGTATCTTGATTGAGAAGTGTGACCGAAAATGCCAAACCGGGACGTCCCTCCTGAGTGGGATGAGTTAAACTTTCCTCTGAAATAGCAATAACTCGTGGCACATCAACGGCTAAGAAGCCGTAAAAGGGCAGTTGAGGAGATTCTAAACCATATAGAATCACAATGCAATGTTTGAAAGTAGGGGGCACAGGGGTAAGAGATAAAATTTTTTCTATGCACACCATAGGCACTTGTTGACCACGCCATTGCAAAATCCCCAAAAACCAATCCGGTGGCGTGTCAACCCTCTCAAGTTGACGATAGGAGGTCACTTCGGCAATGACCGCACTCGGCAAGAGAACTTGCCCGCCGTTAATCGGTGTCAGTAAGCTACGTATAATAAGTTTATCAGTCATAATTTATTAGTGGATAGTGGTTTTAGTGGATAGTGGATAGTGAGAATATTCTGGTGGAGTAGAGGCTTTAGCCGGGAGACGTGCCCCGATTTCCGGCTAAAGCCTCTACTCCATCCTGTTTTTTTTCGCTATCCCCTATCCCCTATCCCCCCCCCTCTCACTCAGCAAAGCGTTAATGTTTTCCAATAATTCCGATTCATTGAAGGGCTTGCCTAAATACCGGTTAATCCCAATTTTCTCAGCAATGTCACGGTGTTTCGCCCCAGTACGGGAAGTAATCATAATGATTGGAATATGTTTCCATTCCGTCGAGTTGCGTATCTGCGTAGCCAATTCATACCCATCCATGCGAGGCATTTCTACGTCTAGCAACATCAAGTCAGGAATATGTTCTTGTAATTGCGCCACCGCATCTACACCGTCTTTGGCGGTGATAACTTCCATTCCTTGACGTTTGAGGAGTCGGGCGGTGACTTTGCGCACCGTGATGGAATCGTCCACCACCATAATTGTCTTGGTGGCAGGTTTTTCCGCGACCACTTTTTGGAACGTTGGTGGCGGTACATAATATAGTTTCTTGTCCGCCTGTGTCAAGCGGTGGACATCTAAAATTAATACGACACGGCCATCACCCAGAACGGTGGCGCCGGCTATCCAACGAATCTCGCCAATTTGGGCACCCACCGATTTGACGACGATTTCTTTACTGCCTTCAATACTGTCAACGAGAAGGGCGACCCTACGATCCGCTGCATGAACCAATAGCGTAGGAATTAACGGGCGGTCTATCATCAGTTTGCCAAAGCCCAGTAACTCACTGAGTGGATAAACGCAATAATCCTTGCCCCTATATTTATAGTGACGGGTTTCTCCTAAGTCACCACTCAAAACCTCAGTACGTGGGGCACGTATTACGGCGTCCACGTTGTTCATGGGCACCGCCATGGTTTCTTCACCCAGGTGGATAAGGAGGGCCTGGTTAATCGTCAAAGGGAGAGGCAAACGAATTTCAAATAAAGTGCCAAAACCTGTTCGCGAATGGATGTGCAGATTCCCTTTGAGTTCTTTTATTTTACTGTTGACGACATCCATGCCGACCCCACGACCAGAGATTTCCGTCACTTTTGTGGCGGTGCTAAAAGCCGGTTCCAGAATAAATCGCATCAGTTCATAGTCACTGATAACGGTATCCGCTTTAGTCAGACCCCGTTCTTCGGCTTTTCGACGAATTGCGGAGAGGTTTAAGCCGGCACCGTCGTCACTGATTTTGAGAAGGAGTTCGGAGCCCTCCTTGCGAATGTCAATCGTGATTTTAGCCATGGCTGCTTTACCCGCCTGTGTACGAGTGTCCTGGTCTTCAATGCCATGACCGATAGCGTTGCGTAACAGGTGTCCTAAGGACTTCGCAATGCTATTGAGAACCGTTTCCTCAAATTCAACATTTTCACCATTGATAATAAGGTCCACTGGTTTGCGCAATTTTTTGGCTTCTTTGTGGACGTCGTGTTGCAGGCGGGGGGAGATGTGGGAGAAGGGTGTCATGCAGCGAGTGCGCCTAATCGCCTCTTGAAATTCCGCGCCCATTCGAGTTTGTTGGATTAGCAAAGTTTCGGTCTGCCGCGTCAGGATTTTCATGGCCTCTTGAATATTCAGTAAGTCGCTGATGGTTTCCATGAGGCTGCGGGACAGTTGTTGCATCACCGAAAAGCGGTCTAGTTCAAGAGGGTCAAAGTCTTCTTGATGGATGGCTTGGAAAGTTGACAGTATGAGGCTGGGGGTGGCGGCGCTGAAATGGGAAAGAATTTGGGCTTCCGTTTCGATTTCCAAGCGACGCAACTGGTCACGTAACCGGGCCACCGTTTGTTCCATTTCACCCAAGTTGTTTTTGACTGCACCTTGTTGTTGTTCCAAATGGGCGCGGGAAATGGAGAGTTCACCGGCCAAGTTAGTCAGTTTGTCAATCAGTGCCACTCGTACCCAAATCCGGTCTTCTCCCCCTTCTCCCTGGTCGGCGTGTTTTTCCGCCATCTGGTCCAGTTTGACAGGCTCTGCGTCCTTCGGTTTGGGTTGCGGGGGGGCAACTGGGGGGGCAACTGGGGGGGCAACCACGGGGTCTTCTCCCCCCACTTGGATGACCGTGTTGATGAGGGCAATGAGGTCGGTGGGCATTTCCAACGGAATGCTAGAACGTACCGCCTCTAACATCGCGGCCAGTTCATCCACACTGTCTTGGACGATTTCTTGGAGTTTGGGATTGGATTGCGCACCTCTTTCCACAATACGAGTTAAAACGGATTCCAGACTGTGACTGAGGTCGCCCATGGCAGTGATGCCCACCATTCTGGCACCGCCTTTGAGGGTGTGGAGTTCTCTCTGCAATTCTCTCATCAATTGCATATTGTGTGGCGAGGTTTGCCAATGTCCTAAGAGGGATTGAGTGTTCTCCAGAATTTCTTCGGCTTCGTCCAGAAATATGGACATAAATTCATTGCTGACATCTGGCACCGCTTCTTCGGGTGAAGAAGACTGTGTTGAGGATTTATTCACAATCTTGGGAATCATGGGGAGTGATTCCAAAGACTGTTGCACGTTGTCTATCAAGGCTTGTTGTTCGTCATCTTCAACGGGACGATGTTCTAGGTGACGTTCAATCAAATCAACGGCTTGGTGTAGCAGAGAGACCTTGTCCGCAGTTAATTCCGACTGGCGTTCTACCAAGGCTTTGACATAGTTTTCCAACGGCGCTGCGAGGCTTGCGATATGTGCAAATCCAACGCTTAAAGAACTGCCATGGAGGGTGTGGAAGGCCCGCATGATTTCGGAGTCGAGTTGTTTTTCACAGGCCGTTAAAGTGGTGTGCAAGGTCGTGAGGTGTAGTCTGGCTTCTTTATTAAAGATGGCGAGTAGTTTGGAATCAACGAGGCTGTCACCGTCGCTGGCTGACAGTGTGTCGGTAGAGTCGGGGGATACCACGTCATGAACCCCATTTACCATTCTCCATTTTTCATTCTCCATTATCCACCTCTTTCACTCAGCAAAGCGTTAATGTTTTCCAACAATTCTGACTCATTGAAAGGCTTGCCCAAATACCGATCAATCCCAATTTTCTCAGCACGATCCCGATGTTTGGCGCCAGTACGGGAAGTAATCATAATGATAGGAATATGTTTCCATTCCGACGAGTTGCGAATCTGCGTAGCCAATTCATATCCATCCATACGCGGCATTTCTACGTCTAGCAACATCAAGTCAGGAATATGTTCTTGTAATTGCGCCACCGCATCTACACCGTCTTTGGCGGTGATAACTTCCATCCCTTGACGTTTGAGGAGTCGGGCGGTGACTTTGCGCACCGTGATGGAATCGTCCACGACCATAATCGTCTTGACGATGGCTTTTTCTTCAACCACTTCTGGGACCACTAGGGATGGTATAGGATGGGGATCCGCCCGGGTCAAGGTGGGGACATCCAGGATTAATACGACACGGCCATCACCTAGAATGGTGGCACCGGCTATCCAACGAATGGCGCCAATTTGGGGGCCTACCGTTTTGACGACGATTTCTTTACTACCTTCAATACTGTCGACGAGGAGGGCCACTCGACGGTCTGCCGCCCGCACCAGCAAGGCAGGAATCAAGGGACGGTCAATGGATAGTTTGCCAAAGCCCAGTAACTCACTGAGTTGATAAACGCGATAATCATGGCCCATATATTTATAGAAGAGAATCACGCCTGTGTCACCACTCAAAACTTCAGTACGTGGGGCACGCATCACGGCGTCCACGTTGTTCATCGGCACGGCCATCGTTTCATCACCGATGTGGACCAGGAGGGCTTGGTTGATGGTTAAAGAGAGTGGCAAACGAATTTCAAAGAGAGTGCCTTGACCCGTTTTGGAATGGATGAGCAGACTGCCATTGAGTTGTTTGATTTCACTGTTGACGACATCCATGCCGACTCCACGACCTGAGATTTGGGTCACGACTTTGGCGGTGCTAAAAGCGGGTTCTAGGATAAATTGAGAGAGTTCATAGTCGCTAATCACCGTGTCGGATTTTATCAAGCCACGTTCTTCGGCTTTGTGGCGGATGGCGGAGAGGTCGAGACCGGCGCCATCGTCTCTGATTTTGAGGATGAGTTCGGAGCCTTCTTTACTGATGTCAACCGTGATTTTAGCTAAGGTGGGTTTGCCAGATTGTGTACGGGTGGCGGCGTCTTCAATGCCGTGACCAATGGCGTTGCGGAGCATGTGTTCAAGGGGGGCCACGATGCGGTTCAGGACGGTACGTTCAAATTCGGTGTTGTCGCCATTGAGGATAAAATCAACTTGCTTGCGGAGTTCCCTGGCAGTGAGGCGGGCAATGCGTTGCAGGCGGGGGGAGATACGGGAGAAGGGTATCATGCGGGTGCGCATGATGGCGTCCTGGAGTTCAGCACCCATTCGAGTTTGTTGAATGAGTAAGGTTTCGGTTTGCCGCGTTAGGATTTTCATGGCCTCTTGAATATTCAAGAGGTCACTAATGGTTTCCATGAGGCTACGGGAGAGTTGTTGCATCACGGAGAAGCGGTCTAGTTCAAGGGGGTCAAAGTCTTCTTGATGGTCTGCGGGTTTTTGAGTTTCTGTGGGGCCACGGAAATGGGAGAGGATTTGGGTCTCTGTTTCAATTTCCAAGCGACGCAACTGGTCACGCAAGCGGGCCACGGTTTGTTCCATTTCACCTAAATTGTTTTTGACCGAACCTTGCTGTTGTTCTAAATGGGCGCGGGAAATGGAGAGCTCGCCGGCCAAGTTAGTCAGCTTGTCAATCAGTGCTACTCGTACTCGAATCCGCTCATCATCTTCCACCAGGGAGGGGTCTGGGTTAGGTTTGGGAAGTTCGGGGTCGTCAGGTGGTAATATTGGTTCAGGCAACGGTTTGAACGGAGTTGGATCGGTTAGGTCTTCTTCCACATCAAGGGCCTTGTTGATGAGGGCAATGAGGTCGGTGGCTGTTTCCAGAGGAACACCAGAACGTACCGCCTCTAACATCGCAGCCAGTTCATCGACGCTGTTTTGGACAATTTCTTGCAGCTTAGGATTGGATTGCGCACCTCCTTCAACAATACGGGTTAAGACGGATTCCAGACTGTGACTGAGGTCGCCCATGGCAGTGATGCCCACCATTCTGGCGCCGCCTTTGAGGGTGTGAAGTTCTCTCTGCAATTCTTTCATCAATTGCATGTTGTTTGGAGAGGCTTGCCAACGTTCTAGGAGAGATTGAGTGTTCTCCAGAATTTCCTCGGCTTCGTCCAGGAAGATTTTCAGAAATTCATCGCTGGCATCTGGCACCTTTTCCTCGGAGGTAGCAGATGGTGCGGGTGTCTTCAGTGATTCCAACGAGAGTTGCACATTGTTTATCAAGGCTTGTTGTTCATTCGCCTTGACGGGACGACCCTCCAGATGACGTTCAATCATGTCAATTGCTTGATGAAGGAGGGAAACTTTATCTGTGGTCAATTCAGATTGTCGTTCCACCAAAGTTCTGACGTAGTTTTCCAAAGGTGCCGCTAAACTGGAAATATGTGCAAAACCAACACTTAAAGAACTGCCATGGAGGGTGTGAAAGGCCCGCATGATTTCAGCGTCCAGTTTAATCGGGGAGATTTTTTCACAAGCCGTTAAAGCCGCATTTAAATTCGTAAGGTGTTGTCTGGCTTCTTTGTTAAAGACCGCAAGCAATTTGGAATCTACGATGCCCTCACCTTCACCGGCAAACAGTGTGTCAGTGGAGTCAGAAACCG
The DNA here is from genome assembly GCA_011391085.1 of Thiotrichaceae bacterium. Classification (GTDB taxonomy): domain Bacteria; phylum Pseudomonadota; class Gammaproteobacteria; order Beggiatoales; family Beggiatoaceae; genus JAABRD01. The sequence goes on along the minus strand of JAABRD010000022.1, from coordinate 61,518 downwards.
CCCTGGTGGGCGAGGTTGGACGGTCAAATTCGAAGGACAACTTGTCTAACTCATTGGTTGCCTCAGACAGTTGGCTGGATTTCTCTTCACTGGAAGACATTTCGGCAAGTGAAGATTCTAGGTCGGACAGTTCATCGAACTGTAATTCGTTGCCGTCAGAAAAGTCTCTCATTGAGACTGGTTCTTCTAAATCGCCGAACTGGAAGTCTTCGGCGGACAGTTCTTCCTCCATGCGAATTTCTGGCACATCGGTGGTGAGTTCTTCTTCCAGACGAATCTCTTCGTCACCAGTGACCGACATTTCTTCAAACTGTAGTTCTGCTAGAGTTTGTTCTGAATCACTGGTTTTTTGTTCTTCTACACTCCCTTCGTCCAACTCCAGCGTGTCTCCAGCTTCCACTAACCCATTTTCCATTTCTTCTCCTTCTGCGTCTTCTTCAATTTCTTCCTGTGTGGAAGGTAATGAGGTAATAGATTTAGTCACAGGTGCAGACTCTTTGGGAGTCAGCATAGGGATAGAACTCGGTTTAGACGCGATGGGGGCGGCGCCAGTTTGATTGGTAGAAGGTTCAAATTCACCCATATTTTGGCCTTTGGTTTCGGTAAAATAATGGGCCTGCGAGATTAACAAGATGACTTCATGAGGAGGCGGCTCATGTTCGCGAAATTGTTCTACCATATCGGGAAGCAGGTCTTCCACTTTGGCAAGCAGATAAAACAAGGCTTCCGTTTTAGGAATACTACCCTCAATCACGCGGTTCAGCAAGTTTTCAAACTTCCAACCGAGTTCGCCAATGACCATAGCACCCACTAGTCGGCCACTCCCTTTTAAAGTATGAAAGTTGCGGCGCAAAGTCTTGAGAGGCGCCGTATCGTCGAGGTTGGCTTTCCATGCCTTGTGGCTACTGATGATTTCTTCCAAGACTTCTTTGGCTTCCTCGACAAAAATATCGAGAATCTCTTCATCAATTTCGTCAGGTGGAGTTTGTTTTGGGAGGTCAATTAATGGTTGCATATTTATTAGCGAATAGCGGATGGATTTAGCGGATAGCGGATGGATTGATAGCGGAGGGTCTCTAGCTGAGTAGTATTTTCAATCGTTTTTCCGTAACGTCCAGTATGTCTTCAGCATCCATGGGATTTCCTGCTATGGTATCCAGGTAAAATTCCAAGCTAATCAGTACATCAGCCATCGCTTTTTGTTTATCCAGGGGGGGTACCGTGGCTTCTTTAATGAAAATTTTCTCAATATAGCGGATAGACAATGCCAGTAGTTTGGCAGCCCGTTGATGAGAGGTAATCAGAAAGAGACCTTCGACCTGTTTCAAACGGCCGGGGACTTCTAACAAAGAATCGTCTTGAGTGTTGGTGTTAATGAAGGTGACGAGTGGTTGTATTACCTGGGCCAGTTCTTGTTTGGCTTCTTCGACCACGACTCCCATCACGACACCAAATTGCGGGGTGTCCCAAAATTGGGTGTCGGCACTTTCTTGAAGACGTTGTCTGGCATGGACGCCTTGGACGCCTAAAATATCTAGCGCACCACTGATTTTGAGGAAGGCGCTGGCGATTTCTAACAAGGTTTCGAGTTTCGGGGGACGGCGATTTTCGCTGATGTCCAGAATCAATTTGCGTTGCTGAAGCATCAGTTTGGCTTGAACCGTGAGGCCCAGGATGGCCAAGGTGTTGGCCATGTCTCCCAACAGACCGACGAGGGGGGAAAGTTCCGTGACCGAAGGATTCTCAGCCCGGTTGAAAATGTCCAGTGTTTCTTCAATGCGGGCAAAGTCGTCTTTGAGGAGAGTGACGACGATTTTCATCAGTTCAATATCGGGTCCTGAAAAGAGGAGTCGGGCCGTAGCAACAGTGGCTTCGGACGGGAAGAAGTCAGACAATTTGAAAATCGTTTTCACTTCGGTGATGACTTTGCCTTTCGAACGGGCATGGGCCGCCATGTAGAGGAGGTTGGTTAACATGGCCTTGGGGGGCACGACTCTGAGGCCCGCGTTGCCATGTTCAACAAGTGGTTTGAGGAGGCCGTCTATTTGTTTGAAGAGGTTAAGGAGGGTGTTGTTGAGTTCTAGCCCCTTCTGTAACAATGCTTCTACCACTCCTTCGGTAATCCACCAGACTTTCCCCAAAGGCACGTTGCCCGTGACTTGTTGAAGACGTTGCATGACGGTGAGGAGAAGTTTAAGTCCTTCCTCAGGTTGTTTGGGGTCCTTGAGAACACTGGTCAACCCTTTTTGATACGCGGCCCGCATTCTCTGCACATACTCTTTCAATTTATCATCTGGCATCTTGGCCACTTTAGGCGCGGGGATAGCAATGGACAAGTCAGGCATAAATAAACTATTGGCTACCAATTGTGGTTGCCCCCGCAACGCCCGTAACCCATTCAACAGAGGAAGAAGGGCCAGTGGCATGTCTCGTTGGATAATCCAGAGATGATCCAAATAATTAGACAACTGAACCAATGCCCGCATGAGAACATCGTATGTACTTTCGTTACTTTGGATTTTCCCAGCCAATAACACTTTAATAGCCAAACCTATCTCATCCACCAGCATAGCTGCGGTTTGCAACTCCAGCATATTTAACCCCCCATAAATCTCATGCAACCAGACCACACATTGCTGAAGTGGCGCGGTATCACTAGGTTTCTCAACAAATTGTTCCAGACCCTGGCGTGTCTGTTTAAGGCTATCATCAATCGTACCTTTTACCCAAGTCAATGCAGAATGTTTCATTCAATTACCACCATCATTATCATCATTAAAAAATTAAACCAGGGAAGACCAAACCCTTACCTTTAGCCTTCCATCCCCTTTACTTATCCACTACCACCGACTCACTCAAAGCAGCGATCGTCCTCTGCACTTCTTCAGGTAACCTAAACCCGGCGACCGATGTCTTCAACTCATTGGTCAACTTAGCCAACTTCTCAGTCGATGCCGCGGTCTCATTAATACCACCGGACACCTGCATAGTAATCTCCTGAATAATCGTCATAGTCCCCGCAATGTTAGAGGCCACCGCGGCTTGAGTTCGAGAGGCACGCGATATATCTTCAATCTGAGTGGCCAACTGGACGGAGACTTGTTCAATCTCTATCAATGCCTCCCCAGCGCGTTCCGTGACCTTAGCCCCTGACACGACACCGCCAGTACTATGTTCCATAGAATTGACCGCCTCATTGGTATCCCCCTGAATGGTCTTGACCAGAGCGTCAATCTGTTTAGTGGCATTGCCTGACCGTTCTGCCAGCCTCTGAATTTCGTCTGCCACAACGGCAAACCCGCGACCAGCTTCGCCAGCCATAGCGGCTTGAATGGCGGCATTGAGTGACAAGATGTTGGTCTGGTCAGCGATGTCGTCAATGAGTCCGACGATTTCTCCAATTTCTTGCGCACCTTCTCCCAGTCGTTTAATTCGTTTAGAAGTCTCCTGGATTTGTTCTCGAATATTGGCCATGCCTGCAATGGTGTCTTGCACAGCTTTGGCACCGCGGTTGGCAATCTCCACCGATCGTTTGGCCACTTCAGCGGATTCCACGGCGTTGGCAGAGACTTTTTTAACGGAATTGGCCATGCCAATAATCGCTTGACCTGCTTTAGTAATCTGCTGGGCTTGCCGTTCACTGGCCTGAGTAAGCTGACTGGCGGTGGTACGTGTTCTTTGGGCGGCGGCGGTGACTTGGACGGCCGTCTTGTTGATGTTGATAACCAGATCGCGCAAGGCTTCAATGGCATAATTAATAGCATCGGCAATGGCGCCAGTAAAGTCTTCGGTGACGGTGGCATTGACAGTGAGGTCGCCATCAGCGAGGTCGGAGATTTCGGAGAGGAGGCGAAGAATGGCTTCTTGATTGCGTTGACTCACCCGTTGCGTTTCAACCAAGCGTTCTTTAGATTCAGCGGCCCGACCTTGATTGATGCGCACAATAGTATATCCCAACGCGACCAAGAGTAGGAAGACGAGGGTGGCCAGGGTGTTTCCCAGTGTGGGAGATATAAATCGTTCCGTGATGGCTTTGCTGTAAGTGAACTGTAATTTCTCAACCCCTTCCAAGAGTTTGGGGACATTTCCTGATATAGATTGCCAGGCGTCCTTGGCCGTGAAGAGTTGTTCGGCCTTGTCAAGAAAATAGTCAATGCGGTCAATACGTTCTCCAAACAGCGCAATGACGTTACGAATGGCCTGCGTGGCAGCGGGGTCAGTGACAGTGGAGACTTTGATACTGGATTGCTCGCCTCCTTCTATGAGGATGGTGAGGGTGTCGCCAAATTGGCTGATGGCGTCATCTAGTTGTCCTTCGGCATCAATGGCGTCGGCGGAGAAGCCGCGGGTAAAGGAGGCGCGGATGCCGTTGGTAATGCGTTCTAACAAGACCAGTTGACGGGTAGCTAAATACATTTGTTGGGGGGAGGCGCCGGCGGTGATGAGGGTGTTGGTCATGGTTTCGGCTTGAGTGACGACGTCCACCATGACACCTTCAAGTTCGGTGAAGTCAGCATAAAGTTTAGTAACGGCTTCTTCGGTGCTGAGTAGTTGTCCCATGCTGGTATCGACTTCTTGCCACACGGCGGAGAGGGACGCGAGGGGGACACTGGCCACTTCAGGGGTGGCGGGCATTCGGTCTTCGGGGTTGCCATTGGCTAGGAGGTCGAGTATCTTTTTATATTCGGTGCGGGATTTGATGAGTTGTTTAAAGCCTGTTTCGTCTCCGCGGGCCGCGGTTGCCGCATATTGTGAAATTTGTTGAGACAATAGACGGAGTCGGGTGACGTTATTTAGATAGGCTTCATCTCCTTGGTTGTTAATGGCCACGAGGGCAAAGGTGGCAACCATGGAGACGAAGAGGAGTAGTAAGACAAGAATAAAGGCATATAGCCAAGTATTGGTAGTTCCTATGGATTTAGTTATTGAGAGAGGCATGTTTTTTAGTAGATAATGGATAACGGATAGTGGATAGTGGATAGTGGATAGTGGATAGTGAGTTGTTCTTGGTTTGCTATCCACTATCCGCTATCCGCTAAATATTCAGTTGGCGGCTTTTAGAAAGGTTTCACTTTCGGCTAAGGCGTGCATGTCAAAGACGGTCCAGGCGGTTCCTTCGTATGCAAAGAGTCCTCTGGCAAAGGGGGTCAACCAGTCTTGTTTACAGGGGGTGTCTAGGTCTCGGAGTTGTTCGGGAAAGTGTTTGATTCCAAGGACTTCGTCAACCACTAGGCCGGCGGTAATACCTGCTTGGTTAATAATTAAAATTCGTGTGCGTTTGGCTAGGTTAATTGGGGTGCCTTCTAAACAGGCGCGAAGGTCTATCACGGGTAGTAGTAGGCCACGTATGTTGGCTAGTCCTTTTACCCAGAGTTTGGCCCCTGGGACTTTGGCCAGGGGGCTTGGAAAGATGAGTACCTCGCGTATCTCATGGATGGGGGTGACTAGCGCGTTTTCTGCGACACGAAAGGCTATCCCGCGCCAAATTTGTTGTACTTTTTCTTGTCGGGGGAGTCCTCTGCCTAGCTTTTTCGCACGTCTTTCAATATCTTGTAGCCATTGAAAGGGGGTATGGGTTAGCATCTGTATTTTGGGTGGCGGAAAGTGGTTTTTTTAGTGGACAGTGGTTTTAGTGGATAGTGGTTTTAGTGGATAGTGGTTTTAGTGGATAGTGGATAGTGGATAGTGGATAGTGGATAGTGGATAGTGGATAGTGGATAGTGGATAGTGGTGCGGGACTAGAGGCTTCAGCCGGAGTTGTGGCACGTCACCGGCTAAAGCCTCTAGTCCACTCTTGATTTTTTCATTATCCACTCTCCACTCTCCACTCTCCACTCTCCACTAAGTCCACTCTCCACTAAGTCCACTCTCCACTCTCCACTAAGTCCACTCTCCACTAAGTCCACTCTCCACTATCCTATCAGTTTTTTGACTATTTGTATGAGTTCATCTTGTTTCACGGGTTTGACTAGGAAGTCTTTGGCGCCTTGCATGATTCCCCAAGCCCGGTCGCTTTCCATGTTTTTGGAGGAGACTATGACCACTGGTATCAGGCTGGTGTCGGGGCTTTTGGTAATCTTGCGGGTGGCTTGAAATCCGTTTAAGCCGGGCATGACGACATCCATAATTATCAGGTTGGGCTTGAGTTCTTTGGCCTTTTGGATTCCTTCTTCTCCATTGGAGGCTTCGGTGGTCTGATAGCCTTGTCCTTCCAGGATGTTTTTAACCAGGTAGGCGTCCGTGGGTGAGTCGTCGACGATGAGAATATGGGCCATACCTTAAATCCTTTGTGATTTTGTACGTTGTGTTGATTTTAACCACCAGATGAGGCTTTGGCGTCAACCACGTAGGTTTTAATTGTGTTGAGTAGTTCTTCTCGTGTAAAAGGCTTGGTCATATAGTGTTCCGCCCCTACAATTCTGCTACGGGCTCGTTCAAATAGGCCGTCTTTGCTGGATAACATGACCACGGGGATTTTTTTGAAGGCCGGGTTATTTTTTATCAGGGCACAGGTTTGATAGCCGTCGAGTCGTGGCATCATAATGTCCACAAATATGATATTTGGTTGATGTTCCATGACTCGCGAGAGTGATTCAAAACCGTCGGTAGCTGTAATGACTTCACAACCCGCTTTCTTCAATAACATTTCCGCCGTGCGTCGTATGGTTTTGCTGTCATCTATCACGACGACTTTTATCCCTTCAAAATTAGCTTCAGTGCTCATGGTATTTCTTGCCTTTTAACTTAAAAAATTATTCTGTCGGTTTTGTTGGGTAATTTGGGTCTGTCTGCCGGTTACCCTATCTATTGGTATTCATGTTTGTCCTCCTACCTGCAAAGATGTGAGTAGTGATTTGACGGTTGGTTAAAATCCGTTAAATCTTAAAAATTTTTATATCCACATATTTAGTCTTATAGGTGGTCATCTGTCAGGTTTTACGCAATTGGGCAATAATTCTTATTGCACTCCAGCGGAAATAGTACAAGTTCAAAGGAATCTCACTATAAGACCCCTCCTGTCCCCCCACGTGCGAAAAACGCCTGCGGGTTGGGTTGGGGTAATTGCGTAAGTCCTAAAAATGTATTTTGCGGTTAACCCAAGCTCTTATAAGGGTGTTGTACACTTTGCTTTGGGTATATAATACGCAATTCTATATTTAATTCAAGTTTCCTTTTTCTTTAATCTATCCATTGTTGGGTATTCATCATTAATAAATATGGATTTTCATAGTGTTCATGTTCATGCGGTGCCTCATCTTACCACAGCTTTGCAGGGGCCGTTAGAGTTTTTAGAAAAACTTTTGTTGGCCCATCAGGTTGCCATTGAACATTGGTTTCGTAAGCAGTGGCAGGTGACGCCTGCGCCTTTTTATGCCTCCGTGGATTTACGCAATGCGGGTTTTAAGTTGGCGCCGGTGGATACGAATTTATTTCCCGCAGGTTTTAACAATCTAAATTCGTCTTTTTTGCCCTTGTGTGTGCAAGCCGTGCAATCGGCAATGGTTCGTTTGTATCCATCGGCCCGGCGGGTGTTGTTAGTCCCAGAAAATCATACTCGTAATTTGTTTTATTTAGAGAGTGTTGCGACTCTTTCTGATATTTTGCAAAAAGCGGGTTATGAGGTACGTCTGGGTTCCCTATCATCTGATTTACTGTCTTCGTTGTCAATATCTTTGCCCTCTGGTCAATCTGTATGCCTAGAACCTTTACAAAGAGAGGGTAATTGTGTGGGCGTTAATGGTTTTATTCCTTGTATGGTTTTGTTGAACAATGATTTGTCTTCTGGGTGTCCATCGGTCCTGGAAAATATCGATCAGCTAATTATACCTCCTTTACAAATGGGTTGGAGTAGTCGTTTAAAATCTTTTCATTTTTCCTGTTATCGTGAAGTTGCCCATGAATTTTCTACGCAAATAGGGATGGACCCGTGGTTAATTGACCCTCTCTTCAAATTTTGTGGAGAAATTAATTTTATGAAAAAAGAGGGGGTAGAGTGTTTGACGGATAATGTCGCATCATTACTGAATGATATTCAGCGTAGGTATCGGGAGTATCATATTCCTTATAAGCCATTTGTGATTATTAAGGCCGATGCGGGTAGTTATGGGATGGGGGTATTGACTATTCATAGTGCAAGTGAGATTCATTCTTTGAGTCGTAAGCAACGTTCGAAGATGGCCGTGACTAAGGGAGGCCAAGAAATTCGTAAGGTAATTGTTCAAGAGGGTATTTATACTTTTGAAACCTGGGGAACAACGGGGGCGGTGGCAGAACCTGTTGTTTACATGATTGACCATTTTGTTGTCGGTGGTTTTTATCGTGTGCATAAGGGGCGTGGCATTAACGAGAATCTTAATTCGCCAGGGATGTTTTTTGAACCTTTGGCATTTGTGGATTCTTGTATGTGTCCTGACCAACGTAGGGAACCGGATGCGTGTCCTAATCGGTTTTATGCTTATGGGGTGATTGCGCGGTTGGCTTTGTTGGCGGCGGCACGGGAGGCAGTTGTGTAGTGGTTAGTGGTTTTAGTGGATAGTGGTTTTAGTGGATAGTGGTTTTAGTGGATAGTGGATAGTAGTTTTAGTGGATAGTGGATAGTGGATAGTGGATAGTGAGAATATTCTGGTGGACTAGAGGCTTTAGCCGGTGACGTGCCTCAACTCCGGCTGAAGCCTTTAGTCCCGCAACACTATCCACTATCCACTATCCACTAAAACCACTATCCACTAAAACTAAGGGATGACCATTTTGCTTAAATCTTCGGCACACATTCGTGAATGGCTAAGTAACATGCCCAAGGCGTTTTTCCGTGTGGTCACCGTCACCAATACCATTTCTTTATTGATGTGCATGAATGCGACGATGCCGTCTTTATTCTCGGATATGATGTTGTCGCAATTTCCCATTTTGAGTTCTGCCGTAATCGTATCTCCCAATGACATGAGTGTGCTGCCCATGACGGCTAGACGTTCTAATGTATACTGATTGCTGCGCTGTTTCATGGCACATAAGAAGCCATCTGCCGTGGCAATGACGGTGGCGTCAATGACGTCGCACACATCTAGTAATTTTTGTAGTCGTTGTTCAAATTTGGTGATTATTTGTGTAGGTAGCATAAAAATTATAGTGGATAGTGGTTTTAGTGGATAGTGGTTTTAGTGGATAGTGGTTTTAGTGGATAGTGGTTTTAGTGGATAGTGGATAGTGGATAGTGGATAGTGAAAAAATCAAGAGTGGACTAGAGGCTTTAGCCGGTGACGTGCCTCAACTCCGGCTGAAGCCTCTAGTCCCGCAACACTATCCACTCTCCACTTTCCACTCAAACCACTCTCCACTATTATTTAGCCATACTCTAGCATGGCAACCAGGGCATGTATTAGCATGACAATGTTGTCGCGGGACCTGGCATCAACAGGGAAAATGGGTAGTTGTATGCCGCGTTCATTTAAGTAGTCATAGTAACGTTGCAAAGCGGGTTCAGGTGAAATGTCCATGCGGCTGATTCCAATCACAGCCCCCGTGTCAGCAATAAATCCGCGGAAGTTATCAATATAACGGGCTAGGTCGCCAATGGGATCGGGGCCTGAGTTGTCGACTAGGATAATTAACCCCAGGGCGCCTTTGATAAGTATTTTCCACATGTAATCAAATCGTTGTTGACCTGGTGTGCCATACAATCTGAGTTTTTGTCCATCTTCTAGTGTCAACTCGCCATAATCCATAGCCACCGTGGTTTTTGATTTTCGTTGGGTGGTGGTGAGGTCCGTCGCCCGCACGTCTGTGTTAATGACAGGAATTTCACTGATGGCAGTAATAGCCGTGGTTTTGCCCGCGCCGCTACTGCCAGTAAAGACTAATTTTATTTCACTCATAATTTTTTGTTTATTTATAGCAGAGAAACTAAGTTTTTGGGGGAAACTTAGTTTCTTGACGAAGATGTTTCTATTTTCCCAACCGCCTTAAAATGCTTCTAAACAAATCTCGTTTTGTTTCGGTTATTTCTTTTTCCAAGGGGGGCGCGCCGCCACTGGTTTCTGTCACTATGTTAATTACCTTGCAAGCATTAAAAAAATCAATGACCACTGGCAAGGGGGTTTGGGTCTTAACCGCGATGGTAGCCAAATCCGCCGTCTTCTTTAGCATAAAGGCCGCTAAGTTGATATGCGCAGGCAGGTGTGGAAGGCTGGCAAAGTTGGGCCACTGTTTTAGCTTCACGGTGGTCTCTTTGGTATGTTTATAAATCAGCCGTCCTTGGGATGCAACCAGGGCCGTTTTCCAGAGAATAGTTTCTACGGGATAACTGCGCAACGCTAACTTTTCGATTTGGTCACATAATTCCGTCGTTGTGAGTCGTTCCTGTTTAATTTGGTTTGCCGAAACGGAGAATAGGGTTTGTTGCGACATTTCCAAATGAGTCATTTGTATCGTGGTCGTAAAACAACGCTGTTCTTGTGGCAACAGGTAAATAGCAGGTGTTTCTGCATAACTGAACCGAATGACTTGACCTGTTGAGACGGCGGTGTGTATCAATCCAATTAAATACTGAGTGGGTTGAAAGTATATCGTAGTGGACGTTTTTTCAGGGGGCGCCGGGGCCACGGGCGTTTTCGGAACGGCCCGCGACGTTTGACCTGTTTCCTTGGTACGCAGTACGGCTTGAATTGGCTGACTTGCCACCACTGGATATGTTTCGCGAAAACCAGCTAGGTCATTGAGTAATTGCACCAAAGGTTGCACTCGAATCGGTTTTTGCAGATACCACTTCGCTTCATATACATTTTGCTTGGCATACGCGACGATTAATTTATCTGATGGGGCGGTCTCCCAAAATGTCCTACCTTCTGGGTGTTCCACATCCACTAGAAGTATGTCTGCCGACTCGTCAATTGTCCAGGTCGACTTGAGTTGTCTTTGCACCAGTTGCACTATCGACTGGAGTAACAACACATCCATTTTTTCAAACGCTTTCGTGGTTAGTTTATAGACATTCATTTCATTTTAGGAGTTTGGGATCATGGATAATGAATAATGAGGTTTCTATTTTCTATTCTTCATTATCTTGCAAAATTGCCAATAAGGCGTGAATAAGGATGTGTACGTCATTGGTATGGCGCACATCCACTTCAAACACCGGGAAAATTTGACCTCGTTCTAATAGTTTGTTTGCATAGTCGTCAAGAGTGACACGACTTGACATATCCATGCGGGTAATACCAATCACGGCCGCGGTTTGTTCAATAAATTCTTTGAACGCCTCCAAATAAAATTCTAAATCCGCCAATGGATTAGATGAAGTATTGTCGATCAATAAAATTAATCCTATTCCGCCCTTTGTCAAAATTGTCCACATATAGTCAAAACGTTGTTGACCTGGGGTACCATAGAGGTGGATACGTGTACCATCTTCCAAGGTGATATAGCCATAATCCATAGCAACAGTGGTTGTTTCTTTGCGCAATTTGGTTTCATCACTGCAATGTACATCTGTGGAAATGGGTGGTATTTCGCTGATTGCGCCGATTGCCGTCGTTTTACCCGCGCCCATGGGGCCTGTAAAAATAATTTTGTCCATGATCTTAACACAATGAATAATGAATAATGAATAATGATGGGCCCTTAAATATAACATAAAATCAAAAATGTTGTGAATGATTTGATATGCAACACCATTTAATTTGTGAAAATTGTTCTTGACTCCCGATTACCATTTATGGTAAAAAGGTGGACTTGATAACTTAACCTTAATTTTTAACTATTAATCAGAGGAATAATATTTTGGCAAATACTGTTTCTGCAAAAAAACGCGCACGGCAGTCTGAAAAACATCGGCAACGTAACATGGGTGACCGTTCCGAAGTGCGCACCGCAGTCAAAAAAATCATCAAGGCCGTTCTTTCTGGAGATAAGGGGCAGGCACAAGCCGCTTATAAGGCATCGGTTCCGGTGATTGACCAGATGGCAAATAAGGGGTTGATTCATAAAAATAAGGCGGCCCGTCATAAAAGCCGCCTGAACGCCCATATTCATGCCATGCAGTCTTAATGAATTCACCTTGCGCAATGGCACTCCATAGAAACTCAGTTTCTTTAAGAAACTGCATTTATTGCCACCCCTTACGTGAGGTGAATTAATGTAGAAAGACACCGTCGTTTTCAAAGGCGGTGTTTCCTTCTATGGATGACTTACGAAAACTCATCGGGTTAATGGCATGAATGGCCAATAATTGTCTTAATTCTGCTTCACAACAGCCCGCCATCTGGGCTGCTTCTGTAACCTCTCCCTCGACCATTCGCAACACGCGATTTAAATAGTGGTAGTCAAATTCTTGTCTGGCTTCTTCAAGCGTTTGAAACTGATTATTGGTGTCGCATAAGGCTTGTTTGACCAATGATAAAGGTATCAAGGGTGACGCAGATAAGACCACGCATTGTTCTATCACATTTTGTAGCTGTCGAACGTTACCTGGCCAAGGCATCGTGACGATGTATTCTAATGCGTCAGGTGAAAAACGTGCGGGTTCGGCGGCAGACTCTTTGACGGCCAGCGTGGTTAAGAAGTAGTTTATCAACAGGGGAATGTCTTCACGTCGTTCTGCCAGGGAGGGCATATAGAGTGGGATGACGTTTAGACGATAGTATAAATCTTCACGAAATTCACCGCGTTTGACGGCCAATTCTAAGTTTTGATGAGTGGCCGAAATCACTCTGACGTCCACTGTGATGCTGTCGACTGCACCCACAGGTCTGACGGTGCCTTCTTGTAATACTCGTAACAACTTGACTTGTAAAGAGGCAGGCATGTCGCCCACTTCGTCTAAAAATAAGGTGCCTCCACTGGCAGCTTGAAACAAGCCTATGTTTTTTCTAACAGCCCCAGTGAACGCGCCTTTTTCGTGGCCAAATAATTCAGATTCTAATAATTGTTCTGACAAGGCGCCACAGTTAATCGCCAAAAAAACTTCTTCGCAACGTGGACTGGCGCGGTGTATCGCACGGGCGAGTAATTCTTTACCTGTACCAGTTGCCCCTCTGATGCAGACACTACTACGAGTCTTGGCCACCCGTTGCGCTTGTTTGAGGAGGTTAGCCATGATAGCACTACGATGAATGATTTCTGGCGCAAATTCATTGTTGTTCTGATCGGCGCCTACATGATTGAGGGCCGATTGAACGCACCGAAAGAGGTTATCGGGGTCCACAGGTTTGGTCAGAAATTCAAAAACGCCTTGATGGGTGGCCCGCACGGCGTCAGAAATTTGGGCGTTGCCACTTAGCATGATGACGGGCAACACCGAGTTATGTTGTTGAATTTCTTTGAGTAAAGCGATACCATCCATGCCATCCATGCGTAAATCTGTGATAACCAAATGAGGTCTAAATTCGGTCATTTCGGTCATCGCTTGGGGACCATTTTCCGCTGTTTTGACTTCGTAACCAATTTCTTCCAGCCAGGCGGATAGCATGGTTAAAATGGTGGGATCATCATCTACTAAGAGTACGCGCAAAGGTGTATGACGTGTTTCTGCTTGAGGTTGCTTCGGTTTTTGAGTGGCTTTCTTAGACATACCAGAATCCTTGGATAAATCCATGTAAATTAAGTTATCGTTATTTGTCCATTAACGTGGCAATATATGTACCATATCGTGTAACTTTTTATTTTATATAATAAATTAATTCGCATTGCAAGTTTTCCTATTTTGCGCATGTAGGGTGGATTAAGCGAAGCGTATCCACCAGAAATGTAGAGGGGCCTTCTGGTGGATACGCTTCGCTTAATCCACCCTACAAACTACAAACTCCCTCCCGTGTGCTGGGGTGGGGTGAGTACGTAAGTCCTACACATTTCGCATCTTCTCCAAAAACACTTCCGTCCGAAATTGTTCCGCCCGTTTTTCACAAGCCTCGCGCATCTTTATGACCTGTTGAGGGGTCAATATTTCTACCGCGTGACAAATGGCTTCCACATCCAACGGTGGTTCGATCAAGATTCCTGTTTCATTTTGAATCACTGTTTCTAAAATGCCACCTTGGGCAATACCAATGACCGGTTTTCCAGCCGCCATCGATTCCACTGGAGACATGCCAAAGTCTTCTTCTATCGGTAAATAGAGAGTCGCAATGGCATTGCCAATCAGTTCCGTGAGTTGAGTTTCCCCGACCCAGCCGGTAAAATGAATATTGGGGGCATGATTCGCCAATTTTTGTAATTTGGGCAATTCAGGTCCTCCAGAGGTCACTATCAAACGTTTCTTGGGCATCTTTAAGAAGGCTTGCACAATGAGATTAACCTGTTTCAGCGGATCTAAGCGGGCGGCGGAGAGATAATAATCGCCCAGTCCTTGCCAAATAAAACGAGAGGTATCACAAGGTGGATGAATAACCGTGGCCTCTTGATTCAAATAATGACGAATACGGTGGCGGACATTTTCGGAATTGGCGATAATCACATCCATTTGGGCCACCGCCTGTTCATAACGCGGTTGCAAGTAATGAATAAAGGCTTGTAAGGCAGGACGTAAGCCAATGGGTAATTGATTCAAATAAAAAACACGTTGATCATAAATAAATCGGGGAGGAGTGTGACAGTATAAAATATTACGTCCGTGCCGATGATGACGCACGGCCAGAGGAGTGTAGAAACCACTGTAAATGACCGTTGCATAATTTTTCAAAAAGGTGGTACGATGCGTAAAAGCCCGTGACAATTTGAATTGTCGCCACAGTGGCAAACGACTGAATGCTTGTAAATCTCGTGTACAAGAAGAGGGTGGAAGCGAAGTTAAAAAGGGATGAGTGGCTTTTTTTGCAAAACCGTAACCTATATCCGCTGGTAATCCCTTGGCTAATTCGCTACAGAGGCGACCTCCTCCTTCTAGGGATTCAAAGTAGTCGTGTAAAATGATGGTGTTCATGGAAATATAAATATCAGCGGTCCATAATAAAAGTAGGAGTCCAAAGCGTAGCTTTGAAATAGACGAAGCTACGCTTTGGACTGTTGGTTTGGTGAGAGAAACTAAGTTTCTTTAAGAAACTTAGTTTCTTGCGTAGCCAAATTCACAACCAGTTTTCTATTCTCAAGTCGGGTACTCGTTGAAATTCCCTAACATTATTGGTCACCAAGATAGCCTCAAGGCCACGCGCATGGGCTGCAATCAGCATATCCATATTACCAATGGGAGTGCCCGCTTGTTTAAGATAGGCACGAATGTTTCCATAGTGTTTAGCAGCCTTTTTGTCCCAAGGTTCAACTCGAAGATTGGCTAAAAACTGCTGAAGTTGTTGCCAACGTGGTTCTTGTAAGTGAACAGGGCTGGCTTCCACCCCGAAACACAATTCAGCATAAACCACTGACGATATACTGATTTCGCTAACACTTTCAAATTTCTTTTTAAGCGATAGAGGTCGAACTTTTAAGATGTAAATACACATATTGGTATCAAGCATGTACATCAAATTAACTCCCGTTCTTGTGCTGGCCCATCCTCACGATGACCTAAAAAATCGTCACCAAACGCGCTTTTCGCATTGAAAAAATCATCCCATGTAGAAGTAAGGGATAAAACTACCTCCCTTCCTTCTCTGCGAATATAGACTCTATCACTGTCAAAACGAAATTCGTTGGGTAAAATGACAGCTTGTTGACTGCCTCTCAGAAAGAGTTCCGCAGTACATGTATTCATTAATAATCTCCTTTACCGGCTAAAGCCTCTAGTCCGGTGTTTGTTGTTCATTTTTCAGTAGTGATGCCATCTGGGTGAAATATCGCGCAGTTTCTTGTCGGTCTGGAACTTTGATTAAGATGATTAAATGAGGACTCTGAAAGGAGGCTATGACTAATCATAGTCCATCTGAAAATCATTCTAATCAAAGTTCAGACAGTGAACCCACATTGCCTCACTACTCATTTTTCCTGGTTCTGATAAAATCTCGATATGCCCTCACCAACGGCCTCACCAAATAAAACTCCCCACGACTCATCACCGCTAATGCTTTTAATACAAATCGTATCACCATCACCCAGGGCAATAATCCAGGGTAAAAATTGGCTGTGTATTTCAACGTACTCAAGTTCTCATAATAATTTGCCCGTGTCAATTTGTCGCGATTCCCTTCCCTTTTACTTCCCACGGTGGCACTGCCTTTATGATAAACTAAACTATCCTTGCACCAGCCAATTTGATAACCATGTCGCTTTAAGCGTTGCGTATAATCTAATTCCTCATAAAACAAAAAATATTCTTCATTCAACAAACCGACCTTCTGTACCGCAACGGTTCGCAAAAACATGGCGGCACCTGACACATAGTCCAAAGTGATGTCCTTCTCATTTTGTTGCATCACTTCCGCCACGGTCAAGCCTTGATAGACTTGACGAAAAATTGTCAACTTGGGGAAATATCGACACCCGCCGGCGCATTGCACAGTATCTCTTTGATAATATTCAATTAACGTGCTTCCGAATAAAGCCATATCGGGAAACTGGGCCGCACAATTGCATAAATTGAGTAGTGCGCAAGGATCTGTTATGGTATCATTGTTCAATAGCCATAGGTAGTCAAATTGTTGACAGGCTAGGGCATAACGAATGCCGACGTTGTTACCGCCGGCAAAGCCTAAATTGGCACCAGTTTGAATGAATACGAAAGGAGGCGACAAAGCTGCGCTTTGGACTTCTGGAAAGGGTAAACCTGGTTTGACTTCAAACAGTCCAATTTCAGAGGAGGTATAATGCTGTCGGGCCCATTGTAAAATTTGCGCTTCCGAGTCATCTTGGGAAGCATTATCGCAAACGATTAAACCAATTGGACCTGGATAAACCAGTGACCGTAATGACTCTAAACAAGCCACGGTGTCTGGCCAATTTTGCCAATTTAATAAAATTATTCCGACGCTGTTCAAATTCATTTTCTTAGAAATACTGTACTATGCTTGCTATTTTTTTGGCAATCATTCATCATTCATCTTCAACAAAATTTAAGAGGGTCATCAGAATGAAGTTGAAACAACCAGAATCTGCAAATTCTCTCAAAACTTTATACCAACCTCGCCACCTGAAACCAACCCGGTCTGGGGAAACGAGTCCAACAGTCAGAACAAATTCTGTAACCCTCTCTTCCAAAGCGACGGCCCATTCTTTATTGAAATTTGCCGGCAGTTGGGTAGGCGAAGACCTATCAGAGTGCTTACAACAAGTCTATCAACTGCGCGGAAAAACTTTACTCTAATGTACTTACTGGATACTAACCATTGTAGTTATCTATTGGAAAAACATCCTGCCATTATCAAAAAATTGGTCGAGTTAGGGGAAACTCCAGTGGCCACCTGTGTGATTGTACGTGGCGAATTAATGTTTATGGCTTATCGTTCCAAGTATCAAGTGGAAAATCTGAACCGGGTCAAAACATTTCTAAACAGTTTGGAGGTATATTCCATCGACAACCAGGTTGCCGAAATTTATGGGCAGCTAAAGGTGGCCATTTTAACGCATTTTGGCCCCAAAGAAAAAGCGAAACGATATAAAACGACTCTGCCCCAACTGGGTTTTAGTGAAAATAATTTATGGATTGCGGCTATCGCTAAATCTAAACGTTTGATTCTGGTTTCCGCAGACAATGATTTTAAACGTTTAAATCAAATAGAACAGTTGGCTTTGGAAAACTGGATGGAAGAGAATAGGTAATAAGCCTCTAGTCCAACCATAAAATTCACGGTGGACTGGAGGCTTTAGCCGGGTGACGTGTCCCTGCCACCGGCTAAAGCCTCAATGCCATTAAGTTAAGAAATATCCTAACCATGTAGGGTGGATTAAGCGTCAGCGTATCCACCATCCCCGAAACTGGTGGATACGCTGACGCTTAATCCACCCTACCTTAACTTAATGGCATGGAGGCGTAAGCCTCTAGTCCGGCATAGTTCACTATCCACTATCCACTATCCACTATCCACTATCCAAAATGTCCACAGAAATTTCTACCCCCACTTATCAACCTCGGTTAGGCGAAATGCTTATTCATGCAGATTTTGTCAATGAACAAGATATTCAACGTGCCCTCGAATTTCAATCTCGCTTCGGGGGCGAATTGGGTAGCATCCTGATTCGCATGGGTGCCTTGTCTGAAGACAACTTGTTGACCATTTTATCTGAACAACTTCAGTTACCGATTTTGGACGGCAAAAATCTGCCGCTGGAAGCCACTCGCTTTTTAGAAACTATCGAAAAAACGGGCATCGAAAAAGACTGGTGGTTGGATCAACAGCTATTGGCTTGGGAAGCACCGGATAAAACCGTGCATTGCATTGCCCAGAATCCTTTGTCAGACCTAGCCCATGAAGTCTTTTTAAATATTTTTCCAGAACAACAAGTAGTCTGGTATCTCACTCGTCACCAAGATTTAGAACGGTTATTAGACTTAGTGGCCAAAGCCAATACGTCCCGCGGATTTTTTGGCGATACCGAAGATGTTAATCTCCTCCGCGAACTGGCCGAAGGCGCCCCGGTAGTAGAATTTGTCAATAATATGCTTTCACAAGCCGTCGATCAACGGGCTTCGGACGTGCATGTGGAACCGGAGGAACGTACTTTCTTTGTACGCTATCGGATTGACGGGATTTTATATGAACATCTCAATCTTCCCAAAGAACGTTTTAATCCAATTGCTTCTCGAATTAAACTGATTGCCGGCCTAGACATTGCCGAACGGCGCCTCCCTCAAGATGGACGTCTCAACACTCGTGTCAGTGGTCAAGATTTAGATATTCGGGTATCCTGTTTACCTGGAGTGCATGGCGAGTCCATCGTCATGCGTTTATTACCGAAAGAACGGCAAACTAGCCGTTTAGAACAACTCGGGTTTGCCCCAGATCATTATCGTCTCTTTACGCAATGGATTGCCCAACCACATGGTATTATTCTGGTCACAGGTCCGACTGGTTCAGGCAAGTCCACGACTCTTTATGCCACTTTGGATGCCGTCAATAATCGTACTCAAAAAATTATTACGGTGGAAGACCCCGTTGAATATCAACTAAAAGGCGTGACTCAAGTCCAAGCGCATAGTGACATTGGTTACACTTTCGCAAAAGCATTGCGGGCGATTTTACGACAAGACCCAGATATTATCATGATAGGAGAAATACGGGATCGGGAAACGTCAGAAATTGCCATCCAAGCAGCCTTAACGGGTCACTTGGTACTTTCTACCTTGCATACCAATGATGCTGTCAGTGCCTTCACGCGATTGACTGATATGGGGGTAGAACCTTTTTTAACGGCCACTACGGTCAGGGCCGTGCAAGCCCAACGGTTAGTTCGGCGTCTCTGTAAAACGTGTGCGAAACCGACTACGGTCTTATCCGACATTCAAATGCAAGTGAATCGAGTCTTGCCTACCGAATTAACCGGTCAGTCCCCCCAATGGTTACAACCTGTTGGTTGTCCAGATTGTCAAAACACCGGTTATCAAGGACGCATTGGTATTTATGAATTGATCTATATGACACCAGAAATGCAACCCTTGGTATTAAGACACGCCACCGCCACCGAGTTGCGTAAAATAGCGACTCAACAAGGGTTTCGAACTCTTCGGGAAGATGGATTTATTAAGGCTTATCAAGGCATTACCAGTGTTGAAGAAGTGTTAAGAGTGACTGAAGAAATATAATAATATTGATTTTACCCAGGAGTGCAAAGCGTAGCGTAGCTTTTGACAAAACGACACTTTGGAGTCCTGAAACGAGTTTAGACCCCTGAAACCAATTTCAAAATTGGGTAGTGATGCAATCTGGGTGAAATATCGTGCGGTTTCTCGTCGGTCTTGAACTCTGATTGAAATGATTAATTGAAATGATTAAATGAGGGCTATGAAAGGAGGCTTGACTAATCATAGTCCATCTGAAAATCATTCTAATCAGAGTTCAGACAGAGAACCCACATTGCATCACCATCAAAGATTGGAACGCAATATGCAGATTTATTCAAAATCTCACCTGCATTATTCACTATTCATTATTCATTATTCATTACCCCCCATGAACGATTTCTTCTTCTTCTCCTCCGCACTCCTATGTATATTGAGTGAAGAAGGTATTATCGAACAAATCAACCCTGCGTGGGAAGACAAATTCAATGTTGTTTGTGAAGACCTTGAACAGAGTCCCTTTCTCACTTGGGTTCATCACGATGACATTGCAAATACTCAAACACATCTAACACAATTGAAACAAGGTCAGGCCAACGTCACCTTTGCGAATCGGTGGCGAGACTGTGCTGGCTTCTATCACTGGCTAAATTGGGAAATCAGTGCCGTACCACAACGCCGTCAATATTACGCCGTGGCCACGGACATCACCGCCCAAAAACATGCCGAAAAGGTCCTTCGTGACACGGAAGAACGTTTTGAATTGGCCGTGCAAGGCTCCAATCATGGACTCTGGGATTGGAATCTCACCACCAATGAAATTTATCTCTCCCCCCGTTGGAAAAATATTCTTGGTTATCAAGACCATGAAGTCGCCAACCATCTTGATGAATGGTGTCGCTTTGTCCACCCGGAGGACTTCACCGAATTTTGGGCCACCATTGAAGCCTATTTGGATAGGCGCATCTCTCATTATGAAAGCATCTATCGAGTCTCTCATAAAGAGGGTCACTACCATTGGATTTTATCCCGTGCCGCGGCCTTGTGGGATGCCGAGGACCAACCATATCGAATGGTGGGGACGTATGTGGATATTACCCGACGCAAACAAACTGAACAAGCCTTGCAAGAAAACGAAGCCCTTCTTTCTGCCATCTTTGAAGTCACCCAAATTGGTTTATGTATCACTGATGAACAAGGACGGTTTGTGCGAGTCAATCCTGCCTATTGCACCCTCTTTGGTTACACGCCCGAAGAACTCATTGGCAAACACTTTACTACCGTGTTACCCACCAGCCACTATGAATCGGCAATCCACTTACATAATGCTTTTTTACATGAAGACCCTCAAGTGCAAGCCAATGGTGAATGGCAACTGGAGGACCGGTTGGGGCGTCCTCTCATCATCAACTTTACGATGGGCCTACTGATTCAAAACACGACGGGGCAACGCTTTCGGGTTACCACGATTACCGATATTACTAAGCAGAAACGAGAAGCCGCCGAACGTGACCGCTTATTTAATTTGTCTGTGGACATGCAATCGGTCATTGGTTTTGATCTCCAATTTAAAGAAATTAATGCCGCTTGGGAACGTACTTTAGGGTGGACCAAGGCCGAATTAATAACCAATTCACCCATGAAATGGGTACACTCAGAAGACTATCAAGATTCATTGGAGACAGTCCGCAGACTCTCCCAAGGTTATGCCGTATTTAATTTTGAGAACCGCTATTTATGCAAAAATGGCACCTACAAATGGCTATCTTGGAACGTACATCCGCTGGTGGAACAAGAAACCATGTATATTGTCACCCGTGACATCACGGAACGTAAACAGGCGGAGGAGGAGATTAAACGGCAACAAGAATTTATTCGCTTAGTGGTGGACTCCGTACCCAATCTCATCTTTATTAAAGATTCCTTTGGCAATTTTATCTTTGTCAATCAAGCGGTGACAGATTTACTCGGTACCACCATGGCCGAGTTAGTCTCCTCTGAACGTGTGGAACTCAGCCATCCGCTAGAAAAACCTGACGAACTTTATTCACAAGCCGAACTCCAAGTCATTAAACACAAGCAAGAAATTTCCGTGGAGGAACGATGCCAGGATGTGCAAGGGGAACTTCATTGTTTTCACATTGTGAAGAAACCGTTTATTCAACCTAACGGTGAAGTATTAGTCCTATCCGTAGGCACAGATATTACGGAACGCAAACGGCAAGAAGCGGTGATAAAACGTAGCGAAGCCCGTTATCGTGCCATTGTCCAAGACCAATCTGACTTGGTGTGTCGTTATTTAGCAGATGGCACACTCACATTCGTCAACCAAGCCTATTGCAATTACTTTGGTAAATCCGAAGCCGAGTTAGTCGGCCACTCTTTTGTTATTTATTTGCCTGATGCAGACCGCCACTTATTCTACGAAAACTTAGCAAAAATCACGTCCACCAATCCGATGGTGATCACGGAACACTCCACCACCATGCCAGACGGTAGCATAAGTTGGCAACAATGGTTTGACCGCGGGTTGTTTGATGAACATGGTCAAGTGATTGAATATCAAGGGGTAGGACGTGACATCACGGCCCGTAAGCAAGCCGAAGAGGCATTACGTCATAGCCAAGAACGGCTTCGCTTTGTCACCAGCGCCGCGCCCTTAATTCTGTTTGCCATTGACACCCAAGGCAACTTCACTTTCTCGCGTGGCAAAGCCCTGAGTCTGCTGGGCTACCGCGATGATGAAGCAGTGGGGCAATCGGCCTTTGATATTTTTGCCCATGTTCCCAAACAAGTTGAATACATTCGCCGGGCCCTAACGGGTGAACACGTCACCAGTTTAACCACGTTACCTGGCGTCGTGCTGGAAACCAAATATACTCCCGTCTATGATGAACAATCCCAACTCACCGGAATTATTGGTATTTCCGTGGACATCACGGAACGGCACCGGCTGGAAAGTAAGTTGAAAGAAACGGTTGCGGAACTGGAAACGATTTTAAATAACAGCGTCATTGGGATAGCCTACGTGAGAAAAGGAATGTTTGCACGAGTCAATCCTAAACTCGAATCGCTTCTCGGCTTTAAACATGGAGATTTAGACGGTCACCCCTTCAGTCTCATCTCCCCTTCCTATTCCGACTACTTAGTGATGGGGCAACAAGCCTATCCATTACTAGAACAGGGCAAAGAATATGACAACCGGCACCTCATTCGCACTCGATCTGGAGAACCGTTTTGGGCCAGGCTAGTAGGCAAAGCGGTGGACCCCAAAGACTTAGACAAAGGCTTTATTTGGATGCTTGAAGACATCACCGTGCAAAAGCAAGCCGAACAACATTTGCGCCTCACCGCTGCGATTTTTGACTGTACCGCCGATGGTATTTTGGTGACCGATTTACAAAATAAGATACAACGAGTCAATCCTGCTTTTAGTAAGATCACGGGCTATCAACCCATGGAAGTTTATGGTAAGAAGACGAATTTCTTGTCATCAGGACGGCATGATAAACAATTTTATCAACAGATGTGGAAAAGTATTTTAGAAACGGGACATTGGCAAGGCGAAGTGTGGAATCGCAAAAAAAGTGGCGAAATCTATGTCGCTTGGTTGTCGATCTCAGCTATCACCAATGACGAAAATCAACCTATCCAATACATGGCCGTCCTCACCGACATTTCACGCTTGCAAGAAAATATAGAAAATGCCCGTTATCTCGCCAACTATGATTCCTTAACACAATTACCCAATCGCCTATTGTTCCATGATTGCTTGCAACAAGCCCAGGTCTGGGCCAGTCGTTATAACAGTCTATTTGCGGTTCTATTTATTGACCTAGATGGGTTCAAACCAGTCAATGATACCTATGGACATGCGATAGGAGACCAACTGTTGCAAGGAGTGGCAGAAAGATTAAAAAATGCGATTCGTGATACAGACACAGTAGCCCGTTTAGGGGGAGACGAGTTCACGATTATTTTAAGGAATATCAGAAAGATACAAGATGCAGGTAAAATTGCAGGAGACCTGATCCAACGGCTCCAACAACCATTTCACTTCAGCGGGAACGAGATTCTGATTTCTGCCAGCATTGGCATTACGGTCTATCCTTATGACAGTAAAGAAATTGACATCCTCCTGAAATATGCCGATAGCGCGATGTATCAAGCCAAATATGCGGGGAAGGGACGTTATTGTTTTTATAGCGGATAGGGGGTTAGTGGATAGGGGGTTAGTGGATAGTGGATAGCGGATAGTGGATAATGAAAAAAACTAGGCCGGAGTGGAGGCTTTAGCCGGTGGGAATGGCACGTCACCAGCTAAAGCCTCTAATCCACTATCCGCTATTAGGTAGTGATGCAATGTGGGTGATAGACACTTCCCCCCACCCCCAGCCCCACCCCCTACAGGCGTGGGGATAACGGCGGTACCCGTGGTTTTCACCCCTCTCCCCCTGGGAGAAGGGCCGGGGGAGAGGGTAAACATATCACAAAGAATTGCATCACTACCCGCTATTAGTTTGATTGCGTAAGATGAGTCATCATCAGTCTCGACGACGGTATCTTATTAAAACCCAAACATTCCTTGAAACCGACTACTTTAGACGAAGTGGCTAAGTGTTTGCCTTATCGGGGGCCTGCGAAAACTTTGGAAGACCTGGAGATTGCTATGGATTTGGATTTGGAGAATCAAGAGGAATCCAGACGAGAGGAGTGGCGGAAATCTGACGCTAATAACCTGGTCATGCGAAGCGGGGCGCCAGTATCCACTTTAGATATTTCCCTTATGGAAGTGGAAGCCGTGTGTGGCCTATATCAAGCGACTCAGTCAGTCAGTTTGGAAGAGATGGAAGGAGAGTTTCATCAAAGCCTTGGAACAGTTTCGTCATGGGAATGCGGGTTTCTCGGATTATTTAATTTTCTGTGAAACTCAAAATATGGAAGGTATGGAGTTATACACCTTCGATAAGCGGCTGGGCAAAATTCGAGGTTGTCAGTGGCTAGTGGATTCAAGTAGTGGAGATTAACGATTATCTCGTCCCCATGCGGTGCATCCGTTGTACTCCATCCACACCATAGTCTGAATCAGAATTGACAGCATTATTGACAGCATTTTAGAATTGACAGAATGGTACTAAATGGATTATTCTGTTCATTCTAAAATGTCTTTCAATTCTGATTCAGACATTAAGTACTGAAGCAGAAATTTTCTCGTATTTTGTTTCGCCCCTCTCCCTCTGGGAGAGGGGTCGGGGGTGAGGGAAAATACCGCAAAATTACTGCTTCAGTACTTATTATTCATTACCCCGTTTAAACTGAAACTATTTAAGGAAACCGTCCAATGCAAACGATTACCTTTGACACACACGCCAACAACGGAATTATTCAAATTCCAGAAACCTTTAAAGAGTGGTATGGCAAAACTCTCAAAGTCATGTTACTCTATGAAGAAACGGTCATGCCCGTGACTTGCCCATCACCGTCAATGACGAAAGAAGTTGACTATCTCACCTTAATGAAGGAATTGTCTTATGCACAACCAGGTCGCCATTTAAGTCGGGAGGAATTGAATGAACGGTAAATTTTTTTTGGATACCAATATTTTCATTTACACGTTTGACTCACGCGAACCTATCAAGCAACAGCGGGCTTTGAATACTCGACACCAAACTTAACGCCAACTAGAAGAATGAAGAGATTATCTTATGCAAATCACCTTAGACATTCCTGATAACTACTTAACACCTCACACGACGGCCCCATTGCTTCAGCAACTCAAATTGTACGCAGCTTTGTTTCTGTTTCAAACCGGGCAACTCTCCCGTGGGGCGGCGTGTGAATTGGCGGGGACGGATATTTATAGTTTCCTAGTAGCTTGTAAACAATACCAAATTCCTGTTATCAATTATCTCGCCGAAGATTTAGTGGCGGAGTTAACCCGGTTTAATGAACGTCACCCCAAATGATTATTGTCCCCGATAGTTCAGCCTTGATAGCGTTGTCTATTTGTGATAGTTTATGGCTGTTAGAGAGGCTTTTTGGTGAAATTAAAATACCCGCCGCGGTTTTCCATGAGGTTATCCGGCCCGGTAAGCCACAGTCCCAATCGCTACGAAGTTACTGTGAAGGCAAAGTCACGGCGGTGACGGTGAAACCCATTCACTTGGAAAAATTCAAGGGTCTTGGACGTGGAGAATTGGAGGCCATTGCCTTGTATTTGGAATTATCTGCCGAATTGCTTCTGATTGATGATGCCAAAGCTAGAAAAATAGCCAGGTTGAATCATCTGGAAGTGATGGGCAGTTTGGGGGTTTTATTATTGGCTAAACAAGAACATTTGGTGGAACGGATTAGTCCGTTGATAGCATCATTGAATACTTCAAATATTTATCTTAGTCAGCGGTTAATTACTCAGGCACTGGAGTTAGCAGAGGAAAAATAACTGGTGGATTTTAATGAATTTTGGTATAATACCGAGTACAACGAATTTAGGGTAGTGATGCAATCTGGGTGATATTCAGGTTGCCCTCACCCCCGGCCCCTCTCCCTACGGGCGTGGGGAGAAAGGCGAAATCCTTGGTTTTCTCCCCTCTCATATTCGCTGGAGCGCGAATTATTGCGCTTCGCGCCGACGCTACGCGGGCGCAGGGGGCGCAATAATTCGCGCTCCGGCGGGAATCGTACAATTTAGTTAGAATACTACTATAATTGGGACTGCTGAAAGTAAAAAACATCTGACACGCATGGCACCTCCATATTTTCACTGGGTCAATCATACATGGATGGCCACAGTTTCCATGGCTGCGCCGGCGGGGTGCTTGAGACCATGAATAAGTCTCTAACAGCATAGGGGCGCCTACTGCCAGCCGGCTAAAGCCTCTACTCCAACGCAAAAACCTTTACTCCAACGCAAAAGCCTCTACTCTAACGCAAAGCCTCTACTCCAACGCAAAAACCTTTACTCCAACGCAAAAGCCTCTACTCTAACGCAAAGCCTCTACTCCAACGCTTTGACTGGTTCACGCGCTAAAATAGGTGTTGCACTCAAGGTCAATTTCTATTTGATTATTTTGACTTTGCTGTTTATAATGAGTTGTCATTATGAAAAAATCCTGACTGATACTATCGTTTGAAACGGTGGCATTTGTCTAAGGGGTGAACCATTCATTGTTACTCTCAACAAATACAGGGAGAATATGCAAAATATCTTACTTACCATTGTGTTAGCACCTCTATTTGGTGCCATTATTGCGGGTCTGTTCCCCGTTAGCCGGCGCGTTGCCCATACCGTTACCATTGGCGGTGTGGGTCTGTCTTTTTTTCTGTCACTGTATGTCTTCAAATATATCGTCCTCAATGGACACGGACCCTACAATGAGACCGTTTATACTTGGTTGACCAGTGGCAACATCAATATTCAAGTGGGGTTCCTCATTGACTCACTAACCGCCTTGATGATGGTCGTCGTCACCTTCGTCTCCTGGATGGTACATATCTATACCGTGGGTTACATGCGCGATGACCCCGGTTATCAACGTTTCTTCAGTTACATCTCCTTATTTACCTTCTCCATGTTGATGTTAGTGATGTCTAACAACTTCATGCAACTCTTCTTTGGTTGGGAAGCCGTTGGACTCGTTTCTTACCTCCTCATTGGCTTCTGGTACACCAAAGAATCGGCCATTTTTGCTAACCTTAAAGCCTTCCTCGTCAACCGCGTGGGCGACTTCGGTTTCGTGTTAGGCATTGCCGGTGTTCTCATGTACTTTGGCAGTCTTGATTATGACCACGTCTTTAAACTCGCCGGCGAAGGTCATGCCAAAGACGTATTAGTACAAATCATCCCAGGTTATCAATGGTCGGTTCTCACCCTCATCTGTCTTCTCCTGTTCATGGGCGCCATGGGTAAATCAGCCCAGTTCCCATTACATGTTTGGCTACCCGATTCCATGGAAGGTCCCACGCCCATTTCGGCCTTGATTCACGCGGCCACTATGGTTACAGCAGGTATTTTCATGGTGGCCCGAATGTCTCCTCTATATGAAATGAGTGAAACGGCCCTTAGCGTCATCCTCGTCATTGGGGCCATCACGGCCCTCTTTATGGGCTTGTTAGGATTGGTGCAAAACGACATCAAACGGGTCGTTGCCTACTCCACTCTTTCTCAATTGGGTTACATGACAGTAGCCTTGGGTGCTTCTGCGTATGCGACGGGCATTTTCCATCTGATGACCCATGCTTTTTTCAAAGCCCTCCTCTTCTTGGCCGCAGGTTCTGTCATCATTGCTATGCACCATGACCAAGATATTCGTAACATGGGCGGTTTGAAAAAATACATGCCCATCACCTACTGGACTTCTCTCATTGGGTCACTTGCCTTGATAGGTTTCCCTGGCTTTGCGGGATTCTTTTCTAAAGATGCGATTATTGAAGCAGCCCATCATGCTTATGAACTGCAACGTCCAGGGGCATGTTTTGCCTACTATGCGGTTCTCTCTGGTGTCTTTATCACCGCCCTCTATTCCTTCCGCATGTTCTTTTTAGTCTTCCATGGCAAAGAACGGATGGATGAACATACTCGTGAACACTTACATGAAACGCCTGCCGTGGTGACACTCCCTCTCATTATGTTAGCGATTCCGTCGGTTCTCGCGGGGATGCTTACTATCCAGCCTCTCCTCTTTGGTCACTTCTTTGACGGTGCCATTTTTGCCGCCCATGCTGTCTTTGACCCAGAGGAATATCATGGTGTGCTAAGTATGATGGTACATGGTCTTACTCAACTGCCCTTCTGGTTTGCGATGGCGGGGTTGGGAACGGCTTATTACCTCTATCTGGTCAATCCAGCTATACCGAAAGTCATTGCCCAATATCTCAAGATTCCCCACCAAATTTTGCTTAACAAATATGGCTTCGATGACTTCTATCAAGCCATCTTTGCCGGTGGCACTCGTGACATTGGCAAGAATTTCTGGAAGACTGGCGATGTGAAGTTAATTGACGGAATGCTAGTTAATGGGACTGCCGCAATGGTTGCCTTTTTCTCTAGTGTCGTGCGTCACTTGCAAACGGGTTACTTGTATCATTATGCGTTTGCCATGATACTGGGGCTGGCGGTGTTGTTGGGGGTGTTTGTGTTGAATTAACTTTGTCAAAACTGACGCTTTGGATTCCTGAGTAGAGGTTTGCAGGAGTTCAAAGCGTAGCTTTGAAAACTTCTCTTTCGGAAAAGTGGTTAATGTCTCAAAGCTAATGCTTTGAACTCCTGAATTTTACCAATTATTTTAGAATCTTCTTAGAAGAAATTTTATGCACTTAACTGCCGTCTTCCAAAAAGTTCCTGAAGGTTATATTGCCTTTGTGGAAGAACTCCCAGGGGCCAATACACAAGGTGAAACTCTAGCAGAGGCCAAGGCTAATTTACAAGAGGCAGTGATTTTAGTCTTGGAGGCAAATCGTCTCCTGGCAGAAGAATCGTTACAAGGGCGAGAAGTCTTCAAAGAACCTTTCAGTTTATTATCATTGCCGACATGAAACGGCGTGATCTCATTTATTATTTAAGAACTCACGGTTGTGAATTTCTGCGAGAAGGTGGCAATCATACCATTTATGTGAATCGTATGGTTCAAAAAGTTTCGGCCATTCCAAGACACAAAGAAATTAATGAGTTGCTGGTCCGTAAAATATGCAGAGATTTAGAAACACCTGCACCTTAAATTTTGTTCTCGTTCTCTTGGGCTTCAGCCGGTGGGCCAGACGGAGTAGAGGCTTCAGCCGGTAGCGATTTCAGTTGTGTACTGCCCCCCCACCGGCTGAAGCCTCTACTCCATCAAAATAAAGCCTCTACTCCACCAAAACTAAGATAAGTTATAAACTTGTACCTTTTTAAATTAGCACGTTTTTCCACAAATGATTATGAAAAATTCTAATCGTGTTATCTCTATAAGAAATCTAACCTTCTTCATTGTCAGCGGGTCAATCATGACGGCATGTAGTTTTATGGAATGGCAACTGCATCCTGTTCCAATTACGCCTCTATCAGAAGCGCAACTGAAATTTTTAGGCGTGGGTACCATGACCGAACGCGGTTTGCAACTCGATTTAGATGCCGTGTTTTTTGATGTTGACAAAGCCACGTTACGCCCGGAAGGGTTGCGTAAGTTAGATGAATTTGTGAACTCCATTCAACAAAATGGGGCACGTGTCGTCTATATTGAGGGACATACTGACAATACTGGGGATGCCAGTTATAATCAGCAACTGTCTGAACAACGGGCGCAAAAGGTTCGAGACGCCTTGATTGTCAAAGGAATAGCGGCCCAGCGACTGGTGGCTAGAGGGTATGGTGAAACCAAACCTAAGGCAGATAATTCAACCAAGGCAGGTCGCAGCCAAAATCGACGGGTGGAAATTCTGATTTCTAACGACTTGGCGGGTGCTAAAATGCCCATCGTGTCAGGCAGTGGGTGCGGTACTCACCCCTTCTTGTCTTGGAAAACATGCGATTCGCCACCGGCGGAACGATTTTGAATGAATAATGAATCATCTGGTTGAAATTTGACAACTAAAGTTGTCAAATTTGTTCGAAAAGTTGTCAAATTTGTCATCATTATTCATTATTCATTACCCTACATGGACATCATTTATTTACTCATTCCCATTTCCCTGGTACTCATCGGCCTGATGGTTTGGGCATTTTTATGGGCGATACAGTCTGGACAGTTTGATGATTTGGAAGGACCAGCCCATGAAATTCTGATGGACGATGATAAGGCGCCAGATTCTATTCACCACAACCGCAAATCTGAGGATTTGAACAACTAGAGACTCTTATGGAAATTAACGTCACATTTGGCGGTGGCCTCAAGGTCAACGCCCATTTTAAACAATTTACGGTCTATACGGACCAAGCTAAAGAAGTGGGGGGAGAGGAGACTTATCCGGATCCATTTTCTTATTTCCTTAGCAGTCTGGCCACTTGTGCCGGCATTTTTGTCGTGCGCTTCTGTCAGTCGCGCAACATTCCTACGGATGGGATTCAGTTATACATGACTAATGACTGGAACAAGGAGAAGCATAAGGTTGATAATATTGGAATTGAAATTCAAATTCCACCGTCGTTTCCTGAAAAATATCTTCCTGCCTTGATTCGGGCCGCCAGCGAATGCACTGTGAAACGGACTTTGATGGACCCGCCTAAGATGGAAGTGACGACGAAGGTGGTAGGATAATGGGGAGGAGTCCAAAACATGCGGAGTCCAAAACATGTTTTGGACTCCAACTTTGTCCAAAATATGTTTTGGACTCCAACTACTCTCCAACTACTCCCCAATAATTTTTACCAAGACCCGTTTGCGTCGACGTCCATCAAATTCGCCGTAGAAAATCTGTTCCCAAGGACCTACGTCTAATTTGCCTTGAGTAATCGCTACCAGCACTTCCCGTCCCATGATTTGACGTTTTAAATGGGCGTCACCATTGTCTTCGCCGGTGCGATTGTGGCGATATTGAGAAATGGGTTCATGGGGTGCCAGTCTTTCTAACCAGTCTTCATAATCCTGATGTAATCCAGATTCATCATCGTTAATGAACACGGAAGCGGTAATGTGCATGGCATTGACTAAGACCATGCCTTCTTGAATGCCACTGTCGCGGACACAGTCTGTGACTTGCGGGGTAATATTGATAAAGGCGCGGCGGGTTGGGGTGTTGAACCACAGTTCTTTGCGATAGGTTTTCATAAGTGAGGTTATTTTTTAAGGTTATGGATGACTGTATAGAGAAATTATAGTATAGTAAATGACAAAAAGTGGGTATCTAGGTGAATTGTGATGTCTGTGATAAATATGATGTTTGTGATGAGAATGAGAGGCAACGAGGAGTGAAACACACGTTCTCCTCTTAATTGTCTTCACTCACACACATCACACCTATCACATACATCATAGTTCCACTACCAGAAGACTGAAGAATAAATCACAACCACTCCTCATATTAAATACTACAATTTTTTGAACAGGACCATTCCCATGACCCTTGAAATACCTCTTGAAGTCCCTTTTAAAATGCCCTTTCTATGGTTGTTCCAACGTTTTACCGATACCCAGTTTGAGATTCTTCAGAACAATTTGGAACAGCAACAACAGCAGCGGCAAGAAGGACAGCGAATTGTTTGTAAGGTGTGCCAAAATGTGATTACTTCATCTGAAAACAGAATTGAAGTGCGGGGACAACATCGATATGTCTTTCGTAATCCAAGTCGTTTTGTCTTTGAGATCGGTTGCTTTTCGGCAGCCCCAGGATGTGTAAAGAAGGGGACGCCTAGTTCGGAATATACTTGGTTTAAAGGATATTCTTGGAATTTTGTTTTGTGTTCAAGTTGTCAAATGCACTTAGGCTGGTTTTATCAGTCGGCGGAGGAAGGAGGGTTTTATGGTTTGATTTTGGAGAATTTGGAGGAGGAGGGGGGATAGGGGATATTTGCCGTTGGAGTACGGAATTTATTCCGTTGCTATTGGAGTACGGAATTAATTCCGCCTATTGAAACGGAATAAATTCCGTACTCCAAATTCAAAATAACAATGGGGATTGCCACCTTATCAGTGACAATCCCCATAGGGTTGTTTTACGCCTTCAGAAAGTCAGGAGAGGTGATTGATTAGCCTCTCTTGAACTTCTTATGGTTGTTGGCTATTTATTTTCGCGGGTGCGATGACCGTTGGAATTGGTCAGAACACAACCGTCAGTCATCTCGATGCGTACTGGTCCACCCTTTGTTACATCAACAGATGACATCATAGCAGGGTTCCAATTGAGAGATTTATCAACGTTTATAGTCTCACCACCAGCCTGTGCATTAAACACGTAGCTTTCCGCTTGGGGGGGAACTGTATTGATGTAGTTAGTCAGGTCCGCTTCTATCTCTACATCTGACTTCCCAGCCGTCTTCCCAGCTTTTACTATGCCCATGATGTTGCTGTCAGACAACATTTCTATACCTGGCCAAGAAGCCACCATTTCGAAGTTGATGTTGCCACCAGCATCCGTCACAAAGTCGCAACTTCCAGACATTTCGCCACCTGCGCATATCACGCTGGTATCGTCGTTGCCACCTGAAATCGTGACAGTTAGGCCACTGACATCACTGCCATCTTTACTAGAGGCATGTACTGCACCTGGGATAGCAATATCGCCCGCTTTTGCGGCATTTCCGGATTTGAAGTAACTGCAAACATCTCCAGAGTCAACTATGCCAGTCAGTTCCACTTCAGGACCACCGGTGCAACTGCAATCTGGCCCCATAACCATGCTGGTAGAGTATCCACCATCATTCAGAGAACCAGCTTTCGCTAACACTTCTACGGCGTTGGCAGCATACTCGCCATCCAAAGTGAAACTGAAGGTACCGCCTTCGGAATTCCACTTGATGCCAGAGAAATCACGGTCCTTAATACTGCCGTCTTTACCGATTTCCGCCATAGAACCATCGGAACTGCTGGTGTCAGTGACATGGCTTGCGCAACTCCCAAAACCTAACGCCCAGTGGCTTAAATCTTTGCCACTCGTCTTGTCGACTTGATAAGTCCAAGTGTTGCCTTCCACGCCTACGAGTTGAATACCGTAAGCATTCGTGCCCTTACTGTCATTCCAAGATACCGAGGTGGTACGTGGCACATTGGCATCCGTGGCGCTGGCACAAGTGGCAGGAGTGGTTTCGGTGTTGTCATTTTCAGCGGCCTTGGCAGCTTCTTCAGCGGCAGCGGCTTTAGCAGCTTCTTCAGCGGCGGCTTTAGCAGCTTCTTCAGCGGCGGCGGCTTTAGCAGCGGCTTCCGCGGCGGCGGCTTCCGCGGCGGCTTTAGCAGCTTCTTCAGCGGCGGCGGCTTCCGCGGCAGCCTTAGCAGCTTCTTCCGCGGCGGCGGCTTCGGCGGCGGCTTTAGCAGCAGCTTCGGCGGCGGCGGCGGCGGCAACCTTAGTAGCAGCTTCAGCAGCGGCGGCTTCGGCGGCGGCCTTAGCGGCGGCTTCGGCAGCAGCCTTAGCAGCGGCTTCAGCAGCAGCGGCTTCGGCAGCAGCCTTAGCAGCGGCTTCTGCGGCGGCAGCTTCTGCGGCAGCCTTAGCAGCGGCTTCTGCGGCGGCGGCTTCTGCGGCAGCCTTAGCAGCGGCTTCTGCGGCAGCAGCTTCTGCGGCAGCCTTAGCAGCGGCTTCTGCGGCAGCAGCTTCAGCAGCAGCCTTAGCAGCGGCTTCAGCAGCAGCGGCTTCGGCGGCAGCCTTAGCAGCGGCTTCGGCGGCAGCAGCTTCAGCAGCAGCCTTAGCGGCAGCTTCTGCGGCAGAGTTATCAACAACAGCCGGCACTGTACAATTTTCAGGAACAACTATCGATCTGGTGTATTGAACCTTACCCGTTGAGGAAGTTCTACCACCATCTATCTGAATGTGTACTTCCGCATCATTGTAAGTGCCAGCGGCCAAGGTGAACGACGCCTCGTAACCTTGTACAACCCCGCCAACAGTGACATCATGGAAACTGGACGAATTGCTTGGACCCTGCACTCGTGGGGAGTTGCCAATAGTGTACACTTTAACCCAACTCGCAGTGTTAGCTGCCGTATGACCAGCCGTCTTTAACACCAGAACATACATAGTATTGGTGTTGCAGTTATAACGAGTGTACAAGGTGGACAAGTGATCTTTACCATTACAAGTGCCATCAGTATTGATCCACCCGGCCTCACACATACGTGTGGCAGCATCTGTGCTTAAATTCCAGTCCGTGGTGTTTCCATCAACCACCGCGGTGCCGGCGGTCCAATTCAGTGCTACCGCAGGCAAGGTGGTGGAGGGGGCTGCATAGACAACGCCACTCACCATACTCGTCAAGCCCAACAAGGCCATACTGAGTACTAATTTGTTTCTTGAGAATTTCATAATAAACCTCCAATAAATGTTGTTACACTTCTCCACATACTATCCCCTTTGAACCTGTCAATAGAGACGGTATATGGTACAGTTGGTATTATACTTCGGTTGCAATAAACATAGCAAATCTTTTTTTTAACCTGTGACACCATTTTCTCATCCACTTCACCACTCTACCACTTAATTCTATTTTAATTCTGGAGTAGTCCAAAACGGGCGATGAGGGGAAGTACAACAAATTAAGAATCTTAACAGTCGTTACACCTCGTGCAAAATTCTTAATTTGTTGTACTTGACGGTCATTCATGTCATCACCCATTTAGGACTACTTTAGCAGTGGACCCTTGAGAAAAAAAGCGTCATGGTACAACGTTACATAAAGCATTTTGTGTACCATATTTTCTATTTAATTATTTGTAAATTACAAATTATTTAATGTTTTCATTCAGTTACAAATCGTTATACCTATTTTTCGGAAATAGTTTTCAGACTTTTATTAGCGTAAATTTTGCAATTTGCATTGTAGTGTGCATTGCAATGTCAATTTTCTGAATTTATTTTCAAATGACAATGGATAACATGTTGATTTTAAAATAAATTACCATACATTAAGTGACAAGAAAAATCCTTAATTTGGTATAAGAAAAATCCTTAAACTAATATACGAAAAATACTTAGTCGTCACCCAATGCCCCTATATCTCTTCTAGGGCGCAATAATTTTTATTGCACCCCAGAAAAGGCGACGCTTCGAACTCTTGGTTCACCGGCTATTCCACCGGCAAATACAACGTTGACGCCGGGTCCCCTAGCAAGACAAAGGTGTTCATACCCAATTCCGAAGTCCCACGACTGTAAGCCAACACTTTGGCCTGCGTCGTAAGTTCTCCCAAAAGTCTGCGATTTTCCTTAAATAACAGTTCAAACAAGGCGGCATCTAGCAATTGATGTTCCCATAGATAGCCGACACTGGTTGGGGCAAAACTGGCAAACGCGCCTTTGTCTTTGGTTAGTAGAAATTGTTCTGCCAAGGAATGCTTTTTCACATCGGAAAAGTTGGCGTTGAGACAGTTCAAGACGACCAGGAAAGTCAAATTACCGGTGTCATTTAAACTCGTCAGATCCTTGATTTCTAACAATTTTTGTCCCTGGGCATTGGCCCAGATGGTTTCATTGCCATGCCCCAAATATTGGGTGATAGAAATCCCCAGTTCCAGATAATTCAGGAGGTCACTGGTAGCTTGATTATCGTCCTCATATTGCCCCAGGTATAACTTGTTCAAAGTGACAGACGGAGGAATCTGAGGAACCACTTTTTCGGAAGCGGCCTCAAAACTGGGGTCGTTATCCGCCACCAGCAACACACTGGGAGAGATTTGGGGGTCAATTTCATACTGCATAATTTTATCCACCAACAGTTTGACCTGTTCCACACTACCGGCGGGGAGTCGTCCAATCATCATTTCTGGCAAGACATCCTCCCCTTGTAAGGTGACATACCAGTTATCACTGGGGGCCAAGTCATACACGGTGGGAATCATGTAAGGAGGAATAATATTGGTTTTGGCTTCCCCCAAATAGCCTTTGTAATCCAGGCTGGAATCGCCTAACAATAACACGTAAGCAGGGGCCGGCGGTTGCCAGTTCTGATAGGTGTAAGCGAGAAAATCTTTCAAGGCTTGAGGAGTGTGGAAACCAAACCCAAATTCATTGTAAATGTCCTCAATGCTGACGCCCATTACTCGCAATCCCTGTTGTGAACGCCGTTCCAACAAAGGCTGTGCCGCCGACAAAAATTCTTTGGCGGTAATCAACAGATAGTCGGCCCCGTTGGTAGGTTGCTTCAAGGTAGAAGAAGGCAATAAAACCAGACTGTCGGCTGGTCGCAATTGTTGAGTAGTCAAAGCGTAATAGATCTTTTCCGGGTTGATATAATCCTCAAAGGCCACTTGATAACCGATGTTACCTGGGGCCACGGTGACATTGACGACCTCTTTCAAATCAGTCGGATCCGTGATGTCGTACACACTAATATCGGGGGTGCTAAACTGAGTCACCTGCACGGTTTGCCGTCCTTTCCCGGACAACGAGAATTTCAGTTGATCTTGGGTCGCAACCAATTGACGGGGATAGACGATTTCTACCCAATTGGTATAAATCACGTCCACTTTTGCGCCCGTATCATCCAACGAATCAATGCGTAACGTGTTGTCACCGTGTTTCAACAATGTAGGTGAAATGGAAAATTTTTGTACATTTTCTTTATCACCATCCCAGGTATAATCCCCAATTTTAGTTTGATTCAGGGAAATGCGCGTGTGATGATTGGGATGCGGGGGCGTCGTGGAAACACCTCTTAAACCAACCCGTATATAAGCCTCGGCGTTCTTAGAAGCGGTGTCAGGCATCATGACCGGTATAGATATTTCTTGGTTGGCCGGTGCCTCTAATTGTTCCCAAAACCAATAATCCTGTTGCGGGGCACCTGGCAACATGTCATCCATCAACAAGTTTTCTTCGATTCGCACTTTTTCTTGAAAACCGGTCACTGGTTGCCCGGTTCCCTTGACGGTACCATCCAGGACATTCCCCCATTTGAACAATTTAGCCTCTGGTGACACGGTAGGCAATGGGCGTGACCGTGACAATTGCCAACAATCGAGGCGATAAATGTTGGTATTGCTAAAGGTGTTCTCCACACTGTGCGCATAAAACACCAAACTATCTTGTAGCCCAAACCAGCGGTGACTATAGGCAACCCGTTGCGGCACCACCGGTTGACCTTGCTGATACAATCTCAATTGCCCTTGAGACAAACATTCGGTGGGCATTCCACTGGCAGACAATTCCTCCCCAGTGACCCGATACATCCCGGTATTTTTGACACTCAAGTTGACGCTGTAACGATATGGCCACTGTGGACTTCCATCCTCCTGACGTTGCAGACGAGTGGGAGATTGCCGAGATTGATAGCCAGGAATAACGCTTCTTAACAACGGTTCAAAACCCGCAGGCGCAGGCGCCTCAGTAGCAGAGAGAGACGGTGGCAACGGTTCTGAAAAACGTACACGAAACCGCAAGTAAGTGGTATAACGTAACTGCTGGGTGTGAGGATTCCATTGAAACGGATAAACATTAACCCGCACCGTGGGAACGTCACGCCATAATGCACGTTTATCCAAAGTGATTAAAGAACTTGGATAAAACGCCTGTGACGTATAAGCAGCCGCATTTTTAACAAAGTGCTGTACAATGTCTCCATTTTGAGAAGCCCGCGGTTGTGGCGTCGGATACAAACGCGCTACTGACACCGTCTCGCTGACTTGTTCCAAAATCTCCACCTGGAGACCTCCGGCGGGCGGCACCTGTAACAACGTTGCCGTGAAAGGCACCTCTGGATAGCCCACCTGATCCGTTTTCGCCCATGGCTGGGCCACTTCAAGGCGTTGATAATCAAGATTATCCGCCCCTGATATGGTATGGAAAGTGAAATCTGCTAGACTCAACTCCAAGACTATGCCATAATCGTCTTGCGAAACCGGGTGAAACCCTGGCGGGGTTGCAAAAACGAAGGGACTGAAGAGAGAAAATAAACTAAACAGAGTTAGTTTAAACAACGTTTTGATTGTCATAAAATTACCTCTATGAATTGAACAATGAATAATGGGTAGTGATGCAATGTGGGTGGTAGAAATTAAAGGCACTGGCAGTCCTCAAAGGACTGCCAGTCCTGAGATTTTTATCACCTACATTATCTCACTACCAAGTAATGGAACCTGGACTAGAGGCTTTAGCCGATGGAGATGACCATTTACCGACTGAAGCTTCTACTCCGGCGGTTCCTAAAAACATGAATATAGTCTGGTGGAGTGGAGGCTTTAGCCGGCTGGCAGTAGGCACGCTTCAGTTTCCCAGAGTGAGGGGACGCCAACCAGCTAAAGCCTCCACTCCGACGGTGCCTACCGCTGGCCGGCTAAAGCCTCCACTCCGACGGTGCCTACCGCTGGCCGGCTAAAGCCTCCATTCCGACGGTGCCTACCGCTGGCCGGCTAAAGCCTCCACTCCAACATTTTTGGTGGGTGGATTAACGCACTAAAATAGGTGTTGCACAAAAAGTAGTAACGAATAATCATCACTTGTACAACATCACCCGCTATCCGCTAAAACTGCTATTCGCTATCTGCTAAAACCACTATCCAACTTATTATATGTCAAAAGAACAAGAAGTCACCATTTCTCAAGCCATCGACATTGCCATCAGTTGCCACAAAACAGGAAAATTGCACAAGGCCATCGAAATTTACCGCAAAGTGTTGCGTCTAAAACCCGACATTGCCGAAATTCATGGTAACCTGGGCAGTGCCCTCAAACAACAAGGCAAACTGGAGGAAGCGGCGCTATGTTACCGTCGGGCCCTCGCCCTCAAACCAGATTTTGCCGAAGTCCATTTTAATCTAGGGAATGTTCTCTTTGCCCAACACAAAGTCACCGAAGCCGTGGACTGTTACCGTCATGCGTTATTACTCAAACCAGATTTTGCGCCCTTGCATAACAACTTAGGCAATGCCCTAGAAGCCCAACATGACTTTGAGGAAGCTGAAATATGTTATCGGCACGCCATGAAACTGGAACCTGATTTTGCCGATATTCATTACAATTTGGCCAAGACCCTGAAAGCCCAGAACAAATTTGACGAAGCGGCGGTCTATTATCGCCACGCCTTAAACCTTCAACCGAATTTTTTTGATGCCCATTTACATTTGGGAGACATTCTCAAAACTCAATATCAATTTGCTGAAGCCACCTTATGTTATCGACGTGCGACCAAATTGAGACCCGAATTTGCCCTGGCCTATAGTCAATTAGGGAGTCTTTTGCAAGAACAAAACTTGTTGGAAGAAGCGGTTCTCTACTATCGTCATGCGTTGACCTTCAAACGAGACTTTGCCCACGTCTATCACCAATTGGCAGAAGCTTTCTATTTACAAGGCAAATTTCAAGAAGCCTTGTTAAATCTCCTCTACGCCTTGACCCTCTCCTCCCCTTCGCAACAAGCCGTCTATCGAGTGCAACTGGCCTTGCTACTCCCGATCATCATGGCTTCTGGGCAAGATTTGTTAGAATCACAACGCATGGTCAAGGAAAATCTCACCAAACTCCTCCACAGTGACCTTGAGATAACAGACCCCTGGCAAGAAGGTCTAGTCAATCACCTGTCCCTGGTTTCCCCAAGTAGCAATGATCAGGCACTGCAACAACAATTGGGCGACCTTTACTCACGGTTATGCCCCTCTCTGTTATATGTTGCCCCTCATTGTCACTATTGCCCACCGCCGATAGCAACCAGTCCCTCCCCAAAACTTAAAGTGGGTCTCCTCGTCACCGTTTCTGAATCTCACCGAATCACCCAGATGATTCAACTCCTGGTAGCCCATCTGCCCCGGTCATCTTTCAGTGTTCATCTCTTCTGCATAGGCACACCACAGGCGCCCGCTATCACAGAGTGGTTGCAACCTCACCACGACAATTTTGAAATTTTACCACTTCATCTGGAATTGGCCCAAACCCGCCTGTCAGAATCGGAATTGGATATTCTTATTTATCCAGACCTTCGCCAACATCCGTTGCTTTACTTTTTAGCGTTTGCCAGACTGGCTACGGTACAATGTGTCATGGGTTGGGATTCCATCA
The DNA here is from genome assembly GCA_011391085.1 of Thiotrichaceae bacterium. Taxonomy (GTDB): domain Bacteria; phylum Pseudomonadota; class Gammaproteobacteria; order Beggiatoales; family Beggiatoaceae; genus JAABRD01. The sequence goes on along the minus strand of JAABRD010000022.1, from coordinate 21,279 downwards.
TGCCAAACCTGCCGACCTTGGACTTTTTTTTGATTCATCGTGAACAGAGAACTGCCACCGAAGACACTTACTACCCATATAAGCTGGTAGAGTTTAATCAATTATTGAGTGGGTATCCTCCACACCATTGTCCACCGCTGGTCAAAACTCGTCGTCACTTTGGACTTTCGGACCAACCACCACATATCTATCTATGTCCACAGTCGTTATTTAAATTCCATCCGGACTTTGACGCCGTTTTAGGTCATATTTTGGAAAGTGATCGCGAGGGACAAGTCGTGTTGATAGAAGGACGCCAGAGTGACTGGACGGAACTTCTCAAACAGCGTTTCTCTCGTACACTTCCACACGTCCTCACGCGGATCCATTTTCTCCCCCGTCAAACTTTTCCAAACTACCTGAATTTACTAGCCCTTGCCGATGTTATCCTCGACCCCTTTTACACGGGTGGTTGCATGACCACTTCGGATGCCCTTGCTTTAGGCACGCCGGTTGTTACTCTACCTTCCCAATCTCTAACCGGACGTTTTGCCTACGCATGTTACAAAATCATGGAAGTAACGGATTGTATAGCTAATCACATGCAACACTATATAGACGTTGCGTTACGTTTAGGCATGGATGCGAATTATCGAAAAGAAGTACACACGCGGATATTGGCGGCTAATCATTTGCTATTTGGGAAAGAGGAAAGGGATGTGCAAGAGTTAGAAGAATTTTTCTTGATGGTGATGGATAGAGAAATTCAATCATAGGTAAGGAGTCCAAAACAGGTTTTGGACTCCGATTCGTTCTCAACCAAGTCATCCCCTAATATGTTAACCATCCAACGTGTTACCGGTATCTCTTTAGACACTTATATCCCCGACCTAGCCCGCTTACGAATCGAAATATTCCGCGACTATCCGTACCTCTATGATGGCGATCTGGATTACGAAGCCAAGTATCTTCAAACTTACATTCAAGCCCCCCACAGTGTGATTGTGATAGCGTTTGATGATAACCAAGTCGTCGGGGATGCCACTGCAATTCCATTACGTCACGAGACCCCAGAAGTTATCAAGCCGTTTCTGGAACACGGTTTTCAGCCCGACCAGGTTTTTTACGTGGGGGAACTGGTGTTACAGAAGCCTTATCGAGGACAAGGTATCGGTGTGACCTTTTTGGGAGAAATAGAGGCACATGCCCGCCAGGTAGGTCCTTTTACTTGGTTGACATTATGCGCCGTCGAACGTCCTTTGCAACATCCTTTGCGCTCCAAAGATTATGTTCCGCTGGATAATTTTTGGAAGCACCGTGGATATATCAAACATCCAGAATTGCAAACAACCTTTTCATGGAAAGAGATTAGTGAGTCAGCACCATCTCCTAAACCCATGACGTTTTGGCTAAAAGTGGCGCAATAATGCTTATTGCGTTCCAGAGGGAGAAGAAATTTGGTTTCTCCTCCCCTCTGCTAACTCCTATTAAATTACCTAGCTGGTAGCGGCCCCAAGAACCTTGACTCTTCCGTGACCGTCAATTGCGGGTTATCTTGGGCCGTTACGGTGATCATCACTTTGGTACTCACCTTGTTTAAGTTCTGTGGGTCCACTCGCAAACTGACGGGAACAGACAACACATCTCCAGATTCCACCGTGATCACCGGTTGCTGACTGACCAACTGGAGTCCGTCCACACCGCTGATGGTAATCTGATAGGTGTGGAGTTTATCATCCTTATTCATCACCTTGAGAATATAGACATTTTCGATCAAGCCGGCGGGCGTTTCCCGATACAACATATTGCGGTCTCGCAACACATCCATTTGAACTAACACCCGATTCCATATACCATAACCAATGCCAATAAAAATGGCCAAGAGGATGCTACCATAGATAAGGGGGCGAGGTCTTAAAATATGCGTGACTTGACCCTTGAGATTACTCTCGGTGGTATAGCGAATGAGGCCGCGGGGATAATCCATTTTATCCATGATCTCATTACAGGCGTCAACACAGGCGGAACAACTGATACATTGGTATTGAAGACCGTCACGAATATCAATGCCCATTGGACAAACTTGGACGCAGAGGGTGCAGTTGACACATTGACCCAAGTTTTTCGTCTTGTAATCTTGCCCACGCTTCCGCGAACCACGCGGTTCGCCGCGTCTCTCGTCGTAAGCAATAATCATGGTGTCATGGTCAAACATGGCACTTTGGAAGCGGGCATAAGGGCACATGTAGATGCACACTTGATCTCGTAAAAAGCCGGCGTTGCCATACGTGGCAAAACTATAGAAAAAGAACCAAAAAGTTTCCCAGCCACCCAAATTAAACTCAAACAGTCGCATGGTCAGATCGCGAATCGGAGAAAAATAGCCGACAAAGGTAAGACCAGTAAACAGCGAGAAGACTATCCATAGCGTTTGTTTCGTCGCCTTAATACGAAACTTACGGAAGGTCAGAGGAGATCGATCTAGTTTCATTTGCTGGGTACGATCTCCTTCCACCAACCGTTCCATACGAATAAAAATGTCGGTCCAAACTGTTTGCGGACAGGCGAAACCGCACCAAAGACGACCCGCTAGGGTGGTGAAGAAAAACAGGGCCAGGGCCGCAATGATAAGCAGAAAAGCCAAGTAAATAAAATCTTGGGGCCAAAAAACAAAGTTGAAAACGTAAAATTTGCGGGCCGGCAGGTCAAAAAGGACCGCTTGTCGGTTATCCCATTGCAACCAGGGGAAAGTATAATAGATGCCAAGGAGAGTGAGGCTACTGAGGGTTTTGAGGTTAGAAAAGAGGCCGTAAGCTTTGCGAGGATAGATTTTTTCGTGTTTGGCATAAAGACTGTCTTCGACGGGTTTGGGAGGAAATGTTTGAATAAGAGGGGTTGAGGGTTTTCTCATAGATAGATGAATGGAAAATGGAAAATAGAAAATGAAAAATGGATAGGGGAGACCGGACTAGAGGCTTTAGCCGGTGGTTGTGGCGCGTCATTCGGCTGAAGCCTCTAGTCCGGCCTGGTGTTTTTCCATATAGAGAATGGATAGGGGGGACCGGATTAGAGGCTCCGGACTAGAGGCTTTAGCCGGTGGTTGTGGCGCGTCATCCGGCTGAAGCCTCTAGTCCGGCCTGGTGTTTTTCCATTAATTCATTCGTGTTTGAAGAAACTAAGTTTCTGGAAGAAACTTAGTTTCTCGTTAATCACTGTGGCTTACCACTCTCACTACCATGCGAGAGGCTGTAAACATAAGCGGCTAACAGGTGAACCTTAGCAGGTCCCAAAAATTCACCGTGGGCCGGCATAGTGCCTTTGCGTCCTAACGCTACACTGGTTTCAATACCACCTTTGGAACCACCGTATAGCCAGACGTCATCAGTTAGGTTAGGGGCACCCATAGCAGGTGTGCCTTTGCCTTCGGGACCATGACAACCAATGCAGTATGTCATATAGACTTCTTGACCTTTTCCCGCCACCGTCTTATCCACTTCGGCAGCCCGGTTAGAATTGAGACTAATGACATATTGAGTCACATTCTTGACCGCTTCTTCCCCGCCAATGGTGTCTTTCCAAGCCATCATCACCGCAGACGCCTCGGGTGGATTACGACCATCGTGAATAGTGGCCTCAATGTCTTGCGGAGTGTCTCCCCATAACCACTCTGCATCTGCCAGGTTGGGGAACCCTTTGCCGGGTACCCCTTTAGCATCGGAACCATGACATATAGTGCAATAGGTCATGTACAGGTGATGCCCCATTTTAACCGCTTCTGGCGTTTGGGCCAGTTTTTCAATCGGTTCACTTTTGAATTTATCAAAAAGCGGATCATACTGAGTTTTGGCGGCATTCATCTCAGCCTCATACTCTTTCACCTCAGTCCAGCCTAAGACGCCTGCAAAGGAACCTAAGCCAGGGTAGAGGATGAGATAGATGATGCCAAAGAAGAGAGTGATATAGAACATGCCTAACCACCATCTGGGCAGAGGATTGCTAAACTCTTCGAGAGTCTCATCCCAAACATGTCCCATGGTGGCCACAGGTTCGTCGTCAGATTTGGAACGGCCTTTGGACATCCAGATAATCAGCCAAAAACAGCCAATGATGCCAGGGACCGTCAGCAGAATGATATACCAACTCCAAAAGGAACTTACAAATAAGGTGTTGTCAAACATGATGTGTGTTCTCCTTGTTAATAGTGTCGACAGAGTCATCATCCTCAATAAGCAACCGGGCCGCTTCGTCAAACTCAGGTTGGCGTTTGCTACTGTAGGCCCAGGCGACAATACCAAGGAAGAAGACCATGACGACGATAGTCCAAACGGACTGGAAGATGACTAGAAGTTCCAATGATTACCTCTTAATTGCCGTGCCTAAGCCTTGCAGATAAGCAATCATCGCATCCATTTCCGTCTTGTCTTTGACTGCTTCTGGGGCTTTGGCAATGTCTTCATCCGTGTAGGGATGACCGAACCAATCTTTGAGGACTTGCATTTTGTGTTGCACGTCAGCACCGTCTATCTTGGCGTCGCTTAACCAAGGGAAGCCCGGCATGACGGATTCTGGAACCACGGCACGGGGGTCCATAAGATGGACACGATGCCATTCATCGCTGTAGCGTCCGCCGACCCGATGTAAGTCAGGACCAGTGCGCTTAGAACCCCATTGGAAGGGGCGGTCATAGACAAATTCACCGGCTACGGAATAGTGGCCATAGCGTTCTGTTTCCGCCCGGAAGGGACGAATCATTTGGGAATGACAAACCATACATGATTCGCGGATGTAAATGTCTCGCCCAGCCAGTTGCAACGCCGAGTAGGGTTTCAGCCCCGCGACCGGTTCCGTGGTGGACTTCATAAAGAACAAGGGGACGATTTGAACCAGTCCACCAATGCTAACAACCAGTATGATGAGAACAACCATCAAGCCCAGGTTTTTCTCAACCTTTTCATGTCCCGTAGGTGCAATGTGTGCCATGAGGTTTCTCCTTTAGTGCGCTAAAGCAGGTGTTAGAATGGTGTCATTGATGCCAATGACTTTGGGATTGGTGACGGTTCTGAAAACGTTATAAGCCATCACTAACATGCCTGTCAAGAAAAATATCCCACCTATTGCACGAGTCACATAGTAAGGGTGCATGGCATGAACGGATTCCGCAAAACTGTAAGTGAGGGTACCATCAGAGTTAACGGCACTCCACATCAGTCCTTGCATAATGCCAGAGACCCACATGGAAGAGATGTAGAGGACGACGCCAATCGTAGCAATCCAGAAGTGGACTTCGACCAGTTTGAGGCTGTGTAGTTCCCGACCAAAGAGGCGTGGAATGAGGTAGTACAGACTTCCCATGGAAATCATGGCAACCCAACCTAACGCACCCGAATGGACGTGTCCAATGGTCCAATCCGTGTAGTGAGAGAGAGAATTGACCGTCTTAATCGCCATCATGGGACCTTCAAAAGTGGACATTCCATAGAAGGAAATCGCCACAATGAGGAAGCGCAGAATGGGATCACTCCGCAATTTTTCCCAGCACCCGGAGAGAGTCATCATGCCATTAATCATCCCACCCCAAGACGGTGCAAGGAGGATCAGGGACATGGCCATCCCCAAAGATTGCGTCCAGTCAGGCAGGGCGGTGTAGTGGAGGTGATGCGGACCTGCCCAAATATAGAGAAAAATCAGGGCCCAGAAGTGGACAATGGAGAGGCGATAGGAGTAAACTGGACGGTTGGCTTGTTTGGGCACAAAATAATACATCATGCCCAAAAAGCCCGCGGTCAAGAAGAAACCGACGGCGTTGTGACCATACCACCATTGAATCATGGCATCTTGCACCCCCGCATAAGCGGAATAAGACTTCCAGAAGGACACTGGTACCGCGAGACTGTTGAAGATATGCAACATGGCAACCGTGAGGATAAAGCCTGCATAAAACCAGTTAGCTACATAAATATGTGGCGTTTTGCGTTTGGCAACCGTGCCTAAGAAGACCACTGCATAAGCCACCCAGACCAGGGCAATCAAAATGTCAATGGGCCATTCCAACTCGGCATATTCCTTGGTCGTGGTGATACCCAGAGGCAAAGTGATTGCGGCTGAGACAATGACCAATTGCCAACCCCAGAAGGTAAAAGCCGCCAATGTGTCGGAAAACAGGCGGGTATGGCAGGTACGTTGAACCACGTAATAAGAAGTGGCAAACAGGGCACAACCGCCAAAGCCGAAAATCACGGCGTTAGTGTGTAGCGGTCGAAGGCGACTGAAGGTAATATAGGGTATATCAAAGTTAAGCCAGGGCCAAGCCAGTTCGGAAGCGATATAAACGCCCACTAACATGCCAACTACACCCCAGACGACAGTCATAATAGCAAATTGCCTGATAACCTTATAATTATAGGTTTCAACTTGCGACATATATTTCTCCTTATTCTTAAATTTAAGAGGGAAAATGAGAGATTGATTTTTAGGTGCCAGAAATGGTTCAAGACGTATGGAAAAGAATTTTTGAAGGAAACACTCAGTTTCTCCGCCTCTCTCCATTTTAGGACTTCTATATATTCTTAAAAACGAAATTGAATGTCAAGCATTTTTTAAATTTAATTGATAAACGTCAATTTTCATAGTTGTTTTTATTAAATGGATGGTAATTATAAAAATATTTTATCATTATCTCGTTCCCACGCACCAGCGTGGGAACGAGATACTAGCGAAATAAATCGTTATGCCGACCCGTTCGGGCTAAAATCAGATACTCTCCTTGAACTTGATAAATTAACAACCAATCTGGTTCGAGATGGCATTCTCGATAGCCAACATAATCACCTCGGAGAGGATGGACGCGGTAGGTGAGTGGTAGCGGTTGTTGTGTTACTAACAACTCCAACAGTGTTTTCAGTTTGGCAAAATCCTGGTGGCGTTTTGTCAGTCACTTAACATCCTTTTCAAATTTATTAGTACGTTTGAGTTTAAGTATTAGATACTCAAGTCCTTATAGAGTTCTTCTAACGTATCAAAGGTGGGTAATGTTTCCCAATCCTGCGCTTCTTGTAATGCCGCTAACGTGTCTGAATTGGGTGTATTAAACCTCGATTGAGGAATTTCCACCGTCACTGGCAAGCCTTGTTGTAACTCAATTTGTTTTAAAAATAATAAGATAGCTTGAGGTATCGTCAGCCCCAAGGTATTTAAAATGGGTTCCACCTGGTCCCTGAGGCGAGGGTCGATAAACATGGAAATGTCATTCCGATTGAATTTGACATGGTTGAGTTCCTTAAATCAATTTTAGATTGAAAATTTGGTTTTGACTTCTTCTGTCAGAATCAGAATTTTCAGAATTATAGAATGAACAGAATGAACCTCCACCCCAAATAAACATTTTCAATAATCACCCGACCATCGGCCAAGTTCTCAACAACTTTTCGGCTTGGCGTGACAAGTTAATCTTTAGCATTCAGTAACTCCTTGAGGAGTTGTTCACTCGCCTGCGTGCCAATCAAGCCTTCTTGAAGGGCCTGTTGGGCTTGGGCAATCCAATCACTGTCTTCAAGGGCTTGTAGTTGTTCAAAACCGGCTAACGAGATGACCACGGCAACGGGTTTACCGCGTTGTTGAATTAAGATAGGTTCTTGTTGAACCGTGTTTAACAAGAATTGAAACTCAAGCTGGGCTTGTTTGGCATTTAAAGCCTTCATAGAAGTTCCTCGACTTTGGAGAATCTGTTAATAATGAGTGTTGATGGTCAGAATCAGAATTGGGTAGTGATGCAATGTGGGTGATATTCATAGAGTTGCCCTCACCCCCGGCCCCTCTCCCTCTGGGAGAGGGGTCGGGGGTGAGGGTAAACATATCACCCACATTGCATCACTACCCAGAATTGAAAGACATTTAAGAATGAACAGAATAAAACCCTGTCCCCCCATTCTGAAAATTCTGTCAATTCTGATTCTGACATTCTCATTCCACCATCTTCCGCAACACCGCCGTCACCGCTTCGGGTGGTGGGCAACAATAAACCTGTGGCCCACTCTACCAATGCTAACTGGCTTGCCGAAACTTCGTTTCTACGGTCTCACATTCAGAAAATAGCGCATCTAAAATTCCTAATAACTCTTCCAAATGTTGAATCGAAACAGGCAGGGGATGTCTGGTAAAAACTTGTTTTTCCAACCTCCCAAATTGCCAAACGTCGCCGGTGGTGACTATCGCTAACACAGGAATGTCGTTGGCACCATTAAGGCGTTGACACACGACGGCTTGCAGTAACGCCTGTTCCCAACCTTTTTCCAATTGTTCATTCTTCGCTTCTACGGTAAGGAGTAATGGTTGATAAACCGCTTTGTAGCCCGAGGGGTCTTTGGCGGTGACGAGATAATCAGGAATCACAGTTATCTCATCGGCTTGAATGGACACATGACTAAACAAACTCAAGCGAGGATGTTTTCTCCACACGGTTCTGAGGAAAGGTACAATAATAAATTCCGTGGTAAAGGCTTCTTTGTCCGATTCGCCTCGGTTGGCCAAAGCGAAATCCAATTCTTCCTTAAAACTGTCGGTAGTGGCAATTGGTGGGATGTTTTCCAAATCAATAAATTTGGCAATTTGATACACTAAGTGGTAATGGGCTAAAATCTCTTTGGTATTGTTAAAATGATGAGGCATCGTGAGTCTCCTTTCATTGGTGGTTTAAGGCGATAGTAGTTTGGTAGGATGCGTCCCACGCACCATTTTGCAATATTGAAACGCTTTCAAAAGTGGCCAAGGCACTACTCAATATTGCGCTTGAACAATTGGATGTTTAACGTGTGTAAGAGAATAAATCGCTAGAGGATGGGTAGTCCTTGCAATTTAATGGAGGTGTGTTAAAATAGCCAAACTAAGGTTAAGACTCCCCCGTTAAATATATAATTAATATGGTAATAGATATGTCCGAGAAATTGAAATGCGAAACTAGACTTTTTTGTCCGTGTTCGGAGTGTACACACTACCAAAAAACGGACAACAAGGTCACTAAAGATGGTTTTTACACCACTAAATACGATAAACAGCTAAGACAACGGTTTTATTGTCATGGTGGTAACCATCGTGTTTCTGAGACTAGATATTCTGAATTGTTTAATTTAGGCGGAAGTTTTCAAGAATATGAACGAGTTGCTAAACTATGCCGACTTGAGTTTTGAACCCTCCCCGACGGTGCCAAAAGCGGTGGCGGACCAATTGGGGCTGTTTAGAAAACTAGCGGCACAGCCGTGCTTGATGGAATTTTTTAGTTGTCAACCGACGCATATCGAAGTGCGGAGTTGTTTAGCCAAATTATTCACCTATCATGGCGAACTGTTACGGAAAGCACGAGGGCCGGTGCGCGACTATCTTTTGGAATTAATTCACAAGTTCTATCTGGAACTGGAAGCTAAACCGATATTAACACAACCTGAGAAGGAGTTAGTTATGAATTTTTCACCCGCTTATTTACAAGCCCGCCAACGGCTTGTGCAAGAGGGGATACAACAAGGGATGCAACAAGGCCGCGTGGAAGGGCAACGGGGCGTAGTCGAACACTTGCTGAAGTCGCGGTTTGGCAAACTGGATAACAGTTTGTCAAAGGTCATTGAGGGGGTGATACAGTTGCCTCCAGACGAGGTGGCGCCCTTGTTATTACAAGCGTCTAGGGATGAATTGGTAACGCGGTTTAACGGGAAACGGTCACGACGCAAGTAGGTGGTCTTGGTAAAAGACTTGGCGGAGTTTGGCCGACCAGTCAGTACGCACCATTCTCAAACCTTTATTTCAGTTCTTCAATTGAGAATGGTGCGTGGGACGCACCCTACACGAAAGTTTTTTTAACATTATCAGATAACAACAATATGAAAACACGAAATTTATACACTACTCTCTCCCTCTCCCTCAGTCTCTTTTTCGCAGGTGCCGCCCATGCAGGCGAAGGTGCCTTGGCCCTGACGACGGATCCCAAAGAAGCAGAGATTTATATAGATGGTCAATTGAAGGCCAATAGCACTCCCGTTATTCTCAAACTTCCCGAAGGCAAACATCAGATTGAGATAAAAACGCCAGGGAAGCGTCCTGAACAATTGGAGGTGTTAATTACTAACGATGCGGTTATTTCTAAAAAAGTGACCTTGACAGATTTGCCACCACCTTCCGCCTCTCCTCCCGCGGAGGCACCCTTTTTCGCAGGTGCCGCCCATGCAGGCGAAGGTGCCTTGGCCCTGACGACGGATCCCAAAGAAGCAGAGATTTATATAGATGGTCAATTGAAGGCCAATAGCACTCCCGTTATTCTCAAACTTCCCGAAGGCAAACATCAGATTGAGATAAAAACGCCAGGGAAGCGTCCTGAACAATTGGAGGTGTTAATTACCAACGATGCAGTTCTGTCTAAAAAGGTGACTTTGACAGATTTGTCACCATCTTCCGCCTCTCCTCCCACGGAGGCACCCTTGGGTATTCCCTCTCTGTTAAAGCCAACCCGCGATAGTTTTGAAACTGCCGAAGAGTTTCAGCAACGTCGTCGTAGTCTGTTACAAGCGTTTAATACGGCAGTGGAAAAACATGATCCACGTTACCAAGCCGGTCTCGCTTCATTGAACAAAGGTGGCTACAACATCGATACGGGTGAGTTTCCTCTCCGCGTCCAATGGCAACCGTGGGCGAAAGCGTTCGAGTTACCCGAACCCAATTACCTCAAAGTGGGACGTGATGAGGCGACCGCTTTATGGCAAGAAGGTGAACAAAAACTGGTTTTCCTATACCTGAAATCCGTTGCCAATCAAGCCAAAATCAAACAACCCGTCTTGGTAGGTTTGGGTCGCGAATGGCCATTGGCTGGGGCATTCTTGCCTACTCGACAATATGCAACCTTCTCCTTGGACGAAGGATATGGAGGTCGTGTAGTCTTTAGTCCGGATGGAAAACTCTTGGCATCGGGAGATGGTAGTATGGTGAAAATTTGGAAAGTGGGTACCGGTCAGGAAGCACAACGCATAGATAATACTGCAAAGGTCGAATCTTTGGCATTTTTTCCTGACAGCCAATGGCTGGTGGTAGGTGGAGGCAACACGCTGAAATTTTGGGAAGTAGCAACGGGCAAACAACCTTATGCAGGTTTAGCAACGACCGTCAATTCGGTGGCGGTCCACCCAGACGGAATGATGTTGGCAGTGGCTGAGAGTGACGGTGGAATCAAGTTACTTCAAAAGGTTTCAAATAACATGGGATTATTTACGACCATTAAGAATTTAACTGGCCACGGTAATTCGGTTCAGGAAGTGACTTTCAGTCCGGATGGGACCCAACTTGCCTCTGCCAGTCAAGATAAGAGTCTCAAGATATGGGAAGTGCAATCTGGTCGTCTATTGCAAGACCTCAGAGGACATCATCAGGGTCATTGGTATTGGTATGGAGACAAGGGTTACGTCCATTCAGTGGCGTTTAGTCCAGACGGAAAACTCTTGGCATCGGCCAGTTCCGATTTGACGATTAAACTTTGGGAAGTCAGTACGGGGAAAGAATTACGGACTTTGCGTGGACATGAAGATACGGTATATTCAGTGACTTTTCACCCAAATGGTAAGCTGTTAGCCTCGGCCAGTGAAGACCATACGGTTAGGTTATGGGAAGTGAGTACCGGCAAGGAATTGCAGACGTTGAAGGGACATGAGGAGGCGGTCACAGCCGTGACCTTTAGTCCAGATGGACAATTGCTGGTTTCTGGGGGACGAGATAAAACGATTCGGTGGTGGGGGCCGTAGTCAAGTGGGGTGGGGTGACTATTTGCCTACCTAATTTCTACTTGATATAAGGGTAGTGATGCAATGTGGGTGATATGTTTACCCTCACCCCCGGGCCCCTCTCCCAGAGGGGCCCGGGGGTGAGGGTAACATGACTATCACCCACTTTGCATCGCTACCAAAGATTCAGGAGTCCAAAGCTACGCTTTGAACTCCTGAGGTTCGAGTTAAATATTAGTGAGATAACCGATTCGGGAACTCATTTGGTTAAGTTCCCGACACACTCTCCTCTGTTATTGAGGGGGTCTCTCCTTAATATCCAAATGAATGGGATCCACGCTGAATACCACTTTGTTGGTATCTACTAACCGATACCCAAAGAAAATGTCCAGTGGCCCCGGATAGTAGAGTTGGCCTTCGTACATGTAGATCGTCAGGTAATCACCCGTCAACGTCACCGTCTTGAGTGGTTTGATCTTCTCCAACACAGGCAAGGCATCTTTGGTGGGGATACTTTCCACTCCTAAATTCCATCCCAGTGGGCAAATATCGCAACCCACCAGCATGTACCATAACACTCCTATGGCTGGGTCAGAAGGAATATATAGCCCTGTGACCAACACATCGGCACGTTTGCCCTTATCCGCGGGGTCGATCTTCAAGACGCCAGCGGTCTTCACATAGTCAAGGAGTTGATAGATCGTGTCACTACTCTTGTAGGAACCGTACTGGCCACTTGCCAATTTGGCAATCCCTCCTTTAAACACTGAGGCCGTGGCGCCTTCACCACTGGCGGCGGTCAGAGGGACCGCCGAGACGCATTCACCCGTCGCGATCAAGATTCCGCCTTGGTCAAAGCAACTGGCTTCTTGAGTCTTGGTGTTAAAGGTGGCACTGCAATTTTTGTCAGTGTCCATGGTAATAACCGCAGGATTCCCGGTGGACGCACTGGCGCAATCTCCACTCCAACCGGCGAAGGTGGAAGTGGTATCAGCCGTGGCCGTCAAACTCACTGGGTTGCCTTTCGGATAAGTTGCGGTGCAAGCGGTGCCGCAATCTACACCACCGACGTCACTCTTGACCGAACCTTTGCCGGTACCGCCGAGAGTCACTATCAAGTTTTGAGTGGTTGCACCACTGGTTTTGAAGGATGCGGTACAATTTTGGTTCTTGTCCATGGTCGTTAGGATTAATGCGCCCGTTTGACCTGCGCAATCACCGCCCCAAATGTCAAAGATAGAACCTGTATCGGCCCTCGCACTTAACGCGACTTCACTGCCGGTTGGGTAGCTGGTGCAATCTGCGGAACCCGTACTGCATGAACTGCCAGCGGGGATTCGGGCAACTTTGCCGGTGCCGGTAACGGTAATAATGAGGTTGGATTGGTTGCTGGCGGCGCCAGTAAAACTGGCGGTGCAAGCTTTGACCGCATCCATCTTGACGGTTAAGGGGTTCGTTGTACCACTGCAATCTCCTCCCCAACTGGTGAAGGTACCACCACTGACAGGCTTGGCAGCTAAACTGACATCTGCACCTGTGGCATAGTTGTCGGTGCAAACCGTGCCTTCCAGACCGCAATTGATAACGCCTGGTGTGCCAGTCACAGTGCCATTGGTTGGCGCAGTGACGGTCAACGTCACGTTAGTTGATGTAGGACTGGTTTTGAACGTAGCACTACAATTTTTCGCTTTGTCCATGGTCACGCTTAACGGACTGCTGGTGCCTGCGCAATCGCCACTCCAGGTATCTAACATCATGCCTTGGTCAGGCACCGTAGTGAGAGACACGACGGCATCTTGGTCATAGTCGGCGTTGCATGTCGAACCGCCAGTGCCACAATTGAGACCACCGACATCACTGGTGATGCTACCATCGGTAGGTGCGGTCAAAGTCAATTTATATTTCGTCGAAGTATTGGCAGTGAATAACGCTGTGCAACTCTTCACGCTGTTCATAGTGACGGTGAGTGGACTGGTGGTACCAGAACAACTCCCACCCCAGCTAGTGAAGGACGCATTGGCCCCGGCTGCGGCAGTTAATACCACTGCGGCCCCTTCATCATATTGCGTGGAACAAACTGTACCACCCGCACCGCAGTTGATACCACCGGTATCACTGGTTACCGTGCCGTTAGAAGGTGCCGTCAAATTCAAACTGTACTTGGTGCCGCCACCGCCTGTAAAGGTTGCCGAACAATTCTTGGCAACATCTATAACGACCGTGAGAGGATTCGCAGTACCGCTACAATCACCTCCCCAACTGGTGAATGTTGCCCCAGAATCGGGTGTTGCGGTAAGAACAACAGGGGTGCCTGGTGTATAAGTAGCGGTACAAACGGTGCTACCTGTACCGCAATTGAGACCGCCGCTATCGCTGGTGACGAGACCATTGGTTGGCGTGGTCAAATTCAAAGCCACCGCACCACTAATGTCTGGGTTGACGATACCCATGAAGGGGAAGGTATAGGGGTTTTCATAGCCCCCACCGTTAAACTCCCACATCGCGTTATTGTCATCATTGCTAGGAACCCGCATGTTTCCTTTGAAGGTTCCCGTCGTCGTGGCATCCAATTGGAATATCAAGTTAGTGACACCACCGGCAGGAATCACACTGGCATAGCTGGGATTCAACAAGCTATAACCGACCGGCAAGTTACCACTGAAGTCATACACACTCAGGGGCACCGTACTGGGGTTTTTCAGCGTGATGGTTCTTTGCACAGGCTTGCCGACCATCGTTGTCCCAAAGTCCACCGGGGTAGCCGTATTGTTGGGAATAATGGTAGTCCCATCATATACGTCAATTTCTGGCTTACTCGGAGGCGGAGGATTGACGGTGGCTTTCACTGGGAAGCTAAACTTGGTGCCAGCAGTCCCTTTGTCGTTACTGGTGAACGAAATCACCCCCGTGTACGTGGTTTGCTTACTCACCATAGGTGCCGTAAAGGTCATGGTGAACTTAGAATAGTCCAGCGTGGACGTGGAAGCAGGGCATCCTTGAGAAGGTGGAGGAGTGATGGTCAAAGGTAATGCGGCAGCAGGTACAACTTTATCGACACTCCCATCATCTACAAATGCGGTAACGGTAAAATCACTGGTTCCTGTTCCCGTATCTGGAGTAAATGTGGCAAGGGTTGGTGACACATTAAGATTTGAGGCACCGACATTCTTGATGGAAAAAGTTTTGGTAATGGTATTACCCGAAACTGTGGGCACAGGCGTGAAATCCACCGGTGTGGTTGTCCCATTAATTATGTCTGTCCCCGCCGGCGGCACCGCCAACGTGGAGTCTAGCACTTGAATCTGAGGTGTGATAGTAGAGACTACGGTTGCAGTTGCAATAACCGATAAAGGATTGGTTTCGGGATCCGTACTGGTATAGATATTAATCTGACGACCAGTAATCGGTATGATGGTAGAAGGGGCTGTGAACTTAATGTCGAAAGTGCCAATTGGCGCGATCGGTGGAGTAGAGACAACCCCACTGGTAATCACGACGCTGTTGGTTAACGCGGTGGCATTTTGTGCCGTCCCCATTTGTTGAAATTCCGTGCCACCGGTGAAAGTGATACTGCTGAGGGCATCATAACTGCCACCTGAAGCAGGACCTGTTTCGGTGGACACGATCGAGAACATCTTTGTCACGGTGCCACTGGGCGCCACATATCCAAAGTCAACACAACTACCAGATGTGAGTGGAACATCTCCTGCAACGATAAAAGGAAGCGTGGCCACCGTGATAGGGGGTTGTGGTTGTGGTTGTGTAATGAGGTTATCATTGAAAAACACATACGCAGTGGGGACCGCTAACGCCGCGGTTGAACCCATCATCAATAATGCCGCCGTGGGCAGGGCATACGTTAGGGAGGAACCCAACGTTTTCTTGATTTCTGCCGACAACGGTAACAACTTGGTCGGTTTTCTGTTCATAAAAAAAAACTCCTTGAAAGGTTTAATGTTACTTTAGAGTATAGTCAAAACAAGGTAGGTTTGCAATAAGGATTTTTCTCGATTTAATAACTTCAATAAACTTGAATGTTCATCAATAAATTTATGAATATTAATAATAAATTGTCAGTGAGTTGCGAACTGACTCAAGAAAACTCTCCATATTCATAGATTTTGCCTTAACCTAACCAGTTTGGCACATTGGCATAGGAGTTGCCATTCATTAAAATGGGCATCCAATTCGTGTTGCTAATAGTTCATACAAATATTGTTCCACTTACTCGTTGATATTTTAACAGGCCATGATGAATTGTCTATATTCTGCTATTTTACAATTTGTGTTATAGAATAACTTATTGTTTTTTAACTTTTTATCTGGAAATAACACAAATTTTCATAAAGATGTTGTATTATCAACATATTTTTCATTTTGCTAAAATTAAACAGATATAAAAAAATGCGAAATGACTACCTATTAAGAAAAAACCTGATAGCACGATAATAAATTCAAGAAAAATCAACATTCGTCAGTGTTGAACATAATCAAAATGTTCGAACACCATACCATTGTATAGAAGTGATAGAAATTTAACAACCCCTGTTGAATATTTGACACAGATAAATAATATAGTAATATTTCCACTCAATTGTACGATTCTCGCTTACGCGCAATAAGAATTATTGCGCAGCTACGCGGGCGCACGGGGCGCAATAATTCTTATTGCGCTCCAGATGGAATCGTACAATGTGACAGGAATTTTACTATAACATAGGTGTTGCACACAAAGTATAATAATGTGGTTGATAGATGAGGACTGCCAGTCCTGACACTTTCATCACCCACATTTCACTATTAAAAAAAATGGTATGTGAGATGCAACCCTACCTTGCGATCATCACTATTGATACTAAATTGACCCATGAAATATCATATACATTTTTGGCAAGCCGACCAACAAGGACCTGGTTGGTTAAGAGTCGAACAAATTCAAACTTATCTGAATCGCGAATATCCAGACGAGGTCAAGGCGACCTATAGCAACTATATGGACCCACGTACCTGGGTTACCCAAACGGGTTCTGGCAACCTTAACAAAGCCTTTGACCTCACCGTACATCAGCGGCAATATGGAGATACGCAGTTATACTATTTCCGTTACCTGCAATCTCAATTAAAGATACCTTGCATCTATGAAATTGACGACTACTTGCACGGCATCAGTCCTTCTAGCCCTGCTTACCAATTTTATCAAGCCCCGCAGGTGAAACAGAAGGTATTTGAGAACATCAACGCCTATTTACAGGAAGCCGATGCGTTGACGGTCAGCACGGATTATCTGAAAAAAATGTATACGAAGTATAATCCACATATTTACGTGTTGCCCAATAGCATTGATTACGAGATTTTTTCAGAAGCACAAACGCAAAAACCAAACCACGGTGATGAAATTTGGCTGGGTTGGGCCGGTAGCAGAACACACCTGGCAGATTTACAACTGATAGTCGACCCGGTTAGAAAAATTCTGCGAGAGTTTCCTCAAACCAAATTAGTGCTGGGTGGTTGGGATGGCTACTATACCAATACCCAAGGCCGACAATTTTATCTATGGGAAGGGATTCCAACCGCACGAATCATCACCTTGCCCTGGGTGGATGACGTGGAAGAATATCCTAAACTGTTGGCCCAGTTTGACATTGGTCTCGCCCCGCTGACAGATACAATGTTTAACCGCTGTAAATCTAACCTCAAGTATCTTGAATACGTCTCTTGTGGCGCCGCCGTCATTGCTTCTGCGGTAGAACCTTATGCACAAACCATTCAAGATGGACGAACGGGGTTACTGGTGACTACCGATAAACCTAAACTCGCTAAGGCCTGGTATGACGCCATCAAAACACTGGTGGTCAATCAAACTTTAAGACTCCAGTTGGCAGAACATGGCAAACGATTTGCACATCAACATTTTGATATAGCAGTGAACATTCAACAATGGCATCAGGCTTATCAAGAAATCCTACAACGCGCTTCTTCCAAACCTCTAAACTAGGTGGTGAAGAATGCTATAGTAATATTCCTCATCACTTGTACCCCCCTGCCCCCCGTACACGGGGGGAGTGACTCCCCCCCGCGTGCGGGGGGGCAGGGGGGGGTATAAATGAGAAGGAATATTACTATAAGAAACTTTGTTTGCCTTCCGAAACCAAGTGTCCCGTTGATGCCTAAAATTCGGTAGTGATGCAATCTGGGTGAAATATCGCGCGGTTTCTCTTCGGTCTTGAACTCTGATTGAGATGATTAAATGAGGACTTTGAAGGGCGGCTTGACTAATCATAGTCCATCTGAAAATCATTTTAATCATAGTTCAGACATTTCACCCACATTGCATCACTACCTAAAATTCAACACTACCTAAAATTCAACACAACAGATAACTCATGACCAGCAAAACCAAACCCACGAAACCGAACAAATTTAAATCTGCTAAACCAAAAATGACTCAGGTTGCATCTCCTATTCCGGTGCCACAACCTCAGCAATTGACTACACACCAAGCCTATCAACTGGCTGAACAATATTTTAAGGCTGGGCAATTCAAGGAGACCGAACAGTTGTGTCAACAACTTTTGGAAGTAGAACCTCGGTATGCCAATGCGTTACATTTACTGGGGGTCACAGCAGCCCAAACCGGTCACCTAGAAGGTGCCGAACAATGGATGTTGAAAGCACTTGAATGTAGTCCCAACGCCCTTCACTATCATAACAGTCTAGCCAATGTCTATCGTTTGCAAAATAACCCCGAATTAGCGGCCAAGCATTGGCAACGTGCTAAGGGGACAGGTTATCCCACTTGGGTAAAAAATTTTGATACCTTGACCACCGAAATGGTTAAGCAAATGCGGGATTCCCTAACACAATGGTTATCTCCCCCTCTCATATCGATCTTGATGCCCACTTACAATACCAAAGAAGAATGGTTGCGGGCCGCCATTGAATCGGTACTCCATCAAATTTATCCACATTGGGAACTCTGTATTGCCGACGATGCTTCCAGTGTTCCACAAGTACGTCGAGTACTGGAGGAGTATGTCAAACGTGATTCTCGTATAAAAGTGGAATATCGCCAAGTGAATGGACATATTTCTGCCTCCTCCAACACTGCCCTAGCCTTGGCCCAAGGAGATTACATTGCCCTGCTAGACCATGACGATTTATTACCTCCTCACGCCCTTTATTTTGTGGCAGGTGAAATCATCACACATCCCCAAGCCCGGCTACTTTATTCTGATGAAGATAAAATCAATGAACGGGGAGAACGGTTTAGCCCCTATTTTAAATGCGACTGGAATCCTGATTTATTTTTATCGCATAACTTGATTACTCATCTGGGCGTCTATAAAACCGCGCTAGTTCGAGAGTTAGGAGGTTTTCGCGAAGGCTATGAAGGTGCCCAAGATTATGACCTCGCCCTCCGTGCCATCGAACGTCTCAGGCCCTATCAAATTCGTCATATCCCTCATGTCCTCTATCATTGGCGGACGCACTCACAAAGTACCGCCTTGACCCCCGACGCCAAACCCTATGCCATTGAAGCGGCCCAACAAGCCATTCAAGGACATCTAAAACGATCTGGAAAGAGTGCGCAAGTGACAGAATTATACCGCTGTCACGGGATGTTACGAGTCCGTTATACCCTCCCCTCCTCTCCCCCCTTGGTCAGTTTAATCATACCCACGCGCAACCGGGTGGACTTGTTGCGCGTCTGCGTGGGAAGTATTTTGGAGAGAACCGACTATAAAAATTTTGAAATTCTCATCATTGATAATCAGAGTGATGATCCCGCCACCCTAACCTATTTGCAACAATTACAAAAGAAATCCTTGGCGCGTGTGATTCCCTATCCACATCCATTTAACTACGCGGCACTCAATAATTTTGCCGTGACCCAAGCCCAAGGCGAACTGATTGGTTTACTGAATAATGACGTTGAAGTGATCAATGACGGCTGGCTGACTGAAATGGTGAGTCATGCTTGTCGCCCAGAAATTGGGGCAGTGGGCGCACGTTTGTGGTATTCAAATAATACGTTACAACATGGCGGCATCATTGTTGGCTTAGGAGGTGTGGCAGGACATAGCCATAAACATCTTCCTAGAGGAGATGGCGGTTATTTCAGTCGTGCCCAACTGATCCAAAATTTATCCGCAGTCACTGCGGCTTGTCTGGTTATGCGGAAGGAAATTTTTACCGCGATTGATGGTTTCAATGAGACTGACTTGACAGTAGCGTTTAATGATGTGGATTTATGTTTAAGAATTCGTGAACAAGGTTGGCGAATTTTATGGACCCCGTATGCCGAACTTTATCATCACGAGTCGGCCAGTCGCGGTTATGAAGACACGCCAGAAAAGAAGGCGCGTTTTGCCAGCGAAGTGATGTACATGAAAAAACGCTGGGGAGACTCTCTTCTGCGAGACCCAGCTTACAGTCCGAATTTAAGTTTGGATACAGAAGACTTTGCCATGGCTTGGCCCCCACGGGCCTTGGTCAATGAAACGTTTAAAGGCTACCTTTCCAAGTTAACGGCCCCTTCATTACCGTCATCGCCCCCTAAAATTGCTTTTCTCCACATTCCCAAAACCGCAGGAACTTCGCTTCGCCAAATAGTCGAACAACAGTATCCACCTCCAGAATGCTTATCTTTGTATGAGGAAGCACTTTATATTCTGGGTGACTCTGATAAAGAAGTACCTAGAAATTTTTTTAAAGAAAGTATATCCTTGGCTAAAGTATTGTATGGACATGTTCCTTTTGGCATCCATGAAACTTTAGATATTTCATGCAAATATGTTACCTTTTTGCGTCATCCACTAGATTTAGTCGTTTCTCTTTACAACCATGCGGCCAATGACCAAGGCAGTCCCTTTTATGCCGATATACAGGCAGGAATGTCGCTGTTGGAGTTGCTGTCAAGTGAAAGATGGAGATACAATAACAATTCCATGACCCACATAATTATTAACCGGGTAATGGAAGCCGATGGAAAAATTCCTAAGTGTGAGGCCTTATCTATCTTCGAAGAAGTTTTGGAACTGATTGACCAGCATTTCCTCTTCATAGGTTTAACGGAACGACTCCCCGAAGGGGTCGCGGCCCTTGGCAACCTCTTAGGTTGGAAACAATCCTACGAAATTCCATCCCTTAATGTCACAGCAAATAAACGTGTCCAAGAATTGGATGCCAAAACTTGTGCGGCTATTGAAAAACAGAATCGTTTGGATATAATGCTGTATGAACATTTTGGGAAAATGGAGAAGGGATATTTTGTGAATGAAAGGTTGGTATAATTCTAAAAAAGAAACCTCCGTTAGGATGATGTACAAAGAACCTAGACACCGCTGGAGTGGAGGCTTTAGCCGGCCGGCGGTAGGCATCCTTCTCTCTTTCGACACCGCCGGAGTGGAGGCTTTAGCCGGCCGGCGGTAGGCATCCTCCTCTTTTGAGACATGAAGTGCGCCTACCGCCGGCCGGCTAAAGCCTCCACTCCACCGGCTAAAGCCTCCACTCCACCGGCTAAAGCCTCCACTCCACCGGCTAAAGCCTC